>NZ_JBHXNJ010000013.1:100619-193612 GCF_042719655.1 Nocardia sp. NPDC058518
GGGGCCCCCAGCGGTGTCGCGCGCCTCGCCGCGGCCGCGCGCCCGCGCCTAGCCGCCCCCCCCGCGGGGGCGCCGCGGCGCCCGCCCCCCCCCCACGGCGATATTCCGCTGCGCGGTTTCGTCGACCGGATCGATGTGGCACCCAACGGCCTGCTGCGGGTCGTCGACTACAAAACCGGTCGCTCACCCGGACCGATGCACGAAGCGCGCGCCCTGTTCCAGCTCAAGTTCTACGCGCTGATGATCCTGCGCACCCGCGACATCGTCCCGGCCCAGCTGCGCCTGATCTATCTGGCCGACAAGAACATCCTCACCTACACCCCCGAGCGCGAGGAACTCGATCGCTTCCAGCGCATTCTCACCGCGCTCTGGCAGGCCATCATCGACGCGGGCAAGACCGGGGACTTCCCGGCGACGCGCAACTCGATGTGCAAGTTCTGCGATTTCAAACCCCTGTGCCCCGAGTACGGCGGCACGCCGCCGCCGTACCCGGGCTGGCCAGTTCAGGCCGCGGTTCCTGCCGATCTGGTGACAGAACGCCTCCCCGAAGACGTGTGACCGCGATCGACGCCGGGCATGTCACACGGCGAAGTCGCGGAACAGCAGCACCGAAAGACCAAGGCCGACAGCCAGATTCACGAGCACTGCCGATCCGAAGACCGCGATCGGCCGCCACCCCGCTTCGCGCAGCCCACGCAGCGAGAATTCCAGGCCGATGGAGACGAACGCCAGGATCAGGAACCAGGTGCGCAGGTCGTTGATGATGGCGATGTGCGCGGCACCGGTCTTCTTGTCGACCGACTGGAGATACAGCGTGCCGATGATCGAGGCGGCGATGAACCCGAGCACGAATTTCGGGAACCTGGACCAGAATTCACCGATGCTCGGACGCGCGGCACCCTCGGTGCGATCCACACGGAACGCGAACCAGGCGGTGAGAGCGATCGCCACGAGACCGATGAGCGCGTTCTGGGTGGTCTTGACGATCGTCGCGATCTGCAACGACTCCTCACCCGCCAGCGCACCCGCGGCGGCCACCGCGGCCGTGGTGTCGATGTTGCCGCCGATCCACGCGCCCGCCACCACATCGGAGAGCCCGAGAACATCAGCGAGCCAGGGCAGCAGGAAGATCGACGGCAGCGCGAAGATGATCACCAGCGACGCCGCGTAGGCGATCTGCTCGCGCCGGGCCTGCACCGCACCCGCCGCCGCGATGGCCGCGCTCACCCCGCAGATCGACACCGCCGACGACAGCAGCGCCCGCAGCTTGTCGTCGAGCCCGAGCACCCCACCGAACCACCAGGTGAACCCGAAAACGATGGTGATCAATGCCAGCGCCTGCACGATCGACGGAGCGGCGGCGGTTACCAGGATCTTCAGGTTGATCGACGCACCGAGCAGCACCACACCGGTCTTGATGAAGAACTCGGTCCGGAACCCGGCCGAAAGCCGTTCCCGCAGACCGATCTTGCCCAGTACAACATTGCCGATCAACCCGATCGCGATCGCGTACACCGGATACTCGACCGTCTTCGCGACCCGCTTGAAGGGGGTATCCGCCGCCCATTGCGGAACATGGGTGTCGAAGAACCTGGTCAACGCGCCCAGTACGAGCACCAGCAGAATCCCCGCCACGATATCGCGCGCCGTAGGCCGCGAGTTCGCCTGCAACGCCGCGGTTTCCGACGTCGTCCGCGTCTCCCCCATCACGGCACCAGCCAATCCGGGATGGCCCCGACCAGCACAAGGCCGATCAGGACGAGCCCGACGACGGTAGCCAACCAGTCTTCGTTCCAGGTGAATGCGCTGCCCGGCCGTGGCTCGGGCGGTGTCTGCGACACGGTGACTCCTCGCGTTCCTCTTCAGAGAAACGCAAGGTAGCAACGAGATCCGGGGAGTACACCGATTGAACTCACCCTGAATCGATCGTTGCGGTCGCGAGCAACTCCCGCGCGGAAACTACCGCAGGCGGCGTTCCTCTTCTTCTTCCAGGCGGCGCCGCTCTTCTTCGCGCTCGACCTGCTCCTTCTCGATCTTTTCTTCCTGCTCGTTCTTGTTCGACATTTTCGCCCCGATCACTGATTGTCCGGACAAATCCGCGATTCCAGCCTACCCGCGGCGGAATACCCGTCGGCGGTAACGACCGGGCGCACCGAAGACGACTACCTTCGGACTGCTCTGCCGTCCCCTGGGGTGGTTTCCACCGAGTTGAGGAGAAGAAATGAACCGCACTCTGTTCAGGGCCGTGGCTCTTGCCGCTATCACGCTGGCGATGGGAACCTATCCGACCGTCGCCTCGGCTAGCTCGGCAGCGGCGCCGGTCGTGGCCGAACCCATCATCGGCGGCGCACCGACTGCGCCGTTCGACCCGATTTGCCCGTTGTGTTTCGTGCGTGAGGCGCTCGAGAGTCTCTCGGCGAAGTAGGTTCAGGCGCCGAAAGACCGAGGCCCCTCACCTGGGTGAACACAGGTGAGGGGCCTCGGACGGAACGGCTCAGAAGGCTCGGCAGGAGCGGATGTCGGTGGCGAGGATGGCCTTGGCGCCGAGGTCGGCGAGGCGGTCCATGAGTTCGTTGCCCTGTTTGCGGGGAACGAGGGCGCGCACCGCGACCCAGTCGGGGTCGGTCAGCGGGGACACGGTGGGTGATTCGAGACCGGGGGTGATGGCGACTGCCTGGTCGAACAGGGACTTGGGGCAGTCGTAGTCGAGCATCAGGTACTGCTGGGCGAAGACGACGCCCTGGATGCGGTTGATGAGCTGGTTGCGGGCGCGGTCGTCGCGGTCCGAACCCGTGCGTTCGATGAGGACGCCTTCGGAGTCGCACAGGGATTCGCCGAACGCGATCAGGTTGTGCTGACGCAGGGTGCGACCGGACCCGACCACGTCGGCGATGGCGTCGGCGACACCGAGCTGGATCGAGATCTCGACCGCGCCGTCGAGGCGGATCACCTCGGCCTCGATCCCGAAGCGGGCGAGGTCGGCGCGGACCAGGTTCGGGTAGGAGGTGGCGATGCGCTTGCCCGCCAGATCCTCGACCTTCCAGTCCTCACCGGCGGGGGCCGCGTAGCGGAAGCTGGAGCGGCCGAAACCGAGCGACAGTCGCTCGCTGACCGGGGAGCCGGAGTCCAGGGCCAGGTCGCGGCCGGTGATGCCGAGGTCGAGCTCACCGGAGCCGACGTAGATGGCGATGTCCTTGGGACGCAGGAAGAAGAACTCGACCTGATTGGCGGGATCGAGCACGGTCAGATCGCGGGAGTCGGTCCGCTTGCGATATCCGGCCTCGCTCAGGATCGAGGTGGCGGATTCGGAGAGCGAGCCTTTGTTGGGGACGGCGACGCGCAACATGGGAGGGGGGTCCTTTCGGGGGAAGTGGAGGAGGTGTCATCCGGACGGATCAGCCGTCACAGATGTCGGTACACGTCCTCGAGCTTCAGCCCACGACCCAGCATCATCACCTGGACCCAGTACAGCAGCTGGGAGATCTCCTCGGCGAGCGCTTCATCGCTCTCGTGCTCAGCGGCCAGCCAGATCTCACCGGCTTCTTCCAGGACCTTCTTACCCTGGAAATGAACGCCTGCGTCCAGCGCGGCCACGGTGCCAGACCCCTCGGGACGGGTCTGGGCACGCTCGGTCAGCTCGGCGAACAGGGATTCGAAGTTCTTCACGAGTAGAGATTGTTTCATACCCGACCCAGCGGTTTTCCCGGCGCACCGCGAGCTGCGGCACGCCGGGAAACGATCACGCCGGTTCGGACAGCAGTTCGCGCAGGTCGGCTACGGACGTGCGGAGGTGGTCGGCGAAGGCGTACATCTGGTCGGACACCGACTTCGGCGTGGCCAGGTAGATGTTCCACCGATCCGGCAGCAGCACGTAGGCGATGCCGATGCAGCGGGGGCTGGTCGAGCCGAAACCGAAGTAGCGGATGTACTTCGACGGGGCCGAGCTGGTCGACAGGTAGTCGTCGCGCATGACCGTCCAGCCGGGGCTGTCGAACAGCGCGATCCGCTCGTCGGCGACGCCGAGCTGTTCGCCGCGGCGGCGCTGGATCCACTCCAGTTCCCACAGGTGCTGCTCGGGCGCCTGCCCGGCTTGGCATTCCTTCGCCCGCGCGACGTGGGCGGACGCGGCGGTGCGCGCCGCGGCCAGCTTGGTCTCGGTGTCGGTGTCCGGGGACACCATCGCGTCGACGAACGCCACCATCTCCGGGGTCACCACACGCATGGCCTCGGTGCGACCGTTGCGGAACTGCCGGGTGGCGATGGATTCGTAGGTCGCGCCGGTGAGCCCCTTGCTGCGCCGGTGGGCGAGCTGGTAGCTGAGCTGGGCGAAGGCATCGGGTGAGATGCCGAGCTTCTTGGCCTCGCCGGTCCCGAAGTCGTCGAAGGACACCAGCGAGGTGGCCGTATCGGCGGCGAAGCGGGCGAAGTCGGCCCCCGCCGCGGCGATGTCGGCGCGCGCGGCCGAGTCGAGCACGAACTCGATCGGCTCCACCGAGGGCAGTCCCTGCGATTGCGCCCCGCTGGTGGCCGCGTGGTCCTGGGAACTCCGTTCGAGCAGCGCGTCGACGAACGACAGCACGGTGGTGCCATCGAGCCCACAGTGCTCGATATTGATGCCGGCCTGACCGTCGGCGAAGACGATGAACGACACCGACTTGTCGAAGTAGCGGTTGCCGCTGTCACCGTGGAGCAGCTGGTCGCAGGCGTGCAGTTCGTCGCGGGGCGCGAAGTCCTCCAGGCACACCGAGAACAGCGCCGTCTCCACCGCGTCGAACGCCTCGACGTTGGCGGGCTCGGTGCGCAGCACTTCCCGGCTGCGCGCCCATGCCGCACGGGCCTTCGTGGTGAGATGCCCGACCGAGGTGTCGGTCGCGGCGGGCTTGGTGCCGCCCTTGATCACCGCGCGCAGCCCGTCGACCACGTCGTCGAACGCGTACGGCGCGCCGTCGCCCCCGATGACGTCCATCCGGAAGATGTTGCCGCGGTAGAAGACCGCGATGTGACGCGCATCCGAGGGCCCCGGCCATTCCGGGCTGTAGGGCTTGCGAACACTGTCCTGGATCTCGCCCGGAATCCGGGTCTCGGAGAACAGGTACTTGTTCTGCCACATCGACAGCGCCTGCCCGCGCTGGGTCACCGGCGCGATCGTCTCCGCGTCCAGCGCCAGCTTGTAGTCGACTGCCGCCCCGATGATCGCGGCGGCCCGCTCGGTCTGCCCGGCGACGGTCGACGCCGCGAGGGGGGTGTCGTCACGGAACAGGAAAACGAAGTTGGCGTTCAACGCGATCCGGTCTCGACGGCCCAGATACCGTGACGGCCAGAATTCGTCGAGCCAGCTGCCGACGCCGGGGGTGGCGTCGTATTCGGCCAGCGCGGCATGCAGGGCGCGCCCCGCCCCACCGGGGCGCAGCAGCTCGGCTACCGCGCCCTCGGTGGTGGCGTATTCCTCGGCGCCGAGCAGGGGCTGACACCACTGCAGGAACCGCGCGCAACTGTCGTCCAGTGTCGGCAGCGGTACCCGGGGCAGCGTGTCTTCGGCGGCGAACGTGGGTTGGTTCAATCCAAGTCCTCAGGTCTCGATGGGATGCGGGCGGGACAGGAACAGGTTGGCGTAGAGCCAGCCTTCGGCTTCGTGGTCGGTGGTGTCGATTCCCTTGGCCGCCAACGCATCCAGCACCTGTTCGCGTTCCTGTGCCGAGGCGAACCTCCGCTGCTGGAACATACCGGGACGCTGCTCGCTGCGATAGCCGAGCGCGGCCAGTTCCTCGGCGATGGGACCGAAATCGAACATCCGCAACACGAAATGCGCCATCCACGGTCGCTTGCGTGGATCGGCTTGGGCGACCCTGGACAGGGTTTTCTCGGTGATGTAGCCGACGCATCCGGTGGAGATCACCAGATCGGCGGAGGCGAGCACACGTCGCTGCGCCTCGGTGGGCTCGGTGGCCTCGAGGTCGGCGTGCACGTAGTCGTGCAGGAGTCCGGCGGCGTGGGCGTAAGTCAGCGCCGGGCGTGCGGCGTCCATCCCGATGAAGCGTACGTCGGGCATCAGATCGCCGCGCAACCGCTCCCGGTCCGCCGCGATCAGCCCGACCTTGTCGGTATCGGCGTGATCGCGGTAGTGCCCGGCCAATTCGTCGACGGTGGTGTCGCTGCGCAGCAGGGCCGCGTTCACCCCGTAGGAGCACCCGAGGTCGAGGACCGTCGGGATCCGGTCCGGCCGAGCGGCCCGCAGCTGGCGCAGCTGTTCGGCGAAGAGCGGCTTCGCCAGTTCCGGGATCCGGTAGTCCAGCTCGTTCATGCGCGCGAAATACGCGCGTGGATCGGGACTTTCGTAGATGTCGTCGAAGGATGCTTTGCCGGTGGTGTGCAACGGAACGGACATGGGCGGTTCCTCTCAGTCGAGCAGTCGGTCACCTCGGACGGCGTCGGCCGCGGCGGCCACATGGTCGGGCAGGACACGGCCGAACAACTGCCTGGTGCGTTCGACCGTGCCGATCACCCCTGGTCGGTCCGTGTAGGCGAAAATCGCCGAATGTCGTTGGCTCACACCGGCCACTTCGGTGACGCGATGCAGGGAGAAACGGCCCTTGAACAGCTGCAGATCGCCGGGGCGCAGTTCCAGCGCGCGGATGAGCCGGGCGCCGTCACCGGTGAGCACGTCGCGCACGTCGTCGAGGTGCTCGGCGTGCGGGTCGCGGATATTGGGGCAGTACTCGAACACGCCGCCGGCTTCGGGCTTGCGGGTGAGCATGCTCACGGTGAATTCGTTGGTGTCGAAATGCCACGGATGCGACATCCCCGGCTCGACCACGTTCAGGCACAAACCCGCGAGGGGGTCGGCGAATTCGTGCAGATCGTCGAGTTCGAAGCAATCGGCGACGAACCGCTGGAACACCGGATCGGTGTAGAGACGCTGGATCAGCGCTTCGGCGGGGATGCGATCGCGGGCCACGAAGGCATTGCCGCGGTCGAGCACGATCCGCGCCGGATGGTCGGCGGGCAGGTCGGCGTCGAGGGGAATGTTGTAGGCATTGACCCGCTCCACTTTGTAATGGGCGTGCGGTGCGATCGCCTCTCCCTCGGCGCGCAGCGTATCGAGCAGCTGCGGCCGGATGAACTCACGCAGGACCGTACAGCCGTCCTCGGCCAGCTCGGCGCGGGCGGCCTCGATGGCCGCCTGCCTGCCCGAACCACCGAGATCGGTGAGTGGATACCGTGCGATGTCGACGATTTCGTCAAGCCCCCGCGTGCCCGTCATGTACCCAGTTTGCGGGAATATTCGGGCGCGCGCTCGCGGTTTCGACAAATCGGGCGTATCCCGGGAAGATCACAACCGTGCGAAATCAACTGTGCGGCAACCGTTTTCGCGGATTCCACCCAGGTTTCGGTCTTATCACGGTAGGCTATTTCGCCCTATCTCGGTGAGCCCTCACAATTTTCAGACGCGGGCGTCGAGGGCGGCGCGCAGATCCGTAACCGACAAACCGACCAGCGACTCCCGGAATACCCGCCCCGGCGCCTCGGGAACCGCGATCTCGCACGGGATCACGATCAGACCGCAGCCCGCGCCCTGCGCGGCGAGCGATCCGGTCGGCGAATCCTCGATCGCGACACAGTCACGCGGGTCGACCTCGAGCAGTTCCGCGGCGCGGCGGTAGATGGCCGGATCGGGCTTGCCGTGCGCCACCTCGTCACCGCAGACGGATGTGTCGAAGAAATCGCGGCCGAGGGTATCGAGGCCGTATTCGGTGAGCGAGCGCTTGGTGTTGGTCACCAGCGCGCACTTCATACCCGCCTCGCGCACCATCGCCAGCGCGTCCTTGGCGCCGGGACGCCACGGGATCGGGCCGAGCATCAACTCGGTGACCCGGCGCTCGAGGAACTCCCCCGCCTCGGCGATCGTCGCCGGCGTCGGGTCAAGGCCGATGCCGTCGAAGAGCATGCGCAGCGCGTTCGGGCCGGAGGCGCCGATCAGGGCGTGGCGGACCTCGTCGGTCAGCTCGCGGCCGTGCTCACGGGCCAGTTCGCGAACCGCTATGTCCCACAGCTTCTCCGAATCGAGCAGCGTGCCGTCCATGTCCCACAACACCGCGGCCGGTCGCGCGCTCACCTGTTTCTCGCCTCGTTCTCGTCGCACATCACCTCTGGTGACCGGCAGTCGCCGGACCCCGTTCAGGGTAACGGGTCGGCCTCAGACGCCCGATCCGGCGATCTGGAGGTTGCCCGCGTCGCCGGAGACCTGGATCCAGCGGTTCTCCGAGGTCACGGTGCCATTGGTCAGGTGGTAGGTGAGGGTGACGACCGCGCGGTTCTGCCCGTTGGGAGTGATCGAGCCGACAGTCACCGACCGCACCGACGACCAGAACGACGAGTACTGGCCGAACCCACCGGTCTGCGACTGGTAGCCCGGAGCGAGCTGCGCCCACGCCCCGCCGATATTGCCGGGGAGCATGCCGTAGTACCCGGCGATGAACTGGTTGATCCGATCCGGGGTGGGCGGGCCGAAGGGGGTGGTGGTGATGGTCGTGCTGGTCGGATTCGGGGTGGTGGGGGTGGGCTTGGCCGAGGTGCTGGTCGGGGTCGCACCGCTCGGCACGGCCGCGGGTGGGGCGGACACGGTGATCGTCTCCTGCTCGGGCACGATGACGACGGTGCTCACCTTGCCGTCGACCATGGTCGTGACGGTGACCGGCGATGCCGGGATCTGCGCCTGCTGATCGGGCTCGCCGCCCCGGTCGCGGGTGACCACCAGCACGACGAGCATGACCGTGAAGGCAGCGACGGCCGCGGCCAGCAACAGGACGGCGCGGCTGTTGTTCGCGCGGTCGGTGCGCGACGGCGGAGCGGGGAACGCGGGATGGAGGCCAGTGGTCGAGGCCTGCGTCGGCCCAGCTGCGGCTCGGGCGCGTGTATCCGCCTCAGCGCCCGCACGTTCGACACCGCTCGAGTTCGGCGACGTGGCGTCGCGCGGCCGCACCGAGCCAGGATCGCCTGCGGCCGCGTGACCGACCGCGCCGGCCGCCGACCCGACCCCGCCCGATGCCGGTGTGCCCGTGGCCTCCGCCGTCGAGTTCCGTCCCGAGAAGGCCGAGCGGGCCGCCATCCTCATGGCCAGGCCGCTGCCGAACAGTGCGGCCGCACCGGATTTCGCCACCGCTCCCCCGTTCGCGGGCTGCGGGGTCGGCGTCGTCACCGCCTCGCTCACCGGCAGTATCTTCGTCGCGGAGGCGGGAAGTGCCGGAACCCGGCCCGCCGCAACGTCTTCCAGCGCTGTGCGGGCCTGCGCCATCGTCGGCCGGTCATCGGCGGACGCGGTCAGCAGCCACATCAGGACCGGCGCGAGGGGGCCCGCGTTCTTCGGCTCCGGCACCACACCGCGCGCGACGGCGTGCAGCACAGCCAGGGGGTTGTCGCCCTCACCGAACGGCGGCGCGCCTTCGGAGGCGGCGTACAGCGTCGAGCCGAGGGCGAACACGTCGGCGGCGGGCTTGGGGTTGTCGCCGCGCGCGATCTCGGGCGCCAGGTACGCGGGGGTGCCCGCCAGGAACCCGGTGGCGGTGACGGTGACGTCCCCGGTCGCGTGCGAGATGCCGAAGTCGGTGAGTTTGACCGTGCCGTCGTCGCCGACGAGCAGGTTTGCCGGTTTCACATCGCGGTGCATGATCCCGGCATCGTGCGCGGCCGACAGCGCCGCGGCGGCCTGGGCGCCGATCCCCGCCACCGCGATCGGCGGCAGGGTCACCCCGCCTGCCAGCTTCACCGCGAGGCTCGGCGCGTTCATGTATTCCATGACCAGCCACGGCTGGCCGTCCTCTTCGGCGACATCGAAGACGGTGATGGCGTTGGGGTGGTGCAGGCGGGCCGCGATCCGGCCCTCCCGCATCGCGCGCAGTTTCCCTTCCAGCGCTTGCGATCCGGTGAGACCGGGCGCGAGCAGCACCTGCTTCACCGCGACGGTGCGCCGCAGCCGGACGTCGGTGGCGCGCCACACGACTCCCATCGCGCCCGTGCCGATCGGGTCGGTGAGTCGATAGCGTCCCGCGATCAACCGATCCGATGTCATATTCTGTGCCCCTCCTGCTTACCGCTGAGTCGTCTCGCCCTCCGCGCCACAGCGGGATGAAACTTTGGAAAATCCTACGTGCTGAACTGCTTCGATCCTGTTGCGGGACAGCCCGGTCCATGGACCCAGCGCCGCATCGTGACCAGACTCACAAGCGCCGCAACGACAATCGGACCGGCCCGCGGGGCCGATCCGATCTGCCGACGCCTGTTCACCTGTTCCTGAAGTGTCTCAGGCGTTGAAGTATTTCGCCTCCGGATGCAGCAGCACGAACGCGTCCGTCGACTGCTCGGGGTGCAGCTGCAGTTCTTCCGACAGCGTCACCCCGACCCGGCCCGCGTCGAGCAGGTCGACGAGCTTGGCGCGATCTTCCAGGTCAGGGCAGGCGCCGTAACCGAAGGAGTACCGCGCGCCCCGGTAACCGAGCTTGAAGTAGTCCTGCACATCGGCGGGATCCTCGGCGGCGACGGACTTGCCGTCGACGGTCAGCTCTTCACGCACCCGGCGATGCCAGTACTCGGCCAGCGCCTCGGTGAGCTGCACACCGACACCGTGCACCTCGAGGTAGTCGCGGTAGTTGTCGGCGGCGAACAGCGCGTTGGCGAAGTCGGCGATCGGCTGACCCATCGTGACCAGCTGGAACGGCAACACATCGACCTGCCCGGTCTCCCGGGCCCGCTCACGCGAACGGATGAAGTCGGAGATGCACAGGAACCGATCACGCTGCTGACGCGGGAAGGTGAACCGATACCGCTCCGGCGCATCAGGATTCGGCTCGGTCAGCACGATGACCTCGTCGCCCTCCGACACGGCGGGGAAGTACCCGTACACCAGGGCGGCATGTTGCAGCACACCCTCGGTGGCGAGCCGGTCGAGCCAGGCGCGCAACCGCGGCCGGCCCTCGGTCTCCACCAGATCCTCGTAGGTCGGGCCTTCGCCTGCCCGCTGACCACGCAGACCCCACTGACCGAGGAACAGCGCCCGCTCGTCCAGCAGACCCGAGTACTCCGCCAGCGGCAGACCCTTGATCACCCGGGTGCCCCAGAACGGCGGCGTCGGCACGGGCAGATCCGTGGCCACATCGGAGCGTTCGGGCACCACGATCGGCGTCTCGGCGGCCTTGCGTTCGGCCGCGATCCGCTTGGACCGCTCGTGACGCGCCTTGCGCTCGGCGGCCTTCTCCTTGGCCGCGATCGCCGCCGGGCTGTCCGGGTCGAGCCCGCCGCCGCGCTTGACGGTCATGATCTCGTCCATCAACCGCAGACCCTCGAAGGCGTCACGGGCGTAGTACACGTCGCCGTCGTAGACCGCGGTCAGGTCGTTCTCCACGTAGGAACGGGTCAGCGCGGCGCCACCGAGCAGCACCGGGAACTGTTCGGCGACACCCTTGGAGTTGAGTTCACCGAGGTTCTCCTTCATCACCACGGTCGACTTCACCAGCAGCCCGGACATGCCGATCACGTCGGCCTTCTTGTCCTGCGCGGCGTCGAGGATGGTCGCGATGGGCTGCTTGATGCCGAGGTTGACCACCTCGTAGCCGTTGTTGGACAGGATGATGTCGACCAGGTTCTTGCCGATGTCGTGGACATCGCCCTTCACCGTGGCCAGCACGATCCGGCCCTTACCCGCGTCGTCGGTCGCTTCCATGTGCGGTTCCAGGTGCGCGACAGCGGTTTTCATCACCTCGGCCGACTGCAACACGAACGGCAGCTGCATCTGGCCCGAACCGAACAGCTCACCCACGGTCTTCATGCCCGAGAGCAGGGTCTCGTTGATGATCTGCAGCGGCGGCACGGTCTGCATCGCCTCGTCGAGATCGTCACCGAGACCGTTGCGTTCACCGTCGACGATGCGCCGCTCGAGACGCTCGAACAAGGGCAGCAGAGCCATTTCCTCGGCGCGCGAGGCCTTCGACGATGCCGTCGAGACGCCCTCGAACAGCGCCATCAGCTTCTGCAGCGGGTCGTAGTCCTCGGTGCGACGGTCATAGATCAGATCGAGGGCGACCTGCTGGTGCTCCTCGGGAATCCGGCTCATCGGCAGGATCTTCGACGCGTGCACGATCGCCGAATCCAGACCCGCTTGCACACATTCGTGCATGAACACCGAGTTCAGCACCTGCCGGGCGGCCGGATTCAGGCCGAAGGAGATGTTCGACAGACCCAGCGTGGTCTGCACCTGCGGGCGGCGGCGCTTGAGCTCGCGGATGGCCTTGATCGTCTCCTCACCATCCTTGCGCGACTCCTCCTGCCCGGTGCCCAGGGTGAAGGTCAGCGTGTCGACGATGATGTCGGACTCCGCCAGGCCCCAGTTGGCGGTGATGTCATCGATGAGACGCTCGGCGATCGCGACCTTGTGATCGGCGGTGCGGGCCTGGCCCTCTTCGTCGATGGTCAGCGCGACGACGGCGGCACCGTGCTCGGAGACCAGGCGCATGATCTGCTGGAACCGTGAATCCGGGCCTGCGCCGTCCTCGTAGTTCACCGAGTTCACCGCGCACCGACCACCCAGATGCTGCAGGCCTGCCTGCAATACCGGGACTTCGGTCGAGTCGAGCATGATCGGCAACGTCGAGGCGGTCGCCAGCCGCGAGGCCAGCTCGTTCATGTCGTCGGCACCGTCGCGGCCCACGTAGTCGACACACAGGTCGAGCATGTGCGCGCCGTCGCGGGTCTGGTCCTTGGCGATCTCGAGGCACCGCTGCCAGTCGGCGGCCAGCATCGCGTCACGGAAAGCCTTGGAGCCGTTGGCATTCGTGCGCTCACCGATCATCATGATCGACGCGTCCTGCTCGAACGGGACGGCGGTGTACATGCTCGACACGGCGGGCTCGTGCTCGGGCTGACGACGATCGGTGATCGGCGGCAACGTCTTCTCGACCTCGCGCACCGCCTCGGCGACCTGGCGGATGTGCTCCGGGGTGGTGCCACAGCAACCACCGACCAGCGAAAGACCGAACTCGGACACGAACCCGCTCATCGCGACGGCGAGCTCTTCGGGGGTGAGCGGGTACTCCGCGCCGTTGGCACCGAGTACCGGCAGACCCGCGTTCGGCATCACCGACACGGGGATGTTCGCGTGCCGCGACAGGTGCCGCAGGTGTTCGCTCATCTCCGCCGGTCCGGTGGCGCAGTTCAGACCGATCATGTCGATGCCGAGCGGTTCCAGCGCGGTCAGCGCCGCGCCGATCTCACTGCCGACCAGCATGGTGCCGGTGGTCTCCACGGTGACGTGGGTGATGATCGGGATCCGGCGGCCCGCCGCGATCATGGCCCGGCGGCTGCCGGTGATCGCGGCCTTCACCTGGAGCAGGTCCTGGCAGGTCTCGATGAGGATGGCGTCGGCGCCGCCGTCGAGCATGCCGAGCGCCGCTTCGGTGTAGGCATCGCGCAGCGACACGTACGGTGCGTGGCCCAGGGTCGGCAGCTTGGTGCCCGGCCCCATCGAGCCCAGCACGTAGCGCGGGGTGCCGTCGGCGGACGGGCCCATCTCGTCGGCGACATCGCGGGCGATCCGGGTGCCGCGCTCGGACAGATCACGGATCCGGTCCTGGATGTCATAATCGGCGAGGTTGGGCAGGTTGCAGCCGAAAGTGTTGGTCTCCACCGCATCCGCGCCCGCGGCGAAGTAGGCGCGGTGGATGTCGGCGAGCACATCGGGGCGGGTGTCGTTGAGGATCTCGTTGCAACCCTCGAGGCCACGGAAGTCGTCGAGCGACAGATCCGCGGCCTGCAACATCGTGCCCATCGCGCCGTCGCCGATGACGACACGCCGCCGCAGCGTGTCGAGGAGCGTGGTATCGAACCCGGTGGGCAAGGACGCAGACATGATTCAAGACTAGAGGGCGCCCCCGACGAACAAGACCACTGTGGGTGAATCGAGTGGCCTGCGCCACTGTCCGCGGCGGAAACACGCAACAGCGTCGGTCACCGCAAAACAATTCGCACAAGACACTAGGCTGACCGGGTGGATGCCAGTGAGACCCCCGAGACGGAACTGCCGACGTTGCGCAATCCCGTCATGGTTGCCGCCTTCGAGGGCTGGAACGACGCAGGCGATGCCGCCAGCGGAGCCATCGAACATCTGGAGTTGATCTGGGATGCCGAGCCGCTGGCCGAACTCGATTCCGAGGACTACTACGACTACCAGGTGAACCGGCCGACGGTCCGTCAGGTCGACGGCGTGACCAGGGAGATCCAGTGGCCGTCGACGATGCTGTCGGTGTGTTCCCCGCCCGGCAGCGACCGCGACGTGGTGCTGCTGCGTGGCATCGAACCGAACATGAAATGGCGCAGTTTCTGCGACGACCTGCTCGAGTTCATCGAGCAGCTCGGGGTGGAGACCGTCGTCATCCTCGGCGCGCTGCTGGCCGATACCCCGCATACCCGCCCGGTGCCGGTGACCGGTTCGGCCTACAGTCCCGAGGCCGCCGAGCGGTTCAGTCTGGAACAGACCAGGTACGAGGGCCCGACCGGGATCACCGGAGTACTGCAGGACCAGTGCGTGAAGGCGGGCGTACCCGCGGTGTCGTTCTGGGCCGCGGTCCCGCACTACGTGTCGCAACCGCCGAACCCGAAGGCGACGATCGCGCTGCTGCACCGGGTCGAAGACGTCCTCGATATCGAGGTTCCGCTCGGTGAGCTGCCGAAACAGGCCGAGGAGTGGGAAGTCGCGGTCAACGAGATGACCCTCGGCGACGAGGAGATCAGCGAGTACGTGCGCTCCCTCGAGGAGCGCGGCGACGCCGCGATCGACCTCAACGAGACCATGGCCAAGATCGACGGCGACGCCATCGCGGCGGAGTTCGAGAAGTACCTGCGCAGGCGCGGTCCGGGCAGCTTCGGCCTCTAGCCCTCGTTCATCGGGAGTTCGCCGGGCAGAAAGCGCCCGGCTGCCGTCGGCACGCCGCTTAGACTTTTTCGGATGCCGGCCCAGTCGATCGTCGCCCATCTGCGTGGTTTCGACGACCGCATCGCGGTGCTGCACCATCCCGGGCCCGGGTCCGCCGAGCCCGTCGCACCGGTGACCTATGCCCAGCTCGGCGACCGCGTCGCTGAGTTCTCCGCCGGGCTGGGTCCGGTCCGGCGGCTCGTCGCGCTCACGGTCGGCAACGATCTCGACTCCCTCGTCGCCTACCTCGGCGCTCTGGAGGCGGGGTGCGCGGTGTTGCTGACCGGCGAGCTCACCGGCGAACTGGCCGCGACCTACGACCCGGACGTGATCATCGATCGCGGCCGCGTCGTCGCGAACCGCGCGCAGTCGGCGCACCGGCTGCATCCGGAGCTGGCGCTGCTGCTCAGCACCTCCGGCTCGACCGGGTCGCCGAAGCTGGTGCGGCTGTCGGCGCACAACCTGACCGCCAACGCCGAGTCCATCGCCGAGTACCTCGGCATCGGCCCGCACGACCGCGCGGCGACCACCCTGCCGCTGTTCTACTGTTACGGGCTGTCGGTCGTCCACAGCCACCTGCGGCGCGGTGCGAGCCTGCTGCTCACCGAGCGTTCCGTGCTCGAGCCCGAATTCTGGGACGAGTTCCGCGCACACCGGGCCACCTCGTTCGCCGCGGTGCCCTACACGGTCGACCTCCTGGACCGGATCGGCTTCGCACAGATGTCGCTACCGGATCTGCGCTACGTGACCCAGGCGGGCGGCAGGCTCGAACCCGCCAGGGTGCGGACGTACGCGGAGCTCGGCGCGGCCGCGGGCTGGCGGTTCTTCGTGATGTACGGCCAGACCGAGGCCACCGCTCGAATGGCCTATCTACCACCGGAATCGGCGGCCGAGCACCCCGACTGCATCGGAATCCCCATTCCGGGCGGGCATTTCACCCTGACACCGGTCGACGACGGCGCCGCCGAGGAACTCGTCTACCACGGCCCGAACGTGATGCTCGGCTACGCGCACCGCCCCGCCGACTTGGCGCTGGGCCGCACCGTCGACGCGCTGCGCACCGGGGATCTGGCCCGGCGCACCGCCGACGGGCTGTTCCAGGTCGTCGGCAGGCGCAGCCGCTTCGCCAAACTGTTCGGCCTGCGCATCGACCTGGGCCGCATCGAATCAGAGCTGGCCACAGCCGGTTTCATCGCCGCATGCACCGACGACGGTGCCCGGCTGATCGCGGCGGCACTCCCCCGATCGGCATCGTCGGCGACATCGCATCGAGTCGACGAAGAGGCGGCAGCGCGGCTGATCGCCGAGATATCGGGACTGCCCACCACCGCGATCAGCGTGACCGTCATCGACGAACTCCCACGGCTGGCCACCGGCAAGATCGACTATCCCGCGGTACGCGCGCTCGCGACCACGTCGGCCGGCCACGGCGACGATGTCGGCGCGATCTACGCCGACGCCCTCGGCCTGCCGATCGAGTCGATCTCACCCGCACACAGTTTCGCGGACCTGGGTGGCAATTCACTGAGTTACGTCGCCGTCGCGGCACGCCTGGAACGCGTGCTCGGCACGCTGCCCGCCGACTGGCCACAGCGCTCGATCGCCGACCTGCGCCGATCACCACGCACCCGCACCCGCTTCGGCCGGGCCCTCGATTCCTCGACGGCGTTGCGCGCCATCGGCATCGTGCTCATCCTCGGCTCCCACATCCAGCTGTTCGAACTGTGGGGCGCGGCGCACGTCCTGCTGGCCGTGGCCGGCTACAACTTCGGGCGGTTCGCGGTGAGTTCGGCCCCACGCGCCCGGCGACTCCAGCTCACCGGGCGGGCCGTGGCGATGATCGCGGTGCCTGCCGCACTCTGGGTACTGCTCACGATGGCCTGGCAACCCGGCTACTACGGCTGGCAGAATGTGTTGCTGCTCAACAAGATTCTCGGACCGCGCAATGACACGGCGGGACATCTGTGGTTCCTGGAAGTACTCGTGTACTGCACGGTGGCCTGCGCGCTGCTGATCAGGATCCCCCGGATCGACCGGTGGGAGCGACGGGCGCCGTTCTGGTTCGCGCTCGGCCTGCTCGGCCTCACCCTGATCCTGCGCTGGCATTCGTTCGGGCTCTATCCCGAACGCGAAATCACATTCTCACCGCTGGCCTGTTGGTACTTCGTTCTCGGCTGGGCCGGAGCGAAGGCGACGGCAGTCTGGCAGCGGCTGATCGTCAGCGCCGTGCTGCTGGCTGGTGTGCCCGGATATTTCGGCGTCACCGAGCGGGAACGCCTTGTCATGGCAGGCATTGCGATCTTGATCTGGCTGCCCGCGCTGCGCGTGCCCACCGTCGTCGCCGTGGTGGCGGTGGCGGTGGCCGACAGCTCCCTGTTCGCGTATCTGCTGCACTGGCAGGTGTACCCGGTGTTCGGCGACCAGCGATTGCTGGCGCTGGCGGCCTGTCTGGCCGCCGGCGCGGCGGCTACCGAGATGGCGGATCGGTGCAGGCGTGCGATCCCATGGCTAACGCTCCAGGGTCAGCACCTGAGCGGCCGCCTCGTGCGCCAGCTTCGCGATCAGCAGGTCACGCGGAATCGTCTGGCCGGCAAGGTGATCGAGTGACGGCACCACCACGTGGTGGGCGTCGGCCCGCTTCAATTCCTGGGTGAGCTCGGCGAACGCCGCACCGTCACCCGCGGGTGCTTCGTGGAACGTCGCGGCGAAACACATGCCCGCGGTTCGGGCGAGGCTGCGTAGCGCATCCTCCAATTGGTCGCTCTGGCCATCGGCCAAATCGTCCCGCAAGTATCCATAGATCAACGCTTCCACCCGAACCTCCGTTGGATTGGGATCGCTGTTCTGTTGTCGGACCTGTCGTGTACTCGATCCCCCCGCGTCGCGCGGTGCGCCACGCGGGGGTACTGCGTTGCCCTGCAAGCTCTCCTGCAAAGCAGGTATCCGGTTGTCCAGCCGAGCACCTGCTTCCATCATGAACATTCGCGGCCCCCGGCAGCAGATGTCAATCCGATGACATCTACTTGCCCTATCCGGGACGCCGAACGTTAACTGGTGGAATACTACCGCCGTGACCGCAACTGATGATCGACCCGTCTGGGCTGTTCGGATGCGCTCGGAACGTGACGCGAGGGGGTGGTCGCAAGCCGATGCCGTTCGCGCGATGCGTGCCAAGTCCTCCCACAACCTGCCGACGGACAGTACCCTGCTGCGCAACTGGCGCCGCTGGGAATCCGGGGAATCGCGACCTGACGAGTTCTACGCGCCGATCATCGCGGCCGCGTTCGACACCGTCCCCGCCGCGTTCTTCCCGAAGTCCCGCCCCAACCGGGATGACGAGCTGTTATCGGCAACCGGTATGGACACTTTGGAGTTCATCGGACGACTCAGGATGTCCGACGTCAACAGCGCAACACTGGACGCGGTGCGGATCACCGCCGAACGGTTGTGCTGCGAATACGCTTACGCCGAACCCCACGCACTGCACGCCGAGGGGACCGCGTGGCTGCGCCGGATCACCTCGCTGCTCGACGGCAGACTGACCCTGAGCCAGCATCGGGAGATCCTCGTACTGGCAGGCTGGGTCGCGTTGCTGGTGGGTTGCGTCGATTACGACCTCGGCCGCCGAGGCGGTGCCGAAGCCACCCGCCGGGCCGCCGATTCCCTCGGCCGTGAAGCGGGCAATCCCGAGATCGTGGGGTGGGCCGCGGAGATGTCGGCGTGGTTCGCGTTGACACAGGGCAACTTCCGTGGCGCGATCGATGTCTCGGAGAAGGCGATGGCAGGCACCACGTCGTCGAGTGTCGGGGTGCAGCTGGCCGCGCAGCGTGCCAAGGGCTGGGCCCGGCTCGGTGACCGCCGCGCGATGCAGACCGCACTCGACGAGGGCAAGGCGATTCTGTCGCGGATGGGCCACCCGGCCGATCTGGACAACCACTTCGTCGTCGACGCCACCAAGTTCGACTTCTACGCGATGGACTGCTGCCGGGTGGCAGGCCAGGATCGACTGGCCGAACGCTACGCCCGGCAGGTGATCAGCGATTCGACCCGACCGGACGGTTCGGTCCGCAATCCCATGCGGGTCTCGGAGGCGCGGCTGACGCTGGCTGTCGTCGCCGTGCGCGACCGCGATCTCGAGCGCGCGGTCGAGGAGGGCGTCGCGGCGTTCTCCGCGGGTCGCAAGTCGCTGCCGTCGCTGGCGTGGATCGCGGGCGAGGCGGCCAGGGAGATCATCGAACGATACCCAGGAGATCAGCGCACCCAATCGTTCCTCGACCAGCTGCGATCGCTCAATGTCGGGTGAGTTCGCCCGGCGGTGCCACGCCGATCGGGGACGGGTCCGGCGGAGCCCCCGGAGGCCACCACTAACCTGTCTACGGTGACCGACTCCGCCGACGGCCTGCCCAGCGCCGTACCCGCCCTCTGGGACGAGCGTCTGCGGTTGTTCTCGTTCGCGACCGCCGAGAAGCGCGCCGACTACCTGCGGGTACTGCGCGCCTTCGACAGCGCTCGCGCCGCCTACGTGGTGTTGTTGCACGCCGACGACGTCGCCGAGTGGATTTCGAGAGCCGAGGCGGGCGGCCGGATCGAGGCGGCCGCGGGTGTCCCACTGCCCGCGGCCGGGATCGGTCCGCTGCTCGAGCAGTTGCATCGCTGGGGTGTGCTCGAACGCAGCTATGACGGCACCAGGGCGGCCACCCTGGCCGAGTACCGCAACCGGCACTACGTCTACCAGTTCGCGCAGGCCGGCTTCCAGGCCTACCGGGCGGTGGCCGGGGTGCTCGCGGCCCGGATGGAGGACGCGTCGCTGTCACGGCTCGTGCTGCCCGAACTGCTCGCCGACCTGCGCACGCTCGCCGCCGCCAATCGCGACGGCGATGCCGAGCGGGTCTACACCACCTTGCGCAGGCTCGACGCCGCGCTCACCGACATGGCCGCGCGGGCCGCGCATTTCTATCTGTCGCTGGGCGATCTGGTGCGCACGACCGAGATCACCCCGGAATCCTTTCTCGCGCACAAGGATGCGCTGCTGGCGCACATGCGGGAGTTCAGTCTGGATCTGGCCCGGTTCGCGCCGCGGCTGGCGGCGGCGATCGGCGAGGTCGAGGAGACCGGGGTCGAGCAGTTGATCGGTCGCGCGGCCGGGTGCGACGAGCGGGTGCTGTTGAGTTTCGATGAGCGCGAAGCGGATTGGCGTTCGCGCTGGGACGGGTTGCGCACCTGGTTCGTCGCCGCGGGCACCGAGTCGTCCGAAACGTGTGAGGCCGACCGGCTGCGGGAGGCGACGATGAGCGCGATCGCGGCGGTGCTGTCGCTGTTGCGCCGGGTCACCGAGACCCGCCGCGGTGGCGTCAGCCGGGAATCGGCGTTGCGGCACCTGGCCGAGTGGTTCGTCGCCACCCCCACCGCGAGCGGTGCGCACGCGCTCTACGACGCGGTATTCGGGCTGGGCAGGCCGCGTCATCTGTCGCTCGAACACCCCGATGCGGAGCTGATCCCCACCAGTCGCTCCTGGTGGGACGCACCGCCTTTGGAGATCTCCCGAACGCTCGCCGAGACCGGGCGCGCACCCACCGCGGGCGCACCCGCCCGGATCGCACGCAACGACGCGGGCATTCGGCGGTTGCGGGAGGCCCAGTTGGCCGCGCAGCGGGACCGGGCCGCCGCCGCCGCTTCGCTGTCGAAGGGCAATGTGCACGAGCGCGTGCTGGATCAGCGCGAGACGGAGGTGCTGTTGCGCCTGCTCGACGCGGCTTCCACCGCCTGGGTGCCGGTGAGCGGAAAGGTCGACGGCACAACAGGTTCCGACAACGGGGTGACGTTGACGGTGCGTCCGTGCGACGGGTCGACGGTGATCCGCACCGCGGTGGGCCTGCTCCACTTGAACAACCGGCGCCTCGAGGTGCGCGCTGGTTCAGCGCGGCGGGGGGTGGCCCGATGAAACGGCAACGGATCGACGCGCTGGCCCTGGACAGCTATCAGCGCGCGGCTCGGATGATGCTGGCCAACCACCTGGTCACCCGCGTCTACCCCGATCGGATCGCCTTGCCGTTGATCCGGCGCTGGGCGACGGAACTGCGCGAGGATCTGGCCGAATTGTTCGGCTACCGGCTGGAAGTCACCGAGACCACGGCCCGGCTCTACCCGGTGCACGACCGACTCGACGACGCCCGGCCCGCCCGCAGCGTCAACGACCGCGTCTTCGACCGCCGCCGCTACGCCTATCTCTCGCTGGCGCTCGCCGCGCTCGGCCGGGCGGGCGACCAGATCACCCTGTCCGAATTGGCCGAGCACGTCGCCGATTACGCGAGCCGGATCGAGGGCCTCGACCTGTCGACCGAGCGGGCCGCCGATCGCGACGCCTTCGTCGACGCCGTGGGCTGGCTCGGTGCGCGTGGTGCGCTGACCTTGGCCGACGGCGATGCGGGTGGCTGGGCCAGCGACCCGGAGGCGGGCGAGGCCCTCTACGACATCGACCGGCCGGTGGTGTTCGCCCTGTTCCGGCCCCCGCGCGCACTGCAACACCTGCACAGCGTGCGCGGTTTGCTGGCCGAAGACACCGAACAGGCATCGCCCGAGCAGGCCCGCCGGGTTCGCCGGGCACTGGTGGAGCGCCCGGTCGTCTATCTCGACGAGCTGCCGGAGGCCGAACGGGCGCTGCTGGGCCAGGACCGTCTGGTCGGCGAGGTCGAATACTGCACCGGTTTGCGGGCCGAACGCCGGGCGGAAGGGGTGGCGCTGATCGACACCTCGGGCCGGCTGTCCGATACCCGTTTCCCCGGCACCGGAACCCTGGCCCAGGTGGCGCTGCTGCTGATCGGCGAGATCGCCGACGCGGTTCTCGATATCGACAACCCGGTCCCCCATCGTCGGGGCGCGCTCGCTGCCGATGACGCGCTGCTCGACCAGCTCGACGCGTCCATCCCCACGGCGGGCGTGTTCGCTCCGCTCGCCGATGACATCGAAAACATCACCACCACAACCGATTTCGTCGACGACGAGATCGAGGACGACGAACCGGCCACCTATCCGTTCCTGGCCGAGACCTGGGTGCGCGCCACTGTCACCGCGCTCACCGACCGCTACGGCGCGACCTTCGCCGCGCAATGGCAGGCCGATACCGGCGGGCTCACCACCGAGGTGCTCGCGCTGCTCGCCAAGCTGCGGCTGATCCGGCCGGTCGATGACGGGCTGCTGGTCTTGCCCGCGCTGGCCAGATATCGCGGCGCGGTGGTCACCGTGCGGGTGCGCAAGGCCGAGGAATTGTTCGTCACCGCCGCCGATACCGACGGCAGCACCGGAGAGGGAGGGGTCTGAGCATGTCACTCATTCACGGCGGAGTGCGGTTCGTCCCGACCCGTGCGGGCATCGTCAACCTGTGGGATTACCGCGACCAGGAGTTCAGTTTCGCCGACGGTCGGCTGGTGCTGCGCGGACCCAACGGTTCCGGAAAGACCAAGGCGCTCGAGGTGCTGTTCCCGTTCGTGCTGGACGGGCGGATCGAACCGCGCAGGCTGAACCCGTTCGCCGGTGAAGAACGCACCATGAAGTCGAATCTGCTGTATCGCAAGCAGGAATCGGCCTACTCGTATGTGTGGATGGAGTTCGCGCGCGGCAGCTGGGACGACCCCGAGACCGTCACCGTCGGCATCGGCATGCGGGCCACCCGCTCCTCGGACAAGGTGACCCGCTGGTACTTCGTCGCCGACGGCCGCGCCGGGGTCGACTTCTCCCTCATCGGCCCCGACGACCGCCCGCTCACCCGCAAGCAATTGGCCGAGCAGATCGGCAGCGATGCCATCCTCGACCGTCCCGTCGAGTATCGCGCGGCGATCGACGCGCGTATGTTCGGGCTCGGCGTGCAGCGCTACGACCAGCTGATCAACCTGATCCTCACCCTGCGAAGGCCCCAGCTCGCCAAGAACCTCGACCCGCGCGGCCTCTCCCAGGCGCTCACCGACGGCCTGCGCCCTCTCGACGAGCAGTTGATCCTCGACGCCGCTCGCTCGTTCAGCGATATGGAGGAGGTCGGCCGGACCCTCGACGGTCTCGTCCAGGCCGACACCGCCACCCGCCGTTTCGTCGACGTGTACCGCAAATACCTCGCGGTACAGGCGAAAACCGACGTCGACCAGCTCCGCACCCGTCTCGACGCGGTCACCAACACCGCCACGGCCCTGTTCGCCGCGACAGCCCTGCGCACCCGTCGCGACACCGACCGCGCCGAAGCCGAGACCAGAGCCGAGAACGCCGATCACGCCTACGAACAGGCCATCGCCGACCGCGAGAACCTCCAACGCTCCAGTGCCTACGAGGGCAAACAGCAACTCGACGACCTGGCCGATGCCGTGCGCCGCCTCGAGACCTCCGCCGCGGCCCATCGCGACAAGGCCGCCGAGGCAGGTCACACGCTGCAACGTCGTGCCGAGGAAGCCTCGCGCGCGGCCGAGGCTGTCCGCACCGCGGCGGCCGCCCTCGTTCGCGGCGAAGACGCCGTCCGCGCGGCTGCCGAAGAAGCGGGCATCGAATGGACTCCGCCCAGCGCCGAGGGCCGCGGCGACCAGTTCACCGCAGCGGTCCGCGGCCACGCCGAAGAGCGCGACGCCGACGTCCGGGCGGTACGAAACGCACTGGGCAAGTGGGAAACCGCCGCCGCGGACCGTACCCGTTCCGAACGCCTCGCCGAACGCGCGATCGAACTGCGTGACTCCGCCGCCGCGGAAGTGGCCCACGCCGAAGCAGCGGTTGCCTTGGCCCGCAGCGAATCCGCGGCCGCTCTGCGCACCTGGTGGAGCACCAACACCGAGGTTTTCGCAGCGGTCGCCGGTAGCGTGACGGGCACCAGCGGGCCGGTCGACCCCGAAGCAGCTACGGCGGATGCGGGTCGGATCGACGCCGCGGCCGACCGAGGTCCTTCCGCGGGCTTGTTCGAGGCGCTCGACACCGCCATCGCGTGCGCGGGAGTGGCGGATATTCCCTCCGCCGCAGAGGTTTTGGCCGAGCGATGCGAGCCGCTACAGGAACAGATTCGCACCCGCCGCCAGGAAGCCCGGTCCCACGCGAGCGCTGCCGCCGCCCGCCGCGACGCGCTGACCGCCGAACGCAAGCAGATCGCCGCCCAACGCGACGACGCTCCCCCACCGCACCCCGCCAGAGCCGGTGTCCGAGAAGGCCTTCCAGGCGCTCCGCTCTGGCAGCTGGTCCGGTTCGCCGAGTCGGTGTCCCCGCGAGATGCGGCCGGTATCGAAGCAGCGCTCCAATCCGGCGGCCTGCTCGACAGCTGGATTTGCGGCCCGACTCTGCCCGCCGACGTCGACTCCGACCACTTCCTGCTCCCCTTGCCGGTCGACCAGCGTCCCCCCGGGCGCACGCTCGCCGATGTCCTTGTCGTCGAAGAGGACTCCACCGCGCTCACGGTTCCCACCGAGACCGTCGCCGCGGTGCTGGCCTCCATCGCGCTCACCTCGATGATCGAACACTCGGCTTCGTGCACCGGCGCCACACTCACCGCGCTGACCACTGCCGACACACCGCACGTCGTGGTCAGCCTCGCCGGGTCCTTCCGACAGGGCGTTCTCGTCGGCCACCATCACAAGTCCGAGGCCGAGTTCATCGGTACGACAGCGCGAGCCCGCAGGCGTGAGTCCCGGCTCGCCGAGATCGAGGCAGCGATCGAGGCAGCCGCTGCCGAGCACGACGCCGCGCGAGCCGAAGACGCTTCGGCCACTGCGGAATTGGCCGCGCTGTCCGCAGCCGCCAAGGCTCTGCCGCGCCCGTCGGCGGTGACCTCCGCTTTGCGTGCCGTAGCCGAGACCGCCGGTCTGATGCGTTCGCGGGTGGAGGCGGCGACGCAGGCCGAGCGCGAACTCGACCAGGCCGTCGCCGAAGTCGCGGCCTTGGACAAGAAGGTTCGCGCCGCCGCCGCGGCACACCGAACCCCGCGTGCGGCACGCGAACTCGACGCACTGGCCGCCGCCATCCGCCATTTCGAGAACACCGGCACGGGCCTGCTCCGCCTGCGCGCCGAACACGAACGCGAACGTGAACGCGAACGCGAGGGCGAGGACCGTCACGACGAAGCGCGGGCACTGGCCGAGGCGTTCGCCGAAGAGGCCGAGGCCGCCCGGCTCGGCTATACCGAGCAGCATCGCAAGCTCGAAACGCTGCGCGAAGCGTTGGGCGCCAGTGCCGCCGACATCGACCGTGACCTCGACCTGGCCCGTGGCGCCATCGAGGCGGCCAAGGCCGAACAGCGGGCCGCGCGCAAGGCCGCCAACGCCGCCATCGAAGCGGTCGGCGACGCCGAGGCCGCCTATCGCACCGCCAACGAAGCCCTCGCCACCGCGCTCACCGAGGTGCTCGCCGAGGTCCGTTCACTGGCCCCCTACGCACGCCCCGACCTGTTGAGCTTGCTCGGCGCATCGGTCGAACATCGCTGGCCCAGTAGCGATGCCGCGTGGTCCACCCCGGAGCAGCTGCAATACCGCATCGTCGCCGCGGGCCCGGAAACCGATCCGCTGGTGCTGCCCGATGAGGTGGCCGCCCTGTTCGCCGACCTCGACACCGCCACCAGCCAGGTCCGCGCCACCGAGGCCGGTCGCAAGTCCACCCGGTCCGCCGTCACCAGCGCACTCCAGGAGTTCGACGCCGCGCTCACCGCATCGGGTCGCGACTACCGCCTGAACTGGGACGCTGCCGACGGACTCACCGTCGTCGCCGTCCACGACGAAAACGGCCAGGCCGCCCTCGCCGACTTCGCCGCCCGCATCGACGCCGCCCGCCGCGACCAGGAACTGCTGCTCACCGATGCCGAACGCCGCATCCTCGAGGACGCGCTGCTGACCGGTCTGGCCCAGCAGATCCACGAACGCACCAGCGACGCTCGCGAACTCATCTCCCGCATGGGCGCGGAGATGAAGCAGCGGCGGATGTCGTCGGGCAACACCATCGGTGTGCACTGGATCCTCGCCGACGGCCTGTCGGAGTCCGCGCGCTCGGTGTGCAAACTCCTCGACCGCGACACCACCGCCCTGAGCTCGGATGACCTCGGCGCGGTGCGCGCCCACTTCGCCGCCGAGATCCGCGCCGCCCGCACCGCGCACCCGGAGCGTTCCTACCCCGAAATCCTCGCTGCCACCCTCGATTACCGCACCTGGCGAGTCTTCTCCTTCACCCTCATCTCCGGCGACGGCACCGAGGACAAGCTCACCGTCGCCCGCCACAGCGCCCTCTCCGGCGGCGAACAATCCGTTTCCCTGCACCTGCCGCTGTTCGCCGCCGCCCACGTGATGCTCGACTCCGCCGACCCCCAGGCCCCTCGCCTGCTGGCCCTCGACGAAGCCTTCGCCGGCGTCGACGACAACGGCCGCAGCGAATTGCTCAGCCTCAGTGTGCAATTCGACCTCGACCTGTTCATGACCGGCTACGACCTGTGGATCACCTATGCCCACGTCCCCGGCTGCGCGCACTACGACCTGGCCCACTCCACCGCTGAGAACACCGTCAGCGCAACCCTGCTCGTCTGGGACAGCGGCGAACTCCTCGCCGAACACGACGGCGGCGACCTCACCACCGCCCTCGGCTCTCCCAACCGCCGCCGGGTGCCGAACACCATCGAGGGTGGGTTGACGCTGGCGGGCATGCCCGGTGAACCGGCGTCGGTGGGCTGAACTGCCGGTCCCCGCGACTCATCAACTGGCTGATGACACTTCGTAGCAGGTGGCGAGCGCGGCGGCACGGTGGTGCAGGGCGGTGCGCAGCCATGGTGGGGCCAGCACTTCCGCGTTCGTGGCGAGCTGCCACATCGCCCATTCGGCGTGCCTGCGATCCTGGAAGGTGACCTCCATCCGCACCCGGCCGTCCGCATCCGCTTCCTCGCTCCGAACAGCCAGCGCGGTGCCGACCAGTTCCTCCCGTCGCGCCGGGTTCACCCGAACCACCACGGCGATCAGCTCGCCACCCTCGCGAAACCGCGTGCTGCGGTCCTGCCACGCCTGATCCAGATCGACCCGATCCGGCCGCTGGGCCGGTTCGTCCAGTTCCTCGGCCCCCCGCACACGCGACAGCCGGTAGGTGCGGTCCGCGCCGGATCTCGTGGCGAGCAAGTAGCCCTGTCCTCGGACGGTGACCAGGCCGATCGGGTCCACCGTGCGCCATCGGGGGTCCTGGTCCACGGCCGCGTAGTGGATGCGCAGCTTGTGTCCCGCGAGCACCGCGCGCCGGACCTCGGTCATGATCGTGTCGGACAATTCCTCGGCGACCAACCGGCGTGACAGGAGGTCGATCTCCGGGTCGACGAGCAAACGCTGGGCCGCGTCGCTCGCGGTGTCCCGGTAGCTCTCGGGGAGCGCGTCGACCACCTTGAGCATGGCCGATGCGAGGGCGGATCCGAGACCGAATGCCTGTGCGCCACGCCGTGATCCGGCGATCAGCAAGGCGAGGGCCTCCTCGTGGTTCAGCCCGGTGAGCTCGGTCCGGAACCCGGGCAGCAACGCGAAACCGCCGTGCCTGCCGCGCTCGGCGTAGACCGGAACGCCTGCCGTGGACAGTGCCTCGATGTCGCGCAGCACGGTGCGGGTGGAGACCTCCAGTTCGCGCGCGAGGGCGTCGGCCGACAGCCGGCCGTGCCGACGTAACAGCAACACCAGGGAGACCAGCCGGTCAGCTCGCATAGGAAAAACTATGCCAGGAATACACGACACAAGATGTCGTGTATTCCTGGCAGATTCATCGGCATGACCAACACCGAGCACGCACCCCGCACGGCCCACACCATCGTCAACCCGGACGGCCTGCACGACCCGACCCCCTTCGGCTACAGCCACACCGCCACTGTCCCCGCGGGAACGGAACTGGTGCTCGTCTCCGGACAGTACGGATCACGACCGGACGGCTCGGTCATCTCGCCCGATTTCGCCGAGCAGGTGAACCAGACATTCCGCAATATCGGCACCGCCCTCGCCGCCCACGGCCTCACCCTCGGCGACGTCGTCCAGCTCAGGACCTATGTGGTGAACCACGACGTCAGCAAGCTCGGCCCTATTGCTGGTGCTGTACAGGCGAATTGGGGGACGACGCCGCCCACCCAAACCCTCATCGGCGTAGCGAGCCTGGCGACGCCCGACGTGCTGTTCGAGGTCGAAGCCGTCGCCACCCGCCGCTGACCCGCCTCGTGCGCAGGTGCTGTAGCGCGATGAACCCGCGCAACTGGGCGCACAGGTCGCTCTAGCCGGGGCCGCCCCGTAGGTGCACGGCTCACCTACGGGGCGCGGGCAACGGATAGACCCCGCTCGAGGACGTCGTACGCCTCGGCAAGCAGCTCGAGCAGGTCGAGATCCTCTGTCCGGTCGAATGCTGCGACCACCGCGTCTGTGGCGGGTCCGTTACTCAGCCAGTCGACCAGTTCACCGAACGGCATCCACCCGTGGTCCCAATAGGAGTTCGTCGGAATCAGTCGGCCATCCTCGATACGGCAACCGTGTATCACGAGCTCATGCAGATTCCGCACCGCCGGCGCTGAATCCAGCAACGCCCATTCCACGAGCCGGGCAGCGATCGTGGACTCGGCCGCACCAACCACGCACACCACGACAGCGATGCCAGGACCCGGATTCGCAGCGGCAAATGTGCTGCGCCACAATGCATCCACTACCTCGGCGACCGCGTCGGCCTGCGGCCACGAATCCCAGCCCGCCTGCCGAAGCTTGCTGTACACGACCTCCATGTCGGGCATCTGCGGATCGTGGGTATGGAGCAGTTGCAGGATGCGACCGGTCAGGTAACGCAGGTCCGCGACCGATCCGACTGTGTTCAACGCCCGGAAGGCAAAGCTGCCCAGCTCGGTTCCAGTGAGTTGGTGTCGCGGCGTGCTCAGCAGGACCGCATAGTCGGCCGGATTCCGGCAGCACGGACAGGCTTCGATCGCAGCGGGCGGACCTACTGGGGCGAAGGCGTCATCGAGCGCGACCAATGCTCCGGCGAGCGCCTGGTCGACTCCGATGTAGGTCAACTCCGATCGAGGCACCCACCCGTACTCGTGCCGTATCGACATTCCGGGCCATCCGCCGACATCGTCACGGTCGCCGACATAGTGAATGAACGCACGATCTGGATCGTCGATCCAGATCTGGAACGGTTCCCTCCGCCACCTGCACGGCACTCGTAGATCAACGACCACCAGCCTCACAATACCGACGGTTCGGGCTGTCCACGATTCCTTTTCCGCAGGCGGTGAGGGGCGGACGCTCAATCGGCAAATGCGTCTGTGAGGCGATCCGCGAGGGCGCGTAGCCGCGCGGTGAGTTCTGGCGAATCGTGTACGCGGAAAGGTACTCCCAGGGAGATCAGCTGGATGGCGAGCCAGGTGGGGTCGTCATCTCGGGTGGCGGTGTGGCGGCACGTGGTGTCGCTGTCGGCGTGCAGGGTGTCCGGTTCTTCGCCGAGGCGGCCCGCGATCCGGGCGTGTGGCGCTTCGATGGTGACGTCGACGTGGTATTCGGGGGTGGCCCAGTCGGTTCGGCGGCCTGCGACGTAGTCGGCCGCGTCGGCGGCGGGGAGGTCGCGTGGGGTGGTGCGGGCGCCGGTGGGCTGGGGGTTTTCGATGCGGTCGGCTCGGTAGCTGCGCCAGGCGTCGCGGTCCAGGTCGTAGGCGACGAGGTACCAGCGGCGGCCCGCGGCGGCGACGCCGGTGGGTTCGGCGTGGCGGTGGGATCGGGTGCCGGTGGCGTCGCGGTAGGTGAAGCGGAGTCGTTCCCGGTTGGTGACGGAGGCGGCCAAGGTGGTGAGGACCTCCGGGTCGACGGTGGGGCCATCGCCGGCGCGGACCGCGACCGCCGAACCGACCACGCGCACCCGCCTGCGCAGTTTCGCGGGCAGGACCTGCTCGAGCTTGGTCAAGGCCCGCACCGACGCGTCTTCGATGCCCGCAACCGCCTGTCCCGCAGCGACTCTCAAGCCGACGGCGACCGCGACGGCCTCGTCCGCGTCGAGGATCAGCGGTGGCAGCGCGGAGCCCGCGGTGAGCCGGTACCCGCCGGCCGCACCCATCGCGGCGACCACCGGATAGCCCAGCTCGCGCAGACGGTCGACGTCGCGTCGCACGGTCCGATCGGTGACGCCGAGCCGGTCGGCCAGTTCGCTGCCCGGCCACTCCCGTGGCATTTGCAGCAGGGAGAGCAAACGGAGCAGTCGGGCCGCGGTGTCGGTCATGTTCTCGATTCTGCCGCACATCTAGGACCGGAACAGTCCTAGATGGCCGATAGCGTCGCCATCACACCGACAACGAGGAGTCCCGATGAGTACCATTCGCCCGTTCCGCATCGACATCCCCCAGGCCGACATCGATGACCTGCACGACCGGCTGACCCGAGCGCGCTGGGCAGCTCAGCTGCCCGGCGAGGGCTGGGACCGCGGCGTGCCCACCGAGTACCTGTGCGAGCTCGCCCGGTACTGGGCGAACGAATTCGATTGGCGCGCACAAGAAGCCGCGCTGAACACCTTCCCCCAGTTCATCACCGAGATCGACGGCCTCGACGTCCATTTCGTGCACGTACGCTCCCCCGAGCCGGACGCGGTGCCGCTGCTGCTCACCCATGGCTGGCCCAACTCGTTCGTCGAATTCACGCGCACCATCGGCCCGCTCACCGACCCGCGCGCGCACGGACTCGATCCCGCGCTCGCCTTCGACGTGGTGATCCCGTCGATCCCCGGATTCGTCTTCTCGGCGCCGCCTCGCGACACCGGAATGACCACGGCACGGGTCGCCGGGATGTGGGCAACCCTCATGGACCGGCTCGGCTACGACCGCTACGGCGCCCAGGGCGGCGACCTCGGCGCCTACGTCGCGCCGGACCTGGCGCTGGCCGCCCCGGAACACGTGATCGGCGTGCACCTCGACGGCGGGATCGGCATGCCGACGGAGGCCGACGTGCCCGCGATGTCGGCCGAGGACCGCGCGCAGTGGGCCGACATGCAGCAGTGGATGACCGGCGGCGTCGACCACCACGCCCTGTTGCGGGCGGCGCCGCACACGTTCGCGCTGGGCTGGAACGATTCACCGGTCGCGCTGCTCGCGTGGATGATGCAGAAGTTCCAGGAGTTCACGCCCATGGCCGAGCTCGCCGAAGACGTGATCGACCGCGACCACCTGCTCACCAACATCGCCCTGTACTGGTTCACCCAGACCACCGGCACCTCGTCGTGGCCGATGTACGACGGACTGCGCGACGGCGGTTTCGGCTGGCCCACCGATCAGAACCTGGTGCCGACCGGTGTCTACGGTGGCGGTTCACCGCTCATGCGCAAACTCGCCGACCACGGCAACAAGATCACCCACTGGCCGTCGGGAAATCCGGGCAACCATTTCGTCGCGATGGAGGAACCCGCCGCGCACGTCGCCGACATCCGGACCTTCTTCGCCGCGCTGATCTAGCGCTGACTCGCGTCCGGCACCCGGGGCGGACACGGGGTGCCGGGCGCGGTGACCAGCTCGAAATGCCACCACTCGTTATCGAAAGTCCGGCAAAGCCCCCAGCGGTTGCCGTTGTCCTCCAGCCACTGCGCCCCCACCTGCGGGCCGACGTCGACGGCGTGCCCGGAGACGTGCGTGGACTCCTCGGGCGGCAGCACCCAGCGGCGCGCCTCGTCGGGGCTGCCGTAGGTGGCGAGGCCGTCCTGCCAGAGCCATTCCTGCTGCTCGTAGGTGCGATGGCCGGAGGTGATCGACAGCGGCACACCCTCGGCGTGGGCCTGCTGCTCGGCGAGGGTGTAGGCGACGGCGAGGGGCGGGTCGAGGCCTTCGGTGCCTGCGGCCGATTGGAACTGTTCGCGCGGCTCGGGTTGGGCGGCGGTGGTGCCGATGCCCATAGCGGTCACGGCCGCGGCGGCCGTCATCGTCACCAGGATCCGGTCGGCCACGCGGCCGAGCACAGTTTTCATAGGCGGATTCTATCGACCGGACCGGTCGCCGAGGCCACGGCGCCACTGCTCGATCGCCCGGCCGATCTCGGTCTGCGGGGGTTCGTCGTAGAGCCATTCGCGGGCCAGCTGATGCCAGTTGGCGGTGACGCGCAGCTGACCGAGGGTGGCGAAGGTGAACAGGTCGGCGCGGCGGGAGAACACGTGCTCGGGCGGCAGCAGCTGTTTGTGCATGCCCTGGAAGTCGGACGCGCGCGGATCGACGGCGAGAAGCAGTGCGCCGGTGGCCAGTTCGGGGGTGATGGTGACTTCCTCGTCGAGCAGGTGCCAGCCGGTGGCTGCCCAGACGTAGGCCAGACTCTCCTCCACGGTGACCTCGGAATCGGGGTCGATGATCCCGCGGCCCAGCCACGCGGCGAACAGATCGTCGCCCCGGCCCTCCGCGGCGGCCCGTAGGACCGAACGCTCGAACTCGACGTGCGCCGGGTCCATCTCCTTGTAGAGGCCGAAGTCGACGAAGGCGAGTTTGCCGTCGGCGGCCAGCAGCACATTGCCCGGATGCGGGTCGCCACAGAACTCGTTGTCGGCGAACAGGCCGGCGATGTAGAAGCGGTAGATCAGCTCGCCGAGCCGGTCACGTTCGGCGGCAGGCAGCGTCTGGATGTGCGAAAAGGGTTGCCCTTCAACGAATTCCGTTACCAGCACATTGTGCGTGCAGAATTCCCCGATGCTGTCGGGCACGGTGATGAAGGGATGGCCACGATAACGCTGCGCGACCCGATGCTGGGTCTGAGCCTCGCGCTCGTAGTCGAGTTCACTGCGCAGATTGCTGGCGACCTCCTCCAGCACACCCGTATCGGCCATGCTCGGCAGCACCGTTCTGGCCATCTTGCCGAGGAACTCGAGATTGCTGATATCGGCGTGGACAGCACGGTCCACCCCGGGGTACTTCACCTTGACCGCGACGACCCGCCCGTCGTGCAGTCGCGCTCGGTGCACCTGGCCGATCGACGCCGCCGCGATCGACGTTTCGTCGAACTCGGCGAAGGTCTGTTCCAGTGGGCCGAGATCGTCCTCGATCACCTGCCGCATCGTCGGGAACGGCATCGCGGGTGCCCGGTCCTGCAGTGCCGCGAGCTGTGCACGGAACTGCTCGCGATGCGCTACGGGAACGAAGTCGAGATCGAGCACCGAGCCCATCTGCCCGAGCTTCATCGCCGAGCCCTTCATGCTCCCCAGCACCGCGACGATCTGCTGTGCCTTCATCATCGCCGACCGCTCGGCCAGCACCTCACGCGCCTCATCGGTGCGCCCGATCATCGACAGCCGCCGCCCGACCTCCCGCACCGCCTGCCCGGCCGCGAACTGCCCCAGCTTCGCACTGCGCGTCGCCCGCCCCCTGGGAACTCCACCGCTCGCCAATCCACACCCCTGTCAGGCCCCGTCACCGTATGTCGTGCGTCACAGTACACCGGGGTGACAGCCGACGCCGGGCCCCCGGAACAGACGAAACCCCGGCGCCCGCCGAAGCGGACACCGGGGCATCGGAGCGGGTGACTACACGCGTTCCTTGGAACGAGTACGCACGCGCAGGGCGATGGGCTTGGAGGTTTCGGCGAAGAAGTCGTTGCCCTTGTCGTCGACGACAATGAAGGCGGGGAAGTCCTCCACGTCGATCTTCCAGACCGCTTCCATGCCGAGTTCGGCGTATTCGAGGACTTCGACGTTCTTGATGCAGTCCAGCGCCAAGCGGGCAGCGGGGCCGCCGATGGAGCCCAGGTAGAAGCCGCCGTGTTCGTCGCAGGCCTTGGTGACCTGAGCCGAACGGTTGCCCTTGGCCAGCATGACCATGGAGCCACCCGCGGCCTGGAACTGGTCGACGTAGGAGTCCATCCGGCCCGCGGTGGTGGGGCCGAAGGAGCCCGACGCGTAACCCTCGGGAGTTTTGGCGGGGCCCGCGTAGTAGACGGCCATGTCGCGCAGATACTGCGGCATCGGCTCGCCCGCGTCGAGGCGTTCCTTGATCTTGGCGTGGGCGATGTCGCGGGCCACGACCAAGGGACCGGTCAGCGAAAGACGGGTCTTCACCGGGTATTTCGACAGTTCGGCACGGATCTCGTCCATCGGGCGGTTGAGATCGATCTTCACCACATCGCCACCGAGGATGTCGGCGGTCTGCTCCGGAAGGTACTGGGCCGGTTCGGTTTCCAGCTGCTCCAGGAAGATGCCGTCCTTGGTGATCTTGGCCAGCGCCTGGCGATCGGCCGAGCAGGAGACGGCGATCGCGACGGGGCAGGACGCGCCGTGCCGGGGCAGGCGGACCACGCGCACGTCGTGGCAGAAGTACTTGCCGCCGAACTGCGCGCCGATGCCGAACTCACGGGTGAGCTGGAAGACCTCTTCCTCGAGCTCGACGTCACGGAACGCGTGACCGGTGATCGAGCCCTCGGTGGGCAGGTTGTCGAGGTAGTGCGCGGACGCGTACTTCGCTGTCTTCAAGGCGAATTCGGCGCTGGTGCCACCGATGACCACGGCGAGGTGGTACGGCGGGCAGGCCGCGGTGCCGAGCGAGCGGATCTTCTCGTCGAGGAACTCGAGCATGCGCTCGGGGTTCAGGACGGCCTTGGTCTCCTGGTACAGGAACGACTTGTTGGCCGAACCGCCGCCCTTGGCCATGAACAGGAACTTGTACACCGGGTTGTCGGCGTCGCCCTCGGTCGAATACAGCTCGATCTGGGCGGGCAGATTGGTACCGGTGTTCTTCTCGTCCCACATGGTGATCGGGGCGAGCTGGGAGTAGCGCAGGTTCAGCTTGGTGTAGGCGTCGAAGATGCCGCGGCTGAGCCATTCGGCGTCGTCGACACCGGTGAGCACACCCTCGCTCTTCTTGCCCATCACGATCGCGGTGCCGGTGTCCTGGCACATCGGCAGCACGCCACCGGCGGAGATGTTGAGGTTCTTGAGCAGGTCGAGCGCGACGAAGCGGTCATTGCCCGAGGACTCCGGGTCGTCGATGATCTTGCGCAGCTGCCGCAGGTGCGCGGGGCGCAGGTAGTGGCTGATGTCGTGGATCGCCGTCTCGGTCAGCAGCCGCAGCGCCTCGGGCTCGACCTGCAAGAAGGTGCGCCCGTTGTGCTCGACGGTGCTGACCCCCTCGGTGGTGAGCAGGCGGTAGGGCGTCTCGTCGGCGCCGATGGGCAGCAGATCGGAATAGCGGAACTCCGGCGCGGTCACGGATCGCACTCCTTCGGGCAGGGCGGGCACCGCAACACTGCGGAGCACCAGGCAGGGCTGGTCACAAAGCAATCCGCAGCCTATCCACCACCCATACCCGCACGGTGGTTAGGCAACCCTATGTGAGGTTCCCGACCGACCCTAACCAATGTCGAGGTTGCACGTTCAACCCAAACGGTGCTACCCATTCTCCGGGCGGTGGCGGGCGTGCGCCGTTCAATCCGAAGCCTGCACCTTCAGAATCTGGAGCTCGATCGTGACCGATCCACAGTGGCTCGATGATGTCGAAATGCGTGCCTGGCTGGGCTATGTCCGGACCCGCGACCTGATCGCCGCGGCGATCGGACGTGACGCAGGCCGGGCAGCGAACCTGAGCTATGTCGAATATTCCGTGATGGTCTACCTAGCCGACGCACCAGGCCAGCGGCTCACCTTCGCCGATCTGGCCTGCGCGCTCGAATGGTCGCAGAGCAGGCTCTCGCACCAGATCACCCGCATGCAGAAGCGCGGCCTGGTCTCACGCGAGACGATGCCGCACGACCAGCGCCGCACGGTGGCGAAACTGACCCCGACCGGCGGGCAACTGCTCACCACGGCCGCGCCCGCCCATGTGCGCAGCGTGCGCAAACACATGATCGACGTGCTGGATCGCGACCAGCTCGCCACCCTCGCGGAGATCTACGACGTGCTCGTCGACCATCACCGCGGCGCGAACGCGGCCGAACCGGTCGGCCGGCTGCAGCCCGCCGCGCCCGGCGAGGACTAGGACCCGCCGCTGCCGCTGCCGCCGGAGGAGTCGGGGCGGGCCTTGCCCAAACCACCGCGCGCGACGCTGCCGCCTTTGGCAGGCGCACCGCGGTCGAAGACCTCGCCGCTGGTCGGGCGCAGGAAACTGCCCGCGGCGAGAGCGACGGCGACGCCGATCGCCGGGTACACGAAGGTGTCGGTGTGCTGGTACCAGAACCGCTTGTAGTTGGTGTCGGCGCTGTCGCACTGTTCGTCGGCCACGCGGACGTTGGTCGTCTTGTCCACGCAGACACCGACAGCCGCCGGTTTGGCGGCGGCCGAGGTGGTCGTGGGCGCCCGGGATGTGGTCGTCGGGGGTTTCGAGGTGGTCGTGAGTGTGGTCGACGCCGCGCGCGGTGCCGGTTTCGGTGTGGCGGTGCCACATCCGGCCGAGACCAGTGCCACCGCCACCACGGCGGGCAGCGTGTAGGACACGCTGCGCGACATCATGATTCGACTACGCGAACCCTCGATATCCGAAACCACACTCACGAATTCCCCCTCTGACGGTGATGCCCAACCGCCGATACTATCCAGCCGGGGCGCCGCTGACGACTGTTCCGTTGGACGCGAAATCCCGGTTGCCGGAATCCTTTTGCCCCGTATCGACCCCCAGCGCGCGTTCGAAGCCGGCGGGAACGATGATGTCGTCGCGGGTCAGGTCGGAGATCGAGGTCTTGCGCAGACCCAGCAACGCGGAATCGATTCCGCCACGCAGGATGTCGAGAACGTTCTCGACGCCGGCCTGCCCGTTGGCCGCCAGACCCCACAGGGAGGCGCGCCCGATCAGCACCGCACGCGCACCGAGCGCCACCGCCTTCACGACATCGCTGCCGCGCCGGATGCCGCCGTCGAGGAGGACCTCGATCTGGTCGCCGACCGCATCGGCGAGCACCGGCAGTGCCCGGATGGCGGCGGGGGTGCCGTCGAGATTGTTGCCGCCGTGGTTGGACACCGAGATGCCTGCCACGCCCGCGTCGACGGCGCGCAGGGCGTCGTCGACGCGCATCACGCCCTTGAGCAGTACCGGCCCGTCCCACTGCTCGCAGATCCAGGCGACATCGTCCCAGTCGGGTGCCGGTGTCTGCATCCATTCGCCGTAGGCGCCGAAGAATCCGGGCGCCGCGCCGCCGCCGACCGCCATATTGGGCGCGGTGAGGTCGGGGATGCTGCCCGAGCGCAGGTATGTCGCGAGCCAGCGCGGGCGCGCGAGGGTCTGCGGCGCGAACTTCATCATCGTGCGCAGGTTCAGCGACTCCGGGATCACCGGGCTGCCCCAGTCGCGGCCGTGCGAGAACGACCAGTCCAGGGTGAGGATCAGGCCGACCGCGCCGGCTTTCTTGGCCCTGGCCATCCGCTCGAGGATCTGGTCCTTGTTGCCGCACCAGTACAGCTGGAACAGGGTCGCCGGGTTGGCGGCGAGCACATCCTCGACGGGCTTGCTCGCGAAAGAGCTGAGCCCCATGGCGATTCCGCGTGCCGCCGCGGCGCGCGCGACGGCGACCTCACCGTCGGGGTGCACCGCCTGCACGCCGGTCGGCGAGATCAGCACCGGCATGGACACCTGCTGACCGAGCACCGTGGTCGATTGGTCACGGTCGCCGATCGGACCCGCGCAGTGCGGGGCGAAACCGAGTTCGGTGAACGCGGTCTGGTTGTCTTCGATGGTCTGTCCGCGTTCCGAACCGGCGATCAGCGCGCCGTACACCGACTTCGGCAGACGCTTGCGGGCGCGCCGCTGCGCCTCGGCAACGGTCTCGAACCAGGGATTCATCGGGGTCCTTCCTCATGATCCTGCGGCCACCATCGGCGCAGGTCTTCCAGCAATGCGGTAGTGGCGGCCCGCAGCAGGCCGGTGCCTTCGCGGGCACTCGATCCGGTGGGGTCGCCGAGGATTCCATTGGGGCTCACTGCCCGCACTCCGCCCTCGCGCAGCAGCGGCAGCAGTTCGGTCAGCGGGCGACAGTCCCCCGCTTCGGCCAGTTCGGTGCGCACCAGGTCGGGGCTCAGCGCGAGCTGGATCGAGGTCTCGGTGCGCCCGGCGTGCGGGTCGCCGCCATAGCCGGGCGAGAACACACGCACGTCGCGCGACTCCGACCGCAACAAGGCGACGGCTCGGCGCAGGGCTTCCACATTGCCGCCGTGCCCGTTGACCAGCACGATCCGAGCGAACGTGTCCGTGGCGGAGCGGCACAGTTCGACGACGAGCAGTTCCAGCGCCGCCTGTCCGATCGACAAGGTGCCCGCGAACCCCGCGTGCTCGCCGCTGGCCCCGTAGGCCAGGGCAGGCGCGATGAGCACATCAGAGCGCTCGGCCGCGACCCGGCGACACACCGCCGACGCGATGTCGCTGTCGGTCGAGAGCGGCAGATGCGGGCCGTGCTGCTCGGTCGCACCGAGCGGAATGACCAGAATCACTCCCGCGGCGGCGCGCACACCTGCCTCGGGCGATGTGAGGTGCGCCACGAACATGGCGCCAACATTAACGTCAGTGACTGACATAATCAATAGCTCGTGCAGGTCGAAAGCTCGCCGAGTCCCTATCCTGTATCCATGTCCGCCCCGCCGCCGCGCGCCCCGATGTCGATTCCGAAGCAATCGGGGCACCGCGGGCGCCCGCGGCGCACCACCCGTCGCGAGCTCGAGGTGATCGCGATGAAACTGTTCGCCGAGCACGGATTCGACGACGTCACCGTCGAACGCATCGCCGCCGAGGCAGGGGTGAGCGAGCGCACCTTCTTCCGCTACTTCCCCACCAAGGCCGAGGTGCTGTGGCACCAGTTCGACAACGAGGTCGACGACCTTCGCGCCGCGTTCGCCGCCGTACCCGGCGAGGAGCCGATGATGGCGGCGGTGCGTCGAATCGTGGTGGCGGCCAACAGATATCGCGCTGAGGACATCCCCGAGTTGCGCACCAGGATGCGGCTGGTCTCCGGGGTACCCGCACTTTCGGCGGGCGCGGGGGCGCACTACGACGCGTGGGAACACGCCGTCGGCGAGTTCGCCGCGAGCCGCCTCGGCGCTAGCGCGGGCGACCTGATTCCCCTCGCCATCGGGCGCACCACCCTGGCCGCCGCGCGTGCCGCGTTCGATGCCTGGCTCGAGCGCGGCGATACCGATCTCACCGTGTATCTGGACCGGGCACTGCGCGCACTGGAACGCGGGTTCGCCCCGGAATAGCCGAGCGCGCCACGTTTGGGCAGCACCACCGAGGGGGTATGAGTAGGCTCAGGCTCAACGCGCACTGTGCGCACCGAGAACGTCCGTCGTCGAAAGGGGCAGGGGTTTCCATGTCCGAGGTGTCCACGAGTCTTTCGGCGGATTCGCTGCCGGTGCAGCCGCTCGACAATCTGCTCCCGCAGCTGGTCGAGCACCTGCGGCAGAACCGCACCGGGCTGCGGGAAGAGTGGGCACGGCGCATCACCGAGGCCGAACTGCTGACCGCGATGACCCCGGAGGAGATCTTCTCCGAGGCGACGTCGATGTACGACAACTACGTCGAGGTGCTCGTCACCGGTAGCGTCGAGGCACTGCAGGCCTACGCCCGCGACCTGTCCGAGCGCATCATTCCGCGAGGCGTCGAGACCGACGAGGTCATCGGCATCGTCCTGCTGCTGCGCGATGTGCTGGCACGCAGCCTCTTCGAGAAGTACCAGTCCAACTTCGAGCTGCTCAATCGCGTGCTCGACGCCTACGAACCGGCCGCCAACCGCATCGCCAACACCGTGGCCGTGTCGTTCGTGCAGGAGCGCGAGCGCGTCATCAGCCGCCAGCAAGAGGCCATCCGCGAGCTGTCCACCCCGGTGTTGCAGGTCCGCGAGCAGCTGCTCATCCTGCCGATCATCGGTGTGCTCGACTCCCAGCGCGCCCGCCAGCTCACCGAGCAGCTGCTGCGCGCCATCCGCGCCAATCGCGCCAAGGTGGTCGTCATCGACATCACCGGTGTGCCCGCGATCGACTCCGTGGTGGCCAACCACCTCGTGCAGACCGTCGACGCGTCCGGCCTGATGGGCGCCAGCGTGATCATCACCGGCCTGTCCTCGGAGATCGCGCTGACCCTGGTGACCATCGGCCTCGATCTGTCCAAGATGAACGCGGTCGGCGACCTGCAGGGCGGTATCGAAGAGGCCGAACGTCTGCTCGGGTACGAGGTCTCGCGAGTCACCGAACGCTTGAGCGAGCGGGACGGGCGCTGACCAAGCCACCATGCCGGTACCTATTCTCAAGCAGGGCACGTACCTGATCGCGTCGGTGCAGTCGGCGTTGACCGATGCCGACACCGAACGGTTGCAGGACGACCTGATGAAGCAGGTCAGTCGCTACCGCGCGACCGGCATCATCGTCGACGTCACAGCCATCGACGTGATGGACTCCTTCGCCGCGCGCTCGTTGCGCACCATCGCGCACATGACCCAGTTGCGCGGCGCGGAAACCGTCATCGTCGGGCTGCAACCCGAAGTCGCCTTCGCCATGGTCCAGCTGGGCCTTACATTCGAAGACATGCACACCGCGCTGGATCTCGAGGAAGGCCTCTCCTGGCTGAATCGGCACCCGCGGCGACGAGACGGTCGCGACAGTGGCCGCTGAGCAGGTGGCGATCGCGGTCAAGGTGTCCGAGGACATCGTCACCGCCCGGCAGGCCGGGAGCGAGTTGGCCGGTGACCTCGGTTTCACCCTCACCGACCGCACCATGATCTCCACCGCCATCTCCGAAATCGCCCGCAACATCACCAGTTACGCGGGCAGCGGCGAGATCAGGCTGCTCATCGATTTGCGCGAAGGTCGCCGCGCACTCGTCATCCAGGCCGAGGACCAGGGCCCCGGCATCCGTGACATTCCCCGCGCGCTGGAAGACGGCTATTCCACCGGCCGCGGACTCGGACTCGGACTGCCCGGCGCGCGCAGGCTGATGGACCGCCTCACCATCGATTCCGCCCCGGGCCGCGGGACGTTGATCGAGATGTGGAAGTGGGTACCCGACGTTGCATGAGGACGGGATCATCGGGCGCATGGAGTGGTCGACGGCCGGCCGGGCACTGCCCGGTCAGGACGTCTCCGGTGACCGCGCGCTCGTCCTCGACACCGGCGCGGGCGTGCTGTTCGCGGTGCTCGACGGGCTCGGTCACGGTGCGCCCGCGGCCGAGGCTGCCGATCGCGCGACGCTCATCCTCACCGAGAACTGCGGCGAACCGCTGGACGTGCTGATGGTGCTCTGTCATCGCGCGATGGTCGAAACCCGTGGTGCCGCGGTGTCGTTGGCGCTGATCGAACCGGGCGAGACGCTGCAATGGCTCGGCGTCGGCAATGTCGATTCGCGACTGCTCACCCTCGGTCCGGCCGGTCCGGAGCTGCGGGCGACGATGCTGCTCACCGGCGGCATCGTCGGGTACCGGTTGCCGTCGCACCTGCAGCCGCAGACACTGCCGATCCGCCCCGGCGATCTGCTGCTGATGGCCACCGACGGGATCGTCGCGGTCGGCCCGGAATCACTGGACCTGGCCAAACCCGCCACCGCCATCGCGGGCGATCTCCTCGCGCGCGACGCGAAGGACACCGACGACGCACTGGTGCTCGCGGCGCGTTTCCGTGGGCCCTGCCCGTGAGGCCGCGACACCGCGGCCTGTTCCCACAGACCTGGCCGATAAGAGGTTGCCGATGAGCGCTGTCCTGGTCGCATTTCTCGACGACTACTCGGTGGCCATGCGCCGTCACGTCGCCGCGCCAGGCCAGGCCGGCCTCTCGGAGGGATACGACCTCGGGCGGCGGGCCCTCGTCGAGGGCATCAGCCTGCTCGATCTCACCGAGCACCATTTCCGGACCGTTGCCGAGGACGCCGAAACGCAGGCCGATCCGCGCCGCGCCGAGGTAGCACTGGAATTCCTGCTGCAGACCATGGCGGCCCTCGACATCGCCACCCGCGGCTATCTCGACGGCACCCGCCGCTACGAGCAACAGCGTTCCCGCGCGGAGGATCTCGAAGGCCGCGACGCGTTTCGCACCGCGCTGGTCGAATCGTTGCAGGACGGGTTCTTCGTCGCCGACGACCACGGCACCATCGTCGAGGTGAACTCCGCGTTCGGGGTGCTCACCGGATACGGCGCAGGCGAGGTGCCGTTCGGGCTACCGCATCCGTGGGCACTGACCGATCGCGCCGGCTATCCCCAGATCGGCACGGAGGCATCGCGATTCGTGATGCCGATTCGTCATCGCGACGGCCGGGAACGCTGGCTGGCGGTGAGCGCGAGCTCGCTGGTGAAGCAGGAGAACGACGAACAGATCTTCGTCGGCACCGTGCGGGATGTGACCGCCGAACACGACGCACAGGCCCGCGACCAGGCGGCCTCCCGCCTGGCCACCGCCGTCGGCGCGGCGACGAGCATGGTGGAGGTCCTCGCGGTCGGACTCGACGAACTGCGCCGGACCATGGGCGCCGAGACCGCCCTGGTGGCGATCTGGCCGAGCCGGACCGGGCGCCCCGATGTCTTCTCCTGCGGTGTGACACCGACGAGCAGCCAAGAAGCGGATCCCGAACCCGAAACCACCGGCATCGCACCGCAATTCACCGTCACGCCGATGCGGCAGAGCGGCCCGCGCGCGGACGGCCCCGTCGTGCTCGACGACGACACCCAGGCCCTGCTCGACCGCTCGCGCAGGCAATCCGCCCGTGGGCTCTCGGCCATCACCGGTGACGAGGGCGGGGTCGACGCGGTCGTCGCTCCGCTCGGCGAGACCGGTGACGCGGCGCTGTGGGTGCGCTTCGGTGCCCCACGCGCGGTGAGCGCCGCCGACTGGGCGCTGTACTCACTGCTCGTCGGTCATCTCAGCGTCGCACTGCAGCGCGCCCGCAACTTCGATCAGGCCCGCGCCACCTCGCTCACCCTGCAGCGGGCGATGCTCGGACCGATCGAACTGCCGCCCCGGTTCTCGGTGCACTACGAACCCGCCCTGCCACCGTTGGAGATCGGCGGCGACTGGTACGACGTGGTGCCGTTGCGCGACGGCACCATCGGTGTGGTCGTCGGCGACTGTGTCGGCCGTGGTCTGTCCGCGGCCGTGGTGATGGGCCAATTGCGCACCGCGGCAAGGGCTCTGCTGCTGCGGGGCGCCGGACCGGCGCAGTTGCTCGCCGAACTGGACGCCGTGGCCTCCCGGATCCCGGGCGCCATGTGTACGACGGTGTGCGCGGCCGTGCTCGATCCCGAGCGCGGGATGGTGCGGTACTCGAACGCGGGCCACATGCCGCCGGTGCTCGCACCGCCCGGCGGACCGGGCCGGATCCTCGAAGGCGGACGCGCGGTCCCCCTGGCCACCTTCGACACCCCACGCAGGCCCGAAGCCACCACGGCGCTCCCCCCTGGCGCGACCTTGGTGCTGTTCACCGACGGCCTCGTCGAGCAACGCGGGTACGACATCGCCGAGGGCTTCGTCAAGATCGCCGAGGTGCTCAGTGAGACCGGTGCCGCGCTCCCCCGCGATGTCGCCGACGCGGTGCTGTCGCGGCTGTGCCCGCCCGCGGGCTACGACGACGACGTCGCCATGGTCGTCTACCGGCAGCCCCCGGAGCCGCTGCGGCTCGACTTCCCCGCTGCCGCAGCCGAATTGGCCGGTGTGCGCCGGGGTCTCTACCGCTGGTTCGCCACCGCCGCGGTCCCGCACGACTTGGCCGCCGACCTCGTCGCCGCGGCCAACGAGGCCTGCAGCAACAGCGTCGAACACGCCTACCGCGACACCGAACCCGGCCGCGTCAGCCTCACAGCCCGCTGCGACGGCGACCGGGTGGTGCTCGAGATCGCCGACAACGGCAACTGGATCCCCACGCCCACCGACCCCGGCTATCGCGGTCGCGGGGTGGAGATGATGCGGGTACTCACCGAGGATCTCACCTTCGACCACGACGAGAACGGCACCCGGGTTCGCATGTGGGTGACCCTGCCGTCGATCACCTTCCCCACCGCGAACCCGCTGCGCGCCTCCTCACGGCCGCCGACCGTCAGCTCCCGGCAGAATTCATTCTGACCGGGTCGTCTCGTAGGCCTCGACGTCGAAGCTCTGCAACATCCGCCGGAACCGGAAGCTGAAGTCCGGCCACAGGGTGGCGTTGTGGCCGTTCTCGTCGACGAACCAGCTGGTGCAGTCGCCCGCGTTCCAGACGGTGCCGTCGAACTTCTCCTGCAGGTCCCGGTTGTAGGCGGTCTGCGCGTCCTCGCGCACCTCGACTGTTCGCAGGCCACTGGCATCCATCGTCGTGATCGCGTCGATGATGTAGTTGATCTGCGCTTCGATGGTGAAGATCGCCGAGGTGTAGCTCAGTGCCGAGTTCGGGCCGATCATCAGGAACATATTCGGGAAGTTCGCGATGGTCGTGCCCTTGTACACGCTCAGTCCCCCGGCGCCGAAAACCTCCGACAGGGTGCGCCCGTCCCGCCCGCTGATCAGGTCGTAGGTCGGCGAGTCGGCGATCCGGAACCCCGTCGCCAGTACGACGGCGTCGACTTCGCGCTCGGTGCCGTCGTTGGCGACGATCGACTGTTCGCGGAACTCGGCGATGCCGTCGGCGACGACCTCGACATTGTCGCGAGCCAGTGCCGGGTAGTACACGTTCGAGATCAGCATTCGCTTGCATCCGAGGCGATAGCCGGGGGTAAGTGTGCGACGCAGCTTCCGGTCCCGGATCACCCACCACATCTTCAAACGCGCACCACGCGCGAAGAAGTCGGCGAACGGCGGGTACTTGGACTGCCAGAGCACGAAAGACTCACGCACCCAGTACACGCCGATCCGCGCCAGCCGCTGAGCACCAGGAACCCGCCGGTAGTACAGGCGTTCCAGCCGGCTGTACTTGCGTCCCATCCGCGGCAGCACCCAGGGCGCGCTGCGCTGGTACAGGTCCAGCCGGGCGACCTCACCCGCGATGGACGGCACGATCTGGATCGCGGACGCGCCGGTACCGACGACCGCCACCCGCTTGCCCGCGAGCTCGAACTCGTGGTCCCAGCGCGCGGAATGGAAGATCGGGCCACGAAAGGTGTTGATGCCCTTGATATCGGGCAGATTCGGAGCGCTCAGCGGACCGGCGGCCGACACCGTGATGTCGGCGGTGTAGGCGCCGCGGCTGGTCCGGATCTCCCACCGCGCGGTGTCGTTGTTCCACCGCGCGTCGGTGACCTCGCAATCGAGGACGATCGAATCGCGGACGCCTTCCCGGTCCACCACATCCTGGACGTACTGCTGAATCTGCGGCTGCGTCGAGAACGAATGCGTCCAGTCCGGATTGGGGGCGAACGAATACGAATACAGCTGCGACGGTACATCGCACCCGGCACCGGGATAGGTGTTGTCGCGCCAGGTTCCGCCGACATCACCGGCACGCTCGAAGACGACGAAGTCGGTGATCCCCAACTGGCGCAGTCGAACAGCCACACCAAGCCCGGCGAAACCGGCGCCGATGATCGCGACGCGGGTGTGGCGCGCCGACGTTGCGGTCACAGTGTCTTCGTCGTGGTGTCGTAGGCGTCGATGTCGAACTTCCGCACCATGCGTCGATACTTGAAGCTGAAGTCGGGCCACAGCGCGGAGTTGTTGCCGTGCTTGTCGAGGAACCAGCTGGTGCAGCCGCCGTTGACCCACACGGTGCGGGCCATCTTCGGCGCCAGCTGCTGGTTGTATTCGACCTGCGCGTCCAGGCGGACCTCGAACGACTGCAGGTTGCGCTGCTCCATGGTGGTGATGGCGTCGACGATGTAGTTGATCTGGGATTCGATGATGTAGATCAGCGAGGTGTAGTTCAACCCGGAGTTGGCGCCGAGCATGAAGAAGATGTTCGGGAAGTTCGCGACGGTCGTGCCCTTGTACATCTGGTAGCCCTCGGCATCGGCTGCCTCGGACACGGTCCGGCCGTCGCGACCGGTGTAGAGGTTGAACGTCGGCGAATCGGCGACATGGAAGCCGGTGGCCAGCACGATGGCGTCCACCTCCCGCTCCGTGCCGTCCTCGGACACGATCGAACCGCTGCGGACCTCGGCGATGCCGTCGGTGACGACGTCGACGTTGTCGCGATCGAGCGCACCGTAGAACTTGTTCGACACGAGCATGCGCTTGCACCCGATGCGATGCTCGGGCAACACTTTTCGCCGCAGCTCAGGGTCACGGATCTCGAAGCGCATCTTGAACCGCCCGACCGTTTCCAGCACGATGCCGGTCCACGGATACTTCACCTGGGTGATCACGAACAGCTCGCGCGTGGTGTAGATCAGCGCACGCATCAACCGTTGCAGACCCGGAATGTGCTTGAAGGCGAAGCGTTCCGGTGCCAGGTAGGGCCGCGAGATCTGCGGCATCACCCAGGTGGCGGTGCGCTGGTAGACGTCGAGGTGCTCCACCTCGGGCGCGATCGACGGGACGATCTGCACCGCCGAGGATCCGGTGCCGATGACGGCGACCTTCTTGCCGGCCAGCGTGGCGTCGTGGTTCCAGCGCGCGGAGTGGAAGATCTCGCCCTCGAAGCTCGAGATGCCCTTGATATCGGGAAGATTCGGCTCGGCGAGCACACCCGCGGCCGACACGATGAAGTCGGCGGTGAAGGTGCCCTTGCTGGTCTCGATATCCCATCGGCCGTCGGCATCGTTCCAGCGGGCCGCGGTCATCGCACAGTCGAAGATGTGCTTGTCGCGAACGCCGTAGCGTTCGGACACGGTGCGCAGGTACTGCTCGATCTCCGGCTGCGGCGAGAACGACCGGGACCAGTCGGGATTGAGTGCGAACGAGTACGAGTACAGATGCGAGGGAACATCGCAGCCAGCACCCGGGTAGGTGTTGTCGCGCCAGGTGCCGCCGACATCGGGGCCACGTTCGATGACCACGAAGTCGGACAGGCCACGCTGGCTCAGCCGGATGGCGGTGCCGAGGCCGGAGAGCCCGCTGCCCACGATCATGACCTGGACGTGGCGGGTGTCGTTACTGCTCATGGGGCGACCTCAGCGGGATTCGTAGATGCGTTTGTGACCGGAGACGGCGGCCAGCCGGTACGGGCGCCGCGTTTCCTCGACCATGGCGTGGTACGCGCCGTCGCTGGGCGAGGTGGCCTCGTGCAGTTCCCGGTAGCGCTCGTAGCCGAGCAGCTCCCGCGAGCCGATGGCCGCCTGGTTCGCCGCGGTCCGCAGGTGTTCGCGGTAGCCGGGCACCACTGTGCCGCTGAAGAATTCGGCGACACTGCCCGACCCGTAGCTGATCATGGCCAGCGCCTTGCCGGTGAGGTCGTCGGCGTGATCGAGCAGCGAGGCGAGGCCGAGGTAGAGCGAGGCGGTGTAGCTGTTGCCGACCGTGCGGTTGTAGGTGGTCGTACTGCCGATCGCGGCCTCGATCGCGTCGGCGTCGGCGGTGTGGCCCTGGCTTTCGAGCAGGTGGCGGTGTGCCTTGTAGGCCATCTTGGTGAAGGGCTGGTGGTAGCAGAACGCGGCGAACTCACCGAGTTCGCGGCCACCCTGGCGGCGGTAGTCGGTCCACGCCTCCTGGGCGGCCTTCTGGTAGGCGTTGACCGAGGTCTTGCCGTCCACGATGGCCTCGGTGCGGTAGTTCGGGCGCCAGAAGTCCATGATGTCGGCGCTGTAGAGGCCCGACACCGGGTCCAGCGCCAGGATCGCCGGGTCCGCGGTGACGAGCATCGCGACGGCGGCGGCGCCCTGGGTCGGCTCCCCCGGGGTGTCGAGTTCGTACTTGGCGATGTCGGCGGCGATCACCAGCACGCGCTGCGACGGGTCGCGGGCGATCAGGCCCGCCGCGAACTGCAGCCCGGCGGTGCCGCCGTAGCAGGCCTGCTTGAGCTCGACGACCCGGGCGGCATTGGGCAGCCCGATCAGCGAATGCAGGTACAGCGCAGCGGCTTTGGACTGGTCGACACCGGTTTCGGTGGCCAGCAGCACGGTGCGGATGTTGTCGGTGCCGTGCCGTTCCAGGATCGGCTTGGCGGCGGCCGCGGCGATGGTGACGATGTCCTCGTCGGCCGCGGCGACGCTCATCTTCTCCTGGCCGATGCCGAGGTAGAACTTGTCGCGGTCGACCCCGAGTCGCTCGGCGAGGACAGCGTGATCGAGAGCGTAGTGGGTGGTGGCGAACGAAAGGTCGTGGATACCGACCGGCGTAATTGTCATCGTGGGATTCCGTTGCTCGTGGTGGACCGCTCGAACTGGGTATGTGCGCGCATCAATTCACCGCGATTGGTCTGTGCCGCCATCAACGACAGCTCCCCACACAACACGGTGGCCGCCCCGATCACCGCGAGGCGTCGGGCGTTCTCGCCGGGCTGCCGGTCTTCGCGGCACCCCAGCCGTTCCAGATTCTCGTCGACGAAACTCGCGTGCTTGCCGTTGCCGACCGTGCCCACGATCAGGTTGGGCAGGGTGCACGAGAAGTAGAGGTCACCGTCGCGATCCTCGGCATGGGTGATGCCCTGGGATCCTTCGACGATATTGGCGGCGTCCTGACCGGTCGCCAGGTAGTACGCGAGCAGCATGTTGGCGTAATGCGCGTTGGCGGAACGGATTCCACCCGCCAGCAGGGTGCCGATCAGGTTCTTGCGGATATTGAGCTGCACCACCTGCGCCGCGGTGGTGTGCAGCCGCTGCCCGACCACCTCGCGGGGAACGAGCAGTTCGGTGATCACGTTCTTGCCGCGACCGAGAATGCCGTTGACCGCCGTGGCCTTCTTGTCGGTGCAGTAATTGCCCGAGATCGAGCCGTAGCGCACCCCGGGCATGGTCGACAGGATGTGATCCATCAAGTGATCGCTCGCCAGGGTTGCCATGTTGTGGCCCGAGGCGTCACCGGTGGTGAATTCGAATCGCAGGAACAGCAGGTTGCCCGCGATCTGGTGGTGCAGGTCGATGAGCCGGGCGAAACGACTACTGCCCGAGACCACCTCCTGGAGCTCGGCCATGCGGGCTTCTAACTGCTGAACAGTGGTGTAGGCGGTGTAGGCGTCGTCGGCTTCCAGCAGGATCGAGCGGGTCATCCGCTCGTCGATCAGCGTCGCGACGATGCCCTTCTCGGCCAGGGTGCTGATCCGCGCGCCGCGCCCGACCGAGGGCCACAGCGGGGTTTCGTAGGTGGCGAGGGGAACGTCGACGGCATCGTCGACGACGTTTCCGGTAATACGCACAGGTCCCACCCATTGCAGCGGCACCGCCGCGTACGACATGTCATTCATGGGTGACTCCTTCTCGATTTTCGGATTCACGCCACCAGGGGCTCCGGTGGGCAAGTGCTGCGGCGTCGATACCGCGAAGCAGGCAGAAGCTCGCGACATCGCCGGTGATGAGCAGGTCGGCGCCGACCAGATCCGCTGGGGTGCGGGCGCCGAGGACGGTGAGGATGGTGCGCAGTTGGTCGAGCCAGGTCCCGATCTTGTCCACCAGGGCGGCGGTGTCCTGGCTCACCAGGGTTTCCAGGAACGCGCCTGCGACGCCGGTCGCGTTGGCGCCCAGCGCGAGTGCGCGCGCGATGTCCAGTGGCGAGCGGATGCCGCCGGAGGCGGCGATATCGATGCCGGGGATGTCGGCGCAGTCGAGCAGGCAGTTCGGGGTGGACTGGCCCCAGCTCTCGATGAACCCGAAGTCGCCGCCGACGCGCCGATCGTTCTCGATACGAGCGAAATTGGTGCCGCCGCGGCCGCCGACGTCGGCCACCGACACGCCCGCGTCCCGCAACCAGGTGACGGTCTGCCTGCTCAGTCCGAACCCGACTTCCTTGACGAAGACCGGCACTGCGGTGTCGGCGACGATGCGCTCGATCTGGCGCGGCCACGACCCGAACGAGCGGTCGCCCTCTGGCATGACCACTTCTTGCACGGCGTTGAGGTGGATCTGCAGTGCGTCGGCCTCGAGGAGGTCGATGGCGCTGCGCACTTGGTCGACGGTCGCGTTCGCATTCACATTGGCCATCACGAAGCCGTGCGGATTCTCCTGCCGCAGCACGCGATAGGTGCCCGCGACCGCCGGGTCACGGAAGTAGGCGCTCATCGATCCGGAGGCGATGGGGATTCCGGTCTCGCGGGCGGCGATGGCGAGTTGGCGGTTGATCTCGCCGGTCTTGGTGCTGCCACCGGTCATCGCGTTGACGAACAGTGGCGTGTCCCACTGCTTTCCGGCGACATCCACCGCGAGGGAGACGTCTTCGGCGTCGATGCCCGCGAGGGCGTGATGAACGAAGGTGACGGAGTCGAAGTCACTGACCCCGGTGGCCTGGCGTTGGTGGTTCACCGCGTGGCGGACGTGGTCGTCCTTGCGATCGGCGATCATCGGTGGTCCCCTTCGACTGGGTGGGTCCGCAGGGGCAGCGGGCGGATTCCGGCGCTGATCCAGCGGCCGGTGAGTTCGGCGATCGCGGCGGGCCGGGTGCGCTCGATGAGCGCGATCCCGCAGTCACCACCACCGGCGCCCGAGGGCTTCGCCGCCGCGCCGACCGCAGCACCCGCCTCACACAGCGCGTGCAGACGTGGCGTCATGATGCCGAGGCCCGAATTGGCGTCGAGGTCGACGAGTAGTGTTCGCGCGCTGTCGATTTCGACTCGCATGGCCCGGGGGTCGTCGGCCTCGATGGCGGCGACGAGTCGTTCGACGCAGTCGTTGCTGTGCGCCCGGAAGGTGCTGCGGTCACCGTCGAGTCCGGCGACCAGTGCCGGTGTGGAGGCCGGGTTTCCGGTCCAGCCGACCTGCACGGTGAGCTCGGTCGGGGTGGGCAGCGGGCGGACCGACAGGCCAGGCCACGGTGAGCGCAGGGCTGCCTCGACGCCGTCGCGGGCGAGCGAGGCAGCCACCTGCGCGCGGTCCGGGGACCGGTAGGCGAGCCAGCCACCCCAGGTGCTCACGGCGATATCGCCACCCGAGGCACGCGGGTTGACCGCGATCGTGGCGAGCATGGCCAGTCGGTACCGGTCCATGGGATCGAGGCCGAGGGCGAAGTACTGCCCGAGGGCGGCGACGGTCGCCACCGTGACGGCCGCGCTGGAACCCAAGCCGAACTTGCGACCGTCGGCGTCACCGAGGTCTGCGGTGACGCTCAGACGGAACGAAGAGACGGGGATCGCACGTTCCACGAGCAGCCGGTGCACGACCGACACCGCCGCGAAAACGTAGGAAAATGCCGCTGGCACAACAGTATCGGAAGTGGGCACCAATTCGTCACCGTGACGCCCGCACGACAGCGTGATGCCGCCGTCCAGATCCGAATGCAGGGTGATGGCCTCGCCCGGATCCGCCGCTGTCACCGTGGCGGTCGCGTAGCGGTCGACCGCCGTGAGCACCGCGAGGTGTCCCGGCTCGACCACGGCGTACTCACCGGCGATGAAGAGCTTGCCCGGTGCGCGACAACTGATCATCGATCGCCTCCCGCCGCAGGAGCCGCCGACGTCGTCAGGGACACGCCGGGCCCGATGTGCGCGGTCCGCGTGGTGACGAAGTCGCCGAGGCCGTCCAGGACGGCGTTGACCTGTGGTGCGTCGGCACGGGTGCACAGCACCTTGACATTCGGGCCCGCATCGATCGTGGCATACGCCATGATCCCCTCGGCACGCAGCGCGAGTACCGCGTCGAGGATGGCGATCGAATGCGGTGACAGGTACCGGATTCCGGGGCGCGCGGTGAGCATCGTGGCGTGCATGCCGAGGGCATTGCGCTCGGCGATCTCCCCGATCGCGGGAAGGTCCTGCCGTGCCACGGCTTTGCGCATCTCCGCCAGATCGAGCACCGACGATTTCGCCCACGGGCGATAGAACGGGGACGTGGCGGTGGTCTGCCGCATGGCGACACGGCTCGAGACCTCCTTCGCGCCCTGGTTCACCACCGCGACCACCAGGGCCGGGTCCAGTTCGTCGCCGCCGATCGGCTCCGCGTACGAACTCAGGTCCCCCGCTTCGCCTTCCCCCTCGCCGGCATGCCAGACGACGAATCCACCGAAGATGGAGCGCGAGGCCGAGCCCGAGCCGCGCCGGGCCAATCGGGACAAGGCGCGCGGGTCGACGTCGAGTGTGTAGGCGGCAGCGGCGGCAGCAGCCAGAGCCGCGAAGCCGCTCGCCGAGGAGGCCAGACCGGCGCCGGTCGGCCCGGCATTGGACGTCACCACCATCGCCCGGTCGTCGCGACCTGCCTTGGCGCGCACCAGATCCAGGAACGTCTCGATGCGGGCGCGGGCGGCACCGGTCGCCGCGACACCGTTGAACTCGACGACATCGGCCGGTCCCTCGATCAGCCGCACCGACGTGGTGGTCGGGAAGATATCGAGGGTCATCGACAGGCTGCCCGTGACGGGCAGGAACAGTTCTTCGTCCCGCTTACCCCAGTACTTCACCAGGGCGATATTCGGATACGCGACCGCGACAGCCTCGGCGGACGGCCCGGCCACGGCGCCACGTTCGGTGGCCGCGGGTGATGCGGGAGTGAAAGTCATTGGTTGGCACCGTGTTCCGATGTCGAGACGGATAGGGACTGCGCGCCCGAACGCAGGCTGCGGGTGGGGACCGTCCAGGTCTGTACCGCACCGGCGCGGCGCAATGCGGCGCTGACCGTGCGCGCGTCGCCGGTTTCGGTGAGCGCGAGGACACAGCCGCCGAGGCCGGCGCCGGTGAGCTTGGCGCCGTAGGCGCCCGCGTCCAGCGCCGCGGCGACCAGGGTGTCGATGTGGGGGGTGCTCACACCGAGTTCGGCGAGGAGGTCCTGGAATTCGAGCATCGCCCGGCCCAGCGAGGCGGCGTGCCCGGTCGAGAGGTCCGCCGCGGCACCGCTGATCAGCTCACCGGCCCTGGCCAGTAGCCCTCGCGCGGCCCGCGGATCACGCTCGAGCGTGCGGCGCACCCCGGCGACCGCGTGCTGAGTGGACCCGGGCACCCCGGTGTCGGCGATCACCAGCGCGGCGTCGAGACCGATATCCAGTGCGGTGGCGGTTCCTTCGTGGAACAGGATCGGGCCGTCGGCGAGCACCGCGCTCGCATCGATACCGCTTGCCCTGCCGTGCGCGACCTGTTCACCGCACTGCACGAGTTCGTAGAGCGTGGCGGGATCGACGGTCCGGCCGTGCAGATCGGCGACCGCGCGCACCGCCGCACCCGCGCAGGCCGCACTCGATCCGAGCCCGCGGGCGAGCGGAATATCGCACTCCATCACCACATCGGCGATGTGACCGGTCAGGCCCCAGCGCCGCAACGCCTCCTCGACCGCGACGCGCGGCCCGGACAACGTGTTCTCCACGGCATTCGGGTTGCCCGCGACGAACCCGAAATGTCCTTCGGGAACCTCGATCACCGCGCCCGGCGTGCCGGGACGCGCGATCGCCCGCACCGACAGGGTCGGCAGCGGGAACGCGATGGCGGGCGTCCCGTGCACCACGGTGTGCTCGCCCAGCAGGATCGCCTTGGCGTGGGCCCGGCCCACGCCACGGACCGGGCCGGTCGCTGTGGAGCTGTGTTCAGTGCGTTCTCGAACGGGACTGTTCACGACGATTCCTCTCCAGACTCGGCCCGGCCGTGCCGGTTACCGAGACGATCGGCCGAAAATAGCGCGCACGGACGGGAAGAACGCGGGTACCTGCGCGGCATATGCACGATACGACGCACCGAAACGAGCGATGAGATCGCGCTCCTCCAGGTAGGTTCCGAGCAGGATGTACCCGGTCAGTCCGAGCGCCCACACCAGGTGCCCGACGGTGAACTCACTGGCGAACCAGAACGAGACGAGCAGACCGGTCATCAGCGGATGACGAACCAGTTTGTAGACGCCGTTCACCTGCAGGCGGTCGACCGTCGCGTCCGGCACCTGGATCACGTACTGGCGGTAGGCCTGACTGATGCCGAGCAGGTGGAAGTGGTTCAGCAGCAGGGTAGCCGCGTAGACCAGCACGAAACCGATCCAGAACCCGGTGTCGAGTGTCACCCCGAGCGCACCGTCGGCCGACCACAGCACCTGCGGCACCGGCTGCCACGCCAGCATGATCACCCACATCACCAGGCACACGCCGATGATGTAGACGGTCCGCTCCAGCGCCTCGGGCACCCAGCGGGTGATGAACGCCTTGAACGAGGGCCGGGCCATCCCCGAGTGCTGCAGCGCGAACAGCGCGAGCAGCACGAGGTCGATCGCGATCGCGGGGACCGCGGACAGGTGCGGTCCCTTGTCGACCGTCTTGGGCAACCACCAGCCGCCCGCGAACAGCAGCATCAGCGGCACCGTGATGCCCGCGAAACCGTAGACGGCGAAGGAGAACAGGAACGGGACGAGCCGTGAGGGGGTTTTCACCACGCCCCGAACCTGCTGGGGTGTCATCAGATCCATGCGAACCACGGCAGGAAACGCGAACGGACGGTGCCCGCTTCCAAACGCGTCTCCAGGCGCGCCTTCCACTTGTTGCCGTAACCCTCGTTGAGGAAGCCGCCGGGCACGACCAGCCGCCAACCCGACTGCGCCACCATCCAATACGGCACGATGACGCCGGGGTTCACGTCGCGCATGTAGTCGAGCTTGTCGGGGATCTGGCTCCAGTGGATGCCGGGGTAGCGGTGGTGCACGCTGTGGTAGCCCTGGTTGAAGATCAGGAAGTTGAGGATGTTGCCCGCGTTGTTCAGCGAGGTGCTCGGCTCATCGGTGAAGCCGCGCGCGGGGGCGTGACTCAGCCAGGCGAAGTAGCCGGCGTTGACCTGGGTGATCAGGAACGGCACCCAGTAGAAGAGCACGAACTTCTCGAAGCCCGCGACGTACCAGACGGAGCCGATCACGACCGCGTACACGGCCAGATCGAAGATGAACTGGTGGCGCGTCTTGCGGCGGCGCGGCGCCGGGTTCGCGGCGAAAACCGTGCGCACCGTGTGGATCTTGACGACCATGCCGTAGCGGACCCAGTACCAGATGGCGCCGATGCCCTTGTCCATGCCGGTGGTCGCGGTGACATCGCCCGGGCCGTCGTTGAAGCGGTGATGGTTGAGGACGTGCACCTCGCGCATCTCGGCCGCGGTCAGGTTGCCGGGCAGGCAGCACAGGATGTCGACGACACGGTTGGGCAGCTTGGACACGAACAGCGGGCGATGGGTGTGCATGTGCATCACGCCGATGGTCAGCGAGAGGTTGAGCAGCGAGAGCACGATGATCAGCGGCACCGCGAGGTACCAGGTCGAGGTACCTGGCACGAACAGCGCGGCCGAGGTCATGCCGATCCACAACACGATGTGGAGCAGCGGGCCGACATTGGATGCGTGCTCGAGTTTGAACACGCGCCGGCTGAACGGCGGTTTCTCTGTGGGCGCGACGGGCGTTCCGGTGCTCATGGGAGAGCTCCTTCGCTAGTAGTGACGATCATCGAGGACGTGTTCCCCGACTACTGGTGGCTGCTGTTGTCGAGAGCGGCGAGCTGCAGCCGTGTGGCCAGCGCCCGGATCGCGTCGGGTTCGTGGCTCGGCACCCGTTCCATGGCACCGAAGGCCAGGTGATCGGCGATCATCATGGTGCGGATGGCCGAATCGGAGAGTTCGCCGGTCAAGCGGCCTTCGGGCAGCGTGTGCACCAGCGCGAAGGTGGTGTCGACGATCAGCGGCATCAGCGAGGTTTCGGTCGAGGTGAGGTCGCCCGCACCGAGCACCTGTGACGCCGAGGCCGAGCCGGTGGTGAAATCCGGTGAGGCGTCGAGCATTTGATGGATCGCGGCGTCGCCACTGCGGCGCACCCGCTCGAGCATCTTGGTCCAGTACGCAGGCGAGGCGGCGGCCAGCGTGGCCGCGGCGACCGGGCGCCGGAAGGGCGCGGGCGCGTCGACGGCACCGCACAGGAACGCCGAGGTCGTGATCGTCATGTACGCCATCGCCGCCCGCGCGCCCAGGCTCGGGGTGCCGGGACCGAGCTTGGCCAGCAGCGCGAAACCGCCGAGGGCGGGGGTGAGCTGGCGCAGCATCACCATGCGCGTGAGTTCCTCACGGTCGGCGGCGCCGTAGATCGCGAGTTCGTTGTCGCGCAGGTCGTTGGCCGACTGGGCGATCACGGCGACACAGCCGGTCAGTTCGCGCAGATCCGCTTCGGGCAGAACATCTTCGGCGACCAGGGCGCACGCGTAGTGGGTGATCCGGCCGAGCACGCCCTCGCTGTAGGCGACGCGGGTCAGTGGTGCGTCGATATTGCGGGCCATGACCCGGCCGACATCGGTGAGCACGTGGCCCACCCGCTCGCGACCCTGCGCGGGCAACGCCGTGAGCAGTGCCCTGATGTCGGCGATGCGTTCGGCGAGCACCCGGTCGACCGCTTCGCTGTCGCGGATCTTGCCCTCGAACGCGGGCAGCGACGGCGGGAGGGTGTCGCTGGTGCCGTTGAGGTAGTCCACTGCCGCGAGCACGGCACTGCTCGCTACCGCGCGGTCGCTGAGGTCTTCGAAGGCGTCGAGCACGCGACAGGCGAGCAGCGCGGCCGTGGCTTCGGCGCGCAAGGTCGCGGGCAGCAGGCCGACGGCGATACCCAGGTTGCGGCCCGCGGGGATCAGCGCGAGCGCGGCCAGTTCCTGCGGTGAGCGCGCGGCCCGCAGCGCGGCCAGATCCGGTGCGCGGCGCAGATTCCGCAGCCCGCGGATCAGGAGAGGAAGTCGTGCTGAGCTCATCGGGATATCACCTGCTGGAGGAGTTCGCGCAGGTCGTCGCGCGCGAGGGAAGGTGGGAAGACATCAAGGGCGCGGGTGGCCTTCTCGATGGCGTCCATCGCGACCAGGCGGGCAGCTTTGGTCGCGCCGCTGTCGACCAGGTCTTCTTGCAGCGTCGCGCTGGAAATCTCCGCGTCGAGCCACATTTCCCGGGCGCCGGGGCGCGAACCGAGCCATTCGATCACCGGCCAGGTCGGCACGCGGCGCTCGAGGTCGCCGCCCGCGTCCTTGCCGAGACCGGGGCCGCCTTCGATGTCGCGGACGTCGTCCATGATCTGGAAGGCGAGGGCGAGCTGGTCGGCGTACTCCATCAGGGCGTAGAGCCGATCGAGATCGACTCCGCCCGCGGTGCCGCCGTAGGCACACGACAAACGGAACAGGGTGCCGGTCTTCGCCCCGGCCACGAGTTCGTAGTGGCGGCGCAGCGCCACCTCGTCGATCGAGGGTGGCAGCGTCTCGATGAGCTGGCCGTACGACAGGTCGGAGAGCCGATCCGCGTAGGTGATGCCGGGTGCCTCACCGACCCGCGCGAAGATCTCGGGATTGTCGGTCAGGACCCGGGCGACGACCTGCATCGAGGCGCCTGCCAGGTGAAACCCGGCGCGGGCGCTGGTGCGTACGCCGAACGCGGCGGGCACCGACGGTGCGTCGCGGCGCAGTAGTGAGCCGTCGCAGATGTCGTCGTGGACCAGCGAGGATTCGTGCAGCATCTCCATCGCGCAGGCCAGATCGACGGCGTCGCCCAGCGGTGTCGCGGTGTCGGCGGCATCGGGGAGCAGGCCGGCGCAGGCCAGCACGAGCCGTGCCCGCACGCGTTTGCCGGGAGCGGCCAGGATGTGGGTGTAGATCGCGTCGAAGTCTTCGCCGGTGATGAGCAGTTCCCGCAGCCGTTCGGTGACCAGTGCCAGTTGCTCGACCGGTCCGGCCGGTCTGGGCATGACCACCACTTGGTCGCCCGAGTGCTGCTCACCCGAGTGTTGTGCTGCGGGTAGCGCGGGATTATCCATAGCGCTGAGCTCCTTTGGTGTGGTCACGATGCGGAGAGGTTCACCGGCGACGGCCGGACACGGGTTTACGGAGATTCCGGCGGGGCAGTCGTAGGGAGTCACCTCTCGCAGCCGACGGGGTCGAGCGTCCCGTTCGCTGGCTACCGACGGGTAGTTTTCTGTAGGAAGCTCGAGATGTCAAGCATTCCAACATGTTCCAAGTTTCGATCGCGCAATTGTGGCGTATCACAAGGGTTTACGAAGTTTGTGAGCGGGGCGCACAGCAGAGGCAGACGGCTCTGATACCGGCAATGATGCGTAATCTCCTGCACCACAACGGCTTCCGCGTCAACGCAGAGAAGCCGGACATGAACTCATCGATCGCCGGGCAACCGACCTCGGGGTCGTCCGGCGATGTGCGGGTCGACAGGTACACGGTTACGTCGGAACCGCACCACATCAATGTTGTTGGCACACACGGGGTTCAGGACCAGAGTGACATGAACTGTCGGATCGTCAACAGCCTCGGTGACGGTGCAGCTCTGTCAGAACCATACAATCCGGAGCGCCTTCTCGCGAGCCGAGGCGCGATCGGAAACAGACCCGAAGGTCTGCGACGGTCCGATATCACGATCGGTGCCACCGTGAAATGTGTTGCAGCACTATTAGTTTCGCTAGCAAGACACCGGGCCGCCGAAGTGCCAAGTGAAAAGACGCGAAACGCAACAGTCCGCCGCCGACCACACCTAGAATCGGACACCCCCGAACGCCCAGCGGCGACCGGAACGGATCAGCGGGCGGCGGTACTGCCGAGGTTGCCGAGCACCAGCACGTCCGGCGTCGGGTGGTCGACGAGCGGAGCCGTGGAACGGGCCGGGGGGTGCATGATCGTGCAGCGGCGGGCCAGCAGGGTGCCGCAGGCGTGGATGGTGGTGGTGATCAGGTCTTCGGCCAGCGGGAGGTCGTCTTCGCGGTAGGCGTACACCGAGAAGCGCACCGTGTACTGGTTGTTCAGCGGGTCGGCCTGCTGGACCGCCTCGGCAGGGCAGCTCGCCAGGAGCATGACCGCGGCGGCCAGGTCGGCGCAGGGGTCGCCGCCGACCAGCGAACCCGAGGCGAAGGCAGCGAAAAGTGTGCGCAGGCAAGGCTGTTCGGGCCGCTGCTGGGAGTCCTGGATCTGCGACCAGCGGCGCAACGCCGGGTGATCGGCGATATCGGGCCTGCCCTGCCAGCGCCGGCGCGCGCAGTCGAGCAGCCGGGCGGCGGTGGAGTCCCACAGGTGGGGCGCCTCGATCCGGGCGACGATCCGCAGTCGCCGGCATTCGTCGGCAGCGATGACGGGCGGTTCGATGAGGGGCGTCGCCGCTTGTCGGTGCGTCTGCATGTCGACCTCCTACCGCGCGAGAGAAGAACCGAACGGGTGCCGTGCGGCGGCGGAACCGCGCCGCCAGGCCAGGCGGAATGCCCACGCCGAGGCCAGCACCGACATGACGACGACGGCCGCGATCGCCCCGAAAACCACCCCACCGGACCAGCCGACACCGTTATTTCGCGCGATCAACGCCAACGCGAAGATCGGCCCCGCCGTGATGAACACGGGGATCAGCAAGATCAACCCGAGAGTGACCAGACTCGACGGCGTCATCGCTGTTTTCGCTGCGGAGAAATCATGTCGGGAGATCATGGTGCGCGGCCCCGACGGCTGCGTGACTGTAGCCATTTCCGCCCTCTCCGTTACCTGAATGGAACCCAGCGAAACTCTCGAGTCCCAAACGTACAGCCCCGATCCGGCATAGCGCGTACTTCGTCACGAAACAGTGATAACCCGAAACTGAACCCGATCCAGCCATTCGACGTATACCCAGTTCAGGCACCATTTTTTAGGTAGCTATGAATTTGCTACAGCCGTATTTCATTCAGATCGGATAACAATTTCAGGGGCCGATCACACCCGCTCCACCGTTCCCATAGAGCTGGTCGTGGGCCATCGAGAACGATCTCGAGAACGGCTGGCGTTCGGGCGGGATCCGTGCCGCCGATAAGTAGCCGGTAATGCAACGGAGCACAGAACAGTTCGAACATCTCCCTGATCGAATTGCCATCGCGCAATTGCCCAGAGGCTACGGCGATTTCGAGTCACCGGGCATATTCTCCAAGCGCCGATCGGCCGTCACCGTGCGCGCAATCAGCTCGGTTCGCTACCGAAGCTGCCCTCCAAGCGATTTCGCGAACCGGGATGCACGAGCCGTGCCACGCTGACCAACCCACCCGAGGACCAGGTGCGGCGCCGGATCAGCAGGCACGGCTCGTCGGCGTCGATGCCGAGCAGTGCGCACTCCTCGCGAGCCGCCCGCACCGCCTCGACGACATGCTCGCCGCGCAGCAGCGGGGCGACCTCGCTGAGGTAGACGTTCGGGGTGACGGCGGTGAAGTCCTGGGCGAGGTAGTCGGGGGCCTGCGCCGGGTTGACGTAGCGATCCTCGAGCTGGATCGGCACACCGTCCTCGAAGTGCACGAGCAGCGAGTGGAACACCTTGCCGCCCATCGCATTCGCGAGATCCTGGTCGCCCGGCACCTCCGACCGCACGAACACCACCTCGGTGCGATGACGATGTCCGCGGCCGGTGATCTCGTCGGCGATATTGCGGACCTCGAACAGCGGTGAGGTGGCCTTGCTCGCCGCGACGAATGTGCCGACACCCATCACCCGGGTGAGCGCACCGTCGGCGGTCAGGTCACGCAGGGCGCGATTGATCGTCATCCGGGACAGGCCGAGGGCGGCGACGAACTGGTTCTCCGAGGGGATCTGCTCCCCCGCGTTCCACCGTCGCGCCTTGATCTGCGCCATGATCAGCTGCTTCACCCGCTCGTACGCCGCGAATTCGCTGCCGAGCTCGCCGTACAGCGCGGCCAGCTCCGCATCGATTACCTCGATCGCCACCACCGAAAATCTCCTCGCCTCGCCCAGAGAATACGTTGCGCCCGAACGCCGACGTCACTTGTATATACAGGACTATACTGGCCTCATGAACGACGTGACATCACCTGTCTCGGGCCCACGTCCCGTGTCCGCTCCGCGCGGCACCGAGCTGCACACCCTCGGTTGGCAGCAGGAGGGTGCGCTGCGGATGCTGATGAACAATCTCGATCCCGAGGTCGCCGAACGTCCCGATGACCTGGTCGTCTACGGCGGGACCGGGCGGGCGGTGCGCAGCTGGGCGGCGTTCGACGCGATCGTGCGAACGCTGCGGACCCTCGCCTCGGATGAGACCTTGCTGGTGCAGTCGGGCAAGCCGGTCGGGGTGTTCCGTACCAACGAGTGGGCGCCGCGGGTGCTGCTGGCGAATTCCAATCTCGTCGGCGACTGGGCCACCTGGGAGGAGTTCCGCAAGCTCGAGCAACTGGGGCTGATGATGTACGGGCAGATGACGGCCGGGTCGTGGATCTATATCGGCAGCCAGGGCATTCTGCAGGGCACCTACGAGACCTTCGGCGCGGTGGCGCGCAAGCGTTTCGGTGGTTCCCTCGCCGGCACGATCACGCTCACGGCGGGTGTCGGCGGGATGGGCGGTGCGCAACCACTCGCGGTGACGATGCACGGCGGTGTCGCCCTGTGCGTGGACTGCGATCCGGCGCGGATCCAACGGCGGATCGCCCACGGCTACCTCGATACCGAAGCCGAAACCTTACGGGAGGCACTGGATCTGGCCGTCGCCGCGCGGGACGAGCGCAAGCCGCTCTCGATCGGCCTGGTCGGCAACGCGGCCGAGGTGTTCCCGGAACTGCTGGCCATGGCCGCGCCGATCGACATCGTCACCGACCAGACGTCCGCGCATGATCCGTTGTCCTACTTGCCGATCGGGGTCGCACTCGAAGACTGGCACAGCCTCGCCGAGAAGGACCCGGTCTGGTTCACCACCGAGGCGCAGGCGTCGATGGCCGAGCACGTGAAGGCGATGGTCGGGTTCTCCGACGCCGGTGCCGAGGTGTTCGACTACGGGAACTCGATTCGCGACGAGGCCCGAAAGGGCGGCTACGACCGGGCTTTCGCGTTTCCCGGTTTCGTTCCCGCCTACCTCCGCCCGCTCTTCGAAGAGGGCCGAGGGCCGTTCCGCTGGGCCGCGCTCTCGGGCGACCCGGCCGACATCGCCGCCACCGACCGCGCGATCCTGGAGCTGTTCCCCGACAACGAACATCTGCGCCGCTGGATCACCATGGCGGGCGAGAAGGTGAAGTTCGAGGGTCTGCCTGCCCGGATCTGCTGGCTCGGCTACGGCGAACGGCACCGCGCGGGCCTGAGATTCAACGAGATGGTCGCCTCGGGCGAGCTGTCCGCTCCCCTGGCGATCGGCCGCGACCACCTCGACTCCGGCTCGGTGGCCTCCCCCTACCGCGAAACCGAGGCGATGGCCGACGGTTCCGACGCGGTCGCCGACTGGCCCCTGCTCAACGCGCTGCTCAATACCGCGTCCGGCGCGAGCTGGGTGTCGATCCATCACGGTGGCGGGGTCGGGATGGGCCGCTCGATCCACGCGGGCCAGGTGTGTATCGCCGACGGCACCGCCCTGGCCGCGCAGAAGCTGGCGCGCGTGCTGACCAACGACCCCGGCACCGGCGTGATGCGCCACGTCGACGCGGGCTACGAGCACGCGGCCGAGGTGGCTCGCGAGCGCGGGGTACGCATCCCGATGCAAGAAGGCTGACCTGCCGGAAAATGACGAGAGCCCCGGCATTGCCGGGGCTCTTTCCACTTTCAATATATAGCGCATGTGGGGACTTGCGGCAAGGCCCCGTGGGTACTGCACAATCATCCGGTCGCACCGGAAAAGTACAGTTAGGGGCCTATGTCAGCGCACGGGTACGAAGAGGAACGCCGGTCCGAGCGAAGCTATGTCGCCGGGTTGTACTCGCGGCTCGATGCCGAGCGGGCACGGGTGAAGGGCCGCTACGCCGCGGCCCTGCGCGCCAAGGGCGACTCCCCGATGGAGCGCGACAACGAGGTGCGGGCGCTGGGCAAAGAGGTACAGCGCCTCGATGTGGCCGACAACGGATTGTGTTTCGGTCGGCTCGACGCGGCGTCGGGCGAGCGGTCCTATATCGGCCGGATCGGGCTGTTCGACGAGTCGAACGACCTCGAACAGCTGCTCCTGGACTGGCGGGCGCCCGCGGCCCGCGCGTTCTATGTCGCCACCGCGGCCAACCCGGAGGGCATGCGCAGGCGGCGCCAGTTCCATACGCGGGGACGTCAGGTGGTGGATTTCACCGACGAGGTGCTCGGCCGTCCGGACGGGAGCGAGGGTGGAGCCGATGCCGCGCTGCTCGCCGCCGTCGACGCGCCGCGCGGGGACGGGATGCGCGATATCGTCGCGACGATCCAGGCCGAACAGGACGAGATCATCCGCTTGGAGCACCCCGGCGTGACCGTGATCGAGGGCGGTCCAGGCACCGGGAAGACCGTGGTGGCCCTGCACCGGGTGGCGTACCTGCTCTACACCCAGCGCAGGCGGATGGAGCGGCAGGGCGTGCTGGTGGTCGGCCCCAACCCGGCCTTCCTGAACCACATCGCCCACGTGCTGCCCTCACTCGGTGAGACCAATGTCGTGTTCGCCACCACCGCAGATCTCGTCCCCGGGCTGCACGCGACCGCGGAAGACGCCCCCGAGGCAGCCCGGCTCAAGGGCTCGCTGCGGATCCTGGATGTGCTGGCAGCGACGATCGCGGATCGACAGCGCCTGCCCGAGGCGCCGTTGACGATCGCGCTGACCGATGTGACGGTGCGGATCGACGCCGCGACCGCGGAGTGGGCCAGGCAGGAAGCGCGGGAGAGCGGTCGCCCACACAACGAGGCGCGCGCGGTGTTCTCCGAGATCATCACCTATGTCCTCACCGAGCGCGCGATCGCCCGCATCGGTGAGGGCTGGCTGACTCGTGACGACACCGAGGCATGGGAACAACTGCGGGCCGACCTGCTCCGCGAGCTCGCCGACACGCCCGAGTTCACCGCGGCGCTCGATCAGTGCTGGCCCGTTCTGCAACCGGAAACCGTGCTGTCCCAGCTGTATTCGTCACACGACCGGCTACGGGCGGCGGGTGCGGACGAGGCGCTGTGGCGGGCCGACGGTGGCGCGTGGACGGTGTCGGACGTACCGCTGCTCGACGAACTGGTCGACCTGCTCGGCCGCGACAAGGCCGCCGACGACACCGCCGAGCGAGAACGCAAAGCCGAGGCCGAGTACGCGGCAGGTGTGCTCGACACCCTGATCAGCCGCGAGGACCTGATGGACGACGAAGACCATCTGCTGGCCCAGGACATGCTCTACGGCGAAGACCTGGCCGAACGCTTCCTCGAACGCGACACCCGCGAACTCGCCGAACGTGCTGCGGCGGACCGTGATTGGACCTACGGGCACGTCGTGGTCGACGAGGCCCAAGAACTGTCGGAGATGGACTGGCGGGTGCTGATGCGGCGCTGCCCGAGCCGATCCTTCACGATCGTGGGCGATCTCGCGCAGCGCCGGTCAGCGGCGGGCGCGACCTCATGGGGCTCGATGATGGAGGCCTACGTCCCCGGCCGGTGGATCTACCGTTCGCTGACGGTGAACTACCGCACCCCCGCGGAGATCATGGCCGTGGCCGCTGATGTGCTCGCCGAGTTCGCGCCCGATGTGCGGCCGCCGGATTCGGTCCGCTCCTGTGGTGTCGCACCCTGGTCCCGTCGGCTCACCGCCGACGAACTGCCCGCTGCGATCGAGGAATTCGTCCGGGACGAGGCGGGCCGCGAGGGGACGAGCATTGTGATCGGCCCGCCGGGTGTGCCGGGTACGGTGCCCGCGTCGGAGACCAAAGGCCTCGAGTTCGACGCGGTGCTCGTCGTGGATCCGCAGCGCATTCTCGCCGACGGACCCCGCGGCGCTGCCGAACTCTACGTCGCGCTGACCCGCGCCACCCAACGCCTCGGCGTCCTGCATCAGAGCCCGTTGCCGGAGTCGCTGCGCGGACTCACCGAGGTCCAGCCGGCAGAACAGCTGCACGCGTAGCAATCTCACGTCCGCGCTGCCGGTCGCCGCACGGCGATCGGCGCGATGCGCAGTCGCCCGCACGGGGTCAGCACGCTCCGGCGGTCAGCCGAGCGGACCGGTCACGGCCTCGGCGGCGGCCAGCAGCGCGCCGGAGCCGGCCAGCCGCACCGCAGCGTCGATTTCGGGGGCGAGATAGCGATCCGGGCCGGGGCCCGGCACCTCGGTTCGCAGCGCCGCGAGCACGGCCGCGGTGGCGGGTGCCGGGGCGAGCGGGGCGCGGAGGTCGAGGCCGCGGGCCGCGGTGAGTGCTTCGATGGCGAGGACCCGGGTGAGGCCGTCGAGGGCGCGGCGGAGTTTGCGGGCGGCGGACCAGCCCATCGAGACGTGGTCCTCCTGCATGGCCGAGGACGGGATCGAGTCGACCGAGGCCGGGGTGGCCAGGCGTTTGAGGTCGGAGACGATCGCGGCCTGGGTGTACTGGGCGATCATGTGGCCGCTGTCGACACCGGGGTCGTCGGCCAGGAACGGGGGCAGGCCGTGGTTGCGGGCCTTGTCGAGGAAGCGGTCGGTGCGGCGTTCGCTGATCGAGGCGACGTCGGCGATCACGATGGCGAGGAAGTCGAGGACATAGGCGACGGGGGCGCCGTGGAAGTTGCCGTTGGATTCGACGCGACCGTCGAGGGTGACGACGGGATTGTCCACCGCGCTCGCCAATTCGTAGCCAGCGACGCGTTCGGCGTGGTCGAGGGTGTCGCGGGCGGCGCCGGCCACCTGGGGTGCGCAGCGCAACGAGTAGGCGTCTTGAACGACAGCGCAGTCCGGGGTGGCGTGGCTGGCGACGATCGGCGAATCAGCCAGCAGGCGAACCATATTGGCGGCCGCGATCGCCTGGCCCGGTTGCGGGCGCAGCGCCTGCAGGTCGGCGGCGAAGACCTTGTCGGTGCCGAGCAGACCCTCCACGCTCATCGACGCGGTCACATCGGCCAGGCACAGCAGTCCGCGCAGGTCGTGGCAGGCCAGCACCAGCATGCCGAGCATGCCGTCGGTGCCGTTGATCAGCGCGAGGCCTTCCTTCTCCTCGAGCTCGACGGGGGCGATCCCGGCGGCGGCCATCGCTGCGGCAGCCGGCCCCAGGACACCGTTCGCATCCCGCACGGTGCCCTCACCGATCACGGCAAGCCCGACATGTGCCAGCGGCGCGAGATCGCCCGAACAGCCGAGGCTGCCGTATTCGTAGACCACCGGGGTGATTCCCGCCGACAGCAGCGCGGCAACGGTCCGCGCGACGACCGGGCGCACACCGGTCCGGCCGGTGGCCAGCGTCGACAGGCGCAGCAACATCAACGCGCGCACCACCTCCCGCTCCACCTCGGCACCGGAACCGGCCGCATGCGAGCGGATCAGACTGCGCTGCAATTGCTTACGCGACTCCTGCGGAATATGACGGACGGCGAGCGCACCGAACCCGGTCGACACGCCGTACACCGGCTTGTGGTCTGCGGCCAGCGCCTCGATCCGCGCCCGACTCTCCCCGATAGCCGCAATGGCCTCGTCCGACACCACCACCTCGGCACCACCCCGGGCCACCCGCACCACATCCGGTGCCGATACCGGACCTGTGCCGACGACGACGGGTCCGGACCGATCCGAGTCGATGCTCACGATGCTTCTCCATTCACTGCGACAGCCATATCGACGAACCGCGACCGAGCGCCACCCTTGACGTTCTTGTCTATACAGGTCTATACCTATCGTACGTGACTTGGCGCACGTCCACCGACACATGATCTACCCCGCGCACCGCCATGCTCGACATTCGCAGCCAGGAGGCGTCCCCGTGCCCACCACCGTGCTGAGCGATATCGGCACTCTCGTCACCAATGACCCGGAGCTGGGCGACGGCCCGCTGGGGATCCGGCGCGAGGCCGCGCTCGTCATCGACGAAGGCCGGGTGGTGTGGGTAGGTGACAGCGCAGGCGCACCCGCCGCCGACACCGGCTTCGATCTCGCCGGGCGCGCGGTGCTGCCGGGATTCGTCGAATCGCATGCGCACCTGGTTTTCGCGGGCGATCGCGCCGAGGAGTTCGCGGCCAGGATGGCGGGGCTGCCCTACTCGGCGGGTGGCATCCGCACCACCATCGAGGCGACAAGGGCCGCCACCGACGAGCAGCTCGCGGCGACGGTGCGCGGGCTGCTGGACGAGTCGTTGCGGGCGGGCAGCACCACGGTCGAATGCAAGAGCGGCTACGGGCAAACCGTCGCGGACGAACTGCGCAGCGTGCAGATCGCGGCACGGTTCACCGACGAGGTGACACTGCTCGCCGCGCACGTGCCGCCACCCGAATACGCCGGGCGTGCCGACGAATACGTGACGATGGTGTGCGAGGAGATGATTCCGCGCTGCGCGCCCTACGCCCGGTGGATCGACGTGTTCTGTGAGCAGGGCGCTTTCGACCGCGATCAGGCGCATGCCGTGCTGACCGCGGGGATCGCGCACGGGCTGGTGCCGCGGGTACACGGCAATCAGCTGCATCAGGGACCGGGAGTGCGGCTGGCTGTCGAGCTCGGTGCCGCGTCGGTGGATCATGTGTCGCAGGTGAACCGTGCCGATATCGCCGCACTCGCCGACAGCGACACGGTGGCCACGCTGCTACCCGGCGCCGACTTCTGTACGCGCAACAGCTATCCCGATGCCAGAGCGCTGCTGGACGCGGGGGTCACCGTCGCGCTCGGCGCGGACTGCAATCCGGGCACCAGCTACACGACGAGCTTGCCGTTCTGTATCGCGTTGGCCGTGCGGGAGATGCACATGACCCCCGATGAAGCGGTCTGGTCGGCCACGGCGGGTGGCGCGAAGGCGTTGCGGCGCAGCGATATCGGTGCCCTCTCCCCCGGTTTCCGGGCCGATGCCATCGCACTGGACGCCCCGTCGCACCTGCATCTCGCCTACCGCCCCGGCGTTCCCCTGGTCGGTCAGGTGTGGCGTGAGGGTGTGCTCGTTGTTTCGAATCGAGGTGCGGCACAGTGACTTCCGACTCAGCCTGGACCGGTCGTGTGGACGGCACGACACCCGAGCATCTGCGCTGGCATCAGGCCGTCACGCCCTACGAACCGGGTGCGGATCCCGGGGCGTGCGTGTTCGTCGGTTTCGCCTGCGAGGAAGGGGTGCGCCGGAACAAGGGCCGCCTCGGCGCAGCGCAGGGGCCGGACGCGCTGCGGCGCGCGCTGTCACCGATGGCACTCGCCACGGAACTGCGAGCCTTCGACGCGGGCACGATCGCCGTCACCGACGACCGATTGGAGGATGGTCAGCGTCGGCTGGGCGAGACCGTGTCCGCGCTGCTGGACGACGGCGCGTTCCCGGTCATCCTCGGCGGTGGTCACGAGGTCGCCTACGGCACCTACCTCGGGCTGGCCGGTTCGGCCCGCCGCGCTCCGGGCAGCATCGTCGGAATCCTCAATCTCGACGCGCATTTCGACCTGCGCCCCGATCCCGCGCCCAGCTCCGGTACCCCGTTCCGGCAGATCCTCGAGACCGACGAGGACGTCCGGTACGCGGTGATCGGGATCAGTCAGCCCAGCAACACCAGGATCCTGTTCGACACCGCGAACAGATTCGGTGTGCGCTACCTGCTCGACGACGACTGCGAGCCGACCCGGGTCGCCGGCTTCGTCGACGATTTCCTGGACGGGATCGACCTGCTGTATCTCACCATCGACCTCGATGTCCTCCCCGCGGCTGTCGCTCCCGGCGTGAGTGCCCCTGCGGCATACGGTGTTCCGGTGTCCACGATCGAGTCCGTCTGCGACCGTGTCACCGCCGGTGGCAAACTCGTGGTCGTCGACGTCGCCGAACTCAGCCCCCGCTTCGACGTCGACAATCGCACCGCCCGCACCGCCGCCCGCCTCATCCACCGCATCGTCACCGGGCACCTCGCGTGAAACCCGTTGCGGGACTCAGAAGTACCGGATCCAGACATAGATCCAGGCGATGAAGCTACTGAGCAATGTGACGAGCATGCCGTACTTCGTGAACTGCCAGAAGGTGATCCGCTGCCCCGCGCGGGCGGCGATCCCGAGGGCGACCACATTGGCGCTGGCCGCCACCGCCGTGCCGTTCCCACCGAAGTCGGCGCCCAAGGCGAAGGCCCACCACAGTGATTGCCCAGTAGCCGGATCCGGTGCGCCCGCGACGATGTCCTCGACCACCGGCGCCATGGTCGCGGTGTAGGGGATGTTGTCGACGAACGCGCCCAGGATCGCCGAACCGAAGACCAGTGCGGTCGCGGCCAGGAAGTAGTCGTCGCCGACCCACCCGATCGCGGCGTCACCGATCGTGGCGATCACCCCGGTGTGGACCAGGCCGGCGACCATCACGAACAAGCCCATGAAGAACACCAGCGTCGGCCACTCCACCTCCTGCAGGATGTCGCCGATGTCGAGGCCGGAGACCAGCACCATGATGCCCGCGCCGACCAGCGCGATCACCGACGGCGCGACATGCAGCACACTGTGCAGGCAGAAGCCGATGACCACACCGGTGAGCACGAACATCGAGCGCACCAGCAGTTTCGGATCGCGGATCGCGCGGCGTTCCTGCAGCGACATCACCGCGTCGACCGAGGTGGGATCGGTGCGCAGCGCCGAGCGGAACAACACCCGGGTCAGCGCGACGAACAGCACGAAGGTGATCACCACGATCGGCGCCATGTGCACGAGGAAGTCGTTGAAGCTCAGCCCGGCCCGGCTGGCGATGATGATGTTGGGCGGGTCGCCGATCAGCGTGGCGGCACCACCGATATTGGACGCGAGGACCTCGGCGATGATGAACGGTTGCGCGGCGAGGCCGAGCCTGCGGCACACCACCAATGTCACCGGTGCCACCAGCATGATGATGGTGACGTTGTCGAGGAACGGTGAGGCGATCGCGGTGATCAGCATGAGCATCACCATCAGGCGATAGGGATTGCCCCGAGACCGCTTGGCCGACCAGATCGCCAGGTAGTCGAACAACCCGGTCTGCTTGATGACACCGACGATGATCATCATCCCGAGCAGCAGGAAGATGACATTCCAGTCGATGCCCTCGTGGGCGGAATAGAAGACTTCGTCGCCGGGAATCAGGCCGAGCAGAGCCATGGCCCCTGCCGCGATCAGTACGGTTTTGACCTTGTCGGCTTTCTCCGTGGCGATGAAGAAGAAGGCGATCACGAAGATGATGACGGCAAGAGCTGCGGCCATGCGCGGCGTCCGTTCAGTCGCCGGGGCCGACAACAGCGAGGCTGGTCAGCAACCGTTCCAGGGTGATCGCGCCGCGCAGGGTGCGCGAGCGGTCGACCACGGCGATGAGCGGACTGTGCTTGCGCGCCATCAGGATCGCGATCTCCAGCAGCGTCGCGTCGGGGGTGACGGTGACCGGCTTGCTCGCGCCGTCGGGCAGACAGTCGCCGACGGTGAGACTGCCGGGTTCCTGCCAGAACAGGTCCGCGTGCACCTCGTCGATCGTGCGGACCAGCGCGGGATCGTCGTGATAGGAGGCGGGAATCGCCAGGCGCAGCACCTGGGTTCCCGGCAGGACCGCCACCGGCCGGTCCATCTCGTCGACGACGATCAGACCGGGCAACCGGTTGACCACCATCAACCGGACCGCGCGGGCGACGGGGTCGCTGGTGCGGACGGTCGGCAGGTTCATCGCGATATCGCGTGCACGCATGGCATGGCTCCGGGGGGATTCGACTGTGCTCACGGGTGGGCCTTCCGTCCGGTCAGCAGGTCAAGGCGCTGTTCGAGGCGAGCGAGGCGGTCGACGAAGGGCCGCGAATGCATCAGCTCGGCGACCTGGTCGGCCTCGTCGGGCTCCAGTTCGATGTCGACCGTGGGTTCGTCGCTGCCACCGGCGTAGGCGAGCAGGCGTCGCGCGCCCGTCGGTTCCGTGAGCAGGGCGAATCGGATGCCGCGGCGAGTGTGGAAGCTGTGCAGCACACCTGCTCCCGGGATCGTCGTCCGGTCGATATCCATGGCCGGCGGTCCTTCCTCGGATCGTCGAAAGCGTCTGATCCGAGTCTGGTTCGCGCAGGTGGCGGGCACTATCGGCCGTGACACCCATTTCGTGGACCGGTCGGGGCCGGTCAACGGGTGCGGGATGGGTGCCAGGCACCATGGACAGAACACAAGGGCGCCAGCATGCTGGTGTCATGAACCGTCTCGCAGCGCTGCGAGCAGGACGCTCGCGGCGAATCCGAACGCCGGTGACGGCGTTGTTCTGGCGGATCTGCTTGCTCAACGGTGTGATCTTCACCCTCGGCACGTTGATCTTGGCCTTCTCCCCGGCCACGGTGTCGGCTCGGCTGCGCCTGACCGAGGTGCCGGTGCTGGTGATCGGACTCGCGGTGATCCTCACCGCGAACGCCGTGGCTCTTCGCACCTCGCTGGCACCGCTCGACGAGCTGGTCTCCTCCATGCGCCGCGTCGATCCGCCCCGGCGCGCGGTCCGCCTCGATCACGGCGCGAGCGGGGATTTCCACCAGCTGATCGAGACCTTCAACGCGATGCTCGACCGGCTCGAAGCCGAACGTTCGGTGGCCGGTGGTACGGCGCTGGCCGCGCAGGAGGGCGAGCGGCGGCGCATCGCCCGCGAACTGCACGACGAGATCGGCCAGAGTCTGACGGTGGCGCTGTTGCGGCTCAAACGGGTCGTCGATCGGGCGCCCACCGGACTGCGCGAGGAGGTCGAGGCCGCGCAGGAGACAGTGCGTGGCTGTCTCGACGAGGTCCGCGGGATCGCCGCACGGCTGCGGCCCGATGTGCTCGAGGACCTCGGCTTGCACAGCGCGATCAACGCGCTGTGCCACGAATTCACCCGTTCGGCAGGCATTTCCGTGCGCCGCGAGGTCGACCCGGCGATCAGCCGCCTCGACCCCGACATCGAACTCGTCTGCTATCGGGTCGCCCAGGAGAGCCTGACGAACGTGTTGCGGCACGCCGACGCCGACGAGGTCACCTTGCTGATCACGCCCCGAGCCGACACCGTGGTGCTGCGGGTGACCGACAACGGTCGCGGCGGCGTGGTCGAGGACGGGGCGGGAATCCGCGGGATGCGCGAGCGCGCCATGCTGATCGACGCGACGCTGACCATCTCCTCCCCGGAGTCGGGCGGCACCGCGGTCGAGCTGATCGTCCCGGTCACCGCGCGCGAAGGAGTTCCGGCATGAGCGCGCCGACCCGGATTCTGCTGGCCGACGACCACGCGCTGGTGCGCAGCGGGCTGCGGATGATCCTGGACAACGAACCGGACCTGCTCGTGGTCGCCGAGGCCGCCAACGGGCTCGACGCGGTCACCGCCCTCGCCGACGACAGCATCGACCTGGTGATCCTCGACATCGCGATGCCGCGGATGACCGGCATCCAGGCCGCCCGCGAGATCACCAGGAACAACCATCCGGTGCGCATCCTGATGCTGTCGATGTACGACAACGAGCAGTACTTCTTCGAGTCGCTGAAGGCGGGCGCCTCCGGCTACGTGCTGAAGTCGGTGGCCGATCGCGACCTCATCGAGGCGTGCCGGGCGACGATGCGCGGTGAATCGTTCCTCTACCCCGGCGCGGTCACCGCGCTCGTGCGCGACTACCTGCAACTGGCCCGGCAGGGCTCCGCGCTCCCGGAAACGATACTCACCCCGCGCGAGGAAGAAGTTCTCAAGCTGATCGCCGAGGGCTATTCGGCCAGGGAGATCGCCGCCGAGCTGGTGATCAGCGCCAAGACCGTCGACCGGCATCGCGCCAATATCCTGCAGAAACTGGGCCTGCGCGACCGGCTCGACCTGACCAGGTACGCCATTCGCGCCGGGCTGATCGAGCCGTGAGAACGCCGAAGGCCCCCGGACCGAGCGATCGCGGGGGCCTCGACAAGGGGGTCATTCGGCGAGCGGGTCGACCTCCACACGCTGCTTGCGACCGGCCACCAAGCGCATGACCGGTTCCACGATGCGGGCACCGATCGGGCCGATGATGGCCATCAGGAGCACGTAGGTGGTGGCCAGCGCCGCGAATTCGTCGGGTACCGCACCCGCGGCCACCGCGAGGCCCGCGATGACGATCGAGAATTCACCGCGGGCGACCAGGGCGGTACCCGCGCGAGCCCGGCCCAGTTGCGAGGCGCCCGCGCGTTTGGCCGCCCACCACCCGGTGGCGATCTTGGTGACCGTCGTGACCACCGCCAGCAGCACCGCCCAGCCGAGCACCGGTGGGATGGTCGTCGGATCGGTGCTCAAACCGAACAGCACGAAGAACATCGCCGCGAACAGATCGCGCAGCGGTTCGAGGATCTTGGTGGCATCGTGCGCGGTCGAATCCGAGATCGCGATGCCGAGCAGGAACGCGCCGACCGCCGCCGACACCTGCACCGCCGAGGCGATGCCCGCCACCAGCAGCGCCGAACCGAGCAGCTTGAGCAGGAAGATCTCGCGATCCTCACTGGCCACGATCGCCGAGACGTATTTGCCGTAGCGCAGCGCGACGACGAGCACCAGGGTCACCGCGACCAGCGCGATACCCACGGTGGTCATCCCGGCCACGAACCCGACACCGGCCAGCACCGCGGTGAGCACCGGCAGATATACCGCCATCGCGAGGTCCTCGAACACCAGGATCGACAGGATCGTCGGTGTCTCCCGGTTACCCAGCCGACCCAGGTCGTTGAGCACCTTGGCGACGATGCCGGAGGAGGAGATGTAGGTGACACCGGCCATCGCGATCGCCCCGGTCGGCCCGAGGCCGAGCATCAGCGCCACGATCACCCCGGGTGTCGCGTTGAGCACCAGGTCGAGCAGGCCGGCTGGCCACGATTTACGCATGCCGGTGACCAGTTCACCGGCGGTGTATTCCAATCCGAGCAGCAACAGCAGCAGTACGACGCCGATCTCGCTGGCGATGTGGATGAAGTCCTCCACCTCGTGCAGCTCGATCAGCCCGCCGGTACCGAAGACCAAACCACCGAGCAGGTAGAGCGGGATCGGTGAGAGGCCGATGCGGGCCGCGATCCGCCCGAGCACACCCAACCCGAAGAACACAGCCCCCAGCTGGATCAAAGCCAGCGCGGTTCCACTGATCTGCACCGGCTCAGCCGTCGGTCAAGATCGAAGCGGCGGCGTCGAGCCCGGCATTCGTGCCGACCACGACGACCATATCGCCGCTGGCGAACACGAACTCCGGTCCCGGCGATGCCAGGACCTGCCCCGCGCGCAGGACCGCGACGATCGAGGCGCGGGTCTTGGTCCGCATCTCGGTATCGCCCAACCGTCGCGACGCGTACGGCGAATTGGGCGGCACCGGCATCGATCGCGTGCTCACTCCGTCGAGTTCGCGATGTTCTTCACGCAGTTGCGCGACCAACTGCGGTGCGCCGAGCAGGCTCGCCAACGTGCGGGCCTCGACAGCGGACAGTGGAATCTGGACGGTCGAATCAGGATCGCCGACCTTGGTGAAAATCAGGTCGGTACCACCGTCGCGGTGGTCGACGATGCCGATACGGCGGTCCACCTTCGAGAGCGAAAACTCTTTGCGGACACCGATTCCCGGCAGGGATGTGACTTCTACATTCATGGGATCACCTAACCTCAGCTAGGGGATACCTTACCTGCCCTTTACTATCGGCATGGATTCATCAACCGGCGCCGAGCAGCCGCCCCGCCGCGTCGAGGCCCTCGTCGGTGCCGACCACGACGACCAGATCGCCGGGGATGAAGGTGAAATCGGTTCCCGGCGACGGGGTTACCTCGCCCGCGCGCACCACCGCGACGACCGAGGCCTTGGTGCGGGTGCGCATCTCGGTGTCGCGCAACGGGCGACCGTCGAAGGGACTGCCACGGTCGATCGCGAACTGCCTGGTCGACAGCTCGCCCGCACTGTGGGTCTCGCGCGTCTTCTGCACCACCTGCGGCGCACCGAGTAATCCGGCCAGCACGCCGATCTCGGTGTCCGACAAGGGAATCGAGGTGGTCGAGTCGTAATCACCGGCGCGCGAGACGACCAGGTCGACCGAGCCGTCGCGATGCTCGATCACGCCGATCCGGCGACGGGCCTCCGCCAGCGGAAAGTCCTTGCACACGCCGATTCCCGGTAAAGGCGTCACATCGATGTTCACGCCCTCACAGTACGACCAGATAGGAATAACACCACCCCCTACCCTGCGCACCCATCCGTCGAAGCTCGCCGCGTTCGCCTGTCCGGCCTCGGCGCCGGCGAGAACCGAGAACTTCGCGCGCCGCTACCGCGCGAATCGCCAGCGGGTGGCGCCGTGCGGATCGGTGAGCGCGACGCCGACCGCGATGTGCGGAACGAATCGGAACAGGTACCAGGGCGCGGGGCCCGCGCTCTGGGCACTGAAGGCGGCGGTGACGGCCTCGCCGTCGCGTTCGGCGGGCCAGCCGGTGTCACGGTAGGCGGCGGTGACCCGATCGAGCTCGCCGTGATCGATCGTGCGGGTGGCGACACCCTCGAAGACGAGGTCGACGTCGTCGGGGAAGCGCAACGACAGCGTGCACGCCGGATTGCCTGCGAGGTAGGTGGTCTTGCGGGCGGCGGGCCCACTGGTGAAATAGAAGTACTCGCCGACCTGGGCCGCGCCGATCCCGGCCGAATGTGGTCGACCGTCCGGACTCGCGGTCCCGAGGAACTGGGCGGTCTCGAGCGCCGCGAGACCGGTCTCGATGGCACTGCGCGCACGGCTCCACGGCAACTGGTCGGCACCGTAGATATTGAGATCGGTGGCCTCGACGGGTTCGGGCAACATCGGTGCTCCCTCTGATCGCAGATCTGCCGGTAAAGGCGCTGGCCGAGAAGGTCAACGGTGGCTCACACTCGCGGTCGAGTATATCCGCGCGACCGGCGCCGACCATGGCGATCGCGCGGCGCTACCCGCTGTGGCTTGCGTATTCGGGCGAAGTCGGGTGTTGTTGAACAGTGACCAACTCTTCCGGAGACGCGTATCCACTCACGGACACGATGACCACCACGACGGCGGTACACGACGGCGTCACGGTGCTGACGGTGACCGGCGAGGTCGACCTGGCGACCGCACCCGCGCTCGATGCCACCATCGAGGCCATCCTGGCCGAGAAACCGGCGGCGCTGGTGATCGACCTGACCGCGGTCGGGTTCCTGGCGTCGGCGGGCATGGCGACGCTGGTCGCCGCGCATCAGCGGGCAGGCGAGACCACCTCGATCGCCGTCGTGGCCGACGGGCCCGCCACCAGCCGTCAGCTGAAGATGACGAGCCTGGACCAGGTGTTCGCCATGCACACCACCCTGGACGCCGCCTTGGCGTCGTTCACGTCCTGACACAGCGAAACGCGCCGCCGACCGGAGACTTCTCTCCGGACGGCGGCGCGTTTGTCGTCGGTGGGTGTCAGCAGAGGGTGCGCAACTGCTCGATCAGCTTCACGCGACCGGCGGCGTTCTCGGCGATCGGCGTGACGTTGAGCGTGGTGACGCCCGCCTCGGCCATCGCGGCGATGCGCTCCTTCACGAAGCTCTCCGGGCCGATCAGCGACACATCGCGCACCAGCTCGTCGGGCACCGCCTTGGTGGCGGCCTGCTTGTCACCGGCCAGGTACAGCTCCTGGATGCGGTCGGCGGCCTCGCCGTAGCCGTACTTGGTGGCGAGGGTGTGATAGAAGTTCTTGCCCTTGGCGCCCATGCCGCCGATGTAGAGGGCCAGGTGTGGCTTCACGAATTCGAGCAGCGGGGTCACGTTCTCACCGATCGCCAGCGCGGGACCGGCGAAGATGTCGAGCTCGCCCAGCGCCGGGTCACGCTTGGCCTTGCCCGCGGCGAGCGCGTCGCCCCACACATCCTTGGCCCGCTCCGGCAGGAAGAAGATCGGCTGCCAGCCGTTGGCGACCTCGGCGGCCAGCTCGACGTTCTTCGGGCCGAGCGCGGCCAGCAGCACCGGAATGTCTTCGCGCACCGGGTGATTGATCAGCTTGAGCTCTTTGCCGAGGCCGGTGCCGCGGTCGGCGGGCAGCGGGATCTGGTAGTACTTGCCCTGGTAGTTGAGCTTCTCGCGACGCCACACCTTGCGGCAGATCTCGAGCAGTTCGCGGGTGCGCCCGATCGGAGCGTCGTAGGGCACGCCGTGGAAGCCCTCGATGACCTGCGGACCGGAGGCGCCGATGCCGAGGATGAACCGGCCGTCGGAGACGTAGTCCAGGCCTGCCGCGGTCATCGCGGTGAGGCTGGGGGTCCGGGTGTAGAGCTGCAGGATGCCCGAGGCCAGCTGGACCCGCTCGGTGCGGGCGGCCAGGAAGCCCAGCGCGCTCACCGCGTCGAACGAGTACGCCTCCGGCACGAAGACGATGTCGAGGCCGGCGCGTTCCAGGTCGGCGACCTCGGCCGCCGTCTCCTTGAAACCGTCCGTGTAGTTGATGCTCAATCCGATCCGCATGCACTCAACATAGCCCCGGACACCACGCGTACCCCGACCGGTCGGTCTGTCGGCGCAGGTGCTGGTCGCGCGGGGTGCGTGAGCGGGCACGCGGTAGCGTTGAGGCAAAGATTCCACGCAATTCTCGCCGCATCGAAAGGCCACCCCGTCGTGTCGCAGCCCACCGTGTCGCCGCAGCAGATCGCCCCCTCCTTCGGTTCGGTGACCTTGGAGCACTATCTGTCAGAGCTGGCCGCGAAGGTACCCGCCCCCGGTGGCGGGGCCGTGGCCGCGCTGCACGCCGCGCAGGCCGCCGCGCTGGTGGCGATGGTGGCGCGCTACACCACCCGCGCCAAGGACGCGGAGAACCGGCCGGTGATCGACCAGATCATCGTGGCCGCCGATGCCGCGCTGGCCAGGTCCCTCGCTCTCGCCGATGCCGACGCGGCCGCGTTCACCGCCGTCGGTGCCGCCTACAAGCTGCCGAAGGACACCGACGCCGAGATCGCCGCCCGCACCGCGGCGATCAACGAGGCGCTGGTCGAAGCCGCCCGCGTGCCCGCCGCTGTGGTCGACGAAGCCGACGAAATCCTCTCGCTGGCCGCCGAACTGCTGCCGATCGGCAATCCGAACGTGGTCACCGATATCGGTGCCGCCGCCGACGCCGCCCGCGCCGCGGCGATGAGCTCGCAGCTCAATATCGAGATCAATGTGGGCTCGCTGCCCGCCGATCTCGGTGACCCGTTCGCCGCCGCCCTGCTGCGCGTCGACACCATCGCCGCGCGCGCCGACGCCCTGCACGGCGACGTGCTGCACGCCGTGCGCGGCTGAGTCAGCCGTTCGCGGTGAGCACGATCTTGCCGCGGACCCGGCCGGATTCGCTGCGCCGATGCGCGGCGGCGAGTTCGGTGATCGGCAGGATCTCCGCGATGTCGACGGTCAGCTCGCCGTGGTCGACCGCCGCCGCGAGCTCGTCGAGGGCGGCCGTCGCCGGTGCGACGTAGAGCCGGTGCACTCGCGAATCCGGATGTGTCGCCGGGCCTTCGGCGGCCACCACCCGGCCGGTGGCGCTCAGCACGGTCAATGACCGATCCGTGTAGTCGCCGCCGATCAGATCCACCACCAGGTCGACCTCGCGCATCGCGGTGGTGAAATCGGTGGTCCGGTAATCGATCGGTTCGGTGACGCCGAGTCCGCGCAGATAGGCATGGTTGCCGGTCCGCGCGGTGGCGGCGATCGCTGCGCCTCGCCGCGCGGCGATCTGCACCGCCAGATGCCCGACGCCACCGGCCGCCGCGTGCACGAGGACCCGCTCGCCCGGCCGCACCGAGGCCACAGCCTGCCAGGCGGTGAGTCCGGCCACCGGAAGCGCGGCCGCGTGCACCGGGTCTATCGAGGCGGGGACGCGGGCGAGCCGATTCTCCTGCGCCACCACGTATTCCGCGTTGGCGCCACCGAACACCATGCCGTACACCGCTTCTCCCGGCGCGAACCGCGGCGCACCGGCACCCACCGCCGCGATTACGCCGGACACATCGAGCCCGAGCACGAGCGGTGGCTCACCCAGTTGCCGGATCAGGCCGCTGCGCACCTTCCAATCCGCGGCGTTGACGCTGGTCGCCACCACCCGCACCAGCACCTCCCCCGGACCCGGTGCAGGCCGAGGCACCTGTGCGCGCTCGAATACGTCCGGTCCGCCGAAAGATCTCTGCACCATCTGCCACATACCGTCGAGTCTGCGCCGAGCAGTGTCCCCACGGTAGTAGGCACCTTTCGGATAACGTGGTACCTCATGGATACTGTCGGTGAGCAGAGTTCGGTCGAGGCGTTCCTGCGTGACTGCCCCGCGCGGCAACTGCTGTCGGTACTCGCCGACAAATGGGTGCTGCTGGTCCTGGGCAGCCTGCGCGAGGCGGGCGGACCGGTGCGTTTCAACGAATTGCGCAGGCGCCTGGACGGCATCACCCAGAAGGTGCTCACCCGCACACTGCGCGATCTGGAACGTGACGGCCTGGTCCGGCGCGAAGTGTTCCCCACGATGCCGCCCCGGGTGGAGTACAGCATCACCGCGCTCGGGGCGGATCTGGGGCGGATCAGCCAGGCGATGGGCGCCTGGGTGGCCGAACATCACGCGGAGATCACCGCCGCCAGAGCTGAATTCGATGCTGTGCGAACCGCCGAACCGGCCCCACTGTCGCAACCGGGGCGATCAGCAGCACCGATCTCGAAGTGAGAACATTTTTTCGAGGTCCCGACCTGCACTGACGCAAGACGACACACCGGTACACCCGTTGGCCGTTACCACTTCGATAGGTCGAGTTGATCATGGCGGCCTAGACTTGGATTCCGCCTACGAGTGAGTGAAGGGGTGGCGTTTATGAGGAACGCAGTTCGTTTCCTGTTCGTCGCGATCATGGCGGCAATACTGGCCGCATCCTGGTCGGGAGCCGCGTCCGCGGACTTGATCGGAGGCCAGCGCACCCAATACGGCGGTGGCACATACGCAGAGGCGAACCTGTCCACACACACCTTCACCGTGAGCCAGGGCGGACAGGTCGTCCGGGTGATGCCCGCGTCGATGGGCAAGCCCGGTTTCGAGACGCCCACCGGTACCTTCAGCGTTCTGGAGAAGGACCGGTCGGTGGTGTTCGACTCGCGGACCATCGGCATCCCGCTCGACGATCCGGAGGGCTACATCATCGACGGTGAATACGCGGTGCGGCTCACCTGGGGTGGCGTGATGGTGCACTCGGCACCCTGGTCGGTGGACTCGCAGGGCAACGCCAACGTGAGCCACGGCTGCATCAACCTCGCCCCCGCCGACGCCGCCTGGTACTTCGAGAATGTCGGCATCGGCGATCAGGTCTATATCCACTGGTAAACATTTTCCCTCGTGGCATTCGGCGAACGCGCCGTCAGGGCAGTATCGTGCCCGTAACGAAATCGTTGCGGGACATACCCTGACGGCGACGAGCCTGATGAAGGTGGGGCGATGGATCGACCGGAAGCGCACAGACCGATCGGGGCTCGACAGCAGGACCCGGGATCGGCCGGTGCTCCGCTCGCGGCTGTCACCCCGATTCGGCGGTCCCGCGACCTCAGCGCGCCGCGGCCTCGTCGGCTGAGCGAGCAGCCGGTCAGCGGTGCGCGCCATCGCATCGAAGGTGGACCGACGACACCGGCAGGCATTCCGGTCGTTCCGGCCGCCGGACTACAGGACACCGAGTACGGCAGGGTCGTTCCGGCGGACGCCACCGTCACCGATCGGCTGCCCGTGATCGGCGGAAAATACGATCCCGGTGCGCGCCACAGCATTCCGGACACCGCGTTCTCGATCGACGACAACGGGCCCGACACCGACGAAATCCCGATCATCACCTCCCCCGCCCCCACGTGGGCGGCCCTCGATTGGCCCACGCGAGGCAATGACACTGCGGTGTCCCGGCATTCGCATCGCGCACCCGAGGACCGCGGTGCGGATACCTTCCCGCCACGCCCCGCGGCAACCTACGGCGGTGCGGACACCTTCCCACCGCGCCCTGCGGCGAACTACGACGGTGCGGACACCTTCCCCCCACGCCCCGCAGCGACCTACGGCGGTGCGGACACCTTCCCACCGCGCCCTGCGGCGAACTACGGCGGTGCGGACACCTTCCCACCGCGCCCTGCGGCGAACTACGGCGGTGCGGATACTTTCCCACCGCGCCTCGCGCCCGATTACCGCGACGCGGACGCCTTTTCGGCAACCGAGACAGCCGACTCCCCTGGCGCGGACAGCGAGCCCTCGCGTCCCGCACCCGATTACAACGGTGATGACGAAGTCTTCGCGCGAATGATCGACCGCTCCAAGCGACGACGTGTGCCCCGATGGGTCGCACCGCTGGTCGCCTCGGTGGCCGGTGCCGTCCTGCTCGGCGGCACCTACGTCCAACTGCGTGGGCCCGCACCGGCATCCACGGCGGCGAGCACTCCGCTCGTGCCGAGCTCGGCGAGCCCGGTGACGGTCGAGTGCCCCACCGAGCAGATCGGCGCCATGGTGCGGGGCAACGGCTCCGGCGGCACCGAGTCCGGCATCGCGGCTATCCTGGCCTTCCAGCACGCCTATTACGTCGCGCGATCAGGCGATCAGGCGCGGACCCTCGTGGCCGCCGGTGCTGTGGCACCCTCGGCGGCCGCGATCCAGGCCGGAATCGACTCCACTCCGGTGGGAACCACGCACTGTGTGGAGATCACCCCGGGTGCCTTCGCCGATCAGTACCTCGTCAAGATCACCGCGTTCCGGCCGGATTCGGCGCCGAGCACCTACACACCGCAGCTGGTGGAGACCGCCGTGGTCGGCAAGAAGACGCTGATCACCTCGTTCGGGGCGGCACCGCGCTAGACCCGAACGAGGGGCCGATCAGCAGCTGCGCGATCGCACAGCTCGATCACGAAAGGCGTTCAGGCGCGGGCGTTCTCGGCCGCGACGACCACGTGGCGCATGAGCAGCGCGGTGGTCACCGGGCCGACACCGCCGGGGACGGGGCTCAGCGCCGCAGCCTTGCCGATGACCGATGCCGCGTCGACATCGCCCACGATGCCGCCGTCTTCGGCTTCGTTGGTGCCCACGTCGATCACCACGGCGCCGTCGCCGATGTGCTTGCCGGTGACCAGGCCGATCCGGCCCGCCGCGGCGACCACGATATCGGCGGGGGTGGTGACCGCGGCCAGGTCCGCGGTGCGTGAGTGCGCGACGGTGACGGTCGCGTTCTCGGCGAGCAGCAGCTGGGCAAGGGGCTTGCCGACGATATTGGAGCGGCCGACCACGGTGACGAGGCGGCCCTGCAGCGCGATGCCGTGATGCTTCAGCAACTCGACGACCGCCTCGGAGGTCGCGGGGACGAAACCGTCGAGGCCGGAGGCGAGCAGGCCGAGCGACAGCGGGCTGACGCCGTCGACGTCCTTGGTCGCGGCGATCGCCGAACTCACGTCGTCGAGGTTCACGCCGGCCGGCAACGGGGTCTGCAGCATGATCGCGTCGGTGGCCGGGTCGGCGCTGCGCGCGCTCAGTTCGGCGCGGATCGTTTCTGCGCTCGCGTCGGCACCGAGATCGATGCGCTCGCAGGCGATTCCGAGCCGTTCGGCGGCTTTGCGCAGCGAGTTCACGTACCAGGCGCTCGCCGGGTCGTCGTTGGCGACGATCAGCGCCAGCGTCGGCGCGGTGCCCGCGGCGGTGAGCGCGGCCGCGCGCTCCTTCGAGTCGGCGTTGATGGCGGCGGCGAGTTCCTTGCCGGTCAGCGAAGCGGTATCCACGGTGAGTCACCTTATCCGCCGCCGGGAAGATGGCCTGCCGCCGGGCCGCGACGCGCGCAAGCTGGTCGAGGTCCGCCGCGGCCGAGATCTCCGGTCGTAGGGTGTTGCCTGCTCTGTCATCAGCTATGCCAGCACGTACCGAACCGTTCGCGGGAAGGGTTGCGACTGTCGTGAAGATCTCGAGGCATTGGAAACAGGTGGCCGCCGCTGTCGTCACCGCTGCCGCGCTGACGGGCACCGCGGTCGGCCCCGCCGCCGCGGAGGCGGACGTGGCCGCGCTGTACAACTCGGCGCAGCGGCATTTCACCGACGGTGACGATGCCGCGGGGCGAGCCGACCTACGCGCGCTCATCGCCGCCGATCCGCACGACGCCGAGGCACTCGCGCTACAGGCGATCTGGTCGCACTACGCGGGCGACACCGCCGCCGTCGGTGACGCGCTGGCCCGGCTCGGCGGGATCGACCCGGGCATGGCGGCGGGCACCAACCATGTGCTGCACGCGGTGACCGCGGCCGCTGCCACCCTGCCCAATCCGCTGCCCGCACTGGTCGGTCCGCAGACCGGCATCGTGGTCCTCGGCTACGGTCTGTTGCCCGACGGCGCGCTGCGACCGGAGCTGGAGAACCGGCTCACCGCGGCGTGGTTGCAAGCGGTCGCCGCGCCGTTCTCACCGGTGATCGTGACCGGCGGCAATCCGCAGAACGGCATCTCCGAGGCCGAGGCCATGCGGCGCTGGCTGGTCGCGCGCGGGCTGCCGGGTGATCGGATCCATGTGGAGGATCGGGCCGGGTCGACGGTGCAGAACGCACTGTTCAGCACCCGGCTGCTGCGCGATCTCGGGGCGACCAGCGCGGTGGTGGTGACCTCCCCGAATCACATTCGGCGCGCGGTCGCCGACTTCATCGTGGCGGGCACGCATGTGGTCGGGGCGATGACCTCGCTCGAACAGCTGGTTTCCCAGTTGCCCCCGCCCGCGCGCCAGGCCCAGCGCGGGATCTACCTCGACGCGACCCGCACCTTCGAACTCGACACTTCACGCTGAGTCGTTGCCTCCCGGCACTGCCCGCGGTGATAATTCGCTTGCCCCGGTCAGGAACAATCGGCGCATGAGCGGTTCCAGTTTTCCCGAGGTGGTCGTGACGTTGCGGCGTGCGGGATGCGTGTTCGCCGAGGACGAGGCCACGCTGTTGATCGAGGCGGCGGTCGGCGATCCGGGGCGGCTGGATGCGTTGGTCGGACAGCGGGTCTCGGGGACTCCGCTCGAATATCTGCTCGGCTGGGTGGAATTCCGTGGGCTGCGAGTCGGGGTGCGACCGGGAGTTTTCGTGCCGCGTCAGCGCACCGCGTTTCTGGTGGATCAGGCGGTCGACGGCGTCGCGCCGGGCACGACGCGAGCCTGCGTGGTCGACCTGTGTTGTGGCTGTGGGGCACTCGGGCTGAGTGCGGCGACCGAGCTCACCGCACGGGGGTGCGACGTCGAGCTCGTCGCCGCTGATATCGACCCCGTCGCCGTCGCCTGCGCGCGCGAGAATCTCGCGCCGCTGAGCGCACCGGTGTTCGGCGGTGATCTGTTCGACGCGCTGCCGGGCGACCTGCGCGGGCGCATCGACATCCTGCTCGCGAACACACCGTATGTGCCCAGCGCCCGCGTCGCGGACCTGCCGCCGGAAGCGCGCGAGCACGAGCCGCTGACCGCGCTGGACGGTGGGGCGGACGGGCTCGACGTGTTCCGGCGGGTCGCCGAGGGTGCGGCCACATGGCTGGCGCCGGGCGGCACCGTGCTGGTGGAAACCGGGGCGGGGCAGGTCGATACCGCGTGCTCGGTGCTCACCGCGCACGGTCTCCTACCCCGCGTGGCCCAGTCGCAGGAGCACTACGCCACCGTGGTCGTCGGTACCAGGGAGCCTCGCTGAGCGCGCGGCAACCACCAACGGTCGACACCGATCGGCCGTCGCAGTCGATGCGGACGTGCACAGGGTGCCCGACATGACGATGCCCCCGTCGAACGATCGCCTCCACGACCGGCCGACGGGGGCACCCCCGCACCGAATGCCTACTTGCGTCCGGTGAACTGATCCATCGAGTGGTACACGCCCACCGCGTTCAGGTACAGGTCGCGAACCTTGATCGGCAGCAGACCGGTCAGCGCCCGGTTCATCCGTGAGGTCCACGGCAGCACCACCAGGGCACCGCCCTTCTTCATCTCCGACCACGAGGTGTCGACGACATCGTTCTGCTCGAGCATCGGCGTGAACAGAATGCCCTTCGCACCGTCGAACATGCCGGTGTTGATGTAGGTCGGACAGACCGTGGTGACCTTCACGTGGTCGTGGCCCGCCTGCTCGAGCTCGATACGCACCGAATCCGACCAGCCGAGCGCCGCCCACTTCGACCCCGCGTACACGGCCATGCGCGGGTTGGCGACCAGCCCGGCCGACGACGCGATATTGAGCACGCGTGCCTGGCCCGCACCGGCGACCATGCCGGGCAGGAACTCCAGGGTGACGTACATCGGGGCCAACGAGTTGATCGCCATCGTCTTGTCGATGTCGGAGCGGTTCTCGGTTTCCCAGAAGTAGGTGTTGCCGCGCACGATGCCCGCGTTGTTGACCAGGATGTCGATGCCGCCGACCTCCTTGCGCACCGCCTCACCGGCCTCGCGGATCGAATCCTGCGACGACACGTCCACCACGTAGTGGTGCACCTTGCCACCCGCGGCGGTCAGCTGCGCCGCGGTATCGCGCAGCGCCAGCTCGTTGATATCCCACAGCACCACCGCGTCGGCGCCTTCGGCAACGGCCCGCTCCGCGAACAGCTTTCCCAGGCCCATCGCCGCGCCGGTGACCAGGACCCGCTTACCTGCGACCGATTCCAACTTCATTTCTCGCTACACCTACCCCTGCTCGTATTCCGCTACTTCTGGCGCAGCGTCTTCATGACACCGAAAACCAGCGTCATCGTCTTGGCCCACATCTGCTCGGACATCCCGGGCAGCGGCGCGATCGGCAGCAGTCGCTGGACCGCGATGGTCTGGGTGTCGATGTATTTCAGCAGGCCCTCCGGCCCGTGACGACGACCCTGACCGGAGATACCGAGCCCGCCCGACGGCGCGTCGACGCTGCCCCAGGCGGCGCTGAAGCCCTCGTTGACGTTCACCGAACCGGCGTTGATCCGGGCGGCGACGTCCTTGCCGCGGTTCACGTCCCGGCTCCACACACTGGCGTTGAGGCCGTAGGCGGTGTCGTTGGCTGCCTCGACGGCGGCGTCGTCGGAGTCGACCTTGTACACCGAGACGACCGGGCCGAAGGTCTCCTCGCGGAAGACCGTCATGCCCGGCGCCACGTCGGCGAGCACGGTCGGCTCGTAGAAGTACGGGCCCAGATCCGGGCGGGCACGGCCACCGGCGAGCACCTTCGCGCCCTTGGCGACAGCGTCGTCGACGTGGGCGGAGACGGTCTCGAGCTGACGGGGGAAGGTCAGCGATCCCATGTCCCGGCTGTAGTCGAGCTCGCCGCCGAGCGACATGTTCTTGACGTTGCCCACGAATTCGGCGACGAACTGGTCGTAGACCGAGGCGTCGACGTAGATGCGTTCCATCGACTCACACAGCTGACCCGCCGACGAGAAGCAGGCGCGCACAGCCAGTTTCGCCGCCTTGGAGACATCGGCGTCGGCCAGCACGAGCAGCGGGTTCTTGCCACCGAGCTCGAGGGAGTATCCGATCAGGCGCTCACCGGCCTGCTGGGCGATGGTGCGGCCGGTGGCGCTGGAACCGGTGTAGTCGACGTAATCCGCGCGCGCGATCACCTCGCCACCGATCTCGCGGCCACGGCCGAGCACCGCCTGCCACAGTCCGCGCGGCAGCCCGGCCCGCTCGGCGGCGTCGATGGCCCACAGCGCGGTCAGCGCCGTCTGGTTGTCGGGGCGCGCGATCACGGCGTTGCCCGCGATCAGGGCGGGCAGCGCGTCGGAGGCCGCCAGCGCGAGCGGGTAGTTCCACGGGGAGATGACCGCGACGACACCCTTGGGCCGGTTGCGCACCTCGACCGAGGTGAGCACCGGCAGCACGCCGCGCGGCTTGCGGTCGGCGAGCAGTTTGGGGGCGACGGTGGCGTAGTAGCGCGCGTTGAGCGCCACGTCGGCGATCTCGTCGAAGGCGTGCGGCCGGGACTTGCCGGTCTCGGTCTGCACGATGTCGAGGATGGTGTCCTGCTCGGCGAGCACGATGTCGTGGAAGCGGCGCACGATCTCGGCGCGCTCCTTGACTCCTACCTTTGCCCAGTCGCGCTGCGCGTGCCTGGCGACGGCGAAGGCGCGCTCGATATCGGCCACCGAGGACTGCGGCAGGTCGCCGATCTTGTGGCCGGTGGCCGGGGCGAAGACCTCGACCGACGGTGCGCCACCGGCGACTCCGCGTTCGAACAGGGGCTTGACCAGCGCGGCGGGCAGCGCGGTGGGTTCGGCGGTCAGCTCGGGGGCTGTCGTCATTGTCGGCCCTTCTCCTCAACAGATGGATCGCGCGGAACGGGTCGCGCGCGCTCAGGTCATTTACTGAACACTAGTGTTAGATTAATGCCAGCGCCCTGGTTCGTGTCAAGCTTTCAGTGCGCGATGACCGGCTGTGAGGGAGGTGCGATGACCGAGGAATCGACGGCGGTGCGTCGCGGGCGCCCGCCGCAAACCCGGGAGCAGGCCGACGAGGTCCGTGCCAGGATCATCGAGGCGACCGCCGCGGTGTTCGCGCGCAACGGCTCGCGCGGGTTGAGCGTCGCCCAGATCATCGAAGAGGCCGGGCTGGCCAGACCCACTTTCTACCGCTATTTCGGCAATGCGTCCGAGCCGCTGCACGCGGTGCTCGACGCGTCCAACGACGGTCTCGTCGGCGGCATCCGCGAGGCACTCGCAGGGACCGACGAGCCGGTGCAGCTGGGTATCCGGCTGATCGACGCGTACATGGACTGGGCGCGCGGGCACGGCCCGATGCTGGGGCCCTTGTTCGCCGAGCTGCACGATCCCGGGTCGGTCGTCTCGGGCTATCGCGAACGCGCGCTCGACGATATTCGCGATCTGGTGCGCAAGACCTTCGGCGATCTCGGGCGCCCGGTCCCCGCTCCGCTGGACCTGGACGCGGCACTGCACGTGTGCGAGTACGTCGTCTACCGGCTCACCGAGGGCAGTGAGCCGGGTAGCGATCCCGATCCGGCGCTGGCGTCGGAGGCCAGGGGGACGATGATTCGCGTGCTGCTGGTCACCCTCGGCACCCGCGACGATCTCGCCTACGCGATGGAACTACCCGGTCTGTTCCCCAACCTGTAGCGCCGCCGGTTCCTCCGCAGCACGACCTGCGGTGACCAGGGCGATCGACAGCAGCGCCGCACCCGCCCAGCCCGCGAGGCCGAGTCGCTCATCCAGCAACAGCACCGCCAGCAGGGTGCCGGTGAGCGGTTCGAGCAGGGCGAGCAGCGCTCCGGTGCCCGCGCCCGCCTCGGTGAGGCCACGGAAATAGAGCGTGTACGCAATCGCCGTCGGGAACAGTCCTAGTGCGAGTACTCCCAGCACGCCGTTCAGGGTTGTGTCGATCGCGGTGGTGGTCAGCGCGGCCGGGAGGGCGAGCAGGATCGCGCCCGCGGTGAACCCGAGGCCGGTGCTGGTGACAGGATCCAGGCCGGGGACGGGAACCGCGGCGATCACTGTGAGCGCGGCGAAGGCACTGGCCGCGGCCAGTGCCAGAACCGCGCCCAGCAAGACCCGCGACCCGCCCGCGCCGGGTGTGCCGACGAGCAGTGCGAGCCCGGTGAGGGCGAGGGCGATGCCGCCGGCGCGGGTGCGATCGAGTGCTCGCCTGCCGGTGAGGTGTTCGGCCACCGCGACGATGACCGGGGACATACCGATGGTGATCAGCGTCGCCGTGCTCACCGAGGACAGTGCCACCGCGCCGAAATAGCAGCCCTGGAACACCGGAGCCAGGACGGCGACCGCGCCGATACGCCGCCACGCGGGCGCACCGCGCGGTAGTGCCCGACGGGTGAGGACACACAGTCCGACCAGCAGCAGACCGCCGACGGCCAGTCGCACGGCGGCTACGGCCGGCGGGGACAGCTGGGTCGAGCGTTGGACGAGGGTGCCGAGTAGGCCGCCGGTTCCCCAGAGGATTGCGGCGAGGACGAGATCAGCTGTGCCCACGCGGGCGGACAGCGAGACAGACATGGGTGTGTGCTCCTGCGACAGAAGGTGAGGGGGTCGCGAGAAGCGAGGTGCTGGGGTGGACACGGGTGGCCTGCTGGGCCGGTGCGCGCTCCTCGGGAGCGCGGCGGGGCACCTCGCTCAGGAGGCGGGCGGCGGGGTGGAACGGAAGCACTCGTGCACGGCGCGAGTGTACTCCACACAGAATCTCCACATTTGGCGACGCAACCCTCCACACCGGCTCGCTAGGGTCGCACCATGGAAAACAGTGGGGGCGGGCCAGGACAGGCGGCACGCCGGGTCCTGGTGGTCGACGACGAGGTGACGATCGCCGAGTCCGTGGCCGCCAGGTTGCGTGCCGAGGGGTTCACCGTCGACCTGGCACACGACGGGCCCGCCGCGGTGGCGGCGGCCCTGGCGGGGGAACCCGATCTGGTGGTCCTCGACGTCATGCTGCCGGGGTTCGACGGGCTGGAGGTGTGCCGCCGGATCCAAGCCGAGCGCCACGTGCCCGTCCTCATGCTCACCGCGCGCACCGACGAGACCGACCAGCTCATCGGCCTCGGGGTCGGCGCCGACGACTATCTCACCAAGCCGTTCTCGATGCGGGTGCTCGCCGCCCGGGTACACGCCCTGTTGCGGCGCGTCGACCGGGCCGCCGAGCGCGGCGACACCAGCATCGTCGTCGGTGATCTGCGGATAGATCTCGCCGAGCGGCGGGTGTGGCGTGGTGACACCGAAGCACGGCTCACCCCACTGGAATTCGACTTGCTGAGCCGGCTCGCGCAACGTCCGCGGGCGGTGCTGGCCAGGGAACGGCTGCTCGAGGACATCTGGGACTGGTCCGACGCGGCGGGCACGCGCGCGGTGGATTCGCACGTGAAAGCCTTGCGGCGCAAGCTCGGTGCCGATCTCATCCGCACCGTGCACGGTGTCGGGTACGCCTTGGACGCACGATGACGGCGCCGGAGCGCGCCGCGGCGTTGCTGGACCGGATCGCCGACGTGTTGCCGCGGCCACTGGACCGGCTGCGGTCGATCAAACTCAAACTGGCCGTGCTGATGTTGTGTTCGGGCGGTGTCGCATTCGGGTATTTCCGGCTGAAGATCGGCTGGCTGCCGCCGCGCACCACCGTGGCCGCGATCGGGATCGCGCTGCTCACCTCACAGTTCCTCGCACACGGCATCACCCGGCCGCTGCGCGAGATGACCTCCGCTGTCCGGCGAATGGCACAGGGCGACTACAGCTTTCGTGTGCGGGCGTCCTCGCGCGATGAGGTGGGGCAGCTCGCGACCGCGTTCAACCAGATGGCCGCCGACCTGGCCGCCGCCGACCGGCAACGTCGCGACCTCATCGCCAATGTGTCCCACGAGTTGCGCACGCCGGTGACCGCACTGCACGCGGTCCTGGAAAATCTGGTCGACGGGGTGAGCGAACCCGACCCGGCGACGCTGCGCACCGCCCTCGCCCAGACCGAACGGCTCGGCCTGCTCGTCTCCGAACTCCTCGACCTGTCCAGTATCGAAGCGGGCGCGTTCACCCTGGATCGCGAAAACCTGTCGCTGACACCGCTCTTGGCGGAGGTGATCGCCGAAGCCGAGGTGATGACCGCCGCGCTGGGCCGCGGTGTCCGGTTCACGACTTCTGTCGAACCCGCCGACGCGACCGTGTTCGCCGATCGGGCCCGCCTGCACCAGGTGCTGTTCAACCTCCTCGACAACGCTGCCAGGCACGGTCCGTCCGGCGGTGAGGTGCGGATCTCGGTGTCGACCGGCCCCGAGGGGACCGTCCTCGAGATCCAGGACGACGGCCCCGGCATCCCGGAAGCCGAGCGCGCCACCGTCTTCGACCGCTTCACCCGCGGTGGTCGCACCGACGGCGGCGGCACCGGCCTCGGCCTCGCCATCGCCCGCTGGGTGATCGACCTCCACGGCGGCACCATCGCCGTCGCCGACCCCGGCTCCCGCATCCGCGTCGTCCTTCCGGACTGACCCGATATCCAGATCACCCTCCCGGCACTTCGGTCCCGGGACGCATCCGCACACCTCCAGGAGGGGAAACCCATGTCCGACAAACCGATATCCGAAGCACCGACAGCCGATCAGGCCGCTACCGAGAGCCAGAAGTCCGCTGCGCAGGCGGGTGCCGAGCAGCCCGGCGCCGAACCCGTCCTCGCCAAGGCCGCAGCGTCGGTCAGCCCATCACCGGACACGACGTCGCCCGCCGCAGACGGCTCGCCCGCCGCACCATCCACGTCCGCTACACCCGTGCCTGCCGCGCCATCCCCATGGGCCGCGCCATCCGCGCCTGCTGAGCCGTCCGCACCAGCCGTACCCGCCGAGCCGTCCGCGCCTGCCGCGCCTGCCGCGCCTGCCGCGCCTGCCGCGCCTGCCGCGTCCGCCGCGCCCGCCGCGGATGGCTCGGTGCAGTTCGCGACATTGCTCGCCGCGAGTCGTGAGGGCAGCCCCGTCCGGCCGGGCACTGCTGGCTGGCAGGCCACAGCGTGGCCGAGCGTGTCGTCGGCGGGTTCTAAACCGTCGGCGAGTTCCATGCAGCTACCCGCGATGCCGCCGCCCTTACCGCCGGTGCCCAAACGCTGGCAGACAGTAGCCCGCCCGCCCGGCGTCCTTCCCGCCGCCGCCCTGGCCGGCATCGTCGGTGCCACGGTGATCCCGCTCGACCGTCCCGGCATCGGCTGGCTCATCACGGGCACCGCCATCACCGGAGCTCTCTGCGCGGTGGACTACCGCGCCCGGACCCGTCGGGCATCCGAGGACGACTCACCGGAATCCGCCCCGACGGCCGGAACATCACCGGCGACAACTCCGTCCACGACTGCGCCGACCACGGCCGACAGCACCGGCGCGAAATCCGCTGCACCACTGTCGCATTCAGTGCCTGACGTTCTCGCGGCACCAAACACCGACGAGGTCACGGCAGTCACCGGACGTTCCGAGCCGGATCGCACGGCAGACCCCGGCCCAGTCGACAATGCCGCGCCCGCGAACGCCGCAACGAGCGACGGACAAGCGGCAAGTCGATCGGCCGATACGGCCGGCGACCGAGCAGCGGTTCAGGGCGGCGCGGCCGACACCGGGACAAAGGCCGCGACAAATGCTGCGAAGACTGCTGATTCGGCTGCGGCCGGCCTCGGCGGGGTTACCGCGAAAGCACCTGTCACCGACCGGGAAACGCAGTCGAATGAGGTTGCTTCCCACTCTATTTCGCTCAGTGATCGGATCTGGTGGGGGGCGGCCGCGATTGGGTTGCTCGGGGTGGGGACAGTCCGGGCCGCGGGGTGGTTGTTCGTTCTCTGCTTGATCGCGGCGTGCGTCGCCGGGTCGCTGGCGGTGTTGGGACGACGGAGTGTGCGGGGAACCGTCCACGACATGTTCGCGGTGCCGTTGGCATCGTTCGGGGCTGTGCCGTGGGCCTTTTCGGGCTTGCGGGAGTCACGTTCGGTGGGGACCTCGACCTTGCGGCGTTACGGGGTTTCCGTAGCGGTGACGGCGGCATTGCTGGTGGTGTTCGTGCCGCTGCTAGGCGGAGCGGATGCGACCTTCGCGGGCCTGTTGAACGGGCTCGTTCCGACCGTGGACGGTCCGGCGGCCTGGCAGTGGACCTTCTTGTTCCTCATCGTCACCGTGGGAGTGCTCGGGGCGCTGTATCTGCTCGCGGGCCCGCCCGCGCGTGCGGCAGATTCGGTACGGCCGCAACGGCTTTGGTCGCGCAGTGAGTGGATGCTGCCGGTCGGGGCGCTGACCGTGTTGTTCGCGGTGTTCGTGGGCGCTCAGTTCGTGGCCCTGTTCGGTGGCGACGACTACGTGCAGCGGACAGCGGGCCTGACCTATGCCGAGTACGCGCGCAGCGGGTTCTGGCAGCTCTCGGCGGTGAGCATCCTGACGCTGGCCGTCATCCTGGCGGTACTGCGCTGGTCGGTACAGGAAACCGCCGCCGATCGCCGGTCGCTGCGCATCCTGCTGAGCGCGGTGAGCGTGCTGACACTGATCATCGTGTGCTCCGCGCTCGGCCGGATGTGGACCTACCAGCAGGCCTACGGGTTCACCGTGCTGCGCCTGCTGGTGACCACGTGCGAGCTCTGGGTCGGCCTCGTCTACGTCCTCGTGCTGATCGCTATCGCGCGACTGCGCTGGAGCTGGGTGCCGCGCGCCGCGATCGGCACCGCACTCGGCACTCTCATTGCCCTCTCACTGCTGAATCCGGAACACCTTGTCGCCGAACGCAATATCGACCGCTGGCAAACGAGCGGCCGTTTGGATGCGGACTACCTGAGCACTCTCTCCCCCGACATCCTCCCCGCCCTCGACCCGCTGCCCACCTACCTCCGGACAGAAATCGAAACCACCGTCCTCCACGACCTGGACGACGACCACTGGTGGTCATGGAACTGGTCCCGCAGCTCAGCGCGCTGACCCTCGCGGCCGCGGGCGCGTGCACCCCCGGGGGCCCCCGCCCCGCCGGGGGAAAACGCGGCCAACCCCCCCCCCCCCCCCGAGAATATAAAACAAAGACGCGGGCGCCCCAAAGAG
>NZ_JBHXNJ010000013.1:193622-206510 GCF_042719655.1 Nocardia sp. NPDC058518
ACACACACACCCTCCCCCCCCCCCTCTGTTCGTCTCTGTTGGTGTTTGTGTCACGCGCCCCCCCCCCCCCGGGGGGGGGGGGGGGGGGGGGGCCCCCCCCCCCCCCCGGCCCCCCGCCCCCCGCGATGTCACAACGGCTCACTCCACCCCCACTACCCCTGTGGCGCAACGGTTCTGGAAAGGCCGCTGGCGCGCAGGACGCGGCGGCCGATCGCGGCGCGGATGGAGTCCTCGGTGCCGATGACGCGGACGTGGGTGCGGGCCCTGGTGATGGCGGTGTAGAGCAGTTCCCTGGTGAGCAGCGTGGATTCGGGTTCGGGAAGGACGACCGAGACCGTGTCGTACTGGCTGCCCTGGCTGCGGTGGATGGTCATGGCGAAAACCGTGACCACGGCGGGGAATTGCGTCGGGTGGACCAGGTAGGGCTCACTGCCGCGCTGGAGGGCCGCGCGCAGTGAGCCGTCGGGGCGGCGGATGATGACGCCGGTATCACCGTTGTAGATGCGGGCCTCGTGGTCGTTGGCGGTGACCAGCAGCGGTTGCCCGGGGTACCAGACCGATTGCGGCCCTTCGGGTCCCGCGCCACCCGCCGCGGCCCAGTCGGCTGCCATCCGGTCCCAGCGTTCGACACCGAAGGGGCCCTGGCGGTGCGCGCAGAGCAAGCGGTGTGATTCCAGCGCGGTCAGGGCGCCGATCGCGTCGCCCGCTTCGGCGGCGGCCGTGACGGCGAGGGCGCCGGTTGTCACGTCCGCCCGCACAGCGCGGACGTCGTCGGGGGTGCACAGCGATACGTCGTCGCCGCCCGCTCGCAGAATAGCCAGCGCCGCATCGGCATCGCCCGCACGGACCGCGACCGCCAGGTCGGCGATATGCCCGCCGAACCGCCTGCCCCTGGTCAACCGGACGATCCCGCCTTGCAAACGCCGCTGCTCGAGGGCGGTGAGCGAGTGCGTTTGCGTAGCAGGCACCTCCGCGCCCGCTCCATCACCAGGAGCCGTTGACGGCTGCGATCCACCGAGATCGAGGCCGAGCACCGCACGAAGCGCCGGGTTCGGCGCGCCGCTGACCGGCCCGGCGACGAGATCGGCCAGCACCGCACCCGCATCGACCGAGGCCAGCTGGTCGGGGTCGCCGACCAGGACAAGGCGGGTATCGGGGCGCAGAGCGGAGAAGAGGTGGCTCATCATCGTCAGCGACACCATCGAGGTCTCGTCGACCACGACGACGTCGTAGGGCAGCCGGTTGTGTTCGTGGTGGCGGAACCGGGTGGTGCGGCCACGTTGCCAGCCCAGGAGTCGGTGCAGGGTCGAGGCGGTGAGTTCGGGCAGGCCGAGGACGGCGGCTTGTTCGCGCACCGCCTCCTGCAGCCGGGCCGCCGCCTTGCCCGTGGGGGCGGCGAGGGCGATACGCAGGGCGGGCAACTTCGGCGAGGCGCCGCGATGGGCGGTGAGCAGAGCCAGGATGCGGGCGATGGTGTGGGTTTTGCCGGTGCCAGGACCACCGGCGACGACGGTGGTCCAGTGGGTCGCGGCCAGGGCGGCGGCCAGTCGTTGCCGGTCGGGGCCGTCACCGAGAGGGTCGGCGAAGAGCCGATCCAGCTGCGCGCGAACGAGTTCGGTATCGATCGCCGGGTGGTCGGCACTGCGTTCGGTGAGCACTCGCCGCAGGGTTTGTTCCTGCTGGTAGTACCGGTCGAGGTAGAGCAGCGCGCCACCCTCGGCGTCGGCTTCGACGATCCGCAACGGGCGCAGCGGACCGGACTGCCCGCCGCAGATCAGCGGACTGCGACGCAGGGCGGTGAGCACCCGATCGGTATCCGGCCACGGCAGGGTCGCCGGGTCGATTCCCGCGGCGCCGTCGCGGGTTTCATCGGCATCGATGCCGATCTCGCGCATCCGGGCCAGCTCGAGACACACCGATCCGGAGCGCACCGCGCGCACGGCCAGCGCGGCCGCGAACAGCACGTCCTCGCTGTCCTCGCGCCCCATCCGACCCAACCGCACCGCGACGTGCACGTCCGCCGCCGACAGCACGCCGGCCTCGTTGAACACCCGCAGCAGCCCGGTCCCCCGCTGCGCCACCTGAATCGCCGTCATCGTTGCCCCGCGAGCAGATCCGACAGCGCGACAACCAGTTCCGCGGACGGGTGCCAATCGAAAACGCCGTGTCCCGGTGGGGTCGACGCGCCGATCATGCCCCGGACGAACAGGTATCTGGCCCCGCCGAGATGGCGCGCGGGATCGTAGTCCGGCAACCGCCAGCGCAGATAACGGTGCAGCGCAACGGCATACAGCAGCGCTTGCAGCGGATAGTGCGAGCGGATCATCTCCGCGACCATGTGGTCGCGACGGTAGTGCTCGACGGTGAGGTCCCCGGTGCCGAGCCGGTTGGTCTTGTAGTCGACGATGAGATAGCGGAGCTCGCCGGTGTCATCGGGTACCCGCAAGACCGCGTCGATGCTGCCGGTGAGGTAGCCGCGCAGCACCGTATCGGGCAGTGCGGCAACGTGATCGGCGTATCCGGCGAGATCGTCGTCGGCGGGTACGTGGGTGCGCAGCAGCGCGGCGACGGCGTGCATCCCGGCCGAGCGCGCGCCGGGTGTGTCACCACCACCGAGTGGCAGCTCGAATTCCAGTTCGTTGAGCCGGTCACGGGTGGCGATCGCGGCCAGAGAGCCGAAATCGGCCGGGGTGCGCAGGACTTCGAGCAGCGCCGAGGACAGCACGTCGACATCGAGCTCGGCCATCGTGTGCTCGACCGCCTCGACACACCGTCGGTTGACCTCGGCGGCGAGGTCGGGCACCGAGGTGTCGACCGTTTCGAGCACGCCGTGGACCAGCGTGCCGAACTCGGCGCCATAGGGCAGGTCGTTCATCAACGACGGGGCGGCCGTGCTGCCGGTCATGGCGTCGACCGGTGCCTCGGTCGGTTCGTCGTCAGGACCTGGACCGTCCTCGGGTTCGGAGTCGCTCAGTCCCGGGGCGTCGTGCGCGCCCGCGGTGAGCGCCGAATACGAGGTACGCCGCCACTGCTGGTCGAGCGCGCGGGTGAACCCGGCGGCCGCCAGCTCACCGGTCGGCAGCTCGGTGCGCACCCGCCGGGGCGCCACATCCTCGGGGCGATCGACCATGGTCACCGAGATCGCGTCCGAGGCGCCGGCGGCCCACTCGGAAATCCGTTGCGCCGCAGCGGTGTCAGCGGGAATCTCCGCACGCCGCGGAACCTGCGCCGAACCCGGTCGCCTGCCCAGCATCATCCGGTGCAGCGGCGCGGCGCCGGTGGTCACTGCGGGCGCCCACCACGCGACGACCTGGCACATCGCCCGGGTCAGCGCCACATACAGCAGCCGCAGCTCCTCCCCCGATTCCTCTGCTTCACAACGCAATTGGCGCTCGCCGTAGCCGGGGGCCTCCTTGCCGCCGATATCGAGGACCCTGGTGCCGTTGTCATCGTGGAACAGCAGCGTCGCCGGATATGGATTCTTGGCGCTGTCCCAGGTGAAAGGCAGGTAGACGATGGGGAATTCGAGGCCCTTGCTGGCGTGCACGGTGGCGATCTGCACTGCCGCCGCGTCCCGATCGAGCCTGCGGCTGCGACCGCTGATGCTGCCGGCCTCCGGGTCGCGAACACGGTCGGCGAGCCAGCGGGTGAGCGCGGTCAGGCCGAGCCCCTCGGCCACCGCGACCTCGTCGAGCAGCTGCGCGAGGTGGCGCAGGTCGGTGAGTTCGCGTTCGCCGTTGTCCACCGCGAGCAGGCGCGGCGCGAGGTCGGCTTCGGTGGCGAGCTTGTCGAACACGGCGGCGAATCCGGCGCGCGCGAACAATCGCGCGGCGTCGCGCAATTGGGTGGAGACCCGGCCGACGAGATCCGCACCGCCCGAGTCGATCTCGGCTGCGGTCACGCCGAGGATCGGTGTGCATGCGGCCAGCCGCACCCGGTCACCGCGATGCGGTTGTTCGAGGGCACGCAACACCCACAACCAGTCGGTCGCGGCGACGGTCGCGAAGACGCTGGTGCCACCGGCCAGGACGGAGGCGACCCCGACCCGATCCAACGCCGCACGCACCACATCGATCTGGGATCGGGTGCGCACCAGCACCGCGATATCGCCGGGCCCGATCGGTCTGCGTACCCGGCCGTCGCCCACTTCGCGCAGCGATTGATCCCCGCCGCGTACGGGTTTGGCGTCGATGGCGGTGCCGGATTCGAGCAGGGTGACGATATCGGCGGCCAGGTCGTCGGCTACCTTGGCCCGCTGCCTGCCCACCGAAGGGAACCCCGACCGATTGCGCGGACCGGCCCCGGTCCGCGGCAGCACCCGGAGTCGCAGCGGGCTGATCGCGTCCGGTTCACCGTGCAGTCGGGTCGTCGGCCGTGTCGGCGTGACCGGGTACACGCTGATCTCGGGGTGACCCAATTCCGCACCGCCACACAGGTGGTCGATGGCGCGCAGCAGTCCGGCGTCGCTGCGCCAGTTGCGGGTGAGCTCGCTGCGTCGATCCGCCAGTGCCACGGCGTCGAGGTAGCTGAGCACTTCGGCGCCGCGAAAGGCGTAGATGGCTTGTTTCGGGTCGCCGACCAGCACCAGGGTGGCGTGCTGGTGGAAGGCCAGGCGCAGGATGTCCCACTGCAACGGATCGGTGTCCTGGAACTCGTCGACCAGCGCGACCCGGTACCGCTGCCTGATCCGGGCGCAGGCGCGCGGCCCGTGTTCGGGGTCGGCCAGCACGTCGTGCAGCAGCACCAGCAGGTCGTCGAAATCACGCAGTCCCGCACGGCGTTTGCGGCGTTCGGTCTCGGCGCGCACGGCGCTCGCGTAGGCCACGCGCTCCCCCGCCGCACCGTCGGTGCGTGGCGCGAGGTCGGCGTGCCGATCGTGGACCGCCGCCAGCGCCAGGGTGTGCGCGTCGCGCAATGTGAAGGGGGCGCGGTCGCGGGCGTAGCGGGCCAGGTACAGGTCGTCGGCGACGGTGGCGACGAGGTCGTCCACCGATTCGACCAGCCGGGCGCCCGGGTCGTGTTCACCGGCGAGACCGAGTTCGTCGAGCATCCGCTGACAGAACGAGTGGGTGGTGGCGATGGTGCCCGCGTCGAAATCGGCCAGGGCGGTGAGCAATCGGTGCCTGCGCAGACGCACGGTCGCGGGGTCGGTGTCGGCCATCGCCCGGACGAGTTCGTCCTGGTGGTGCCGTGCGGCATCGGGCTCGGCGAGTGCGGTCGCCACCGTGACGAAACGGTCCCTGGTGCGTTCGCGCAGTTCCTGGGTGGCGGCGCGGCTGAACGTGACGAGGAGCAGTTCGGTGATCGCGATGCCCGCCTCGGCGACGTAGCGCACCGCGAGCCCGACGATGGCGTGCGTTTTGCCGGTGCCCGCGCTGGCCTCGAGCACGACGGTGCCCTGGGGCAGCGGACCGGTGGCGTCGAAGGCGGTGGGCGCCGATACGGTCCCCGTCACGGCTGTCCCTGACTTTCGGCGGCGAGTAGTGGCGCCCACCAGCGGCGCGCGAGGGCACCGAAGTGGGTGCTCTCCGGCTCGCCCGGTCGGCTGGGTTCGGTGGCGAGACCGGCGAATCGGGGTGCGCGACCCCACACGTAGCGCAGGTAGCGGTCGGTGTGGTCGCCGAATTTGTCGGGGCCGTTGGGGCCGCCGTCGAAGGCGTGTTCGGCGGCGAGCAGGGCGTCGGCGACGCTGTCACCACGGAACCGGCGCTCGGCGTAGGCCGCGGTGGCGGCGGGTGCGCAGGGCAGCGGTTCGCACAGTCCTTCCTCACGCAACCGGACCAGATCACGCAGGATCGCCAGTGCGGCAGGCGCTTCGGGTGCCGTGATCACCGATCTGGCCACGGGTCTGCTGCGGAATTGACCTCGTCCGGTACTGATCGCCTGCCACGATCGGTCTTCGGTAGCGGCGAGGGCGAGTAGCGACACCCAGGACGCGAGCCGGTGTTTCGGTGCCAGACGCGAGTAGGTGGTGCGCACCAGTGTCTCGCCGCGGACCTCTGGCACGGTGCCCGCGAGGGTGCGACCGTTGCCGAGGTCGATGGCGATGTCGACGGCGCGCGGCGGTGCCTCGTAGTCGGGTAGTGCGGTGCGGACGAGGGTGTCGACCGTGCCTTCCACTTCGTCGAGCACCTTGGCCCCGAAACTGAAGGGGGGCAACGTTCCCCGGCGCCATTCGGCGGCACGCAGGCCCGCCGGGTCGGCTCCGGTGAGGCGGGCGGTCAGCATTCGTTCGCCGAGATCCCACTTCGCCAGGCCGTCGAGTTCGATCGGGAGCTGATCGGCGATGTCCTCGGATTCTTCGGGCACCCGCAGGCCGAGCCGCTGCCACAGGAACGCGCGCACCGGGTGTTCGGCGAACGAGATCAGTTCCGCCAGTGCGACATCGGCGACGGGAGCGGGCGGCAGCGGCGCGGTGAGCAGCGGTGGGCGCGGTCGTGACGGGCGGGCGGCGGCGCGCGCACCGGCCAGGGCCACGGTGTCGAAGCTACGTGGGTTCTCGGGGGCGAAGTTGCGGCGGTCGAAGGCTTGCAGCGGATGCCGGATATGGACGGCATCCATGGCTGCCGGTCCCACCTGGGTGGCGAGCACGTCGAGGAGTTCGGCCACCGGGACGGCGGGCGGGCGGGCGGCGCCGGTGACCGGGTCGGCGCCGGTGTGCAGGACCAGCAGGGTGTCCCCGGCCGCCATGATGGCGTCGAGGAGGAGCTGGCGGTCTTCGCTGCGCGCATCGCGTTCGCCGACCAGCGGGTCGCGGGCCAGCAGGTCGTCGCCGTCGACACTGCCCGGTCGCGGGAAGACGTCGTCGTCGAGGCCGAGCAGCACCACCACGCGGTGCGGCACCGACCGCATCGGCACGAGGGTGCACACGGTGAGTTCGCCGGTGCGGAAGTTCGCGCGGCCGGGGCCGCCTGCCAGTCGACTGGTCAGCAGGACCGCCACGTCGGCCAGCCGCAGCGGGGTGGCACCCGCGTGTTCGGTGGCGGCGACGATCTCGCGGCGCGCTTCGGTGCGGATCCACGACTGCGTGACGGGCACATCGGTGAGCAGTTCGACAGCCCGCAGCAGCACCGAGGTCCATTCGGCGGCGGGCCGAGGACCGCGCAGGTCACGCAGACAGACCGCGAGCCGGTCGATGAACTCGGCGAAGCGGCCCGCGACGTCGACATCATTGGAGTCGACATCGTCGAGTGGCAGCGCCAGATCGAGCCAGTCGTCCCCGGATTCGTCGGCGGTGACCCCGAGCAGGATGCGGTCCACCGCGGCATTGAGGGTGTTCTGCGCGAAATCGGCGAGGCCGAACGCCTCGCGTTGACGCTGCCCGATCCCCCACCGCGCGCCCGACTCGGCCGCCCACTCGCGCAGCCGTTCGATGTCATCGTCGTCGAACCCACACCGGCGGCGCACGGTCTCGCTCGCCGCCAGGTCGAGTACCTGCGTCACCGTGACGCGACCGTCGGCGAGTTCGAGTAGCTCGATCACCACGGCCAGCATCGGGTTGGTCACCGCCCGCCCGCGATCGGCGAGCCGCACCCGCAACTGATGCGCCGGGTGTTCACCCTCGACCGGCAGGTCGACGCCGGTGCCGCGCTGCCCGAACGCGGCCCGCACCAGCGGCCCGAACGCCTCCACGTCGGGGCACATGATCAGCACGTCGCGCGGCTCGAGCGTCGGATCCGCCGCGAACGTCCTCAGCAGCAGATCGCGCAGTACCTCCACCTGCCGCGCCGGGCCGTGACACGCGTGTACCTCGACACTGCCGTCCGGAGCCGCACCCGTTTCGGGGAATCGGTCCTCCCGCACGGCCGCCTGGACGACACCGAGTAGCGAGTGCGTGGCGATCTCATCGGGGAGGTGAATGTCACTGTCCAGCACCGGATTCAGGCGCTGTTCCAACTCCCGCACATCCCGGGCCAGCCCCGCGAGCAAGGGGTGGGAAACCAGGTCCGCGGTGTGATCGTCCGCGCGCGGGCAAACCGTTGCACCGACTCCACCTCCGGCGACCGCCCGAGCATCGCTGAGCATGGTCCACATGGCCGGGCTCGGGTGTGCCATCCAGAGGTGGACGTCGCGGTGGGCGGCGAGGGCGGTGATGACGGCCAACTGGTCGGCGGGAAGTCGGGTCAGGCCGAAAACAGAGAGCCGCTCGGGCAGGTCGACCGAGGCGGGATCGGCGCGCAGGCGGGCGCAGGCGTCAGCGAGTCGTTCGGCCGGGCTCGGGGCATCGACCGCGGTGCGCAGCGCGCGCCACAACCGCGGCTGCCACGCGAGATCGTCGGGTACCGGCCCGCCCGCGCCGTCGGTGTCCGCGCCCGCGGCCCAGTCGAGCAGCACCTGCGGACGTTGGGCGGCGTAGGAGTCGAACAACGCGGCCAGGTGGGCGGCGGTGGCGTAGCGTCGGCCGACTCGGTGATCCGCCCCCGGCAGGCCGAGATGGCGCGCCAGAACCGCTGCCCACGGCTGGTCGGCGACCTCGTCGATCACCCGCAGCAACGTCCACACCAGTCGCTGACCGGCCCACGGATCGTCGGCGGGCGCGACCCCACTCGCACCGGCCAGCACCTCGGCCACCAGCGCCGCGGGCGCGGGAAAGGCGATATTCGCGGCTACCCCGTCGCCGACCGGGCCACGACCGGCACCAGCCACATCGGAGCCGGAATCCGCGACGCCCACCACACCGAGCACACCCGACAACCGTTGCGCCAACCAGCGCTCCACCCCTTTGGCCGGCACCGCGACCACTTCGGTGACGAAAGGATCGGCAGGCACTGCCCCCAGCAAACGCCCCAGTCCGTCGGCCAGCGCGTCGGCGCGTTCGGCGCGATGGAGGTGCAACGGCATCCGTTGTTTATACGCCCAGCGACCGACCCGCAATCGAGCGCCCCCGCCACCACCACTGGACCGGGCTAGTGAAATACGCCACACCGCAACGCGTCCCGGCCACGCCTGCGGCACCCTCGACGCCGACCGTGGGATCGTTGCCGTTCGGGTGGGACAGTACGGCCGCGGGCGAAAGGCTGGTTTCGTTTCATGATCGCGCAGGTGTTTCCCCTGGTTCCCGGTGGCGGCTTCATCGTCCGCCGAGTGGGCGCACGCTGGGAGCTGATCAATTCCCGGCGCTACGGGCCTGATCAGGTACTGCATTCGTGGCCGCTGGACCGGCACGGCGAGGCCTTCGAGCACTGCCATCGCCTCAACGGCTGCACCATCGCCACACCGCACGCCGCGCATCACTGAACGCAATTCCCGTGCGCCGCAACAGCGCTGTCGCCCGGGGGCCCGATTTGCGGTGAAGTTGTGCGCTCGAGCCTTCGGTGTGCGAGTGTGGTCCCTCGTGCGTGACCGTTCTCCTTCCACCCGTGTCGTATCCCGGGTCGCAGCAACTGCCTGCCTCCTCGCCGCCGCCGCCGTCCTCACTCCGGGCGTCCCCGTTCTCGTCGCTCCGGCCCATGCCGCGCCGCCCGCGTTGACCCAGGTGTCGTTGCCGGGATTCGACGCCGACATGAGCGCCCGGATAGCGCGCGCCGACGCCTACCTCGCCGGTCGCCCCGGCGCCGTCGGCTACGTGCTGCGTGACCGCAAGACCGGCGGCATCTACGCCAACGAACACGCCGAGAACCAGGTCTGGACCGCGTCCACGATCAAGCTGGCCATCGCCGCCGACCTGCTCAACCGGGCCCGCGTCGGCGCCATCGGCCTGTCCCCCGACGACCGCTTCAACATCGAAGCGATGCTGGCCACCTCCAACGATCACGCCACCGACGTGCTGTGGCACAAGTACATCGGCTTCGACCGGATGGCCTACAACAACGCGTTCCGCGGCTACGGCATGGTCAGCCTGATCCCGCAGCCCACCACGACCGCGCTGTTCCCGGACTGGTCGTTCCAGAAGTGCACGGCCGCCGACCTGGACCGGCTGATGAACACCATCCTCGACACCATGCACCCCGAAGATCTCGCCTACCTGCTCGACCGGATGCGCTCGGTCGACTCCAACCAGCACTGGGGCGTGTGGGGCGCGGGTGCGCGGATGCGGCCTGGCCTGAAGAACGGCTGGTCGGCCGAGGCCGACGGCTGGGTGGTCAACTCCGTCGGCGTCGCGGGCGCCGACGAGCGCTACACGCTGTCGATCATGAACGCGCTCGGCGGAGCAGGCGGCTACACCGACGGCGCCGAGACCGACACCCGGGTGGCCGAGGTTCTTCTCGCAGGTCGCTGATTCGGCCGATCCCGTATTGTCGATCTCGTCGTTCGACGAGACACCGCATCACACGCCGCGATCGGGTTCTTGTTGCGACGTCACAACCGGAGCCGACTACGGTTAACCCTGTCACCACCACCGCGGGGTCCGCCCCAGTCTGTCGAGGAGCGCGACGATGAGCACTGAGTCTGTCGGGAAGCGGCACCACGTAGTGGTGATCGGTTCCGGGTTCGGCGGTTTGTTCGGTACCCGGCATCTGCGCAAAGCCGATGTCGACGTCACGCTCATCTCCAAGACGTCGACCCACCTGTTCCAGCCGCTGCTCTACCAGGTGGCCACCGGCATCCTCTCGACCGGCGAGATCGCTCCGGCCACGCGTCTGGTGCTGCGCAAGCAGAAGAACGCGCAGGTGCTGCTCGGTGACGTCATCGACGTGGACCTGGCGAACAAGAAGGTCACCTCGCGACTACTCAACCGCGACACCGTGACCGGCTACGACAGCCTGATCGTCGCCACCGGTGCCCAGCAGTCGTACTTCGGCAACGATCACTTCGCCACCTACGCGCCCGGCATGAAGACCATCGACGACGCGCTCGAACTGCGCGCACGCATCCTCGGCTCGTTCGAACAGGCGGAGCTGGCGACCACTCAGGAAGAGCGCGACCGGCTGATGACGTTCATCGTCGTCGGCGCCGGCCCGACCGGGGTGGAGCTGGCCGGGCAGATCGCCGAACTCGCCGACCGCACCCTCGACGGCACCTTCCGCACCATCGATCCCCGCGACGCGCGCGTCATCCTGCTCGAAGGCGCGGGCGCGGTGCTCGGCCCGATGGGCCCCAAGCTGGGCGCCAAGGCGGCCAAGCGGCTCGAGAAGATGGGCGTGGAGATCCAGCTCAACGCCATGGTGACCGATGTCGACGCGCACGGCGTGATCGTCAAGGACGCCGACGGCACCACCCGCCGGATCGAGGCCGTCTGCAAGGTGTGGTCGGCGGGCGTGCAGGCCAGCCCGCTGGGCAAGATGATCGCCGAACGCTCCGACGGCACCGAGGTGGACCGGGCGGGGCGCGTGATCGTGGAGCCCGACCTCACCGTCAAGGGTCATCCGAACGTGTTCGTGGTCGGCGACCTCATGTCGGTGCCCGGCGTGCCGGGGCAGGCGCAGGGTGCCATCCAGGGTTCGACCTACGCGGCCAAGGCCATCAAGGCGGGGCTCAAGGGTCAGACCCCTGAGCAGCGCGCGCCGTTCAAGTACTTCAACAAGGGCTCGATGGCCACGATCTCGCGGTTCGACGCGGTCTGCCAGATCGGCAAGCTCGAGTTCAGCGGATTCCTGGCCTGGCTCGCCTGGCTGGCACTGCACCTGTACTACCTGGTCGGTTACCGCAGCCGGATCGTCACCGTGATCGGCTGGTTCGTGTCGTTCCTCGGCCGCAACCGCGGTCAGATGGCGGCGACCGAGCAGTGGATCTTCGCGCGGCTGGCGATCGAGGAGGTCAACGCCGATCAGGCGGAGGCCAACGAACTCGCGGCCGACGTGGGCGCGCCGCCGACCACCGCCGAACCGCTCACCGCGGAACAGCGCAAGATCGGCTGACACAGCTCAACAAGGCCGGGTGGTTCCGTCGAACCACCCGGCCTTCGTCGTGCCAGTTACCTTTCCGCATACCGGCATTGCGGGTTGCCGACGTTTCGGACCCATCCGAGTCGAGCACCGGTCCGAATGTCGGAGGTCATATGTGTGACCAATCCCCAGGATGAAAGGTGATCTATGGCGACGGGGAAACACAGGGCGCCGAACTTGCAGCGACAGAAGGTAGGTTCGGTCGTCGCAGCCGGAGCGGTACCCCTGGTCATGGCCCTGATCGGCACGGGCACCGCGAATGCCGATCCCGCGCAGGCGGCGGTGACCCAGCCCGAACATCAGCCCGGAGCAGAGTTCGACGCGGTGGCGCCCAATGCCACCCCGTACGTGGGCCAGCCGATGCCCGCGAACACCCGCAGCTCGCTGCAGTGGTCGCGGACGGGGCCGGAAATGGATTACCTGTCACCGGTGGGTCCGCTGCACGCGCCGACCGCGGTCGCGCCGGTGCCACCGATCCTGCCCCCGCCGGGGCAGTTCCGCTTCGGTGACCAGCAGGTTCCGGTGCCGGACTTCGTGCCGGTCGATACCTCGATCCAGATCAACGACGCCGCGGCCAATACCGAGGCCAACCTGGCGACGTTCCTCGACTCGGTCGGGCTCGAGCGCAGCCGCTCGGACCGGATCGCCTCCGAGACCCTCGGTTCGGCGGCACGGGGCGCGGCGGTCGGTTCCACCGTGGCGATCCCGTTCGCGATGATGGCGAGCACGGGCGGTGCGGTGGCCGGGCTCATCGCCGGTATCCCGTTCGTGCCGATCGGCTTGGTCGCGGGCCCGATCCTGGGCGGCATGGCCGCGTACATGGCCGTGTCGATCCCCGTCACGGTCGTCGGCGCCGGCATCGGTGCGGCGGTGGGCGCGGCGAGCGGTTTCCTCGCGCCGCCACGTGGGATGGTCCCCGAGGCCGCCGATTCCGAAGCCGAGCTCGTCAGCGCTTGATCGAATTCCCAGCGGTGGGAGTCGGGTTTTCTGCCCGGCTCCCACCCCCGGGGTTGGAACCACTTAGGTGTGGGCTAGCTGTCGCGCGCGCTGGCGGAGAGAGAGC
>NZ_JBHXNJ010000013.1:206520-218306 GCF_042719655.1 Nocardia sp. NPDC058518
CGCGGGGGAGCCCCCCCGCGCCCCCCAGACCCACACCCGGAGTCCCTGAGCGTTACAGCGTCGCCCGCGGGGGGGGTCGGCGTCCCCCCCCCCCCCCCCCACCGCCGTTTTCCTCAGCTATGCGTTGGCGATCACGAGCGCGCGCAGGCGGCTACTCGTGCGGGTGGCCAGCGATCCACCCGCGGCCAGCGGGAGCCGAACCTCGTCCACACTGCCCGACCAGGCCGGGCGATCATCCGGGTAGACCAGTTCGCTGTCGAGCGCGCGCGGTGCGGTGAGCCGATCGTCGGTCGACGAACCCGCGCCGAGTTGGAGCCGGTGCCGCAGCAGCGGCACCTCACCGATATCGGCCAGCAGATCACCGCGCCACCCGCCGCCGTCCTCGCCACTGCGGCCCAGTTGCACCCGCTCACGCAGCCGCAGGCGCGCATCGGGTGCCAGCTGCACCGTGGTCACCGTGTGATGGTGCGCGCCACCGGCCACGATCGTCGGCTCCGGATCGAAGTCGAGTTCGGCGCCCTCGCCGACCTCGAAACGCCAGTGCGCGTTCGACCACACGGTGTCCGCGCCCGGTAGGGCGATCGTCGCCGCTACCGACCGGACCACCAGCCGCGCGCCGGGGCGCACGACGATGGTGATGTCGAGTTCGTCCCCGCCGAGCGGGGTGGCCGCGGTGCCGATCAGGTGCACGGTGTCGATCCCGGTGTGCCGCCCGGCCAGACCGCCGACCGCGTCGATGCGGGGCAGTCTGCCCGGTACGGCGACGATGCTCAGTTCAGTGCGCAACGCCGGTGGCCGCGTCCTGTTCGGCGGCGACCCGCAGCTGTTCGCGCACCCAGGCCAGGACCGGGGTGGCGGCCGGGTCGTCGGTCAAGGAGACCAGTGCGGTGGGGCGGCCGTCGCGGACCTTGGCGGCGTCGCGCTCCATCACGCCAAGGTCGGCGCCGACCAGCGGGGCGAGGTCGGTCTTGTTCACCACGAGCAGGTCGGAGAACGTGACGCCGGGGCCGCCTTTGCGCGGCACCTTGTCGCCGCCGGCCACGTCGACGACGAAGATCTGCACGTCGATCAGGCCGGAAGAGAAAGTGGCCGTGAGGTTGTCACCGCCGGATTCCACCAGGATCAGGTCCAGCGGCGGGTTGGCCGCGACGAGGTCGTCGATGGCGTCGAGGTTGGCGGTGATGTCGTCGCGGATGGCGGTGTGCGGGCAGCCGCCGGTCTGCACGGCGGTGATCCGCTCGTCGGGCAGCACGGCGTGGCGGCGCAGGAAGTCGGCGTCCTCGGTGGTGTAGATGTCGTTGGTCAGCACCGCGAGGGACAGCTCGTCGCGCAGTTGCCTGCACAGGGCCGCGACCAGCGCGGTCTTACCGGAGCCGACCGGGCCGCCGATGCCGATGCGCAGGGCATCACCCGCGGCGCGGTCGCGCTTGGGCCGGTCGTGGCTGTGATCGTGCGGTTCGCCATCGATCAGATGGGGAGGCATGGGGGCTCCTTCTTCTCGGGTTCAGGGATCAGGACGCGAACAACGGCATGTCGCGATGGAGGTGACGTTCGGCGAGCGCGTCCTGCAGTGGATCGGACAACGCGGCGAGGCCGGTGGCGGCCTCGGCGGCGATCCGGTCGCACAGCGGCGCCAGGCGCATGGTGCTCGCGGCGATGGCGGCGGGATCGAGGGCGAGCAGGCGTTGCGCGGCGGTGGCGGCGCCGGTGAGTGTGGTGTAGACGACGACGCCCGCCAGCTGTTCGGTGCTCGCACCACAGGCGGCGCCGACCATGCCGAACACCGTGGACAGGTGCGGACGCGGACCGGCTGCTGCCCAATCGTGGTGCGGCCACAGCTGTTTGGCCAGGCGGAGCAGACCACGCCCCTGCGCGCGTGAAGCGGCCCGCGCGGCAGGCGATGGTGTGCGGGCGTCGGCTTCGAGCTCGGCGCGTTCTGGAGTCAGCGCCCCGCCACAGACCGCGGCGGACAGCGAGGCATTGACCAGTCCCGAGGTCGCGACGCGACGCCGGAGGTACAACTCCACACTCGCGTTGTCGCGCAGCAACCCCGACGACACAGCTTCCTCGACGCCACCGGAGTGCACGTGTCCACCGATAGGCAGGCGCGAATCGGCCAGGGCGAGCAATGTCGCCAGGCCCGTCGCACCGTCGTTTCGCATCCGACGATCCTAAGCAACCGACCTGGACGTCCGCCCGGTGAGGCTGACGATCAACCTACACAGTGGCAGCGATCACCCCACCCGGCGGTCGTCACCGACGCCGACGAGCGTCGAGACCTGTTGTCGGCTCAGCGGGTGGTGCGGGCCGAGCGCCAGGCCAGCACCGCCATCGCGATCAGCAGCAGTGCGCCGCCGGCGGTCGCGAGGTGCATTCCGCTGACGAAGGATTCGCGGGCCGCGTGGATCAGCCCCTCGTCACCGGAGGACTGCAGGAGGGTGTCGCCCAGGGTCTCGCCGAAGTCGCCGCCGGAGCGGAACACCAGCGCGGCCACCGAACCGAGCAGGGCCAGACCGAGGGCATTGCCGAGTTCGAAACTCGTTTCGGAGATCCCGACCGCCGAACCCGCCCGCTCGGCGGGCACCGCCGACACCGCGACATCCGACACCAGCGTGAACGAGAAGCCGTACCCGATACCGGCGATCACCGAGCCCGCGACGTACCAGCCGAGGCCGCCGTCGACACCGACGCCGAGCAGCATCAGGTTGCCGATCGCCGACAGCATCAGCGCGAGTGTGAACGTCGCCCGCACGCCCAGCCGCAGCCCGAGGCGCGCGCCGCTCATCGAGCACACGAACACCGCGATCGCCATCGGAATGCCGAGCAGCGCGGCGGCCAGCGGGTCACGTCCGGTGACCGACTGCAGGTAGATGCTGGTCAGGTAGCTCATCGCGGCGAGCGACATCATGCCGGCCATGCTCGCCCCGATCGCCACCCGGAACAGCGGCCGCGTGAACAACGACAGGTCGAGCAGCGGTTCCGCGAGATGACGCTGCCTGCGCACGAACAGCACGAGCAGCCCGACGCCGATCACCGCGATCACCAGCGACACCGCGTCCAGGCCTTCGGCGGCGATGTGTTTGATCCCGTAGATCAACGGCAGGATGCCGCCGATCGACAGCGCGACGCTGGGCAGATCGATCGGGCCGAGGGCCGCGGAACGATGTTCGGGCAGCAGGATCGGCCCGAAGATCAGCAGAATCGCCAGCACCGGAATGTTGATCAGGAACACCGAGCCCCACCAGAAGTGGTGCAGCAGCACACCGCCGATGATCGGCCCGATCGCCGAACCACCGGCGAAGAACGCGGTCCAGATGCCGATCGCGGTGGCCCGTTCCCGTGCGTTGGGGAACAGGGTGGAGATCAGCGCCAGGCTCGACGGCAGCAGCGTCGCACCGCCGATGCCCATCAATACGCGGGCCGCGATGAGGATCGGCGCGGTGGGCGCGAACGCGGCGAGCACCGACGCGACGCCGAAGATGGCGGCGCCGACGAGCAGGATATTGCGGCGGCCGATCCGGTCGCCGAGGTTGCCCATCGTGATGAGCAGACCCGCCAGCATGAACCCGTAGATGTCGAGGATCCAGAGTTGTTGCGACGCGGTGGGATCCAGGTCGGCCGTGAGGGTCGGCATGGCAAGGAAGAGGACCGAGATGTCCATCGACACCAGCAGCACCGGCAGCAGCAGCACGCCCAATCCGAGCCATGCGCGGCGTCCACCGGCGACTGCGGTGGGCACCGCCGGTTCCAGCTTCGTCATTTTCCGAAATCCTTCCACGGTTTGCGTACGCCGTACGCGGGAGCTGGGTACAGTGTACGCATGAAGGTTGTATTACGAAAGCGAGTCATGGGATGACCGAGGCGAAGCTCACCCGCACCGCGATCGTCGACGCCGCGATCACCCTCGCCGACGCCCACGGACTCGACGCGGTATCGATGCGCCGCATCGCCGACCGTCTCGATGTGGGCACCATGTCGCTGTATCGGCACGTGGCGAACAAGGACGAACTCATCGCGGCCATGACCGACGAGATCGCCGCCCGCCACCCCTACCCCGATCCGGCCGGTCGAGGGTGGACGTGGCGCGACCGGGTGCGCATCGCCGCGGAGATCGATTGGGAGCTCTACCAGCAGCATCCCTGGGTGCTGCTCACCTTCGCGGTCCCCCGCTACAGCTTCGGCCCGCAAGGCCTGACCAGCCTGGCCTGGCTGGTCGAGGGCCTGCGCGAGCTCGACGTGACGGCCCGCGAGGCCACCACGATGGGGTTCTCCGTCTGGAACTACATCTCCGGCGCCAGCCTGCCGGTGGTCGGCGGCGCGCTCCTCGCCGAGAAGCGCACCGCCACCGACGACACCAATGGCCTGCGCGATCTCCTCGAGGGCAAGCCCTCCTTCCCCGTGCCGCCTGCGCTGGCCGACCTCGAAGGCGCGGGGGTGAGCGACCTGACCTCCGAGGACCTCCTGTTTCTCGGCCTCGAAGCGCTCTGCGACGGTTTCGCCGCGCGCGCCGCCCGTCGAGCTTGACCGCGAGCGTCGTTCAGAATGTCGGAAGACACGGTGGTCGTCGGTGGTGAAGACTGGACCCATGACCGACGCGCAGCCGTCCGCCGATCGCCGCCTCGCCGCCCAGGCACTGGCCGCGAACGATCCGACCGGATGGTTCGAACCGCTCTATGCCGAGGCCGCGGCGGGGACCTCGGTGGTTCCGTGGGATCGAGACGTTCCCAACCCCCTGCTGGTGGACTGGCTCCGCACCGTCTCGCTACCGCAGGGGACGCGGGGCCTGGTGATCGGCTGCGGGTACGGCACCGACGCCGAATTCGTTGCCGCCCAAGGCATCCGAACAACAGCCTTCGATGTCTCCCCTACCGCCATTCGCGGCGCGCGGGCCCGCTTCCCGCATTCCCCCGTCACCTACAAGGTCGCCGACCTGCTCGAGCCGCCGCCGACCTGGCTCCATGCCTTCGACCTGGTCATCGAGTCGATCACCGTCCAATCCCTGCCTCCGGATGTCCGCGCCGCCGCCATCACCAGCATCCGCGACCTGCTGGCGCCCGGCGCGACTCTGCTCGTCATCGCCGACATCAGCAAGGCCCCCGCCACCACCGGCCCACCCTGGCCCCTCACCCGCGGCGAGATCGACTCGTTCACCGCCCCCGACCTGACCCAGGTCCGTGTGGAATCCATCCCTCGCCACGACGCCTCGGGCTTGAACCGCTGGCGGGCCGAATTCCACCGCCCGCCTCGAGCCGCCGGCTGACGGCTTGCGCCAGGCAGGGACGGTCCAGTAGGTCGCAGCACGCAGGACCCATTCCACCGGCCCATACGGGTGGCGGCTCAGCCACCGGGCGCTGAGCCCGAGCTGGGCGGCGAAGGTGACCAGGCCGATCGCGATCACGACGCCGAGCGACACATCGTCGGCGAAGGCGAAACCGTAGCCGGTGTAGACGACCATCAGCACGATCGACTGACCGATGTAGTTCGAGGCCGCCATCTTGCCCGCGGGTGCGAACACGGCGCAGTGGCGACCGAGCCGTACCGACCGCGCCGCCAGCACCACAGCGGCGATGTAAGCGAAAGTCATCAGCGGATTCACCAGCGCCTGGATCCCGAACAGAACGAGCGGCGGTGTCCACCACCCCATCGACGCCGCGAAAGTGAGCGCTGCAACGGGCAGTCCCGCACCAAGTCCCACTACGAGAGCGCGTAAAGCCCAGGTACGCGCCATGTTCGATCGCTCGAGCAGGTTCAGTTTGCCCGCGGCCATGCCGAGCAGGAACATGGCCAGGCTCGGCACCGCCCCGGCGGACCACACCAATAGCAGCGCGGTGGGCGCGACAGCGAGCTGGGCGGAAAAGGTTTCGGCGGCAGTGCCGGTATAGGCGGCCCCCACCTCGGGCATCCGAAGTCCGTCGCCGGGTGTCAGGCCGGGCAGGACGCTGTCGATCGCCCAGAACAGCAACAGCGCCGTACCCGCGAGGGCGGCCGTCCGCGGACCGAGCGCGCGAACCGCGATCAGGATCAGGCCGAGGACGGCATACAAGGTGAGAATGTCACCGTCCCAGAGGAAGAAGACGTGCACGAGGCCGATGACCATCAACGCGGCGCAGCGCCGCAGTGACCGTGCCGTCGGCGAGGCACCGGCCCGTATCGCGGCCGTCACCTGCAGCGTGAACGCATAACCGAACAGGAACGCGAACATCGGATAGAACCGAGCGGACAACAGCGCGTCCACTGTCGCCAGAACCAGGCGATCACCACCCGAATTCGCACGATCCGGCGCCCATTGGCCGACGGCGACGACCGCATTGCAGATCAGGATCCCGAGCAGCGCGAACCCGCGCAGGGTGTCGAGCTCGGCGATCCGGTGTACGGGTTTCGTTGCGGGCGGATCCGATACGTCGAGCACGGGACAACGGTAGAGCGCCGAATCGGCAGCTTATGCGCCGGGCGCAGCGTGCTGTTCGGGCCGACGCCGCCACGGTGGGATCGTCAGGTAGGTCGCGGCGCGCAGCAACCACTCCACCGGGCCGTAGCGGTGACCGCGCAACCACCAGGCGCTGAGCCAGAGTTGGGCGGCGAAGGTGACCAGGGCTATGGCGATGACGGCCAGTGGTTCGATGGTGTCGGCGAGGGCGAGGCCGTAGCCGGTGTAGACGAGCATCAGGACGATCGACTGACCGATGTAGTTGGTGGCGGCCATGCGCCCGGCCGGGGCGAGCAGGGCCGTGCAGCGGCCGAGCCGGGCGGACTGTGCTGCCAGCAGGATCGCGGCGACATAGGCGAACGTCATGGCCGGATTCACCAGAAATTGGAGGCCGTGGATCGCGGCGGGGGCGTCCCACCAGGTCATCGACTCGGCGAAAGTCATCGCCGAGATCGGCAGGCCGAGACCGAAGCCGAGCACGAGTACACGAAAGGACCAGCGGCGCAACGTATCCGGGTCAGCGAACAGGTTTCGCTTGCCCGCCGCCATGCCGATCAGGAACATCGCCAGGCTCGGCACGCCCTGACTGAACCAGATCAGCAGCAGGAAGACCGGCGCGAGGGCGGTCTGCGCGGAGAACGTCGACGCGAAGTCCGCGGTGTAGTCGGCGGATATCGCGGGCAGGTCGACGAACTCACCGAACGCGAGAACACCGGTACTGCCCGGCAGGAAGGTCCACGCCGACCAGGTCACGTACAACACCACCCCGACGATCACCGCGGTCCGCGGCCGCATCTTGCGCAGCGCGATCAGCGTCAGGCACAGGAACGCGTACAGCGTGAGGATGTCCCCGATCCACAGCAGGTAGACGTGCACGAGCCCGATCACCATCAGCGCGGCACACCGCCGGAGCAACCGCCGCACCGGCGAAGCCCCCGCACGCTGGGCCGCCGCGATCTGCAGCGTGAACGAATAGCCGAACAGGAACGCGAACAGCAGATAGAACCGCCCGGCGAACAGCGCGTCGACGGTGGCGCGCACCAGCAGATCGACGGTGCCACCGAAGCGCAGAACCGGATCCTCGCGAGTGCCTACCACCGACCACAGCGTGGTCGCCACGACCACGTTGGTGATCAGAATCCCGAACAGGGCGAACCCACGCAGGATATCGAGCTCGGCGATACGCGATCCGGATCGCACTGCGGGCGAACGTGTTCCGAGTGCGTCTGCCATGCACCGAGCGTACGCACGGCGACCGGTCACATTCGTCCACCGTGCGAGCTATTTTCACGCCGTACCGGAGAGCGACTCGCGGTCAGCCCTGCGGCGTATTGACAGCCGCGCCCCACCATGCGACGGGCCCCCGACCACCTGAGCGACCCACGACCGCCACGGTGCCACAATGGAGCACGATCACGCTCGGCAGGGACTCGCAACCACCACGGAGGCGGACATGCAGGCAGTTGTCATCGACGAATTCGGCGAACCGAAGAATGTGCTCACCGCACAGCAGGTGCCGGCCCCCGAACCAGGGGAAGGTGAGGTGCGGATCGCGATGTCGCTGTCGCCGATCCACAACCACGATCTGGCGATCATCCGCGGCGTGTACGGCTACCGGCCCCCGCTGCCCGCGATCCCCGGGACCGAGGCCGCCGGTGTCGTCGACGCGGTCGGGCCCGGTGTCGACACCCTCCAGGTCGGGCAGCGGGTGGCGATCGCCGGCGTGCGTGGGGCGTGGGCGGATTCCTTCGTCGCCCGCGCCGCACAAGCGGTGCCGATCCCGGATTCGGTGTCCGACGCGACGGCCTGCCAACTGCTCGCCATGCCGCTGAGCGCCCTCATGCTGCTCGATGACCTGCAGGTGACGTCGGGGCAGTGGATCGTGGTGAATGCCGCCAACGGCGCGGTCGGTCGCCTGCTCAACTTGTTCGCGAAGGAACGCGGTGTGCGGGTGCTGAGCCTGGTGCGCGGCCAGTCCTCGGTGCAGGCGCTCGAACAGCTCGGCTACGGTCCGGTGCTCGATACCGAATCGGTGGGCTGGCTCGCCACGGGGGCCGACATCACCGGTGGCGAACCGATCGTGCGCGCCGTCGACCAGGTCAGCGGCCCCGCCGCGGGCGACCTGATGGCGCTGCTCGCCCCGCGCGGAGAACTGATCTCCTTCGGCGCGCTGTCGGGCAAGCCGCTGATCATCGACACCGGCGCCGTCATCTTCAAACAGGCTGTGGTGAAGGGGTTCTGGGGCCAGCAGCGCAGTTCCGACATCGATCGCGCCGATTACGTGCGGCTGATCACCGAACTCGTCACCCTCGCCGCCAACGGCACCCTGCGCCTCGACGTACAGGCCGATTTCCCGCTCGATCAGGCCGCCGAGGCCGCCGTGGTCTCCGAAACTCCCGGCCGCAACGGCAAAGTGGTCCTGCACGCCGGAACTCGCTGACTCTCGGCCGGGCGGGCTGACGCCGCCGCTCGCCTCGCCCGGCCGACTCTTTCCAGACCCCCAACAGCAGGCGAAATTTCCACGATCGGGGTGTTCACGCGCGGCGCCAGCGGGCAGGATTCGCCGCATGAGGAGCAGCGACGGTCCACCGCTGCCGAGCAGAGGACTGAGCCGATGACCGCACAGGCACCCAATCCCGACTTCGCACAGCTGGTCCCCAGCGTGGTGCTGTCCATGCCCGCCGCCGCCCACCTGGGTTTCCACTTCAGCCGGGTCGAGCCCGGCGATGTCGAGATCGTGCAACCACACCGCCTCGAACTCACCCAGCACGACGGCTATTTCCAGGGTGGTGTCCTCGGCTCGCTCGCCGATTTCGCCGCCGGTTCGGCCGCGGGCACGCTGCTGCCGGTCGGCTGGGTGAACATGACCATCGACTACACCGTGAAGATCCTCGCGCCCGCCAAGGGCCCGAATGTGGTCGCCCGCGGCCGGGTGGTCAAGCCCGGCGCACTGCTCACGATCGCCGCCGCCGACGTGTTCTCGGTGGAGGAATCCGGCGAAACCCTGTGTGCCACAGCGCTGGTGACGATGCGCAACGTCCGTCTCGCGGCGGCCTGAGCACCGGGAACAAGTGACCTCATGTCGATCATCGACGTCGGCGGTGTTCCGATCGCCTGCACCGACACCGGCACTCCCGCGGGAAGACCCGACGCCGCCACTGTGGTCTTCGGCCACGGATTGTTGTTCGGCGGCTGGATGTTTCGGGCCCAACTCGAGTTCCTGCAACGCGACTACCGTTGCGTCACCCTCGACTGGCGCGGTCAGGGCGATACCCCACCCACCGCCGGCGGCTATGACATGGACACTCTCACCGCCGACGCGGCGGGTGTGATCCGCGCTCTGGACGCGGGACCCGTGCACTGGGTCGGCCTGTCCATGGGCGGCTTCGTCGGCCAGCGACTGGCCGCCAGGCACGGTGATCTCCTGCGGTCGCTCACGCTCCTCGACACCAGCGCGCAAGCCGAGGATCCCACCAAGATCGATGAATACCACCGTCTCGCGTGGGCGCTGCGCTGGTTCGGCATCCGCCCCATCGCGGGCCAGGTGGCCACTCACCTGTTCGGTCCCTCGTTCCGGGCTTCCGACGCCGGAAAGGCGGTGGTTCGCGAGTGGTCGCGTCGCCTGACCGTGGTCGACCGCGCCGGTTTGCGCGACGCCGTCCACGGCGTCACCGAACGTGGCGCCGTCGATGACGAGCTCCCGGCGATCACCGTCCCCACCCAGATCATTGTCGGCGCCGATGACGCCGCCACCCCGCTCCCACATGCCCGCCACATCGCCTCGCTCATCCCCCACGCGCAGCTCCACACGATCCCCGCGTGCGGCCATTCGAGTTCCCTCGAACAACCACAGGCCGTCACCGGACTACTCCACAGTTTCCTGGTCTCGGTCGAGTCGAGTACGTCGACGACGGAGCCGCGCACCTCCTGAATCGCGAATTAGCTTTCGCCACAGGGTGTTACGTGCCGGGGTGCGCGCGGTCGATGCGCATCCCGCCTGGCGCGGGTACCGTCGACTCGATGGCCGACCTCACCGCTCCCGCCCATGTCGAGTCCATCGGCGCCGACTTCTTCGACGATCCGCACGCGCAATATCGCCGGTGGCGTGCCGCGGGTCCCGTCCATCGGGTTCGCTTCCCCGACGACGTCATCCGCTGGGTGATCGTCGGCTATCCCGAAGCCAAGATCGCGCTCGCCGACCCGCGATTTCGCAAGGACGCCGTCGGGCTCAACGCGATCCTGCACGGCAAGCGCGACACCACCGCGACGGACCCGAATATCGTCACGCTCCTGAGCCATATGCTCGGCACCGACCCGCCCGCGCACACTCGGCTGCGCAAGCTCGTGAACAAGGCTTTCACCAGCCGCCAGGTCGCGTTGCTGCGCCCACGCATCGAACAGATCACCGAGGCATTGCTGGACGCGATGAGTGAGCGCGACGAGGTCGATCTGATGAGCGATTTCGCCAATCCGCTTCCGGTGACGGTGATCTGTGAGCTACTCGGCGTCCCGTTCGAGGATCGCGAGGACTTCCAGGCCTGGACGAAGGCCTTGGTCACCGTTGTCGGCGAGGGTGAGCAGGACGAGCGTCCTGCCGCGTCGGCCGCGATGGTCGGCTATCTGGCGAAACTTGTGCGCGCCAAGCAGTCCGAGCCAGCCGAGGATCTGCTGTCGCAGCTGGTCCTCGCCGACGACGAGGGCGATCGGCTCACCGATCAGGAACTGGTCTCGATGGCGTTCCTGCTGCTGGTCGCGGGCCACGAGACCACGGTGAACCTCATCGGCAACGGTGTCCTCGCCCTGCTCCGCAACCCAGAACAGTGGCAGGCCCTGCGCGCCGACCCCGCCGGTGTGCCCGCCGCCGTCGAGGAATTCCTGCGCTTCGACGGTCCCGTCGATATGGCAACGGCCCGCTTCACCGCGAAACCGATCACCCTGGGCGGCACCGAGATCCCCGAAGGCGAGATCGTCTATGTCGCCCTCGCGGCAGCCAACCGCGACCCAGCCCGCTTCCCGGACCCCGACACTCTGGCCACCGACACCGCCACCACGGGCCACCTCGCCTTCGGCCACGGCATCCACTTCTGTGTAGGCGCTCCCCTGGCCCGTGTAGAAGCCGAAATAGCCTTCACCGCACTCCTGCACCGCTTCCCCGACCTGACCCTTTCCCCCACCGCCGACCTCCACTGGCAGACCAGCACCCTCATCCGGGGCCTACTCGAACTACCCGTCCGCCTGCGCTGAAGCGCCGTTCACATGGGCGCCGTCGACCCACGAGCCCAGGGGGCCGCCCCAGGGGCCGCAGGCCCCCGGCCCGGGGGCGACACCCGGCGCCACCACAGTGTGGTGGGGGGGTGTG
>NZ_JBHXNJ010000013.1:218316-231279 GCF_042719655.1 Nocardia sp. NPDC058518
AGGTGGGTCCCCACCTCCACCACCCTCTCGCCTTGGCTCTCCGGCGTTTCCGGGTGGGCCTTCCCCTGCATCGAAGGCAGGTCAGCGCCCGAGTGGCAGCTAGCCGAGCCCTTGCGCGAAGCCGCCGTCGACAACGAGTTCGGTGCCGGTGGTGAAAGTCGCATCCACTGCCAGATACAGGGCGGCAGAAGCGATTTCGTCGACGGTTCCCGGTCGGCCCATCGGCGTGGTTGCCTTCCCGTCGCGAATGAATTCCGCTCGTTGCTCTTCGGTCAGTTCGGCGACGCCCATGCTCGGCGTGAGGATGAAACCGGGCGCGACGGCGTTGACTCGGATTTCGCGTGGCAGGAGCTCGGCGGCGAGGACCTTGGCGAACGCACGGACAGCTTCCTTGGCAGCGGAGTAGGCGCTCAAACCAGGAAAGATCCGATCATTGGACACCGTGGTGAAGACGATGCTGCCGCCTCGGCCGATGAGGGGCGCCAGGCGCTGAGTGGTGAAGAACGCGCCCTTGGCATTGACATCGAACACCCTGTCCCAGTGCGCGACGGTGACTTCGTCGAGGGTCTGGAACTCCGCGATGCCGTGGTTGACGAACAGGTAGTCGATGCCGCCGAGGAGTTCGGCGACCGAGCTGCCGAGGCGATCGATATCGCCGGAATCGGTGGCGTCCGAGCGGATGACATGCGCGGGGAACTGATCGAGAGCCGCGCGCGCCTTCTCGACCCCGGTCTCGCTACGGCCGGTCAGCACAACTTCCGCACCGCGGTCCAGCAGTGCCCGCACAATCGCCAGGCCCATACCGTGGGTGCCGCCGGTGACGACCGCCTTCTTGCCCGCCAACGTTTTCGGTGTTTCGTATTCGGTCATGCTGCGACGCTAGACTTTGACGTCGACGTGAAGGTCAAGAGCGTGAGGCGGGCATCACATGCGTATCGGCGAGCTGTCACGCAGAACCGGACTGAGCACCCGGGCACTGCGCTACTACGAAGAGCAGGCCCTGCTTCAACCCCAGCGGCAGTCCAGCGGCTACCGCGACTACGACGAATCAGCGGTGGAGTCGGTACGCCGCATCCGAATCCTGCTGGCAGCGGGCCTGTCCACCCGGGTGATCGCCGAGGTCCTGCCCTGCATGATCGACACCGGCCGCTACCTCGCCCCGACCTGCGAGGAAATGGCCGACGACCTCCGAGCCGAACTCGACCGCATGAAACGCGACATCGACGAACGGCAAGCAGCCCGCGCAATCCTCGAATCCATCCTCGCCGCCGGGTAACGACCGAGGTCGGCAGTCACCACTGAGGGTGTCGTTCGTGGGTCGGTAGTGCCGAGATGATTGGACCGATCGACGTTCACTATCGCACCGGCGCGCGGACCGTAGAGCGCTCGACACTGGGCGCATGGCACGACTGCAGATCGAAGCGGTGTCGAAGAAGTTCGATGCCGAGTACGCGGTGCGCGAGGTGAGTCTCGATATCGCCGATGGTGAATTCATGGTGTTGCTCGGGCCGAGTGGCTGTGGCAAATCCACCCTGTTGCGGATGATCGCCGGGTTGGAGGAGCCGAGCGAGGGCCGGATTCTGGTGGGCGACGTCGATGTCACCGACGCGGCGCCGCAGCGGCGGGACCTGGCGATGGTGTTCCAGAGCTATGCGCTGTATCCGCATCTCTCGGTGGCCCGCAACATCGGGTTTCCGTTGCGGGCCCGGCGCAGGCCGCGGGCGGAGATCGCGCAGCGGGTCGCCGAGGTGTCGGCGACGCTGGAGATCTCGGCGCTGCTGGAGCGGCGCCCGGTCGCGCTGTCGGGCGGACAGCGACAGCGAGTCGCGCTGGCGCGCGCCATGGTTCGCGATCCCGGCGCGTTCCTGATGGACGAGCCGCTGTCGAACCTCGACGCGAAGCTGCGCAGCGCGACCCGTGCCGAGCTGATCGCGCTGCACCAGCGCCTCGGCGCGACGTTCCTCTACGTCACCCACGATCAGGTCGAGGCGATGACGATGGCGACACGCATCGCGCTGCTCAACCAGGGCCGCATCGAACAGTGCGGCACCCCGGAGGAGCTCTACGACCGCCCGCGTTCGACTTTCGTCGCCGGCTTCCTCGGCTCACCCCCGATGAACCTGTTCCCCGCCGTCGTCACCGCGAGCGACGGCCACATGAAGGTGATGGCCGACGGCATCGACGCCGCGCTGGACATCGCCGAGGATTCCGGCGACGCCACCGCCGTCGTCGCCGGAATCCGCCCGGAACGCCTGCGGATCGACGACACCTCGACCGATGTCCGCGGCCGGGTGCGGATGGTCGAGAACCTCGGCAGCGAGGAACTCGTACACCTGGAATCCGGTCTCTGCGTGCGGGTTGCCCGTCCGGCCGGTGTCCGGGTCGGCGAGGACATCGCCTGCCGCGTCGACCCCGCCGACATCCACCTGTTCGACCCTGACACGGGCCTGCGCCTGACATGGCAAGTACCCGAACCCCATTCGACTCCGGCCGTCGACGCGGTCGCTGTCCCCGTGCACTGAATCTCAGCAAGATCCCGATGAGAAGGATAAACCCACCATGAAACGCACACTCCCCGCGCTGGGCGTGGCGCTCACCACCGCCCTCGCCCTCACCGGCTGCGGCCTGGGCACCACCGGCTCCACCGAGTCCACGAGCACCGCGCAGATCCCCGAACTGCGGGCCGATCAGCAGGTTTCGATCGTGTTCGAGTCCTACAGCTACGGCGTGGCAGGCGCCTGGACCGACACCTTCAACGCCCTGATCGCCGACTTCAGCGCCAAGCACCCCAATATCAAGGTCACCGCGCAGAAGCCGCAGGGCAACAGCCCCAACCCGGCCACCGACACCGTCTCCAGCATCCAGAACCAGATGGTGGCAGGCACCCCGCCCGATGTCGCCCAGCTCGGTTTCTCCGACCTGGACTTCACCATCAACCAGCTCAAGGCCAAGCCTCTGGACCAGTTGGTCGGCGCGCCCGCGGTGAAGCAGAACTTCGACGGCGCCCGCCACGCGTACGCACCGCGTGCCCGCACGCTCGACGACTGGGACGGCCACACCTACGGCGTTCCGTTCGTCTTCTCCACTCCCGTCCTGTATCTGAACGCCTCGCTGTTCACCGAGGCCGGTCTCGACCCGGCCAAGCCGCCCACCACCTGGGACGAGGTCACCACCGCCGCGAAGGCGATCGCCGAGCGCACCGGCAAGGGCGGGGTCTACATCGACTGCCTGACCAAGACCGCCAAGGACTGGTGTTTCCAGTCTCTGGTCCGTTCGAACGGCGGTCGCGTGATCTCCGAGGACCGCAGCACCCTCACCTTCGCCGACGCACCCGCCGTCGAGGTCACCAAGATGGCGCAGAACCTCGTGAACACCGGCAGCATGCCCAAGCTCAATCAGAAGCAGGGCTACGAGGCGTTCGGCCGCGGCGAGATCGGCATGATGCTCGAGACCAGCGCGCTGCAGAGCATTTTCGTCACCGGGTCCAAGGGCAAGTGGGACTTGCGTTCGGCGCCGATGCCCGGCTTCGGCGCCAAGCCTGCCGTCCCGACGAATTCCGGTGCGGGCCTGCACATCCTGTCCAACGATCCCGCCAAGCAGCGGGCCGCGTGGGAGCTGATCAAGCACCTCACCAGCGAGGATTCCTACAAGAAGATCGCGCAGAACATCGGCTACCTGCCGCTGCGGACCGGTCTGCTCGAGGAAGCGGGCGGCCTGAAGGAATGGGCCGACCAGAACCCGCTGCTGCGCCCGAATGTCGCGCAGCTGGCCAAGATGGAGCCGTGGGTTTCCATGCCGGGCAACAACTATCTGCAGATGCGCGACGGCATGATGGACGCCGTCGAAGCCGTCGTGTTCCAGGGCGCGGACCCGCAGTCCACGCTCACCGCTGCCCGCACCGCGGGTACCGAACTCATGCCGAAGTCATGAGTGAGCTGACGATCGTTCAGATCACCGACACCCATCTGCGGCCCGAGGGCGAACTGCTCCACGGCGTCGACACCGCCGCCAATCTGACCGTGGTGCTCGACCGGCTGCGCGAATTCGGGCAGCGCGTCGACGTGCTGATCTTCTCCGGTGATCTCAGCGACAACGGATCACCCGAGGCCTACCGGCGGTTGCGGGCCGCCGTCGAGCCCGTCGCGGCCGAACTCGGCGCCGAGATCGTCTACGCGATGGGCAATCACGACGAACGCACGGCCTTCGGCATCGAATTGCTCGGCCGTGACACCGTGGACCCCGACCTCCCGCACGACCACTGCGTCGAGGTCGCGGGAGTGCGCATCATCGTGCTGGACAGCACCACGCCGTACCAGCACGACGGCAAGCTCGAGCCGGAACAGCTGGCCTGGCTGGCAGGCGTTCTGCGCACCCCCGCCCCACACGGCACGGTGCTGGTGGTGCACCATCCGCCGCTGCGCTCACCGCTGGCCACCCTCGACTTCCTCCGGCTCAAGGATGCCGAACAGCTGGCCGCGGTCGTGGCGGGTACCGATGTCCGGATGATCCTGTGCGGACACAACCACCTCACCGGCGCGTCGGCGCTGGCCGGTATTCCGGTGTGGATCGGTCCCGCGATGGCCTACCGGGTGGATGCGATGGCACCGGCGGGCAGGCACCGCGGATTCGTCGGATTCGGATACAGCCGCATCGACGTCATGGAGTCGACGGTGCTGGCCACCGCGATCGACGCCGCACCGGCACCCAAGGTCTATGACCGGCCGGAGTCGGAGATGCTCGAGCAGATCGCCGCGATCGTCGCCGCCAGGGCGGCGGTGAAGTAGATGTTCGTCATCGATGCGCCGGCTTCGCCGACACTTCCGGTCGCGGCGAAGCCGGTGCGCCGGCGCCTCACCCGGCGCCGGGTGGCCCGGTTCGTCGCGCCGTACCTCTACCTGAGCCCGGCGCTGTTCCTGCTGGTCGTGTGGACCTATCAACCGCTGGTGCAGGCCTTGCAGCTGTCCACCTACTCGTGGAATCTGCTGCCGACGGCTCCGATGACACCGGTCGGTACCGCGAATTACGAACGGCTACTGGATCTTCCGGCGTTCTGGGGCGCCCTGGGCCGCACCGGGACACTGATCCTGGGTCTGCTGCCGTTCACGGTGGTGCTGCCGGTCGTCATCGCGATGGCGAGCAGGCGGGTCACCGGCCGGGCGCGCACGGTCTATCAGGCACTGGTGTTCGCGCCGTTCCTGGTCGCGCCGGTCGCGGCGGCCGCGGTGTGGCGCTGGTTGCTGCATCCGGGGACGGGTTTCCTCGCCCAGGTGACCGGTTCCGGCCGCAACTGGGTGTACGAGACCTCGACCGCGCAGGGTGTGATCATCGCGATCACCGCCTGGCACCTGATCGGCTTCGCGGTGCTCGTGGTGTGGGCCGGCCTGGCCGGAATCAGCGGCGACTACGACGAAGCGGCCCGGGTCGACGGCGCCTCGGCCGGCCAGATCCGGCGCTGGATCACCTTGCCGCTGCTCTCGCCCACCGTGCTGTTCCTCATCCTCACGACCGTGTTACTCAGTCCCACACTGACTTTCCCGCTCATCGACTCGATGACCCAGGGCGGTCCCGCGCAGGCCACCACCAATATCTACTACCTGCTCTGGGACTACGCCTTCCACAGTTTCGACGCCGGTCTGAGCGCCGCGGCCGGTGTGCTGCTGTTCGTCGGCTTCGGTCTGGTGGCCGCACTGCTGGTCTGGATCTCGGAAAAGGTTGCTGTCCATGACGATTGAACGACTGCGGGGGCTGGGCAGCCATCTGCTGCTCGCCGCTACGGCACTGGTGTGCGTGTTCCCGATCTACTGGCTGTTCGCGACGTCGCTGCGCAGACCAGAAGACGTCACCTCACTGTCACCGATTCCGTGGCCGCTGTCGACGGCCAACTACCTCGACGCGGCGCAGAAGGTCGACATCGCCGGTCTGATCGCCAATACGTTCTTCGTGGCGGTGCTCTCGGCGGCAGGCCAGCTCCTGATCGCGTTGCTGGCCTCCTACGCGTTCGCCATCTACACCTTCCCGCTGCAGAACCTGTTGTACCTGGCGTTCGTCGGGGTGTGGCTGGTGCCGTTCCAGGTGACGATGCTGCCCAACTACATCCTGCTCAACCAGCTCGGCCTGATCAACACCCTGATCGGCGTCGTGCTGCCGACGCTGTGCTCGGCATTGGCGGTGCTGCTGTTGCGCCAGCACATGTCGGCGTTCCCGAAGGAACTCATCGCCGCCGCGAAGATCGACGGACGCTCGTCGTGGTCGATCCTGTGGACCGTGGTGGTGCCGAACCTGCGGCCCGCCCTCGCCGCGCTCGGCATCCTGCTGTTCATCAACGCGTGGAACGAGTACTTCTGGCCCGCGGTCGTGCTGCGTCAGTCCAACGCTGTGCTCCAGCTCGGACTGCGCAGTTTCATGGGCACCGAAGGCGATCAGTGGGGGCCGATGATGGCGCTGGCCGGTCTCGCCTGCCTGCCGGTGCTGCTGCTGTATCTGGTGCTGCAACGCCACATCGTCAATGCGTTCGTGCGGTCGGGATTGAAGTGAACGACGACTTCAGGCCGTCACAACCTGGTCGTCGGCCAGGGCAGGTGCCGTGGACGCGAGGCAATCCAGAAACATCGCGACCGCCGGATTCTGTTCGTCGGCCCGCCACACCACGTGCAGATCCAGGGTCGGGACCGGATCGACCAGTTTCACCGCCACCGGGTCGGTGTCGGAGGACCCCATGCCCGCCGACACCGCCCGTGGCAGCGAGGCGAATCCGACCAGCGGGCGCACCGAGACAATGTGGGCGGTGGCACCTGGATCGTCGGCGATATGGGTGATGTTCAGCGAGATCCGGGTCTGCGCGGCCGATCGCAGGATCGTGTCGTACATCGCCGGGCACTGATCACGAGCGAACAGCACGCAGTCCTGATCCTGCAGTTCGGCGAACGGCACGTGCGAACGGTGGGCCCAGCGGTGCTGTCTGCCGACCACCGCCACCAGCGGAATGCGGTGCAGCAGACGGCGATACCGGAAATCGGCGGTGCTGGGGTGGCCGTAGACCATGGCCAGATCGAGGGAGCCGTCGGCCAGGGCGGCCAGCTGCGGCCCGGTTCGCTTCTCCCACAACGACACCGAGATGCCGGGGTGACGGTCGGTGAGCTGGGCCAGCGCGTCGGGCAGGATGTGTTTGCTGGCAGGCAGGTTGTAGCCGATGTTCAGGCTGCCCGCGCGACCGGCGGCGGTCGCCTTCGCCGCCTTGGCGGCCCGGTCGAGCTGAGCGACGATCTGACGGGCTTGCAGCTCGAACTCCCGGCCCGCCGGTGTCAGCCGCACCTCGTGTGAGTTGCGTGCGACCAGCTGCACTTCCAGGGACTTCTCCAGCTTCTGCAACTGGGCGCTCAGACTCGGCTGGGTCAGGTGCAGACGTTGCGCGGCACGCCCGAAATGCAATTCCTCGGCGAGCGCGATGAACGAGACGAGATGGCGGAATTCCATGACGGCGGCTCCTCTATCGAACACTCCCACGCTAGCGGCAGCGAACAACCCCGTGATGAACTCCGACCGCCCGGCAGTGGCCATCCGCATTGCCGGGCGGTGAAGATCAGGAATTCGGGCCGTTGACCACCGCGTAGGCGAACCCGTCCCAACCTTTCGAGCCCACGGTCTGGATGACGGTGGCATCGACACTCGGTTCGGCGGCGAGCAATTCGATCAGATCGCGGCTCGCCCTGGCGTTCGGGTCCTCGGTCTGCTCGTCGGCCAGGGTGCCCGCGCGCACCACGTTGTCGACGATGATCACCGAGCCCGGATGGGTCAGGCGCAGCGCCCACTGCACGTAGTTGGAGTTGTTGACCTTGTCGGCGTCGATGAAGACCAGGTCGAACGGTTCGGTCAGGTCCTCGGCGACGCCGGGCAGGGTGTCCAGTGCCGCGCCGACCAGGATCTCGACGCGATCACCCACTCCGGCACGGTCCAGGTTCTCCCGGGCGACCTTGGCGTGGCGGGGTTCGAACTCGAGGGTGACGACGAGGCCGCCGTCACCGACCGCGCGCGCCAGCCACTCGGTGCTGTACCCGCCCAGGGTGCCGATCTCGAGTACCCGGCGCGCTTTCGCGGTGCGGGCCAACAGGTTCAGTAGTTTGCCCTGGGGTGGGGACACGTCGATGGCGGGCAGGCCCGCTTCGGCGTTGGCGCTGAGTGCGGGCACGCCCTCCTCGCCTACCAGGGTGGTGACGATATAGCTGTCGACATCGGCCCAATCGTTGGTCGTCATAGTCGCAGTCTGCCACCGAGCGCGGGCCGGCACCGCCCTTGCGCGTCGAGCGCGATCGCTACTTCGCGGTCTCGACTTCGACGACGCCCTGGATGATCGCGACCGCGCTCTGGGCCAGCGCCTTCGTGTCGATCAATGCCTGTGACAGTTTCACGAGCATCTGCGAGACCGTCATCGTGGCCATCGAGATGTCGAACAGCGCCCGCGCGATGAGCGCGGGAGTCGCCGTACCCGCCGACGCGATCAGCAGCGCGGTCATCTCGGCGAGCATGCCCGCGAGGTTGCTCAGGATCTCGACCACGATCTCCCGCACCGTCTCGACGATGCCCATCATCGCGGCGTTGCACTCCGCCAGCACCTCGGCGACGGCGGCCTTCTCGGCGATCTTGCCTGTCAGCTCTGTCGCCGTGGCCACGTAGGCCTCGGCGGCGGCGCCTGCCCATTCACCGATGCCGCTGTCGAGCGCGGTGGCCCACTGCTCCGCGGTCGTTGTCAGACTCTCGGCGATCGCTTTCCACGAATCCGAATACGCTTGGACCATATCCGGGTTGCCGGTGATCGAGTCCAGTGATTTGCGCATCGGTTCGACGTGTTCGAGCATCCAGCTCATCAGCTGCGCGCCGAGGAAGTTGAACGGATCGAACTTCGCCAGCGTGGAGGTGCCCTTGATGGCCTTGCTGAACATCGACGCCGCCGACGCCCAATCACCCGCGGTACCGGCCGCTGTGGAGATGGCGCCGACCTTGTCCATGATCGATCCGTCGCCGGTCACCGCCTGGTAGGCGCCGAGTCCGTTCTCCCAGGTGTCACCCAGGAGCGTGCCTTTCATGATGCCCGCGTCGGGCTCCTCCCCGCCCTGGGGGGTGCCTACATTGCTGAACAGGAAATTGCTTTCCTGATAGTAGGTGTCCCGGTAGTCGACGCCTTCTACGAGCAGGTCGTTCTGCGGTGCTTCCCCGTCGTCGAAGGTGCTCACCGTGCCGGGCAGGATCGTGTTCTCGTTGAGGAACTTGCCCGCCGCGTTGGGTCCGTCGGCCATCGTCAGACGTTCCCTTCGATCTCGGCGGTCTTGCCTGTCAGATCGCCCGCCCGCGTGGTGTCACACGTTTCGTAGGTGTCGGCGGCGGTGCGCAGTTTGCCCGGCATCTCCGCGGTGAGGGTGTCGAGCTGCGCCAGTGTCTCGGTGATGTCGTCGTGGAGCGAGTTCAGGGTGCTCACCGCGTACGGCTTCACGAGCAGGCCGTAGCCGTCGTCGGCGTGGGCGAGATAGTTCGCCGCCTCGAGCGCCTTGGCCACCCCGCCGGACACACCGTCCACCGAGCAGGCCTGCGACCTGATCGCATCCAGATTCACATTCACCAGACTGGTCACGCGGAATCCCTCCTCCGGCGAACTCGGTCGAGTCCGCAGCTCTCGATCTAGTTGGACGCGCCCCGACCCCATTCGGTTCCCTCGAATGTGTGCCGGGTTGTTGCGGTGCCTACTGCAACCAGGATTTGCGCTGGTAGAACATGTCCTCGTCGGACGGCTCCTCGGGCGCGACCACCCGGTCACGGTCGGGTTTGCGAGTGGCGGGAGCGTCGGGTTCGGACGGCCACGGTGCGACGGGGGCGGCCGGGGCGGCGGGCGGCGCCGAGGGCGGGACGGGTGCCGACGAGGTCGGGTCGAGGTCGGGGAACCGGTCGCTGTACTGGCCGACGATGGCCTCCCCGGCTTCGTCAGTGCCGACCGTGTCATGGACCAAACCGGTGACCTGGTCGCGCAAGCGCGCCTGGGCTCGGTGCGTACAGGCCATGAGCTCGGTCGCCACGGCGGTGGGATCCATGCCGCGGACCGCGGCGGCCAGGGTGATCGCGGTGGTCGATCCGTTGGCGTCCACGGTGACGCTGATCCGGCCGTCGGCCGAGGTATCGGTGACGCTCACCGCGGTCATCTTGGCGTGCAGCTCCTGGTAGCGCTGCGCCTTCTGTTCCAGGTCCTCCGCCCAGCGCGAGAGCTCCGTGGCGGCGTTGTTCAGGTCGTCCATGTCGTGTTTCCCCTCCCACCGGGTACCCGGCGCTCTACGGCGGAAGGCGGGCTGAAACCCGCCCCGCTCGGATCGCGACGAGCGTAGCTCACCCCGGCGGCGGTTCAGAAAAAGAAGTAGCGCTGCGCCATCGGGAGTTCGGTGGCGGGTTCCTCGGCCCAGACCTCGCCGTCGATCCGGACGGTGAAGGTGTCGGGGTCCACTTCGATGCGTGGCATGGCGTCGTTGTGGGGCATGTCGGCCTTGGTGACGCGGCGAGCGTTCTTCACCGGCACCAGCTTTCGGCGCACGTTCAAACGGTTCGCGAGGCCGTCGTCGATGGCCTGTTCGGAGACGAAATGCAGGGAGGTGGCCGCGGCGGCGGGGGCCGCGGCGCCGAACATGGGGCGTGGGAGCACGGGCTGGGGGGTGGGGATGGAGGCGTTGGCGTCGCCCATCGCGGCCCAGGCGATCATGCCGCCCTTGAGGACAGCGTGCGGGCGGACGCCGAAGAACGCGGGCTCCCACAGCACCAGGTCGGCGAGTTTGCCGACTTCGATCGAACCGATCTCGTCATCGAGTCCGTGCGAAACCGCCGGGCAGATCGTGTATTTGGCGATGTACCGCTGCACGCGGGCGTTGTCGGCCGCGCCGTCGCCGGGCAGGGCGCCGCGGCGGCGTTTCATCACGTGCGCGGTCTGCCAGGTGCGCATCACCACCTCGCCGATGCGGCCCATCGCCTGGGAGTCCGAGCCGATCATGGAGATGGCGCCCAGGTCGTGCAGGAGGTCTTCGGCGGCGATGGTGGACGGGCGGATCCGCGATTCGGCGAAGGCCAGGTCCTCGGGGATGGACGGGCTCAGGTGATGGCAGACCATCAGCATGTCGAGGTGCTCGTCGAGGGTGTTGACGGTGTGCGGCCTGGTGGGGTTGGTGGAGCTGGGCAGCACGTTCAGATGCGAAGCGACAGTGATGATGTCGGGCGCGTGACCGCCGCCCGCACCCTCGGTGTGGTAGGCGTGGATGCCGCGGCCCGCGATGGCGGCGAGGGTGTCCTCGACGAAACCGGCCTCGTTCAGCGTGTCCGAGTGCAGCGCCACCTGCACGCCCGCCGCGTCGGCGACGGTGAGGCAGGCATCGATCGCGGCGGGGGTGGAACCCCAGTCCTCGTGCAGCTTGAAACCCGATGCGCCGCCGCGTAATTGCTCCCACATCGATTCGTGGCTGACCGTGTTGCCCTTGCCGAGCAGCACGATGTTCATCGGCCAGTGATCGAGTGATTCCAGCATCCGCGCCAGGTGCCAGGAGCCCGGTGTCACGGTGGTGGCCTTGGAGCCCTCGGCGGGGCCGGTGCCGCCGCCGATGAGGGTGGTGATGCCGCCGCCGAGTGCTTCGTCCATCAGCTGCGGGCAGATGAAGTGGACGTGGCAGTCGATGGCGCCCGCGGTGAGAATACGGCCGTTACCTGCGATGATCTCGGTCGACGGCCCGACGACCAGGTCCGGGTGCACCCCCGACATCGTGTCGGGATTACCGGCCTTGCCGATGCCGCAGATGCGGCCGTCGCGGATGCCCACGTCGGCCTTGATGATGCCCCAGTGGTCGATGATGACGACGCCGGTGATGACGGTGTCGGGTGCGCCGTCGGCGCGAGTGGCGCGCGACTGACCCATCGACTCGCGCAGTACCTTGCCGCCGCCGAACACCGCTTCCTCACCGGCGAGTCCCGGTCCACCACTGCGGTCTTCGGTGATCTCGATGAGCAGGTCGGTGTCGGCCAGGCGAATACGGTCGCCGGTGGTCGGCCCGAACAGTTCGGCGTAGCGGGCGCGGCTCAGTTCGGTCATCGACTCTCTCCCGGATGTCGCGGCGAACGGCCTGCCGCGCGATAGTTTTCGATCGGCTCAGGCATCCAGCTGCCCCGGCGGGTTCGTGCTGATGCCGTAGACCTCGCGGGTGCCACCGAGTGGGACCAGCGAGATCCGCTGCGGCAGACCGGGTTCGAAGCGCACCGCGGTACCTGCCGGAATATCGAGCCGGTGCCCGTAGGCGGCCTCGCGGTCGAACTCCAGCGCGGCGTTGGACTGCGGGAAATGCACGTGGCTGCCCACCTGAACGGGGCGGTCACCGGTATTGACCACCTCGAGTTCGACGCGCACCGCGCCCTCGTTCAGCACGATCGTGCCCTCGGCACAGAGATATTCACCGGGAATCATGGGCGTCGCCTATCCGATCGGGTGGTGCACGGTGACGAGCTTGGTCCCATCGGGGAACGTCGCCTCGACCTGCACGTCGTGAATCATCTCGGGTACCCCGTCCATCACGTCCGCACGGGTGAGCACCGACCGCCCCGAGGACATCAATTCCGCCACGGTCCGCCCGTCCCGCGCCCCCTCGAGCACATGGTCGGTGATCAACGCGATCGACTCGGGATGGTTCAGCTTCAACCCACGCGCCTGCCTCCGGCGCGCCAGCTCGGCCGCATAACTCAGCAGCAACCGTTCCTGCTCATGCGGCGACAGGCGCATACGTTCTCTCCTCGGCGGGTGGTGGTCGGTGAGCGACATTCTGGCACGTCCCCCGTTCGCGCGGCGACCGTCGCCGAGCCCGACCGGGGACGACCCCGAGGTGGTTAACGAGATGTTAACGATGGGCCCACGCTCGGCCCGGAAGCAGCCACGTCACCGGTCGAGCAGCGGTTGCGCCG
>NZ_JBHXNJ010000014.1:0-97122 GCF_042719655.1 Nocardia sp. NPDC058518
CGCCCCCCCGCCGCGCGGCCCCTCAGGGCCGCGGACACGCGCGCGCCAGCGCGCCAACAAACACAGTCAAACCTGCCTGGGACTACCGAACCCAGGTCATCCCTTCCCCTCCCAGAACTACCGAACACCGTGGCCGAAGCACGACACCACCGATCATCACAGGTACATGCCGACATCCGCCGAGTGGTCGATAGTCGACTGAATCTGGATCCCGCCGTCACGCTGAGCGACCAACTCGGCCAGTGTCGCCCCGTCAGGAAAGCCCGACTCGTCGGCGACGCAGTCCTGCCGTGCCAGCCACTCGCGAGCCTCCGCAGCCGACAACCGGCCGACCTCGAGCTGTGCCAGGCAGCGGCCCGGCCGGACGACAGCGGGATGCAGCCGGGAGAGGTCTTCATTGGTGGTGATCGCGATCAACACATTGCGCCCCTGGCCGAGCATGCCGTCGGTGAGATTGAGCAGGCGTGAAAGCTTCTGGCCCGCCGCTTCTTTCGCCTCACCGCGGATCAGTTCATCACAATCCTCCAGCACGAGCAGCCGCCACCGGCCGTCCTCGTCGTCGCCGTCGGCGCCCGCCGCGACTTCCATCAGATAACCGGGATTGCTGAACAGTTCTTCCGGATCGACCACACAGTCGACCTCACACCATGACGCCCACGACCGCGCGAGCGCACGCAGGGCGGTGGTCTTGCCGGTGCCGGGCTCGCCGTGCAACAGCACAAGCCGCCCCTTGATATCGGCGACACCGAGCCCCATCAATCGCTCCATGCCCGCTGCCACCGAGCCGGTGTAGTTGCCACGAATCTCCGCCCACGCGGGCGCCGCGATCTGGCGCCGTCTGCGCGCGGGGCGGCGAACGTCCATGTGCCAGAAGCCCATCTCGACCGTGGCCTCACTGTCACGTGACAGCAACGCACCCTCGGTGGCCTGCGCCAATACCTCGACGGCGAGTTCGTCACTCACCGCGGTCACTTCGATCGTGGCCGAACCACTCGCCCATCGCACGGCCCGCAGCGCCCAGCCGTCACCGGCCGCGAGCAACGCACTGCTGTCGTCGTCGGCGACCGCGCGCACGATCCGCGAGTCGGCGGGCCGTAGCGCCGCGTCGGGGCGCACCCGGTCGAGGTGGGCCTGGCGGGCGAACGGCTGATCGCCGCGAAGGAAGGGGGCGAGGGCCAGTGCGTCGATCGCGTCGCGGGTCGAATAGGTGGAGTCGATGGTCGCAGACCACGGAAACGGCTCGCCCGGATCCTGCGGCTGACGCGGCGAATCGACGAGCCTGAGCTGTTCATTACGTGTGGACACCGAGCCCATCATCGTGGCCGTCTGCCGGAAATGTCCAATGACTTACGGCGCCAACCGCCGCAAAAACTCACTGGCACCGGAGGTGAATCCGTCGGTACGGTCGTAGGGTGACCTCCACTCAGCACGATCAGCCCCCGCCGGAAGCCACCACGAGGGCCGGGATCAAGGAGTGGATCGGGCTGGCCGTCCTCGCCCTGCCGACGCTGCTCATCTCGATGGACCTGAGCGTGCTCTACCTGGCGATCCCCAGCATCAGCGAAGCACTAGAGCCGAGCAGCTCACAACTGCTGTGGATCCTCGACATCTACGGCTTCCTGGTCGCCGGTTTCCTCATCACCATGGGCACGCTCGGCGACCGCATCGGCCGCCGCAAACTCCTGATGATCGGCGCGCTGGCCTTCGGCGTCGCCTCGGTGATCGCGGCGTACTCGACCAGCGCCAACATGCTGATCGGCACCCGCGCGCTGCTCGGTATCGCGGGCGCGACCCTGATGCCGTCCACACTGGCGCTGATCCGCAATATGTTCCACGACGACCGCCAGCGCACCGCCGCGATCAGCGTGTGGATGACCAGTTTCATGGTCGGCATGGTGATCGGACCGCTGGTCGGTGGCGCGATGCTGGAGAACTTCTGGTGGGGTTCGGTGTTCCTGGTCGCGGTGCCCGCGATGGTGCTGCTGCTGGGCAGCGGCCCGTTCCTGCTGCCCGAATACAAGGACCCGAACCCGGGCAAGCTCGACATTCTCAGCGCGGCCCTGTCGCTGCTGTCGGTGATGGCTGTCATCTACGGCATCAAGGAGCTGGCCAAGGACGGCTGGTCGATCGAGGCCGTCGGCGTCCTGGTGGCCGGTCTCGTCCTCGGCGCGGTGTTCGTCCTGCGCCAGCAGCGCCTGACCGATCCGCTGATCGACCTGCACCTGTTCGGCAATGTCCGGTTCAGCGGATCGCTCGCCGCGTTGATGGTCGCCATGCTGGCGATGGGCGGCCTGTTCCTGTTGCTCTCGCAGTATCTGCAACTGGTGCTCGGCCTCTCGGCGTTCGAGGCCGGGTTGTGGACCGTGCCGCAGGCGGCGGCGATGGTCGTGGCGGCGGGCGTGGTGAGCGCGCTCGCACCCAAGATCCGGCCCGCGTACCTGATGGCGGGCGGCCTGGTGATCGCGATGGCCGGTTACGCGATCTTCACCCAGCTCTCTGGCAGCGATGACCTCGCGTTGATCGTCACCGGCATGGTGGTGTTCTCGCTCGGCCTGAGCCCGATGTTCGTGCTCGGCCTCGACCTGATCGTCGGCGCGGTGGACCCCGAACGCGCCGGTGCCGCCTCCGCCATCTCCGAAACGGGTCAGGAACTCTCGGCCGCACTCGGCGTCGCGGTGATCGGCAGCATCGGCACAGCCGTCTACCGCGGGCAGATGGCAGAGCAACTGCCCGCCGGACTCCCACCGGAGATCACGCACACCGCGCAGGACACGCTCGCGGGCGCCCTGTACGTCGCCTCAGCACTGCCCGAGCCCTTCGGCGCCGAGCTGACCACGATCGCCCGCGAGGCCTACACCCATGCGCTGCAGGTGAATTCGGTGGTCGGCATCGGGCTGACCGCTGTCGCCGCCGTGCTGGTCATGACCCTGTTACGCCATATCCCCGCACCGAACGAGAAGGCAACCGACTGACGTTCGGAGACAGCGAATCCCGCCCGATGCTGATTCGGGCGGGATCGCTTCTCGCTGAGTTGTCCCCTCCGCGAGGTTCGGATTCGGCCGGTTCAGCCGAGGTTTTCGCCTACTTGGCCGGAGCCGGGGCCGGGTTGTTCGGCATCGGGGAGTTGATCGTGGTGATGTACTGCAGCGCGGCCATGATCGCGACAGGAGCGGTGATGAAGATCTGGCCCGCGACGGTGCCGAGCGCACCGAGAGCGGTGGCGCCGACGAGGCAGCCACCGATGCCGCCGGGGACCGTGCCGACCAGGAAGCCGAGGATGCCACCGGCAACGGCGCCACTGGCCGCGCCCGCGACACAACCGATGGCCGCGCCGCCGATGCCGCCGACCAGGGTGGCGATGCTGGCGCCCAGGGAGATGGTGCCGGTCATGCGACTCCAGGCGGCCTGCTCACGGTCGTACTCGCTCTTCCACGGAGCCACGTTCTCGTAGGGCAGCGCGACCGGCTTGTAGGTGGCGTGCGCCAGATCGAACTGCGGGGTCAGCGTGGCGGTGCGACCCGAGATATCGGCGGCGATCGGGAATTCGAATTCGTCTACCCGGAAGGACAATTCGGTGCCCGCGACCGTGGTGCCGTTGGCAGCCTTGATCTTGAACACGCCGTCCTCGACCACCATCGAGCCCGCGTCGGTGCTGATGATCGCCGCGGTCTCGGTGCTGGTGCCGGTGTAGTTGATCGGCTCATCCGCCGCAGGTGCTGCGTGGCTGGCTCCGGCGGCGATGCCCATGGCAACGCTGACGGTGGATGCCAGCAGAGCGAACTTGGTGATTTTCACGGGGGTGAACCTTTCGTTTCCTCATCAGGAGATGCGCGGTGCGCAAACTGCGATCCGAACGAGATGGACCATAGCGAGGTAAGCCTCACCTATCAAGACCTTGCTTAGGCTAACCTCCAAGATGACCGAGTTCGCCGTGAGAGAGAACCCCTGATGAGAAATCCGCGTTGGTGCGGGTGGCTTCTTGCCGTTTTCGTGCTGGTCGCAGCCTGTGCGCTCAGCCTGTTGATCGGCACGAAAGCTATTGCGATCGGCGATGTCTGGCAGGCGCTCTTCGGCGTGAGTACCACCCCTGATCACGTCACGATCACCGAGTACCGGGTGCCGCGCACCCTGCTCGGACTGCTGGTCGGGCTCGCGCTCGGTGTAGCGGGCTGCCTGATGCAGGGCCTGACCCGTAATCCACTGGCCGACCCCGGCTTGCTCGGTGTCAACGCGGGCGCGGCCTTCGCGATCACCATCGCCGTCGCGCTGTTCGGTGTGAGTGAGATCACTTCTTACGTCTGGTTCGGGTTTCTCGGCGCCGCCCTGGTGTCGGTTGTCGTCTACCGGGTGGGGACCGCCGGACGTTCCGGCACCGATCCGGTGCGGCTGACGCTGGCGGGCGTCGCCGCCACCGCGGTGCTCGGCGGCCTGACCAGGGGCTTGATCCTGATGCACCCCAAGGCTTTCGACGAGATGCGCCAGTGGGATTCCGGCGGTCTCACCGGACGCGGGTTCGAGATCCTCATCGGCGCGACCCCGTTCATCGCGGCGGGCTTGATCATCGCGGCGCTGTGCGCGCGCTCGCTCAACGCGGTCGCGCTCGGCGACGATCTGGCGCACTCGCTGGGTGTGCACGTGGGGCGCACGCGCCTGTTCACCGCGCTCGCGGTGGTGCTGCTGTGCGGCACCGCGACCGCCGCGGTCGGCCCGATCGCCTTCGTCGGCCTCGCGGTCCCGCATGTGGCCCGGTGGATGGTCGGGCCCGATCAGCGCTGGATCTTCGCCTATTCGCTGGTATTGGCGCCGATCCTGGTGCTGTCGGCAGACATCGTGGGCCGCATCGTCATTCGTCCCGATGAAGTACCCGCCGGCCTGGTCACCGCGTTCCTCGGTGCGCCGGTGCTGATCTGGCTGGCCCGTCGCGCAAGGGTAGGTGCCGCAGCATGAGTTCGACAATCGATTTCGGCCGCGCGATGCTGGTGATCCGGCCGCGCGGAGCACGAATCTCGGCCCGCATCGGCGTGCGCACCCTCGTGGTATGCGCTGTCCTGCTCACGATCTCGGTGGTGACAGCGGTTCTCGCGCTCGGCAGCGGCGACTACCTGATCCCCCCTCTGCGGGTGCTGCGCGCGCTGGTGATCGGTGACGAACGGTTCGACCGGCTGGTGGTGTGGGACTGGCGGCTGCCACGCATCCTGCTCGCCCTGGTCCTCGGCGCGGCCTTGGGCGTGAGCGGCGCCATCCTCCAGTCGGTGACCAGGAATCCACTGGGCAGCCCGGACATCGTCGGGTTCAACACCGGCGCCTACACCGGCGCGCTGATCGCCATCCTGACCCTCGGCGGTGGGCACCTCCAGACCGCGACGGGTGCGGTGATCGGCGGTCTCGGCGCCGCGCTGGTCATCCATCTACTCGCCTTCCGGCACAACGTGACCGGGTTCCGGCTCATCATCGTCGGTATCGGCGTCAGCTCCATGCTGGTCTCGGTCAACACCTGGCTGATCCTGCGCGCCGACCTGGATGCGGCGATGTCGGCGGCGGCCTGGGGCGCGGGCACGCTCAACGGACTCTCGTGGCCGCAGGTCGGTCCCGCGATGGTGATCCTGGCCGTGCTGGCGATCGCGCTCATCCCCGCGGCCCCTCGCTTGCAGACCCTCGAACTCGGTGACGACACCGCCCGCGCGTTCGGTCTCGATGTCAGCCGGGCGACGCTGTGGCTGATCGTGCTCAGTGTCGCGTTCACCGCGGTGGCGACGGCGGTGGCGGGCCCGATCGCGTTCGTCGCGCTCGCCGCACCGCATCTGGCGCGCAGGCTGGCCCGGACGCCGTCGATCGCGCTCGCGCCCTCGGCGGCGATGGGCGCGATGTTGATGATCACCTGCGATTGGATCGCCCAGCACGCGTTCGCGCCGACCACCGTGCCGGTCGGCCTCGTCACCGTCTCGATCGGTGGTCTGTACCTGGCGTATCTGCTGGTCGCCGAGGCGCGACGGAACTAGGAAAGCGAAAAGATGAACGACACTTCACGACTGCGCGCCGACCGGGTCCGCCTCGGCTACAAGGGCACCACGATCAGCGACCAGCTGTCGGTGGACATCCCCGACGGCAAGTTCACGGTGATCATCGGCCCCAACGCGTGCGGCAAGTCCACGTTGCTGCGCGCGCTGGCCCGGCTGCTCGCCCCCGAGTCGGGGACCGTGCTGCTCGACGGCAAGCCGATCAATTCCTATCCGGCCAAGCAGGTGGCCAGGCAGATCGGCCTGCTGCCGCAGACCTCGACCGCCCCGGACGGCATCCGGGTCGCCGATCTCGTGGCGCGCGGCCGCTATCCGCACCAGACGCTGCTGCGGCAGTGGTCGAAGGCCGACGAGGAGGCCGTCGCGTCGGCGATGACGGCGACCGGTGTCTCCGAGTTGTCGGCGCGGATGGTCGACGAGCTGTCGGGCGGTCAGCGCCAGCGGGTGTGGATCGCGATGGTGCTCGCCCAGGACACTCCGCTGATCCTGCTCGACGAGCCGACGACCTACCTCGACATCGCCTATCAGATCCAGCTTCTCGACCTGTGCCGGTCGCTGAACCGGGAATCGGGGCGGACCGTCGTGGCCGTGCTGCACGACCTCAATCACGCCTTCCGCTACGCCGATCACCTCATCGCCATGCGCGACGGACGGGTCGTCGCGACAGGAGCGCCCGCCGACATCGTGACCGCCGAGCTCGTCGACGAGGTCTTCTCGCTGCGGTGCCGGATCGTCGATGACCCGGAAACCGGTACGCCACTGGTGATTCCGCTGGCCGAGGACGCTGCCAAGGTGGGCTAGACCTGCGGCGATGCCATCGGCAGACGTAGGTGTTTCCGAATTTGTTAAGTTAGGCTAACCTAACTGTTTGTGAACGTGACGAGGAGGGGAATCGCCGTGGCTGATGGTCTCGAGTTGCCACTGACCGGACCACAGCTCGGCATCTGGAACGCCCAGCGCTTCGACCCCGAGTCCGGGCGCTATCTCGTCGGCGAGGTCCTGGAGATCACCGGTGACGCGCCGATCGATGTCGATCTGCTGAGCGAGGCGATCGGTCGCACCGTCGCCGAAGCCGAGAACATGCGGCTGCGCTTCGTCGAAACCACCGACGGACCACGGCAATTCGTCAGCGATACCGAGGCGGTGCTGCGGCCGACCGTCGATCTGCGCGCGGCGGCGGAGCCGATGGCGCTGGCCTACGAGGCTGTCGCGCTGGAGCGTGCGCAGGCCGCGCAACGGTGTCGCGGCATGGTCGAGCGGCAGCTGTACAACTACACGCTGATCCGGATCTCCGACTGCGTGGTCTGGTGCGTGCAGCTCTACCACCACCTCATCGTCGACGGTTACAGCGCGGCGCTGCTCTCGCGTCGGGTGGCCGCGCACTACACCTCACTCCGGCGCGGAACACCTTCGCCGAAACAGACTTTCGGCACCATCGCCGAACTGGTCGCCGAGGAGCAGGCCTATCGGGCGGGGCCCGAGTTCGAGGCCGATCGCGGCTACTGGCGTGACCAGCTCACCCCGTGGCCGGACCTCGACGGTCGCGGCCGCCACCTGGGCGGCGCGGTGGAACGGACGATCCGCGCCGAAGCGGTCGTCTCCACCGAACTACTCGCGGCACTGCGTGACAGCGCCGACCGACACGGCATCACCTGGGCCGACGCGCTCGTCGCCTGCTATGCCGCGTTCCTGCACCGCCTGCTCGGCACCGGCGACGTGGTGGTCTCGATGCTGCTGATGGGCCGGGTCGGCCGCGCCGCTCTGCGCACCCCCGCCATGGCGGTGAACGTGCTTCCGCTGCGGGTCGCGGTGCGCTCCGGCGACCGGCTCGGCGAGCTGGGGCCCCGCATCGCCGACACTCTGCGCGAGGTCCGCAAGCACCAGCGCTACAGCGGCGACGACCTCGCCCGCGACTTCCACGGCCACGGCGCGGGCGAACTCCTGCACGGAATCGGCATCAACCTCAAGGTTTTCGACTTCACCCTCGACTTCGACGGTGCGCGTGGGGTGCTGCGCAATGTGGCAGGCGGGCCCCCGGAGGACCTCGGGCTGACCGTCACCCCGCTGCCCGACGGCACTGTGCTGCTCGGCTTCGAATCCGACGCGCGGAACAACGACGCGGACACGGTGCGCGGGCGGGTCGCGGGGTTGATCCGGGTGATCGAGGCGTTCACCGGTTCGGACAAGACCGCGGTGGGTGCGCTCGAACTGCTCGATCCGGCCGAGCGCACGCGACTTCTGGACGAGCGGTCGGCACCGGCGACCGGCGAATTCCCGCTGGGTACTGGTCTGCTGCAAGCGGCTCGGCCGGATGTCGCCGAGCAGCAGCCAGTCGCGCTGGTGCCCGACCTCTTCGCACAGGTATTCGCGCAACACCCCGGCGCGGTGGTTCTGAGTTCGGCTCAGGCCGCGTACACCGGCGCCGACTTGCGACTTCGGGTCGACAAGCTCGCGGGATTCCTGCGTGATGCCGGGGTCGGGCCGGATGCGATCGTCGGTCTCGCACTGCCCCGCGATGTGGAGTTCGTCGTCGCACTGCTCGCCGTCTGGCGGGCCGGTGGCGCCTACCTGCCCCTCGATCCCGAACATCCGGTCGCGCGGCTGCGGGCGACGATCGCGGACGCGGCACCTGTTGTGGTGCTCAGCGCGGGCGAGTTGGCAGCCCAGCTCGGAGACGATGCCGTCGCGATCGATGACGCGGAATTCCGCGCTCGGCTCGACGACCACGCCGACACCGCTTTCGATATCGCGGTGCGACCCGAGCACGCGGCGTATGTCATCTACACCTCCGGCTCGACCGGGCAGCCGAAAGGCGTTGTCGTACAGCACGGCTCCCTGGCCGCGCTCGTCGCCGCGCACCGTCGCGGAATCTACGGCGACGCGGCGAGCCGTGCGGGCGACCGTCAGCTGACCATCGCGCACACCACCTCCTTCGCTTTCGACGCCTCGCTCGATCCACTGCTGTGGATGACTGCCGGACATCGAATCCACGTGTACGACAGTGACACCCGGCGTGACCCCGCCGCCCTGGTCGAAGCGTTCGCGCGCGACGGTGTCGACGTCGTCGACGGCACCCCGTCACTGATCGCAGCCCTGCTCGAACACGGCTTGACCGCTTCCGATATCTCCGGTGCCGCAGCGCACCCGCCGCTGATGCTGGCCATCGGCGGTGATGCCTGCTCAGCGGAGCTGTGGGGTGCGATCGTTCGTGGCGGGTTCGCGGCGGTGAATCTGTACGGGCCGACCGAGGCGACGGTGGATGTCATCGGCGCGCCGATCGACGAAGCAGGCCCCCGGATCGGGATGCCGCTGCCCGGCTCGCGGGTTCATCTGCTGGACAACGGGTTACAGATCGTCGCCGATGGGCAGGTGGGCGAGCTGTATCTCGCCGGTCCGCAGATCGCGCGGGGGTATCTCGGCCGGTTCGCCACCACCGCACAGTCTTTCGTCGCCGATCCGTACGGCCCGCCGGGGGCGCGGATGTATCGCACCGGCGACCGGGCGCGCTGGGTTCCCGGACTCGGCTACGAATACCTGGGCCGGGTCGACAATCAGGTGAAGATCCGCGGGCACCGCGTCGAACTGGGCGATGTGGCGGCGGCACTCGAGGGTCTACCCGAGATCCGCACGGCGGCAGCAGATATCCGCGAGATCGCCGGGCGCCAGACGCTGATCGGCTACGTCGTCGCCGCGACCGACAACCTCGACACCTCCGCCGCGCGCACCCGCCTGGCCGACCTGGTGCCCGAGCACATGGTGCCCGCACGCCTGGTCGTCCTCGACGCCCTGCCGACCACGGTCAACGGCAAACTCGACCGCACCGCGCTACCGGACCCCGCGACCGACGAGACCGGACGCGCACCGGCCACCGCTGCCGAACATGCTGTCCACAAGGCGATCTCGGCCACCCTCGGCCTCGACACCGTCAGCATGGACGACGACTTCTTCGCTGTCGGCGGTGACAGCATCACCGCCATCACCGTCAGCAGCACACTGCGCACGCAGGGCTTCGACCTGGTCCCGCAGCAATTGCTGACCCGTCGCAGCCTCGCCGCGCTGGCCGAGGACGCGGACCCCCAGCAGACCTCCCCCACCGCTGATCTCGGATCGACATCCGCTGCGGCAACCGGTTCGATATCCAGCGACCCAGCACACCGCGCAGGCTCGCCCGAGATGTCCCGAGTAGCCGAACCCGGATCGCCGATGCCTGCGGCGCCAGGTCACTTGGTCGCCGAACTCTCGCAGAGTGACATCGACGAGTTCGCCGCTACCTATGGCCCGGTCGCCGATGTGCTGCCGCTGTCGCCGTTGCAGGAGGGACTGCTGTTCCACGCCCTGCGCGACGGTGCCGAAGACGTGTACACGATGTCGGCCAGGTTCACCCTCGACGGCGTCATCGATCCGGAGCGGATGGGTGCGGCGTTCGCGAGCATGTTGCGACGGCATCCGAACCTCGGCGCCGCGTTCAGCTTCGAACGGTTCGACCAGCCGGTACAGATCGTGCCCCGGACACCGGGGGTCTCGTGGGAGGTCGAAGATCTCCGCGCGGACTCCGATCCTGAAGCGCAAGCACGGCTTTCGGTGCTGCGAGCCGGTACCGAACCGTTCGACATCGATCAGCCCCCACTGATCCGTGGCCTCCTGATCCGCCTCACCGACACCTCCCACTGGCTGGTCCTGATCGCCCACCATCTCCTCGCCGACGGCTGGTCGGTACCGACCATGGTCCGCGAAACCCTCGCCATCTACACCGGCGAAACCCTGTCGGCTCCCGCGTACTTCGGCGACTACCTGGCCTGGCTCGCCACCCGCGACACCACCGCCACCTTGCACTGGTGGACCGAGAACCTCACCGGCCTACGCGTGCCGACCCTGCTCGCCGCCGGACCTTCATCCGCGAGCGATCCGGCCGCGCTCGCATCGATCGGCACCGAAACGACAGACACGGCCCTCACGCGACAGCGTCCGGTCGGACTGCGGGTTCCGCTCACCGCCGGGGTGGCGACGACACTGGCGGACAACGCCAGGCGACACGGTCTGACCATGAACACCGTCCTGCAAGGCGCGTGGGCGATGGTCCTGGCGGATCACTTCGGGCGGACCGATGTGGTGTTCGGGACCGTTGTCTCCGGACGCCCCGCCGATCTCGCCGGTGTCGGCGGGATGGTCGGGTTGTTCAGCAATACCGTGCCGGTCCGGGTCGCGCTGGCGACGGACCGGGCGGTGGCCGAGCAGTTCGGCGAGCTACAGCAGTTGTCGTTCGACGGGCAGGCTCGGGGGTACCTCGGCCTGGCCACGATCGAGCGCGCGGTAGGGATCGGCCGGTTGTTCGATTCGCTGGTCGTGTTCCAGAACTTCCCGAAAGCCGGGCTGTTACAGCCGGATCCGGGTGGGGTTCAGGTGGTCGACGTCGACGTGGACGGGCTGACGGACTTCCCGGTCACCCTGACCGCACTGCCAGGGGCCGAATTCGCGCTGATGCTGCACCATGACGCGGCCGCCGTGCCGGGCCCGACCGCCACTCGACTGAGCGATCGACTCGCGGCCGTATTGTCCACGCTGGCCACCGATCTCGACGGCTCCGTCGGCGAAACCATCGCTGCGGCGATGCCATCGGAAACCCACGGCAGCACCCTCGCCGACTGGTCGGCGACTGCGACGATCTCCGCCGACGCGCCTGCTGTCACCGCGCAGGGCATGACGATCTCGTTCGGTGAGTTCGACCGCCGGGTCCATCGGCTCGCGCGGTGGCTCATCAGGCAGGGCGTGCAGTCCGAAACTGTTGTCGCGATTGCGATGACGCGCGGGATCGAGTCGATTGTCGCGGCGCACGCGGTGTGCCGGGCAGGCGGGGTCTATCTGCCGTTGGACCCGCACAGTCCCGCGCAGCGAGCGGACCGGATTCTCGCGACATCAGCCGCGGCGCTGGTTCTCACCACCGCGACCGACAACTTCGAGACCGAGCGCGCACCCGTGGCGCAGGTCGAAGCACTGGATCTGTCCGGTTTCGCCGATACCGCGGTCACCGACCTCGACCGACTCGCACCACTGCTCCCCCGCAATGCCGCGTACCTGCTGTTCACCTCGGGATCCACCGGCGAACCCAAGGGCGTGAGCGTCCCCCACGAGGCCATCGTCAACACCTTCGAGTGGATGCAGCGACGGCACCGGCTCGGCGCCGGTGACACCGTCTTGTACCGCACCGCGGCCACTTTCGACGCTTCCATGCTCGAGCTGTTCTGGCCGCTGCTGGTCGGCGCGCGCGTCGTCGCCGCGCCGGTGTCGGGTCGACTCGACCGCGACCCGCACTACCTCGGTGAACTGATCGCCGAGGAGCGGGTCGGCATGATCCAGCTGACGTCGTCGATGCTCACCGTGCTCGCCGAGGAAGCCGACCTGGGTAGCTGCACCGCCCTGCGCTGCGTGATCACCGGTGGCGAACCACTTCCGCCGTCGACCGCGGCGCGGATCAGGTCGCTCACCGGTGCCCGCGTCCACAATCTGTACGGGCCCACCGAGGCCGCGGTGTGCATCACCCACCACGAGACCTCCGACGCCGACAGTGGCAATGTCCCGATCGGTATTCCTGCCTCGGGTGCCGATGTGCGGGTACTCGACACCGACCTGCGCGCGGTTCCGGTCGGCGTGGTCGGCGAGTTGTACCTCACGGGAACACAATTGGCGCGCGGATATCTCGCGCGCCCGGCCCGGACCGCGGGTTCGTTCGTCGCCGACCCGCTGGGCAACGGCGAACGGATGTACCGCACCGGCGATCTCGTGAGCTGGGGCCCGCACGGTGAGCTCGACTACGTGGGCCGCGCCGACAGCCAGGTGAAGCTGCGCGGTCAGCGCATCGAACTCGGCGAAATCGAAGCGGCCTTGCTCACCTGCCCCGGCGTCGCCCACTCCGCGGTGATCCTGCGCGAGGATACCCCCGGCGATCAGCGTCTCGCGGCCTACCTGGTCGCCAAGGCGGACACCGACATCGACATCGCCGCAGTTCGTTCCGGCTTGCAAGCGCGGGTGCCCGCGTACATGGTCCCGGCCGCGTTCGTCGTCCTCGACCACATCCCCCGCACGACCAGCGAGAAGATCGACCGCAAAGCCCTCCCGACCCCCACGTACGACAACCAGGCGAACGTGCAGCCGGTGGCCACGACGAACGCCGACGAGCAACCGGCTTCGGCCGAACCCCGGTCCACCCACCAACCGGCGGGCGACGATCTGATCAGCACCATTCGTTCGGCGATGGCAGCCGTGCTGTCCGCCACCGACGTCGATGCCGACGCCGACTTCTTCGAAGCGGGCGGCCACTCCCTCACCGCCGTCCGCGTGATGGGCAGGCTCCGGCGGGCCGGTCTGCCGGTCGTCCTCGACGATGTCTTCGAGGCGCCGACACCACGGGCGCTCGCCGATCGGATCACCCAGAGCGACACCGCCTCTCGCAGCGCTGGAACGGACGACGCGAAGGCCGGCAATGCCTGGGGTTCCCGGCTCGACCCTGTGCTCGAACTCCGCACCACCGGTTCGCGCGAGCCACTGTTCTGCATTCACCCCGTCGGCGGCACCGCCTGGCAGTTCGGCCCTCTCGCCGGACTCCTGCGCGCCGACCGCCCGATCATCGGCCTACAGCTACCGACCCTGAGCGACAACACCTTCCGCACCGGGACCCTCGGCGACCTGGCCGCGCACTACGTGTCAACCATCCGCCGAATCCAGCCGCACGGCCCCTACCACCTGCTCGGCTACTCCCTCGGCGGCACCATCGCCCACGCCATGGCCGCCGCGCTGACAGCAGCGGGCGAGCAGGTCGCCTTCACCGGCCTGGTCGACGCGTTCGCCCTGTCCGATCTCACAGAACAGGCCACCCGCGCGCTCACCGACCCCGCCGATCTGGACCAGCTGCTCCCCGAAATCCCGGACGACGCACCAGAACTGGCGACGAAGCTGCGCGAAGCCGCCACCGCCCTGCTCGGCATGGTCACCGCGTCCACCACGGCCCAATACCACGGCCCGATGGCGCTCTACGCCGCCGACAACGCAACCACACCCGGCCGCACCGAGGCGCAACTGGCGGGCTGGCAGTCCGCACAGGCCCGGCTCGTGGTGCGCCGACTGCCCTACTCCCACTTCGAGATCGTGTCGCCCACCGGCTGGGCCGAGGTCGCGGCACTTCTCGACACAGACCCGGTGATCAGCGGCTGAGCATGCAGCACACCGCTTTTCACCGTTCCAGAAGAAAGATGAGGACAACCCCTTCCATGTTCACCACTCGATCATCGGGCAGGCTCCGCGCCACCCTCGCTCTGCTGGTTCTCGCGCTGATCGCGGCGCTCACCGGCTGCAGTAGCTCCTCGGGCGACACCGCCGCACCGTCCGGCCCCCGCGAGGTCCAGACCCCGAAGGGCACCGTCTCCGTGCCCGCCGACCCGCAGCGCATCGTCGTGCTCAACGGCACCCTGGCCGGCTACCTCTACGACCTCGAGGTACCGGTCGTCGCCGCCGACCCGCGTCTGCTCGGCGTCGCCAGCAAGCCGGGCGAGTTCCCGACCGGCTGGGCGGCTGACGCCACCAAGCAGGGCACCAAGGCCCTGCCGACCGGTGAGAACATCAACCTGGAGTTCATCGCGGCCCAGCGCCCCGACCTGATCATCGGCGGCGGCCAGGGCTACCCGGCACAGCAGTCGGTGAACGCCTACGACCAGCTCAGCGCGATCGCCCCGACCGTGCTGGTGCCCACCGAGACCACCTACTGGCAGGACCAGCTGCGGGTGATCGCCGATGTGGTCGGCAAGCAGGCGAAGGTCGACCAGCTGGTCACCAACTACAAGGACAAGCTGGCCAAGGCCAAGGCGAGCATCAAGGCGCCCGCGGGCAACACCGTGATCATGCAGTCGCTCAAGAGCCAGAAGCCGACGGCGTTCGTGCCCACCGCGGCACTGCCCACGCTGCTGTCGGAGGTCGGGTTCACCCTTGACCTTCAGCTGGAGAGCAAGGCGGGCAACCCCGCTCGCGAAGGTAGCGCCGACTTCATCAGCTTCAGCCCCGAACTGCTGAACACCGCTGTCGACGCGCCGGTGCTGTTCATGATCCCGCTCAACGGCGGCCGGAGCCTGGATGAGCTGCGGGCCGACCCGATGTACGCGTCGCTGCCCTCCTTCAAGGCCAACACCGTCTTCGAGCTGCCCGCGACCAGCTCGCGTCCCGATTACCGCACGGTCATGACCACGCTCGATCTGCTCGTGGAACGCTTCAAGTGACAGCGGTCGGCGGCCTGCTCATCGACATCAGCCCGCTACGGACCTCGCGTCCGTTCCGGTGCGCGTTCGCGGCGCGGCTGGTGTCGGTGCTCGGACTCGGGTTGCTCATGGTGGCCCTGCCGTTGCAGGTCTATCAACTGACCGGCTCGACCCTGCAGGTCGCCGGCATCGCGACAACCACCGCGGCCGCACTCTTCGTCGGCAGCCTCGCCGGCGGGGTGATCGCCGACCGCTACGACCGGCGCAACGTGATCCAATGGTCGCGTAGCGCAGCGGGTCTCGGGTTCCTGATCCTCGGCATCAACGCGGTGCTGCCGGATCCGATGCTGTCGGTGATCTATCTGGCGGCGGTCATCGACGGACTCGCGGGTGGAGTCAGCGGCTCCGCCTTGATGGCGCTGGTCCCGATGCTGGTCGGGCGCGAAAAGATCGCGGCGGCAGGTGCTCTGACCGCCCTCACCACCGACCTGGGCACCATGATCACGCCCGCGATCGCCGGTCTGCTCGTCGCGCAGGCGGGAGTGTCGGTCGCGTTCTTCCTGTGCGCGGGCGCCACCGTCGCCACGGTCGGGCTGATCACCGCGATCGGGCCCGCGCCGCCACCGGCGCGCGACCTGCAGAACCCGGTGCGCGAACTGGCGATCGGCATTCGATTCGCGGTGCAGCACAAAACTATTCGGATCATCCTGCTGACCGGCTTGATCGCCATGCTCGTCAGCGGCCCACTGGTGCTGCTGCCCGCCTTCGCCGAAGTCGAACTCGGCGCGGGCCCCGGCGTACTCGGCCTGCTCTATGCCGCGCCGGGCGCCGGCGCGGTCGTCGGCTCGCTCACCAGCGGCTGGATGAGTCGCACCCGCTACAACGGACTCGCGCTGCTGATCTCGCTGGCCCTCATGCCGCTGGGCGTGATCGCGGCCGGACTGTGGTCGCACGCGGCGCTGGTCTTCCTCGGGCTGGCCGGATTCGGCCTGGCCAGGGCGGTGAACATCGTCTTGCGCTACACCCTGCTCCAGCAGCAGGCACCCGAGGAACTGCGCGGCCGGATGGCCGGACTGCTCATGGTGCAGTCGGTGACCGGCACCGCGATCGGCTCGATGGTCGCCGGTTTCGTCGGCCAATTCTTCGCACCGGGCTCCGCGCTCGTGATCTACGGCGTCGGAGTCCTGGCACTCACCGGTGTGGTGGCGCTCGCCGCCGGGCCGCTGCACGGAAAGGAACAGAAGTGACAGATCGCAGTGGCTATGCCGCGCGCATCGCCGAAGTGCTCGCCGGCGAGCACGGTGCCAAGGTCCCGTATCCGATCGGTTTGCAGGAAGTGGAGGTGATCCGCACGGTCGCGGTCGGGGCCGGGCTGCTCCGGATCACCTTCGGCGGGCCCGATATCGCGTCCTTCCACAGCTATGTGCCGGATGAGCACGTGCGCCTGGTCTTTCCGTGCGAGGACGGGGTGCTGCGGCTGCCCGAGCGCGACGGTCAATCACTCGAGTGGGGCAATCCGCGCCCGGTGTCGCGTGAGTACACGGTGCGCCGCCACAGCATCGCCGACAACGAACTCGATATCGATTTCGCGATCCACCCGGGCGGCTTGGCCTCGGAGTGGGCGAGCGCGGCGAGCCCGGGCACCAAGATCCACATCGCGGGTCCTCCCGGTGGCGTCGTCGTCCCGGAGTCCTACGACCGGTTCCTCTTCGTCGGTGACATCACCGCACTGCCCGCGATCGCGCGCTGGCTGGAACGGCTGGCGCGGACCGCGCAGGGCTGGGCGTTCATCGAGGTGACCGGACCCGAGGAAGAGATCGCGATCGACGCGCCCGAGGGCGTCGAGGTGCGCTGGCTGCATCGCGGCGACCTCGAACCGGGCACCGGCGACGCACTGGAGAAGGCGGTGCGCGGGATCGAAGTGCCTGCCGGACAGCGTGTTTACGCCTGGGTCGCCGGCGAGGCAGGCTGCCTGCGTGGCATCCGCAAGGTGGTGCGCGGCGAACTCGGCATCGGCCCCAAGGACTCGCTGATCGCCGGCTACTGGAAGCGCGGCGTCGCCGACTTCGATCGAGAGGAATGAGCGATGACCGACGAACAAGTCATCACCGACGTGGCCACGGCACTCGGCGTCGACCGATCCGAACTGGCCGCCGATACCGACCTGCTCGACGCGGGCCTCGACTCGGTCCGCATCATGTCGCTCGTGGAGAAATGGCGGTCGGCCGGTCATGCAGATATCGACTTCCCCACGCTCGCAGGTGATCCCGTGCTCGGCTCGTGGATCGAACTGCTGGCCTGATCGCATGATCGAGATCGGGGGTGGCCCGGCATCCGTGCCACCCCCGGTCCGGTCAGTTGCCGAACGACCCGTCGGCGAGTGCCTGTCGCAGATCCTTGCGGCTGGTCTTGCCGACGCCGGTGGCCGGGAATTCGTCGACGACCACCACCGCGTCGGGCATCTTCCACGCCGCCACGCCACGCGACCGGACGAACGAGCGCACCGAGATCAGGGTGGGCCGCTGTTCCGGGTCGACCGGCTGAACGAAGGCACAGATACGTTGACCCAGCACAGGATCCGGCGTGCCGACGATGACGGCGTCGCGGACCGCGGGATGTTCGAGCAGATGTGCCTCGAGCTCTTCGGCCGAGACCTTCTCGCCGCCCCGGTTCACCCAGTCGCCCGCGCGGCCCGCGACCACGAGGTTGCCGTCGGGGCGCACCGACACGATGTCGCCGGTGCGGTACCAGCCCTCGGCGGTGAAGCTGCGGGCGTCGGCGTCGGGGTTGTCGTAGTAGCCGCGAATCGTGTACGGGCCCTGCGTGATCAGGTTGCCCGTGGCACCCGGCGCCACCTCGACACCGTTGTCGTCGACGACGGCGAGCTGGTCGTGCTCCGACATCGGCCTGCCCTGGGTGCTGACCACCACGTCGATCGGGTCGTCGAGCCGGGTGTAGCACACCAGACCCTCGGCCATGCCGAACACCTGCTGCAAGGTCACGCCGAGCGCGGGACCGATCCGGCGGGCCAGCTCGTCCTGGCACCGCGCCCCACCTACCTGGAGCACGCGCAGACTGGACAGATCGGGTGTCGCGCCCGCCTCGGCGCGCTCGGTCCAAAGCCGCGCCAGCGGGGGCACCAGACCCGTGATGGTGACGCCGAACCGCTCGATCAGCGGGAAGGCCGTCGCCGGAGTGGGATCCGGTGTCATCGCGACCGCACCACCCGCCCACAGCGCGCCGAGGATGCCCGGCGAACTCATCGGGAAATTGTGCGCGACCGGCAGCGTCGCGAGATAGACCGTGGCGCTGTCGAGTTCGCAGATCTCGGCGCTGCGGCGCACGCTGTAGAGGTAGTCGTCGTGGGTGCGGGCGATGAGCTTCGGGATGCCCGTACTCCCGCCGGACAATTGCAGGAACGCCACATCACCGGCCGACGGACCCGCCAGTTCGGCTGGGGTGTCCCGGTATTCGGCGATGTCGTGCGCATCGTCGGGCAGCGATTGCCCATCGTCGAGTACCAGCAACAGGTGCCGCAGACTCTCGACCTCATCGCGCACCTGCGCGGCCAGCGCCGCGTAGTCGAAGCGCTGGTGCGTGCCACAGGTGATCATCGCCGTCGCCGCGGCGGCGGTGGCGATCGGCACCAGCTCGGCCTTGCGATGGGCGGGCAGACAGAACACCGGCAGCGCGCCGAGCTTGAACAGCGCGAAGATCACCTCGACGAATTCGGCGCGGTTGGGCAGCTGCACCAGGACCCGGTCGCCGGGCGCGATGCCGAGGCGGTCCAAACCGGTGGCGAGCGAGCTCGAACGGTGGTCGAGTTCGGCGTAGGTCCAGCTGTTCGCGTCGTCGAGAACCGCGATCCGGTCCGGCGCCGCGAGCACGCGCGCGGCGAGCACATCACCGAAAGTCTCACCCGCCCAACAGTTCTGCTCTCGATATCGTTGTGCCAGGTCAGCGGGCCACGCGGTGTTGCCGGGGAGTACGGGTTCGGTCAAGTCGAGCACCTCTTTCCAGCGGGTCTTCGGTCGGTCTCGCCGAGTCTTGTACGCGAAGGTAACCATCCGACGATGGAATCAGGTTAGGCTAACCTCATGTTGAATGGTGATTCCAGTGGGCGGATCGTCGTCGTCACCGGCGCGGCCGGGGGTATCGGGGCCGCGATCGCCGCCCGTTTCGCCGGCGAGGCCAGGGTGCTGTCCCTGTGGGACCGCGACCCCACCGTGCACAAGACCGCCGCCGAACTCCCGGCGCGCTCCGCCCACGGTGTCGAGCTGGACGTCAGCGATGGCGCCGTGGTGCAGGCGGCGTTCGACCGTCTCGCCACCGAATACGGAACGCCCGATGTCGTCGTGCACGCGGCCGGGCTCATGGTCGGCGGCTCCGCACTCGAGCTCGATCCCCAGGACTGGACGCGCTGTCTGACCGTCAATGCCACCGGCACGATGCTGGTCGCCCAGCGCGCGGCCGCCGACATGGTGTCCGCCGGTCGCGGCGCGATCGTGGTCGTCTCCTCGAACGCGGCCGCGACGCCGCGCGTCGGGATGGCCGCCTACGGCGCCGCCAAGGCCGCTGCCACCTCGTTCACCCGCTCGCTGGCCCTCCAGGTGGCGCCGCTGGGCGTGCGGGTCAACCTGGTCTCGCCGGGCTCCACCGATACCCCGATGCTGCGCGACATGTTCGGCGGCACCGTCCTCGACGACGCCGCCGAGAATGCCCTGCTCGACGGCGATCCGAGTGCCTACCGCCTCGGAATCCCGTTGCGGCGCATCGCCACTCCCGCCGATATCGCGGGCGCAGTCCACTTCCTGGCGTCCGAGGACGCCCGCCACATCACCATGCACGACCTGCGGGTCGACGGTGGCGCAACGCTCGACATGTGACCGAGAGGAATGATCACCATCAGTACCGACAGTTCAGACCCCGCCTTCCTGCTGTCCCGTCCGCAGCGGACCGTGTCCGCCACCGCGGGCGGGACGGTCTTCCGCTCGGCACACGACGCGATCACCGCGCTACGCAGCGGCCGGATCAGCCACATCGTCGGGGCGCTGCCCTTCACTCCCGGCGCACCGACCGCGCTGTGGGCACCGGACTCGGTGACGATCACCGAAGCGCCGCACCAGCCCGGTTCCCGGATACTCCCCCGCTTCGAACTCGACGCCGCGCTGCCCGCGCCGGAGGAACACCGCCAGCGCGTCGCCACCGCGGTCGAAATGCTCGGTGATCCCACGCACCCCCTGCGGAAGGTGGTGCTGGCCCGCGCTGTTCGCGCTCGCGCGCCGAAACCGGTTCGCGCATTGGATATCCTGGACCTGATGGTCGCATCGGACCCGATGTCCAACGGCTTCCTGGTCGACCTCTCCGCCGCGGGCGGGCGCTATCCCGGCCGTCACCTCGTCGGCTCCAGCCCCGAGATCCTGGTCCGCCGCACCGGAAGTCAGGTGCTCAGCCACCCACTGGCAGGCTCGGCCCGGCGCATTCTCGACGACAGCGGCGCCGACCGAACCGCGGCCGACGCGTTGCTCGCCTCCACCAAGGACCATGCGGAACACCGCTTCGTGACCGATCAGGTCTCCGCCGTGTTGCGCGACCGGTGCGCCGAAGTACTCACTCCCGCACCGGAACTCACCGCCACCCCGGCGATGTGGCATTTGGGCACGCCGATCACCGCGACCGTCCCGCTCGCCGGTCCATCGGCATTGGAGCTGGCGGTAGCCCTGCACCCCACCCCCGCCATCTGCGGCACGCCCGCCGCCGCGGCGGCCCGGGTGATCGCCGAACTAGAGGGCGAACGCGGTTTCTACGCGGGTGCGGTCGGCTGGTGTGATGCCGACGGCAACGGTGAATGGATGGTGAGCATCCGCTGCGCCGAGCTCTCCGCCGACGGCACCACCCTGCTCGCCCACGCGGGCGGCGGGATCGTCGCCGCCTCCGACCCCGCCGCCGAATTGGCCGAGACCACCGGCAAATTCCAGCGCATCCTCGGGCCGCTCGGTATCGCCGACCTGCCCGTCACCGTCGGCTGACCCTGCCGACCACTACGCCAACGAGAGACTCACCATGCCCATCCCCCCGATCGCGCCCTATCCGATGCCGACCGCGGACGAGTTCACCGCCGATCAGGTCGACTGGACCGCCGAACCCGGCCGCAGCGCACTGCTGATCCACGATATGCAGCAGTACTTCCTCGACGCCTACGACCTGTACCGCGATCCCGCCCGCACCCTCATCGCCAATATCGCCAAGCTGCGCGACCACTGCCACCAGCTCGACATCCCTGTCATCTACACCATGCAACCCGGCGACCAGCATCCGTCGCGGCGTGGCATCCTCGCCGATTTCTGGGGCACCGGCATGGCCGAGGGCGCCGATACCGAGGTGATCAACGCGATCGCCCCCGACCCGCAGGACATCCAGGTCACCAAGTGGCGCTACTCCGCCTTCCAGCGCACCGATCTCCGCGAACTCCTCGGCTACTACGGCCGCGACCAGCTCCTGATCACCGGCGTCTATACCCACATGGGCTGCATGCTCAGTGCCGCAGAGGCTTTCATGGGCGATGTGCGCCCCTTCCTCGTCCACGACGCCACCGCGGACTTCAGCCGCGACGAGCACATCATGGCGCTGAACTACGTCGCCCGCCGCTGCGGCGCCGTCACCAGCACCGACAATCTGATCGGTCAGCTCGAAAGCGCGAAGGTGGAATCCACCGAGCGCCGATCTGCCTGATCCTCGCTCCGAGTACGGCTGTGGCACCGCCTCTTCCGTGCACGACGAAGGGCCCCGCCGTTCCGCTGAACGGCAGGGCCCTTCTGCCGCCGCATTCCGCTGGGCGGCAATCCCAGAGAGAAACAGGAACACCTTTCATGTCAGTTCACCGAATGACGGCGCGCATGCGTGCGGCCGTCGCCCTCTTGATCGTCGCGACGGCCGCGACGGCGGCAGGCTGCGGCAGCTCCACCGCCGACCAGGCGGCCGACACCGGCACCCGCCAGGTGGAAACCGCCAAGGGCCCCGTCACGGTGCCCGCCGACCCGCAGCGCATCGTGGTCCTCAACGGCGCTCTCGCCGGATACCTCTTCGACCTCGACACCAACGTGAAAGCGGCGGATCCGCGCATCCTCGGCCTCACGCTGAAGCCCGGCGAGTTTCCCCCGGCCTGGGCCGCGGACGCCAAGGAACAGGGCACGGTGACGGTGCCCTCCGGTGATGACCTGAACCTGGAGTTCATCGCCGCCCAGCGGCCGGACCTGATCATCGGCGGCGGACCGGGCTATCCGGGCCAGCAGACGATCAAGAACTACGACAAGCTCACGGCCGTCGCGCCCACCGCACTGGTGGCATCCGACGCCACCAACTGGCAGGACCAGTTGAAGTCGGTGGCGAACATCGTGAACCGCCCCGAGAAGGTGGACAGCATGATCACCACCTACAACGACAAGGTCGCCAAGGTGAAATCCGGTCTGAAGCTGCCGCAGGGCGCGGCCGCCGTGATGCAGTCCCAATCGGACGGTAAACCCATCCTGCTCGTCCCCAACACCCCGCTGGGCGCGCTGCTCACCGACGTCGGCTTCACCGTGGACGACAAGATCGAAGCGAAGGCAGGCAACCCGCCCCGGCCCGCGGCGGGCGACTGGGTGACCTTCAGCCCCGAACTGCTGAGCACCGTCGTCGACGCTCCGGTGCTCTTCGTGATCACGGTCGACAACGGCCGCGATATCGCCCAGCTGAAGGCAGATCCAGCGCTCGCCATGCTCCCGGCCTTCCAGAAGGGTCAGGTCTACGAGCTGCCCGCGGAAAGCAAGCGTCCGGACTACCGGGTCGCCATGTCGGTCCTCGACCTGTTGGCGGAGCGCTTCAAGTAGTTGCCGTCGGCGCGCCGCGGCCGCGTGATCACAGCTATAGGGTTGCTTCCCAATCCTGCGAGCTATCGATGTCACCGCGGTCGTGCTGCGACAGCAGGGCGACGACTACCGTCCGATCACGTTCGGTATCAAGGGCTCGCACAATGGCTTCGGTGGCATCGATGAAGTGCGCGACGATCTCGATACCGAACTGATCGCGCGGTACTTCGTCGCGAAGAGCAGTGATGGAACGTTCGCCGCCAGGGACCGCTCCGGCGCGATCGGCGGTTCCTGGCCGACCCAGGCAATGGTCAGCGCACCCCGACGCCTAAACCGAATAGCAGGTAACGCATCTCGGAACAATTCGGATCCGCCCCCGTTTCACACTACCTTCCCAACGATCCAAATGCTATACATAACAAGATCTTTGGGGAGGAAGCAGTGGGGGACACTTTCGTCGCGGTCGCGGGCTCTGGCAACATCGCCGTCCGCACGACAGAGCAGGGCCAACCGGTGCGGTTGCGCGTCCGGCAGGAAGAGCTGAATCGGCATCCCGCGCACTTGGCCGCGGAGATCGTGCTGCTGTGTCGCCAGGCCGCCGCCCGCGGCGCCCTCCTCCGCAGGGAAGCGCTCGAAGCCGCGGGCATGAGTGCCGCGGCCATCGCCGCGACCGGCCTGCCCACCCGCGACGACGTCGCGCGCGCCGAACTCGACTACGACCAGCAGTTCGGCGCTGAGCCGCAGATCTGGGTCCGACCCAACTGAGGAGGGCGACCATGGTCGACTCGATGGACGAACTCATGCATCGCGTGCGCGGCAGGTTCTACCGTATGCAAGAACTCTCCGAGCGCCTCGCCGCGATCCGCATCCGCGAATCCCGCGCCGACGGCGCCGTGGTGGTCGAGATGGACGGCAACGGCTCGCTCGTGAATCTCACACTGACCGAACAGATCTCACTGATGACCGCGACGGATTTCGAGACGGCTGTCGTCGCCGCCGCGGCGGCCGCCACCGACCGCGCGCTCGAGCAACAAGCGGCATTGGTCCGAGATTTCAACGAGGAAATCGCCGGCTGAGGCCGACACCGACACAACCATCTCTTCAAGATCCGGGGAATCTCATGGCCGATCGCCTGCAAGCCGACCACTCCACCATCGCCGAATTCGGCAGCGCCCACGCGGGCATGGCATCCAAGGTCGCCGCATCCGCCTTCGAACAGGGCGCGCTGGTCGCCGCTGTCGCACCGGTTTTCGGTCTCATCGGCCAGGACTTCCTCGCCGCGTTCTCCAGCGCGTCGGGCAATCACCTGACCACCCTGGGTGAGATCGCGGCAGTCCACGCGGGCACCTCGCTGACCGCTTTTCAAGCCGCCGGTCTGTACACCTCGACCGACCAGTCCTCGTCGGGCGCGCTGAGCCAGGTGATCTGAGCATGGCCGACGGCGATGCGCCTGTGGAGGCCGAAGATCCTGCGGTACAGGAGGATCCAGCCGCCGAGGCACCGCTCGACGAGACCGAGGAACAGGTACAGACGGTCGAGGACATCATCCGCGACCTCCTCGACAGCGACGCGCTGGCACCGCTGCTCGGCCTGTCGGTCCCTGACATGCTCAGTTCCCTCGGCTTGCCCCAACTCCCCCAGCTGTCCGCGCGGCCGACCGACGGCAGCGCGACGTCGACACCGCTGGACATCGCGGGCCTGATCGAGCCCGTCCTGCAGATGGCCTCCGCCTTCGGCACCGGAAACACCAGCAGCGGTTCCGGTTCCGATGCCAAGAGCTCGCTCAGCGACACCTCCGACGCCCTGTCCTCGACCAGCGATCTCGCCTCGTCGGCACTGCAGGCGGCCACCGAACTCTGGGAGGGCATCGGCTCGGTCGCCGCGGCACTGAAGAGCACTGATCTGCAGAAGAGCAGCACGGAGGCGGCGGCCCAGAGCGACAAGATCAAAACCCTCGTCGCGCAGGGCGCCCAGACCGTCGGCCAGGGGGTCTCGGAGATCGGCGGCATCGTCACCCGGTTCTTCTCGGCCATGACCGCCGCGGGCCCGTTCCTGTGGACGCCGCCCGGCCAGGCGTGGGCGATCGGCCTCGCTACCGAGAGCACCGCCGAAGCCCAGGGCGTGGTGGCGAAGACGCAGGCGGACCTCACCGCCAAAGCGGGCGAGATGACCACCGCGGGTGAGCCGGTGGAGGTCACCGACGCACCGACCGGTGTCGACGCGATGAGCGTGGCGACCGAGCTGATCGGGCTGGTCTCGCCGCTGATGAGCCTGGCCTCCACCGGCATGTCCGCGCTGAGCGGGCTGGGCAGCACGGCCGCCGACGCGGTCGAGTCCGGTGTCTCGACCGCGAGCGATGTCGTGAGTCAGGCTTCCGAGTCCGCGAGCAAGCTCGCCGACGCCGCCTCGTCCGCGGCGGAATCGCTGTCGGCACCGACGACTCCCGACAGCAGCCTGTCGACGGCCGGGACGACCGAGAACTCACCCAAAGACCCGCTGTTGCAGCCCGCCTCGGCCGGGTCGGGTGGCGGATCGGGCGGCTTCGTGGGCGGGATCGGTGGCGTGGCGGGCAGCCCGCTGTCCAACTCCCCGTTCAGCGGTCGAATGAGCACTATCGGCAGCCCGGCACTGCCGACGACCTCGGGTGTCGACGGCTCGGCGAACCCGAACGCGCGCGCCGGCAGCGCGGGCGCACCCGGCGTCCCCGGTGCCGCGACCCCCGCGGCCTCGGCGGCTCGCCGGGCCGGCGAGGGCAGTTCACAGGACCCCAACCACTCCCCGCTCGTCACCGGCGTGCACGGCGACGAACTCGTCGGCGACCTCAACGGCGGCGCGCTGCCCGTCATCGGCGTCGAAGAGGAGGTCTTCGACGAGGCACCGGACGACCTGTCCGTCTGACCCACCAGATCCAGGAGTTCCCATGACCGACAAAGTCGAAGTAGATCCGGCGCAGCTGCAACGGCTCGCCGCCGATGCCGACGCCCTGCGCGACCGCCTTGCCGCCATCGCGGCCAAGGGGGTCGCCGCCGTCGCACCCGGCTCCGCCGCCTGGGGCGGCGACCGCTACGGCAACCGGTTCACCAGCGCCGACGGCGCCAATTTCGCCGTCCGTGCCGACCAACTCCGCACCACCACCACCGAACTGGGCGAGGCGTTCGATACCTTCGCCAGCGGCGAGGATCAATCGAAGTCGAAGATCAACGGCACCGAAAACGGCAACACGGATCTGTTCCGCTGATGTCGAACGAGTACGCCGACCGCGCCGAGTCGATGCTGGAAGACCTACACCGCCACGCCGCGACCATCGCCGCGGCGGCCGCCGAACGAGCCGCGCTCACCGCCACCGCGTCGACCGCACAGGACCGGGTGACGGTCACGGTCAACGCCGATGGCGTCGTCATTCGCACCCAACTGGCCCCGACCGCGGCGAGCATGAGCCTCACCGAGCTCGCCGAATCCTTCACCGCGGCAACCCAGGACGCCGCCGGTCAGGTGCAACGGGAAAGCGCCCGCCTGCTCGCCACCGTCACCGCGAACGGCGCCCCCATCCCCAAGCTCTCCGACATCGTCGCCGACATGCCCGAACTCAGCGAACTCCTCCCCGACCTCGCCCCCGCCTCGTTCGCCGCCCCCACCCCGCCACGCCGCGACCCCACCGACGCCGACGCCCACCCGATGAACACCAGCTCCGGCGTCAACATCTTCGGCAAAGCCTGATCCGAGTTCCGAGTAGTGTCTGTTCGAACGAAACGAGGAGAGTCGCGATGCCGTTTCAGGATTCGGGCCGGGAGGTCTGCGTCGTCACCACGCTACGCGGTGACGACGAGTGGATAGTCGCCTTCGTCATCGACGGACGCAAGTATCCGTCCGCCGCGGATTTCGACCGGGTAGTACGAGATGCGTTCATCCAGATCAATCGGCGGTGGAGACTGATCGCGGAATTCGAGACCCGAGCGGTAGGGATCGGCGAACCAGATTACGAATTCCCGTCATGGGAAGATTTCCGAGGAATGCTCGAGCGCGGCGAGTGGGCAGGCTAGGTCACCGGTCCCCATCGATCAACCGACCCGACTCGTCCCAGGCCCGCTTCGATGCGATGCCCCCGCCAGGCGAGAAGACCGTCTCACCGACCAGAGTTCCGTTTCCGTCGTACGCCAACCAGGTGCCAACTGCCCGCCCCTTCGAGAATTGGCCGATGGATCTGACAGAACCATCCCCATGCCACGCGCGGGACGGACCGTCGCGGCGCCCACCGACAAAGGTCTCGACAGAAACGACCGGACCAGTCGACCCGATCCGCTCGATCACCGCCCCGGTCAAGGGAGCGCCCTCGTATTCGGCGACCCCCGCCCAGTCGATCGACAACAATGGATCACCGCTATCGATCGCGTCGCGAGGGATCCCTTTCCTGGTCAGCTCGTCCCAGATCTCGATGACCCGCCCCTGCTCGTCATAGACCACCGACGACTCCAACCCGTCATTGCGATCATAGACATCGACCCGTCTGAGCCGACCGGACCGATACCACTCTTCCCACTTGCCGAGAGGCAAATTGTTGTGAAACAACCCCTCATAGCGCTTGGCGCCATCGAAATACGTCCCCGACCACAGCCCGTCACGATCACCGTCGGAGTAACTCCAGAACTCACGCGGCCCACCGTCCACTCCGACTTCCACATACCCCGAAAACGGCACACCGCGATACGACAACCGACCGGTTGCCCCGTCGATCGCCACACCCGGATCGTCGCGGTCGATGAAATCGTCGGCGAATTCCGACACAGCCACGCCCCTCTCCGCAATCAGAAGTACGACATGAACGCCGCGTTGAACTCGGGCTCACGAGTATCGAAGGTACCCGGCGTGTAGTCGAGCCCACGCACCCTGGCAACGAACTCCGAGGGCAGCACGAGCGGGCTGGCGGCCAGGTATCGCAGGGAATCCTCACGCCAGATCCAGACTCCGTCGGAGTACAACGACGAACCGCCCTCGATCCAGCCGTCACCCGCGACGAGATCGAGCGTCGCTTCCATCACGTCGAATATCGCCCGCACGTTGGACATGTATTCGAGAATGCGGCCTCGATCCGGTTCCACCGCACCGGTTTCGGCGGTGGACAGCGACGGCAGATCCTGAAACCGATCCTGATACATCTCCCGGTACATCGCTACCGGCCGCAACACCATCACGTTCTCCCCTCACCGAGCCGCCGCCCTCGGACGCCCCCGTCCGTGATCCTTCGGGCTAACCTCGACGGCGTCAACCGGACCCCACCGCGTCGACTCGCTCGCAGTGCGACTCTCGAGCCGAGATGTTATATATATCAGGATCTTTGGGGAGGAAGTCATGCGGAACTCCGATGTGGGGGCCCGGTGTTCAGCGCCGGGTCGGTCGGTCGCGACGGCGATCTCGTCGGGTTCGCCGACACCCGCGACCCGATGAGCACCGAGCACCACGGCACAGCCTGATTCGGGTAGCGCATGGCTATCTGGCGACCGCCCTTTGCCGGCGCCCTGAGCTGGGTCGCGGGCGTGCAATGGCCCGAAGGCAACGAAGACGCCATGTGGGCGATGGCCCAGGATCTGGAAGCCGCCGCCACCCAGGCTCGCGAGGCCATCCAGGACGTCATCGCGCTCAGTAACGCCACCGAGGTCGTCTACCCCTCCGGACGCGGCGGCGACGCGATGCGGACCTGGCTCGAACAGTTCCAGGGTGAGGACGGCTCGCTCGAGAAGCTCGCCCTGTCCTACGAGGAACTCGCCGACTCCGCCGACAAGTTCGGCACCGAACTCCAAGCAACGAAACTCAACTACCACGCCGGTCTGATGTGGTTCGTGGCCGAAATGGCCGTCGCCGCGCTGATGGGCCCCGGTGGCCTGGCCTACCAGTCCACCGTTATCGCCATGGCCCGCACCTTCTTTCAGCGGGTCGCGCGCGCCGCGCTGCAACGGATGGCGGCACTGGCCGGTAAGCAGCTGAGCAAGGCGGCCGCCCAGCGCGTGGGCATCATCGCGGGCGCGCTGCTGTACGAAACCGTGCAGGAGTCACTCGAGGAGGTGTTCCAAGGAACCGCCCAGGAGTACGGCATCCAACGGTTCCAGGTCAGCCAAGGACACCTCGACCAGGTCGACGGCGCCAAGGTGTGGCAGAACGCCAAGATCTCGGCCGTCGCGGGCGCCGCGGGTGGCCTCACCGGCGGCATCCTCAACAGCGCGGCGACGAAACCGGTCGGAAAATGGGCGGCCGCCGGGCAGGGTGCCGCGATCGGTGCCACCGCGGGTACCGCGGGCGGTGCGGCTGCCTACGTCGCCACCGGCCTGGATACCAACAACTGGGAATTCGACCCACGCTCGATCACCAGTGGTGCCATCTCGGGTACCGGCCCCGGCGCCATCAACGGCTATCAGAACGCGGGCGACGGCAGCAGCTCCCGCACAGCCCCCGCACCGACGACGACCTCCCCCGCCCCTGGTCCCGACACCCGAACCAGCGACGCGCCGGGAGGCTCGAAGGCAGCACCCGCCTCGACGACCGAGCCGGCCACGCGCGAATCCGACGCGCCCCAGACCTCGACCCCGCCGAGTCCAACCACCACGAACAACTCCCCGGCCGTATCGTCGGCCACCACCAACACCACGACCAACACGCCATCGACTACCAACAACAACGCACCGGCACCGACCCGCGCACCGACCGTCGGCACCACTAGCACCACCTCGAACTCGACATCCTCAGCGGCACAATCGTCCTCGACGAACTCGACTACCTCGGCACCGACGACGACCGCCGCCCAATCGGCGACCTCGGCGACGAATTCCCCTGACACGACACCATTGTCGGCCGCCTCGACGGGGACGACCGCTGCGGCAATCGACACCGCGACGACCTCGGCGACGAATGCCGACGTCGAGGCGACAACCAGCCAGCCCGCCGAACCAGCGAGCACCGTCCCCGTACCGGATACGACCGATCCGGCCGACGTGTCCCCAGCGGTCGTGGAGGCCGACGCTGCTGTCGCTCAGCCTGATTCAGTGCCACCGGTCGATATCCAGCCCGCCGACTCGACCTCACCGGCCCCGGTCACACCGGTCACCGAGCCCGCTACCCCGCACGCACCGGACACCAACGGCCCACTGACCAATCTGAGCTCCACCACTGCACTCTCGACCGCGATCCCGGCGGCCATATCGACTCCGGGGCCCACCCGAGCATCCGAAACCAGGCCACCGACGACACCACGGCCGGAACCCGGCGCCACCAGTACGCCGGACACCGAAGCGGTCGCCATCGAACACGCGTCGGTCAGCGAGAACGACACAACCACTGACGTTTCCGAAGCGGCCACCCACCGTGCCGCCGATATCGACAACCCGGAGCCGGTCGGCGGCCGTGGGCTCGATACCGCGGTAGTCCAGGCCCGAGCAACGGCATCGACCGAGGCGCCCGCGACCCGGGTGCCGGTGGAAACCGAACAGCGCGGCGCCGACCCCACCAACACCGTGCCCGACACTGCGAGGACCGATCCCGCCGCGCGAGCCACCGCAGCGAACGAACCGTCGTCCAGACCTCGCACCACCGAAGCCCCCGACGTCGCCGCCGGTCCGACCACCGAGAACACCGCGCGCACCGATAGCCCTACCTACGACGCCAGGCTGCCCAGCGGCGAAGGTGTCCGCCACCGACCGACCGGCACCGCCGTCGGCGAGGACCCCCATACCCATCGGGCCACCCAGAACCTGAGCAACGACGGTGCCCACGACGTGGTCGTGCACGGTCGAGCCGACGGCCTGCCCATGCCGGGTAAGCGAGTCCCCGTCCATCCGCAGGAGATCGTCGACGCGATCCGCGCCAACCCGCACTACCGTCCCGGCACTCCGGTGCGCCTGGTGTCCTGCCACGCGGCCAACGGTTGGGCACAGTACGTCGCCGATCAGCTCGGCGTGGTCGTCACCGCACCCACCGACCGGGTCGGTGTCCCGCGCGAGCCCAACTCCGCCCCGGTGATCGACAACGGCGGTCGATGGCACACCTTCCGTCCCCAGCGTGCCGACGAAACACCTTCGAACAGTGAGGAATTCACACAACAGCCGACTCGCGATCACGCCGATGCTGCGACGACACAACCGGAATCAGGCCGAACGGACTGGATGTCCGACGGCCCACCCCGCGCACCAGCCGCCACGCAGTTGCGACCACCACCAGGAATGACGGAACTACCCGAGCCCGGGGTGGATGCCCGGTTGCTGGGGTCACTTGATCTGTCCGACCCGAGCGTCACCACCGACGACGGCGACCCGCCCGCGATCACCCATATCGACGGCGAACATGTCGACGACTTCTCCCGCCGACTCAGTGCCGAGCGCGGTGCGGCCTACGTACGTGCCGCCGAGGTCGATCCCGCCGTCACCGCGGCCTACGAGGCGGCCAAGGCCACCGCTGCTCGGCTGGCCGCCGAGCAGGCTGCCGCGGGTGTCGGGGTTCGCACCGCGAAAGACGCACTCAGAGCGGCCGAGACCACCTTGCGCGACGCGACGGAGCAGCAGCGTCCAGCAGCAGAGGAGAACGTACGCGCGGCGCAATCGTCGATGCGTTCGGCGATCGAGTCCGCCAAACAGGCCAAACAAGCACTCAACGCGTTCGAGTCGACCGATCAATCGGCCACGGCCAAGACCGAATACGAGCAGGCCAAGAAAGCGACGCTGCCTGCCGCGAGACGCGGAAATGTCACCGCGATCACCATCGACCGCCTCACCGGGCGAGTCTACGAGGCCGCCAACGGTCCATCGACCTACACGATCCACCCCGACATGTTGCATCGCGCCCTCTACGACAATGTCGCGCTGCGCCAAGACCCCGGCGAGGTCCATACCAACCCCGACCACACCGCGTTCCCCCACGCCGATCACCCCCTCGGCCATGCCGAGATCCGTACCACCAACGCCGCCGTGCACGACCGCGAACTCCTCAACAGCACACCCGAGCACGCCGGGCGATACCCCACCGACCACGACGGCCTCGCGTCGATCCTCAACTCCCCGTTCGTGCCGAGAATCGCCGAGGAGGCGCCGTGCTGCGCGAACTGCACCCGCGTTCTGATCGGGACCGAGAGCACCGCGGGCCACATCATCGACGAGGGCGCGCCCAGGGTGGAGCACATCAGCCACGCCGACGTGGCCCGCACCGCCGACAGCGAACACCCGCTGCGCCCACGCCTGGTATCAACCGACTATCCCGACACCCACCCGGCAACAGATCACGGCACCGACTGGATGTCGGACGACGATTCGCAACAACCCGATCCGCAAACCGTGTCGGCTCCCGAGGCAGACAGCCTGGTACCGGAGCACCGCTCACTGCACGATGCGATCGAAATGGTCTTACAGGATCATTCCGATATCGCGAGAGTAATCCACGACCTGGTCAACGACCCCCACCCGCTCAATCTGACTGACGCCCTTCGCGATGCGTCACGCCGCACCGAAACCCTCGCGCTTCTCCGAGAAATCGCTGACTCGAACCTTCTCGATGGTCGAACACTCACCGAATTCGTCACCCGAAATCCCCGCCGTGGAGCACTGTTCGAACCACTCGCACCCGATGTCAACAGCCTGCCCGATGGTTGGTCCCGAATGGCGGCGTTGGTCGCGGATACCAAGCCACTCGATCCCGCACGCACCGTCAGCGCACGGCCGGACCCGGCCGAACAGGCACTCGTCGATGACTACGCCGAACGTCTCAAATTCACTGTCGAACCCGCTGTCAAGGCAGAACTCGCACGACTCATCGAGGGCCTGCACGGCGCCACAACCAACGTACGCACCAAACCATCCGACGCCATCATCGACAAAGTCCGCCGCATGGTCGACGGAGCCGAGAACCGCCCCCCACGCCCCAATTATCAGGTCGGTGACGCCATCGACGCCGTCGGCGCCCGTATCACCGTCGACAACACCGAACAACTCGCTGAACTTCTCACCCGAATCCAGCAGCAACTCGGCACCGGCGACAACAGTCGGATCGTCGAGATCGAAAACATGTACGCCACCCCGAAGCCACGGAATCCCGAATACCGGGTCATCCCGATGGTCATTCGGATCGACGTCGACGGACTCCCCTACACCTACGAACTGCAGCTCACCACCCGACGCGCCTCCATTGCCGCCGACATCAACCACAACACCATCTACAAGCCCTACATCCCACTCACACCCAGTGAACGCGAAGCTGTCAACCGTCTGTTCGCCGAGGCAGCCGCACTCGAGCAGATCGAAAATCGCTCGTCCGCAACAGAACCGAACGCGACCGAGATTCCACCCGAATCGCGGCCAGGTAGTCCGGCTGTCGACGACGCTGACCCCGCCGAGCAGATATCGACCCCCGACACCCCGTCAAAACCCGAAACCCACGCCTCCTACGACCTGCGCCAGAACCTTGTCGAGACGGCCCAAGCCAACACCCCCGCTCTTGTGCCGGACCTCCACAGCACCCGGACCATCGGCCCCGACCGGCTCGCCGATCTCGAGGACGACGCATATCTCGAAGCGGTCCAGGACGCACTACTCGACGGCGAGCACTTCATTGTCGGTGCCGATCCACGCACCAATGACTACGGACAACTCATCAACGACGGTGGCCCAACCACAGACGGCCGCGCGTACAACTGTGTCGATAATTCTCTCGCCGCGCTGTCGTCATTCTATGGACGGCCCGCGGTAGCCCTGCCGCGTACCACGGAGTATCTCCCTGACGGGGAGCTCGATACCCGGGGCGAGTTGGACGGACTCGCGCGTGCGGAGAATTGGATCGGCGGCGCATGGCAAGACTTCACGGGTCAGGGCATGACTGTTCCGGAACAGTTCGCCGCACTGCATGACTGGATGACACTGATGGGCCCGGGTTCGGCAGCCTTCGTGCACAACCAGTGGCACGCGCACGATGCGAATGGGTGGCCCGAGTTCGATGAGGGTGGATATCCCATCGGCGGTACCGAGCACACGACTGTGATCGTCTTCCCATACGACGCCGACTCGCCCGTATGGTGGGATCCACAGTCGAACCAGACATCGGACAAGCCACCGACCACGATGACCGATCACTCGGTCGGCCTCGCCTTTATGTCGATCGACTCCAATGGAGGTACCGTCCGTGTCGAGTCAACAGCTGGAAACCCAGGAACAGGTTCAACAGTATCTGGCCCGAGTCCTCGAGTCGGAGCGGGAATTCCGGATTATCGAGTTCCGAAGTTGTTGGGTGTGCCAGAAAGTGCTGACACCGGAGGAGTTGAGCAGGGGTCGCAACGTGGGCAGGGGTTGCTACGCGGTGAACAAGGAGACCGGGGTGGTGACCTCGCACTCGAGCGGTCTGCCACCGTACCTGATCGGCCAGAACTACGACCAGGCAGTGGCGAACGGCGAAACGATCGAAGCGTTCCAGATGTACCCACCGCGATGGCGCACGACGTACACACGGATCCGCCAGAACCACAACGAGATCGAGTACATGGTGCAGGCGCATTCGCTGACGGTTCCACCGGTCGAGGACTCGCAGCAAATCCTGACAATCGACAAACAGTCACTGCGCTATCGAACAAGTCCCCGAATCATCCACCCCAGCAGCAGTTCCGCGAACGGCTGGATCCAGATGCTGCACCGCAGGGACGGGACCTGGCCGGAGCAGGGCACGCACGAGCACTGAGCGACGCTAGCGAAGGTGATACCGATGGGAGCGCAGCGCGACGGAGTGCGGATGAGTCGGACCCCGGTGCCACCGCACGAGATGACCGAGGGTCGGCGCCGAGCCGCCGAGTTGACGGGGATACCGATCCCGCCGTCAGCCAAGGAGATAGCCGCCTACCGCGCCGCGGGCTTGGAGCCCCCGAGCGAGTAGACCTCGACCCGACCCTCGCTTCATTCCCCGATCGAGGCGAGGGTGCGCACACAGCCGCGCGGGACCACAGCGCCGACGACATCGCAGCACAAACCGACTGGATGTCGGACGACGATTCGCACCCACAACCGGATCGGCAGGCGCCGACCGCACCGGACGACAGTGGGGATCTGACCGGACCGCCGGCTCCTGATCACGCGACACCGCACGTGCCGACGAATGCGGTGGTGCGCGAACGGCTTCGAACGTTGAGCAGGCAGATCACCGCCGCCGCGACGGAGCAGCATTCGGCCCGACGGCAACTCTCGACGCTCGCGCAAGAGCTCGGCATCGATCCGGGCAGGAGCGGCCCGCGAACACTGGCCGACGAGATCCGGTCCGCATCGCAGGCCCGAATTGATACCGCCGCACAGGTTTACGAGCAGCGACCGAGCACTCCGGACGACATGGTCCGCCATATCTACCGGCGTCACGCGGCCGAGCGCACGATCGACGCACTGGCAGCGCTGAACAACCGGGCGGAGCGGCAGCTGGACCGGTACCTCCAGGCGCGCACGACCGAGAGCGAGCTACGCGCCGAGGCAGGACGGCGCGCGGTCGCCGACATTCTCACCGCGGCAAGAGCGGACGTCCGATCCGAGGGGTTCGGTGTCGTTCCCGGACGGCCGCCGCACGCCCTCGCCGTGTCGACCACCGACCCGCACTCGCTGCTGGACGACAGCCGTCGGCGCGAACTCCAGGACGCCGGGATCGGTGTCGAGTACCACCGGGTGGTCATCGACGACGCGGGCAACGTGCACGTATTCGACCTCGGCAGCTCGCAGAGCCACACCACGCCACCGCGAATCCCCGGACCCGAGACCACACTCGGCGACCACTATCGGGCCGGTGATCGCGCGCTCGAGACGGCGCGGCAGCGGGCGGTCGAGCAACTCGAGGATGCCTACCGACGAGTCGTCGGCGAGACCCGACCCGAGTCGCCGCTCCGCCGCGACCCAGCGGTGTCACAGCGGATCGACCAGGCCAGGGCGGAAGCGCTCGAGCGGCTCCGGCAGACCCATCAGGCCATGGCGACCGAGCTGGACACAGCCACGCGAGAGGCGCTCGGACGGCTCGGCGAACCCTCCTCCACACCCGCGCCCGATCCCGCCCCGAGTCAGGCCCCGGTGCCCGCCGCGCGAACCGGGACGCGCGCACGACTACGTCGGATCGTGACCGGGGTTCGAGAACGGATCGCGGAGTGGAACCAGGCGGTCGCCACCGCCAAACATCCCTCTGGTTCGGGCCTGGACGGCAAGGGCCAGAACGAGCTCTTCCATACGCCGTTTCGCGTCAGCGCCCAGACCGAGCACCGCAACCCCGGCGAGAAGGAGGCGTTCGCCGACGTTCAGGCCCCCAATATCGCACGAATTCTGCACGAGGCAGCGGTCCTGTACAAGAACCGAGAGCTGCTCTGGCGCAACTATGTCGGGTGGACGGAGGCCAGCTCGGACACGCCGCCCACGCGCCGTTCGGACGGTACTCCGTATCGGTACTGGAACGAGGGTGCCGTCGAGAATGCCGATGACCAGGAGTTCGTGCGACTCGAAGCCGAACGGACGGCGGCCATCTGGCGGCAGGTCACCCGACCGGCCGGGACCGATCCCGATTCCCGGGCCGAACTCGATCAGGTGGCCGTCGAGCAGAACCCCGAGTTGGCTCGCCGCCTACAGCGCGCCGCCGCACCCGCCACCGACGCCGCCCTGTTCGCCGAGACCAATCCGGTCGATCCCACCCAGCTCACACCCGAGGCGCGCGCCGCGTACGCCGACGCGCTGCGCCACGCGACACTCCTGCGACGACAAGCCGAGGCACTCGACCTCACCCTGACCGACCTCGGTCCGGCCGGGCTGCGGCAGGCCGCCGCCGAACTACACGCGCGAAATGTGCGTCTCGCCGGTGCCATCGACGCGGCCGTGGACACGTGGCAACGGTTCCGCGGCGAGGACGCGCGACTCCCCTTCACCCGTGACGTCGACATCACCCGCAACAACTCGGGTTCGCGGCTGCTCCGTGAAATCGCCGGTGAGCAAGCGTCTTTCGTCGATCGTTCGGTGGCCAATCCAGCCAACATGGGCAGCGGCCCCGAGTTCTCCACCCCACAGGACGAAGCCGTCTGGCAGGCGGAAGCGGCCAGACGCACGTCGCTGCGCAACGAGGCCGCGGCGTGGGCGGCCTACCTCGACGTCGACGATGTCGCCGCCCTGGATGACGTCCGGACCCAGGAGCAGGTTCTGCGTGACCGGCTCGCCGCCGACATCCGGCAGTCTGCCGATTTCGTCCGGCGATCCGAACAGTATCTGCGCGTCCAAGCCAGGCTGGATGCCCTGACCGACGTCGATCGCGCGCCCGTGGCGCCCATCGATCCGCCCGCGCGCCTCGACCCGGCCGAGCTGGCACTGCCGAACGATATCGACCTCGCCGTGGTCGAGCTGGCGGGGCGATTGGGCATCGATCGCGCCGCCCTCGACCCCGCCCGAATTCGAGAGACGCTCGAAGCACTGCGTCGCGACAACATCATTCGAGCCGGACGCGTCGAGGCCTTGGCCGCGCTGGCCCATCACCAGGTGGCGTGGGCGGCGGCGGTCGCGGCGAACAAGTCCGAATCCGAGCACAACCAGCCGATGCCGGTCGTCGAGCCGGGGCGGCTGTTCCCGGTCCCGAATCGGATCGACTCCGACGCGTTCCTGCGCGCCATCGCGGGCGGCCACGATATCGCGACCGCCCTGAACTCCGCGCGGACCACGATCGATCCGAACGCGGACTGGCTGCGATTCGCCCTCGTCTACGACACCGACCTGAAATCACACGAGGTCGATGTCGTCGCTGCTGTCGTGCGAGCCGATATCGCCGTCCTGACCAATCGGCTGGCGCAGCTGGAGACCGGTGCCACGACGCCGGACTCCGCGCGAACGGCCGATCGACTGCGAGCCGAGATCGCACGCCGACACGACTGGCTCGACACCCTCCGCGCGACGACGAGCAAGCCGGATGCCGACCGAATCACCCGGACCCACCAGGAGATTCGCGCGGAGATCGTCCGGCGCGCCGCCGAGATCGAAGCGCTCGCGGACCTGACGACCCGCGCCGGTCCGTCCCCGCACCGCGCCGACCCGGCCGTCGGTCCCAACGCCGCGCCCACCGGGCACCCGCTGGCCGAGACCGCCCGCCAGCTCGTCGACCGGTTCAGCGCGACCGCCACGACGATCGTCGAGCATTTCGAACAGCTCGCCCACACCCTCGACGCACAGGCCGAGACGACACTGTCCAACGATGCCGCCTGGGAATCGACGGGCCCGGCACGCAGCCACGTCGCGACCACTCCCGAGGTGGCGGCGGAACTCGCCGACCTCGCGAACCGGGTCGAACACGCTGCGACACAGCGTGATTCCGCGGCCGACGCGCTCCGGGCGCGAGCGCGAGACCTCGGCCTCGATCCCGATATCCGTGGGCCCCGGCAAGCATGGCAGGCGATCACCGACCACCTCGGTCCCCGACGCGCCGCCGCCCGACAGGTTCTCGACCGAGGAGCGGGCACGGTCAGCGAGCATCTGGACGCGCGCGCCGTGATCGATGCGGCACAGCGCCACCAACAAGCCGCCGACCAGCTCATGTTCGACTACCTGCGGGCCCGGGATCAGGTCGAGGACCTTCGCACCCAACTGTTGGCCCGCGCCGCCGCGGATGTACTCGAGGCGGCGGGCGCGCTCGATCACCACGCGGGCGTCGGTACGGTACCGGCCCCCACCGCGCAGGTGCTGGCGGTAACCGGCGATTCGGATCCACACCGCCGCACGTTGTCGGCGAACGACCATCGCCGCCTGCTCGCGGCGAATGTCGCGGTGACCTTCCAGCGCGTGCTGGTCGGTGAACGCGGCGAGGTCCATGTCGTAGAGCTGCGGCTCCGTGGCGGCAACGATCCGACCGCCGGTCCGATCGGGGATCCCCGCGTGCCGCCGCCGGGCCCGGTCAACCTGGCCGGGCCCGCGACGGAGCAGGGGCACCCGGATCCGACAACCCGGCCGGATTCGACCGAACGCCAGGCGAATCCGTCGACACCCGAGAACATCACGCGGGGACTGCTCCCCGACTTCAACCGGGTCGACTACGAGTTCTCGGTGAATCCCGTTCAGGCGCACGAGGATCCGGCACTACTGCAGCAGATGGAAGCGCTGCTGACCACACCGAGTGGAGGCTTCGAGACACACTTCGATCCGCGCACCCACCCGGCCGCGCGGCACGTCAACGGCGAAGGACCCGACGGTCCGGGACGGCTCAACAACTGCGGCTGGGCGGCCATGGCGGGGATGTCCACGTTCTTCGGTGATCCGAGGGTGGCACCGAGGATGCTGCCGGTCCTGGGCCCCAACGGGACAGCGGTGTATCAAGGCGGCCTCGATCGCGAATACATCAGCCGCTGGCTCGGTACCGGCTGGCTGCAGTTCGACCCGGCGATGAGTATCGAGGACCAGTACCGCGCACTGCACGATCTGGTCGCCGAGCTCGGGCCCGGTACCGCCGTCTATGTCGCCACTCGCTGGCAACGACTCGATCAGGACGGCAACCGCGTCTTCCGGCCCGACGGTTCGGCACGTCTGACCGGCGGTCACGCCACTCTCGTCGTGTATCCGCGAGACGCCGACACTCCCGTGTGGTGGGACACGCAGGAACTGACGGCGACCGACCATCCACCGGCGAAGATGCTGCGCGAAGCCGGCACGCTGCAGGTCGGCATCGTCCGTGCGGACGGGTCGATCTTCGATCCCACGGACGCCGCGGCGCTCGCCGCCGAACACCGCATCGCCGCGACACAGTCGTGGACCTCGCTGCCGTCGACCGACCCGGTTCTGCGAACGATGCACGCCACGCTGTCGGACGAGCAACTCCGGGGTGCGACGCCGACCCCATCGGAACAACCACCAGATCTCACCACCGCACCAGATCTCGGCACCGAGTCACCCGCGATCGCCACTCCCGGCTTCGACATCACCCACACCGTCGACTCCGACGGCAACCCGGTCACCAGCCTCACCCTGCGCATCCACCTGCAGCAGACCGGCGACATCACCCCCGGTGAAATGGGCCGGGTCCGCGCCTCGACCCAACTCGCACTGACCGAGATCTTCGGCGCATCGGCGATCACCGAGCCTTCCCATGCGCTCGAACCTGCAGCTCCGCACACTCCGCTCCAGCTCCCGACCGGTGCCCGCCTGCAGGTACGGGTCGAGTTCGTCGACCAACCCGGTGCCGCGCACCTGCGCACCCCGGTCTCGCGGATCGCGGGCCTAATCCCGCACGGCTGGGCACCGGACGCCACACCCACCGAGCTGGCCGAACAGATCCGCGACCACTTCGGACTCCAGCCCCACAACAACACCCACGACCAGGGCCTGTCGCTCGACGGCATGGAGCTGTACGAGCTACGCGACGAGATCAGCCACCGCATCACCGCCGCGAACACCCGTTCTCCGCTCCCCGCCATCGCCGACGCCCGCGTCCTCGGATTCCACCCACCCGTCGCGCTCGAACAGCAGCACTATCAGGAAGACCTGCGGGCAGCGGCCCTGGAGGGCGACCACTACGTCTCGGGCTTCGACCCGCGCAGACACCCCGTCGCCGATCTCGTCAACGACGGTGGAACGACACGCGGCGGACGCGAATCGAATTGCTGGGAAACCTCGGTCGCGGCGATCACGACCTTCTTCGGCGACCCCCATGTCGCTCGCGCCGCGCTGGCAGTCCCCGGCAGGAACGGTGTACCGGAATACCGAGCTATCGGTGACGACTCCGCTATCCGGCAGTGGCTCGGTGCCGACTCGATCGACTTCTCCCACACCGGATCCGACATCACCGAACACTTCGACCGACTACATGACCTCATCGCCGAAATCGGGCCCGGATCAGCGGCCTTCGTCGGAATCACCTGGCAGGGCGACGGCCAGGAACCCGGCGGACGCCACATGATGGTCATCGTCCACCCCACCGACGGATCCGGCCCCATATGGTGGGACCCGCAGTCACGTCAGACCTGGGATCGCGCACCCGCCCAGGTGGTGCGAAAGACAGCTGTTCTCACCGCGATTCCGCTACTGCCAGACGGGAGCCCCTACCGTGTCGCTACCGATACGCACCGAAGCCCAAGCCAGGGAATACATCACCCGGAGCCTCCCACTGGGCCAAGCCCTCGCGCTGCGAGCTTTCCAGCAGGGCTGGGTAGCGACCCTGATCGAACCGGACCCCACCCGGCGACTGGGACTCCCGGTGTTCGTGCTGAACTCCGAGACCGGCTTCATCTTCACATACCCGAGCTGGGCACCGGATCTCGTGATCGAGAGCTATCAGCAGACGCTGCGGGAGGGCGCGCAACCGCTGGGCGGCCAGATCTTTCCCTTCCGTATCCGAATACACCTGCACCTGAACGAGGACAAACCGGACCGGGTGTGGTACCGGATGTACCAGGAATCACTGACCGAACCGGGACGGACCGAGCCCGAGTACCGGCTGACCGTCTTCAAGAACAACCATCGGTATCACCCGACGACCTTCCCCGACGCCCGCGCGGCAGCCATGATCCGGCACCTGTTCGAGACCGAGGGGAGCTGGCCACAGCACCTAACTCTCGACTACTGACCGACGACCACCCCGTCGGCGCCACCGAATCGCCCGACAAACCGTTCACGCTGAACCTCACGCCGGACCGACCGAGTACCGCCGAGGCCCACGCCCGGTACGGCACCGAAACCGTCGCCGGCGTCGCCCATCACGCGGACGACTCGGACCTGAACGATCTCGCCCAGCGAGTTCGCCGCGACGACAACTACTTCACCGCCGACGTCCATCTGAGCGACGACGGCGAAGCGATAATCGGCGGGCATCGTTACACCGCTGAGGAATACGGCGATCTGCTCCGTCAGCACACGAGCTGGGACGGCCGAAAACCCATTCGTCTCATCGGCTGCGACGCCGCCACGGTCTCCTTCGCCGCACGCGTCGCGGCACACCTGGGCACCGATGTCCTCGCCCCCACCGCCCGCGCCTGGACCGACGGGCACGGCCGCGTCTACACCAGCGGGGTCGAGATCGACTCGAACGGCAATCGACGGCCACGCATCCCACCCGACGGCCAGTGGATCACTCACCACCCCGACGGAACGACGTCGCAGTCCGGATTGGACGGCTTCGCTCCCGGCACCTCGGCGATCGACCGGTCGTCGTTGGACCCGAACAGCGCCCGAGATCGCGGTTGGCGCGACCGTTTCCGCACCGGATCACGGGGCGAACGTGCCGCCGGGACGGAAACACCGTCGACGGAGTCCCCCCGACCGACCGCGACCGCCCCTGCGGAGCACTCGGCCACACACCCGGATCCGCCGACGAGTACCCCGCGGCCGATCACCGAGCCGACCCACACAACTCAGCCGGCCGCCACGACCGAGCAGCCAGCCGTCGACGCACCCGTCAGCCCATCCGACTCGGCGATTCCGACCGCCGTCGATCCGCCACAACCTCAGTTCATCGCCCCCGACCTGTCCGCGATGCCGCCGCTGCGAGACTTCATCAACGGAACGAGCGACGCCGAACTCATGGACATCCTCTCGGCCATGAACGGCCGGTACGGACCATTCGATGTACGGATCGACAAGGCCGAATACGATGATGTCGAGCAACACGTCGAGCGGGCAGCGCAATTCAAGGTGGTGGCAACGGTGCATGATCCCGAATCTGGAAAGGTTGGTGTAATCAAATACTTCATCTATCTGAACAAAAAGAGCCAAATAGTCCTGTTTCACCAACTCATCGATCTCGTTGAAGCCGCTCAGGGAAGGAAATTCTCCGCACACTATTTCGCGGCAATGAATGAATACTATTCTCGATCTCGGGTGAATGTCATCGAGATCTTGGCCGGACGGGACGGCGGCGGATACGCGTGGGCACGTCGAAACTTCAAATTCGATATGAGCCCGGACAAGATAAGGCGTTCCGTCCAGAACATACTTGCGAGAATCCGTGCCGAATATCCGCACTGCTCGCCTGCCGAACAGTCCATTCTGGACGACCTGGCAACTCGGTTCGCCGGCGATGCGGATAACCTCCCGAATCCGCGGGAGATCGCCGACATACCCGGTGATGATGGAACACTCGGAAAGCGACTATTGCGAGGCTCCGAATGGTGGGGTCGAATGGAGGTCAAATATGCATCCTGAGAATCAAGACTTCATCAGAAAGCGCGACAAGGCGATGTCGGACCATTTCGCCGCCTTCGTCACGCGACACGGCCTGAGCGCAGACCGCACACAGTGGCCAAGAGACGCCGAATTGGATTACTACTGCGAGCGGGTGGAATTGGAATCCGACTGGCACCACAAGGCCGACATCCTCGAGGAACGCATAAGAGCCTTCAGCGAACCTCCTCGGATCGCCCCCGTAGTCGATGGATACAACGAAGCCGGACGTCCACTCGATCGCCTTCCGCTGATGAAGAAACTGCACGAACGGCTGCTCGCCTACCTCGAGTCAGCACCCATCATCTGGTCGGAACCCGGATTCGGCGAGGACGAATTCGCGCCAGGCGAGTTCGACGTCCCGTTGAACTACCGCTGCGACGGAGCGTGGATCTGGGCCGGCGCCGTCCCTCACTACTTCCGTAAGCATGAATTCTGTCCCCACTCCGCACTCGTCGACCACATCGTCGGCAGTGAATTCCCACCTATAGAACTCAGCGACGAGAGAAGGCGACTCGCCCGCGAAGCGATCGCCGGGATAGCCGAAGCGGCACCGCCGAGCCTGCGTCTGGCCCACGTCTACGACGGCCGCGATGCGGACGGCCGACCCTTCGCCGACCGTCCGCCAGTGCCTCATGACCTGCAGGCACCACTGCTGACCTACCTCGAATCAGCCCCGATCATCCTGTCCGCGCGCGGTTTCGACTCGGACGAATTCGCCACCGGCGACAACGACGTGCCACTGAATTTCCGCACCGACGGCACCTGGATCTGGGCGAGCGCAGTCCCCCACTACCTACGCAAACACGGACTCGCCCCGGAAGCCGACCTGATCCGACACATCATCGACAACGAATTCCATCTCGCCGAAGTCGATGAGGGAACCAGACAACGCGCGCTCGCGGTCATCACCCGACAATGATCAGCACCGCAAACCGGCGGCCCGTTAGTCGGTCACGTACCGGGAGAAACCTGGTTCCAGATCTTTTCGCTGAGGCGGTGCGCGACGTCGGCCAAGTCTCGGCCGTTGTTCGACGGACCGAACGCGGGGCCGGAGCGCAGGCTTTAGTGCGAGTTCGCCGAGCATGCTTCTGACGTGAACGCCGCTCAGGCCGGGCCACCGGATATCCGCGTGCCGTTCATCGAAAACCGATAGAACTGGCAAACCTGGCCGGGGACGACGGTAAACTCGGCAAAAGACTGATGCGCGGCTCCGAATGGTGGGCGAGATTGGATATCGGAAATGCTTCCTGAGGAACGAGACTTTCTTGATGATCGAGGCCGGGCCTCGGTGCACCACTTCTGGAATTTCGTCAAGGCCCGAGATCTAGATTTCGACATGCGACTCTGGCCAGCAGATGTTCAACAAGTATTCGATGCTGAGAGCGAGGAACTGTCAGCAGAGTGGCGACGCAAGGGCGAAGAGCTCGCGCAGCGCTTGAAACCGCTGCGCGGCGTGCCACGATTGATCAGTGTCTACGACGGCCGGGACGCATCCGGCCACCCCATCATCGACCGACCCACCGTGATGCGAAAAATCCACCCGCTGTTGTTGACCTACCTCGAATCAGCCCCGATCATCCTCTCCGCACGCGGCTTCGGCGAAGACGAATTCGCGCCCTGTGATCACGATGTGCCACTGAACTTCCGCACCGATGGCACCTGGATCTGGGCCGGAGCTGTCCCCCATTACCTCCGTAAGCATGGCCTCTCACCCGAGCCCAACTTGACCCAGCACATCCTCGACAACGAATTCCAACTCGAAGAGGTGGACGAAGAGACCAAACAACGCGCGCTCGAGGTCATCACCGAACAATAATGCGATGATGGAACGCTCGGAAAACGACTATTGCGAGGATCCGAATGGTGGGGTCGAATGGAGGTCAAATATGTACCCTGAGGAACAAGACTTCATCAGAGATCGCGAGAAGGCGATGTCGGATCACTTCACAGCCTTCGTCAAGAGGCACAGTTTGAGCCTGGACCGCACGCAATGGCCAGAGGATTTCGAAGACGAGTACTACTGCGAGTGGGTGGAATTGGACTCCGACTTGCACCGGAAGGCCGATATACGCGATGAACGCCGCAAAGCATTTACCGAAGCCCCCCGTGTCGCCCCCGTCGTCGACGGCTACGATGAAGATGGCCGCCCGCTCGACCGCCGCCCGCTGATGAACAAACTCCACCACCCCATGCTGAGCTACCTGGAATCCGCACCGGTCATCTGGTCGGAACCAGGATTCGGCGAGGATGAATTCGCCCCGGGTGAATTCGATGTCCCGCTGAACTACCGCACCGACGGAGCCTGGATTTGGGCCGGTGCCGTCCCGCACTACTTCCGAAAGCACGGTTTCCCGCCTGCCCGCTACCTCAAACGTCACATCATCGACAACGAATTCCATCTCGCCGAAGTCGATGAGGGAACCAGACAACGCGCGCTCGCGGTCATCACCCGACAATGATCAGCACCGCGAACCGGCGACCCATTAGTCGGTCACGTACCGGGAGACACCTGGTTCCAGATCTTTTCGCTGAGGCGGTGCGCGATATCGGCCAAGGCTCGGCCGTTGTTCGACGGGCCGAATGCGGGGCCGGGGCGCAGGCGTAGTGCGAGTTCGCCGAGCATGCTGCTGACGTGAACGCCGCTCAGGCCGGGCCATCGGATATCCGTGTGCCGTTCATCGAATGAGTCTGCCGCGAGGAGGCTTTCGATCGCTGAGGCCTCCCCCTCCAACGTCACTGGAAGCACGCGGCCACCCACGTGGGCGAGCCGACTTCGCAAGTGCAACGCCGGGTCCCGGACCGGGTGGGTTCGGCTCGGATCTGTTCGCGGTGGCCGATCACGCGCCACGAGGTAGAGGTCGATCAGTGCGGTGGTGGCTACCGGGTCGGTGAGCTGCCCGCTACCGTTCTCATCGAAAGTGTCGAGCCATCTGATACTGGCGTCGCGGAGCCGTTGGTACTTCGTGTCAGGGACAGCCGAGGACGGAGTCGCGGGAATTTCGCGCCGGAACTCCGTGCGAGCGCGGAACGCACCCGCCGCATCGGTAACGATTGCGGCGAGCGACGCTCCGCCACTATAGATTCCGAACGCGGCACCGGGGATGAGCCTTGCCGACAGCTCGTCCAGCAGGTCGGCGACGACAGCCGCTTCGACCGGGGACAGCAGCAGTGGTCGGTACGGGGTTCGGGCCGGGTCAGCGAGGGATTCCTCGACGTAGCGGGCGAATTCTGTCAGGCCGTAGGGCTCGGTTCGATGGTGGGTGAGCGTCCCGAAATGCAGGAAGTGTCGAGTCGGATCCACCGGGGAAGCGGCGGGTATCCCGCCGCGAATCCGATGCTGGATATCTTCCGCGGCGGTCAGGAAGTCGGCTCCGGAGCCATTCGGATCATCCAATACCCCGCACAGCGACAGCACCGACTCCCGCAGTTCTCGGTACTCCCGCACCGACTCCGGCGAAAGTGGTCGCACTGGAACGATATAGGCCGAATCGGCCGATGCGAGATGATCGACGGGGGCCATCACGCCAGGATGACCGGCGGTCGGGTGCACGCGGTCCGGAGCGGTTACGTACAGCCTGGTCGGGCCCGGGTAGAAGGCCGGGCGACCGTATTCGGTTTGCGCCAGTAGTTCGGCTGCCAAATCCTCGGCGAGGATGCCGAGTTCTGATTTCATCGGCAGCAAACCGTAGGTGATACCGGGACGGAGCCTCGCCGCGAGCTCTTTCAGCAGAATCCCGGCCGCGAAGGCGACACGTTCTGTCAGCGCGACGAGATCTGGTTCACCGGCGGTCGATTCGGCGCTGTCGGCCTCGGCGGCCAGCCTCGCACGGATATCGATGGCCTCATCCAGCAGGGTTCTGCCCACGACGCTTCGGAGGAAAAGTCCGGGGTCGCCACCGTGCGGCACGCCGGAAGGCCGAGCCGACTCGACGACACCGGCCAATGCCTCGAATGCCTCGACCACGGATTCCTCGTCGACCGGCTCGGTGCTCGTGCCTTGTTCGGCGAGCGAATCCAGCAGGCGGACCACCGCAATACGCAGGTCCGAATCCCGCACCTGTTCGACATCTTCCAGCCAGGTCTGCCAATCGTCGAGATCGGAAGCGGGCCTCGGCCGCGGCTGTGGTGCCCGCGCGGAAAGATCGTCGGCGATTCGGTCGGCGAATTCGGCCAAGGCCATACCGCCGGCGGACAACCCGAACGCGGCGCCTGGACGCAGTCGTGCGGCGAGCTCGCGCAGCAGATCGGCCACGGCGGATACCTGAAGAGCTGTCAGCTGTACATCCCGTACGTCCGCAGCACTCTCGAGAGTGAGGAAGTGAACGTCGGACAGCTCGATCGCCGAACCGTTCACCGTCCCCCACATCATCTGGCGACCGGGGTCGATCGGAGCGCGCTCAGGTAAACGCCCGACTACCGCGCCCTGAAACGCGGAATACACGGTGTCGACAATGTCGACGGGCCGCAACGGCGGGGTCTTCTCGCCGCACCGCCGCACGAACTCAGCTGCCGCGTCACGGAGCACGCTGCTCGGCGCCACGGACAATAGATCGTCGTCTGCCATTCGAGAACTGTGTTCCGTCCATCGTTGCCCGGATCCGGCGCGGAGTTCTCCCGCCCGACGATCCCATCCTACGGCCGCGCGGCGGTCGTAGCGATCCAGCGCCGTCGCGCATTTCGTCGCCGGGCATGCCATCCTCGGTGGGGCACCGAGTATCGACGACAGGGCGACAGGGCGATGAGCGCACCGCTTCACTCCACCGAGGAAGCCATCGACTACCTCACGAGAACCGTGGGAATCTATCCTCATTTCGACATCGACCAGTTCGAGCACGGCTGGCTGGTCGTACCCTGCCCCAGCCCGGAGGAAGAAGCCGCGGGCGTCTGGATGCTGGGCTACACCCAGCGGATCGTCGACGCGCGCACCGGGGTGATCACCGAGTTCGGCAGCAGCGCCTCGCCCACAGAGGCCATCCGGCAGTACAGCGCCTTCGTCGAAGACGGCACCCCGATGTCCGGGATCCAGATCTACCCCCACCGCACCGAAATCCACGTTCACCGGATCGAGGAAACTCCGACCGTGATCGAATACTTCACCCAGGTCCGGGATATCGGAAGCGGCGAAACCCAACCCGCCTTCATTCTGACAATCAACAAGCAGACCAGGCACTTCGAACCTACCGATGCGGCGTCGAGAACGATCTTCGACTGGGCGACAATGTCATTCGAGACCGATCGGGTGTGGCCGACCAGTGGGACAGTGCTAGGACCGCTCGGCGCGTAAGGCTTTCACGATCGTCGAGACTCGGGCGTTGACCATGGAGACGAGACGATCAGCGGTCACGGAGGTCGCCACCAGAGGAGTGGTGTCGTTGACTGCGTACCGACCGTCCCTCGGGACGTCGCGCCAGGTCAGGGTTCGGCTGATCAGACCATCGGGGCCGTAGATCGAATCTCCCTGTGCCACTTCGATCGTCCCCGCGCAGCCCGAGGGGATCATGAAGTCCCGGTGGTGCCTGGAGGATGCGGCACCCGCGGTGGCGAAGATTCGCGAGGGGGCATCGTGATCGGCGGGGGTGGGCGCGGGCGGCAGCGGGATCTCGTTGTGGCGTCCGGGGTCGCAGGTGGGCAACAGGTCGACCACAGCATTGCCGAGGCTCACCGCTTCGCATTCGGTCATGGTGTATCCACCGCCGTACCAATAGGATTCGCCCGGATGCTGGACGACGGTGTACCCGCGGGATCCTTTGCGGGTCGCCAGGACGCGGACACGGACCGCGGGCGATTCGCCACGCACGGTTTCGTCCACGCCGAAGGCGGTGATACGGATGTCGGGACGCGCCATCTCCGCGATTCTGGCCCGGAAGTCGTAGCCGAGGCGGCGGTCCAGATCGGCCAGCTTCTGCCGCTTCTCCCTCTCGAACTCCTGATGGCTCTGGGTTCGTGACGTGTAGAGGAAGGGGGCGGGGTGGTAATCGGTGGTCACGTGCTCCCACAGGGCGAAGAACTCTGTCTCGGTGAATCGCCAGGATCGGTTCATCGGTCAGCGCCTACCGGGCTCGGGGACGTCCTGGTCTTGGACGGCGTCGGGGTCTTCGCCGATCACCGGGTTCACGACCACCTGCGCCTCGCCCAAGCCCTCGTCCATATGCGCCGCCGAATCCAGGTATCTGGCACGTTGATGGGAGTCCTGCCGATTCCCTTGGCCTGCGGCGCCGGCACCGGCGGGGCCCATGGCACCCGGCATGGCGGCTCCACTACTCGCGGCGACAACACCGGCGGTGGGGGTGACCGAGGCTGCCAGACCCGCACGAGGGAACAGGTTCGACTGGGTGCCCGCACGCAACGACGGTGCCGCCGCGCCGGGCGCACCGCCACCGCCTCGGGCTCCACCGCCACCGCCGCCGCCGGCGGCAACCGAGCCGGGCTTCGACGAGTTCGGCGAACCGGTGAGGGCCGACACCGGCGAAGTCGTCGTGGGCGAGGTCGCGGTGGGCGAGGTCGATGGAGTCGACGTCGTCGGCGTGGTCGACGGTGAGGACGAATCGGAGGTGTCCGTGCCGGAGGTCGTCGGACTGGTCGTCTCGGTGGGTGAGGTGGACGGCGTGGTATCGGAGGTCTGGTCGTCGGAGGTGGAGTCGTCGGTGGTTGTCGACGGGGTCTGAGTGGTCGGGGATTCCGTGGTCGGGGTTTCGGTCTTCGGCGTATCCGGAGTGGCCGGCGTCTCCTCCGGGGTATCGGACGGTTGCTTCACCGGAGCGCCGCCATCGTCTCCGCCGCCCGGCGACGACGGTGAACCACCGCCGTTGCCGAGACCCGCGCCCGGTTGCTCCAGTTCAGGAAGGGGGGCGGGCGCCGACGCGACCGGATTCAGGAATCCCGGCACCGTTGGCACCGACTTGGCGGCACCGTCGATATTGTTCGGATACCAGTTCGTCCACGTGTCGCGGTGTCCGTTCAGCCTCTCCAGGAACGCCGCTTCGCTGACCTTCGATTTGGCCCGGAACGCGCTTTCGGTCTGCGCGGGGAGACTGGGATACAACCCGGAGATGGTGCTGTACACGAACGCCAAATTGTCGCTCATCAGATCCGTGGCAGCTACCAGTTGCGCCATCGAGTTCACGTAGGCCGAGACCGCCGTCCTGGCACGCGTACCCGCTGGGCTCTTGATACCTTCCGAGACCGCCTTGTCCATCGTGTTGCCGAAGACCGCGACATCTTCTTTCATGGTGTCCGACATCGTTCCCCACCGTGACGCGGCAATGCGGAGAGTCCCGGCATTCGAAATCATCACCAAACGATTCTTGTACAGCGTGTCCCAACTCAACGAGGATCCACTGACAGCGGAAATGATATTGCTGTAGCGCTTTTCGGACTGTCCGCTCAAGTCCACCAGCTCTTTGCCGAGTTGTGGTTTGTCCGGTGGTGTAACCTCCACTGCCCTACCGGAATTGACGGTGCGGGACGTGGGTTTCAGCGCCTGTGGTTCCGCACGTTCGACGATCGTGACGACCTCCCGGCCGACCTCGTTCCGCAATCGCGAGAACCCATCGGCCGCGCTTTCGTCGGACTGCACGTAGCGTCGTTCGGCCTGGACGAACATCTCACCGAGATCGGCGACGGCCTTCTGGTGTTCCTTCATTCGGCTCTCGAGGTCACTGCCCGCCATATTGAACCGGGCCGCGAGCGCTTCCCCGCACGCCTGGGCGCTGACGGCCTCGACGTGCTGGACCAGCGATGCGTGGACTGCGATGACATCGAGCGTCTCGAGGAATCGCGCACAAGCCTGCGCGCACGCTGCCGCGGTTCCCATCTCGTAATACAGTCCGCCGCTGGATGCCTCGGCCATCAGGCTCGGCACCGCCCCATCCGTCGTCACCGCGCGGCCCCCCTAGCCTCCGAGCGCGCCGATCCGGCCAACGCGCCTTCGCTCCATCCGCTGCGATCCTACGAGACCTCGCGCCGACGCGCTCGGTCGGCCGAATGACAAGGGGCCCTGCCGCTCCGAGGAACGACAGGACCCCTGGTCCGGGTATTCGCTTGTCTTACAGTGCTTTCAGTTCCTCGGTGACCGCACCGACGGACTTCTTCGCATCACCGAACAACATCGAGGTGTGGTCGGCGTAGAACAGCGGGTTGTCGATCCCGGCGAAGCCGGAGTTCATCGAGCGCTTGAGCACGATGACGCTCTGGGCCTGGTCGACGTTGAGGACCGGCATGCCGTAGATCGGGCTGGACTTGTCGTCGCGGGCGGCCGGGTTGGTGACGTCGTTGGCGCCGATGACCAGGACCACATCGGTGCGGCCGAATTCGCCGTTGATGTCGTCCATTTCCTTCATCGCGTCGTAGGAGACCTCGGCCTCGGCCAGCAGCACGTTCATGTGACCGGGCATGCGACCGGCGACCGGGTGGATCGCGTATTTGACCTCGACACCCTTGGCCTCGAGCAGCGACGCCATCTCCTTGACCACGTGCTGGGCCTGGGCCACGGCCATACCGTAGCCGGGGACCACGATCACCTGGTTGGCGTAGGCCATCTGGATCGCGGCATCAGCGGCCGAGGTCGCCTTCGCGGTCTTGGCCTCACCGTCACCCGAACCGGCGACCGCGCCGCCGCCACCGAAGCCACCGGCCACGATCGCGGGGATGGAGCGGTTCATGGCCTTGGCCATCAGGTTGGTGAGGATGGTGCCGGACGCGCCGACGATCATGCCCGCGACGATCATCGCGGTGTTGTTCAGCGCCAGACCCGCGGCCGCGGCCGACAGACCGGTCAGGGCGTTGAGCAGCGAGATCACGACCGGCATGTCCGCGCCACCGATGGGCAGCACGACCATCAGGCCGAGCACACCGGCGAGCAACAGCAGCCCGATCATCCACAGCTGCGAAACACCACCGTTGTCGGCACCGAGGCCGATCACGACCGCGCACACGATCGCGCCGAGGAGCAGCAGCAGGTTCAGCGGCTGCTGCAACCGTCCGATACCGATCGGCTTGCCGGACAGGATCTCCTGCAGCTTCGCGAAGGCGATGATCGAGCCCCAGAAGGAGATCGAGCCGATCACCGCGGCGAACAGCGAACCGATGATGATGTGGACGGTCGGTTCCTCGTGCAGCTGCGAAAAGCCCGCGCTGTCGACGAATTCGGCCCACGCGATCAACGCGACGGTGCCACCACCGACACCGTTGAACGCCGCGACCAGCTGCGGCATCTCGGTCATCTTGGTGCGGATGGCGGGCGGAACACCCAGTGCCACACCGACGATCAGACCGCCGGCGATGAGAATCCAGTTGAGCAGGGCGGCGTGGCGGACCGAGATCAGGGTGGCGACCACGGCCAGACCCATACCGACAGCGGCGATCTGGTTGCCACGCACGGCGGTCTTCGGGCCGGTCAGGCCCATCAGGCCGTAGATGAACATGGAGAAGGCCACGATGTAGAGGCCGTTGACCAGGTAGGTCATATTGTCGACTGCGTGCATCACTCGGCCGCCTTCTTCTTACCCTTGAACATGCCGAGCATGCGGTCGGTGACCACGAAACCACCGATGACGTTCAGTGTTCCGAACACCACCGCGACGAACAGGATCACCTGCACCAGCAGCGAGGGGTCCTTCACGTTGCCAAGGGTCACCAGCGCACCGAGCACGACGATGCCGTGGATGGCGTTGGTGCCCGACATCAGCGGGGTGTGCAGGGTGTTGGGGACCTTGGAGATCACCGCGAAGCCGACGAAGCCGGACAAAACGAGGATCGCGATATTGGCGAGCAGTTCGGTGTACATCAGGCTTCCACCTCACGGGTCACGCAGGAATCCGCCAGGACCTGATCTTCGAAGTCGGGGGCGAGCTTGCCATCGACGAGCATCAGTTCCAGCAGCGCCGAAATGTTCTTCGAGTACAGCTCGGAAGCGTGCTCGGGCATCGTGGCGGGCAGGTTCAGCGGCGAGGCGATGGTCACCTCGTGCTTGACCACGACCTCGCCGGGCTCGGTGAGCTCACAGTTGCCACCGGTCTCACCGGCCAGGTCCACGATCACACTGCCGGGCTTCATGCCCTCGACAGCGGCGGCGGTGACCAGGCGCGGTGCGGGGCGACCCGGCACCAGCGCGGTGGTGATCACGACGTCGAAACCCTTGATGGCGTCTTCGAGGGCCTGCTGCTGCTGGGCCTTCTCCTCGTCGGTGAGTTCGCGGGCGTACCCGCCTTCACCGGCGGCGTCGATCCCCAGGTCCAGCCACTGCGCACCGACCGAACGCACCTGATCGGCGACCTCGGGACGCACGTCGTAACCGGTGGTCCGCCCACCCAGACGCTTGGCGGTGGCCAAAGCCTGCAGACCGGCGACACCGACACCGAGCACCAGCACGGTGGCCGGCTTCACGGTGCCCGCGGCGGTGGTCAGCATCGGGAAGAACCGGGTCGACTCCGACGCGGCGAGCAGCACGGCCTTGTAACCGGCCACGTTCGCCTGCGAGGACAGGGCATCCATCACCTGGGCGCGCGAGATACGCGGAATCGCCTCGACGGCGAAGGCCTGCACACCGGCAGACTTCAGCGCACCGATCTGATTCTCGGCATTGCGCGGGGCGAGGAACCCGATCAACGTCTGCCCGGAGGACAGCTTGGCCACCTCGGCATCGCTGGGCGGGGCGACCTTGACGACGACCTCGGCCGACCACGGATCACCGATGGTCGCGCCTGCCTCGACGTAGGCAGCGTCGGGAATGAGAGCGCCGAGGCCGGCACCGGCTTCCACGATCACCTCGACACCCTGCTTGGACAGGGTGGGGATGATCTTGGGTACCAATGCGACTCGCCGCTCACCCGGGCCGGACTCGCGAACGACTCCGACACGCGCTCCGCGCGGCGAACCCTCGCCCACGTTTTGCGTTGTCTCCACTAGTCAGACTTCCTTTTCGTGCTGGCTTCGAGCCTGGGAACAACGGGTTGCCGAAGTTACCTGCGGGTAAGTTCGACTCAAATCCTCGCAACTGTACTCGGCTCGCGGTGAGCCTAGCGGAGATGCCCGTCACAACGGAGAACTGGACTGACGACCACAAATCGGACACCGTGGACGTGATAGATCGTGACAACGGCCTCCCGACCCGGTAGACACCGGTCGACGCGCCCACCCGGATTCGTCGCCGCAGGTGAGACCCGAGAACACCGGTCCGGATCGAGCACGCACCTCGACAGCCGACCGCCGACCGAGCACCGCGGCGTCGCACGGGACGTGACGCGGGTCATGCCGATGACCCGTTCGGGCTGTTGCGCGACCCAGATCACACCGTAGGGTCGAGGCCGTGAACGACTGCGCCTTCTGTCTGATCGTGGCGGGTGCCGCGCCGGCGACCATTGTCTACTCCGATGACGCGGTGTGCGCGTTCCTCGACATCCGTCCCATCACCCGCGGCCACACCCTGATCGTCCCCAAGGTCCACGCGACCGAGCTCGACGATCTCGATCCCGAACTCGGCGCCCGGATGTTCCGCACCGGCCACCGCCTGGCCCGTGCGCTGCGCGTGAGCGGGCTCGCGAGCGATGGAGCCAACCTCGTTCTCAACGACGGTACCGCCGCGTTCCAGACCGTCGGCCACGTCCACCTGCACGTGGTTCCCCGCAAACACGGTGACAAACTCAGCTTCGCCAAGGGCTTCCTGCTGCGTCGTCCGCACGAACCGAATTCGACCGCGGCGGCGATCCGCGCGGGCCTGTCCGCACTCGACCAGAGCGAAGCAGAAGGAGCACAGGGATGACCGAGACGCCGGGGCGCGAACAACTCACCGATCTGCTCGCCGAGCAGTGGGAAGCCATCGCGCTGCTGGTCGCCGACCTCGACGAGAAGGCTTGGCGGCGAACGTCTCCGCTGCCCGGCTGGACGCTGTTCGACGTGGTCGCCCATGTGATCGGGACCGAATCGTGGTTGCTCGGCGAGACACCGCCGCCGCATGATCCGTTGCGCCCCAAGACCGATGTGCGAACGCTGCCGCATGTGCGCAACGAAGTGGCCGTGCTCAACGAGATCTGGGTCGACCGGTTGCGCCCGCTCTCCGGCAAGCGGCTGCTCGCGCTGTTCGACGAGACCACCGAGCGTCGCCGGGCCGCCCTGGCCGCGATGGACGACGAGGCCTGGCAGGCCACGACCGTCTCACCGGTCGGGCAGGTGCCCTACGGGCGGTTCATGCGGGTGCGGCTGTTCGATTGCTGGATGCACGAACTCGACCTCGCCGACGGGATCGGCCGCAGCGTGCCCGAGGGTGGTGCGCGCGCCGAGGCCGCGTTCGCCGAACTGACCATCGGTCTCGGTCGTGCCGTGGTGAAGGGCGCCAAGGCGCCGGATGGTTCGCTGGTCACTCTCGATCTGACCGGGCCGGTGACCAGGCAGGTGCATCTGTCGGTCGCCGGTGGGCGTGGGACGGTGCTCGACGAGGCTGCAGGGGAGCCGACGACCGTGCTCCGGTTGGATTCCGGGCTTTTCGCACGGTTGCGCGGTGGGCGCACGACGGCCGACCGGCATCCCGGCGAGGTTGTCGTCGAGGGCGATACGGCCCTCGGTGAGCGGCTCGTGCGGAATCTGGCGTTCACCATCTGATGCGACTTTTCCTGGCGTCGTACCGGTTCGGTGGTTTCGCTGATCGGCTCGTCGGGCTCGTCGGTGCGCCGGGACGGGTCGCGGTGATTCCGAACGCGTGTGACGCGTGGCCCGACGCCTGGTCGTCGGCGGTGATGAGCGATGTGAAACCGCTGGAACAGCAAGGCTATTCGCCGGAGGTGCTTGATCTGCGCGAATACGCCGGACAGCCGGAACGGCTGGAACGGCACCTGCGCACGTTCCCGATGGTCTGGGTGCGTGGCGGGAACACCTTCGTCCTGCGTGCCCAATTCGCCCGCAGCGGTGCTGATTCCGTCTTCACGACTATGTTGCGCGAGGACGCGCTGGTCTACGCGGGCTACAGCGCGGGCGCGTGCCTGCTCGGACCCGACCTGCACGGGCTGGAAACCATGGACGATCCCGCCGAGGTGCTGCCCACCACCGGTATCGAACCACTGTGGGACGGACTGGGTTTGGTAGATCGTCGCCTGGTCGTCCACCTGGACTCCCCCACCGACCCGGACGGCGACTCCGCCGCGATGCTGGCCCGCTGCGTCGCCGAACAGATCCCGCACTGGGCCCTCACCGACAACGACGTCGTCCTGGTCGACGGCGACCGCACCGAGGTACTCAGAGGCTGAGACCGCGAGTCCGGCACCACGCCGGATCGCCGATCACGCAGCGGTCGACGCGGTCACCGCCGGTTTGCGGCGGAAGACGATCCAGCGCATCGCGCTGTACATGTATACGGCCTCACAACCGCCGGCGAGCAGCCTGGCCAGGTGGTATTCCAGGCCGAGCGCGGTGAGACCCGAGCCGACACCGAGGATGAACGCCAGGTAGTTCACCAGCACGACAACCACATACACCGCGGCCTGCTTGCCCATCGGCGCGTGGGAATGGAAGTTGAAAGTGCGGTTGAGCAGGAAGCTCAGCCCGAACGCGGCGATGTAGGCGAGGGTGATCGACAGCCAGACCGGCAGACCGAATCCACTGTGCAGCAGGGTGAGCAGCAGCAGATCGACGCCGAACGTGAAGCTGTTGATCAGCCCGAACCCGAGCAGGGTCGCGGGCATATACCGATCGAGGCCCCACGGCAGCCGGGCAACGACGGCCTCGCACCAACGGGTGAATCGGTCGGCCACCGACTCGGTGACACTCGCCTGATGCTCCACGCGGCCAGCCTGCCAGCGGCAGATGAAGCCAGGGTGAGCAACCGGCAAACGGGTGGGCCGAGAAGCTAGCGGCCTACCGCAGCGATCGGGCGGGTATCGAACGAGGCCCATGCGGCGAGGCAGCGGCGGCGGGTGATCTCGTCGGCCTCGGCGAGGAGGGCGTCACGCAGCAGCGCGGGGTCGGCCGCCCAGCGCTGCGCGATCTCGGCCATCGCGCGGACGTCGAACATCCCCGTAGATTCCAGAGCGGACAGCCATTCGTGGTGTGCGCCGGTGTGGACGCTGCGCATCGCGTCGGTGTCGATGCCCGCGTCGGCGAATTCCGCGGCCAACAGGGCACCCACCAGCTCACTGCGGTCCTGCGGTTCCTTCGGCATCGCCAGTCCTCCCTGCGAAAAACGGTGCGGCGCAACAGCGTCGCATGATCGGTGCGCGCGAAGCGCACCCGTGGAGCGGAACTCGAAACACGCTGGGCGGCGAGGCGATTCACCATCGAACACACCCGGTATGGGCATTGTGAAGCATTGGACGGCGTATACACCAATGGGGCGCGCCAGATCACAGCGATGCGGAAACCTCCTTGTTCGGACCCACATCACATCTGGTCAATTGATCACCAGGCGCCTGTGCGATTCCGCTCTCGGGCGATGCCTGTGTGTGATCACCGGACCAGGGCGAACTGCCCGCGGCGGATGGGGTGCGCGCGATAGCGTGGACACGTGGACGAGCGCAGCGGTGACCTCGATTCGTTGATTTCGGCGTTGTCGGACGGGACGGTCGTCATCGACCCCGATCTGCTGGCCGGGTACCGGCAGGATTGGGCCCGCGATCCCGATGCGGGCACGCCGCTGGCGGTGGTGCGGGCGCGCGGAACCGCCGATGTCGCCGCCACGCTGCGGTGGGCGCACGCGAACAAGGTGCCGGTCGTGCCGCGTGGGGCCGGGACGGGGTTGTCCGGTGGGGCGACCGCGGTGGACGGCGGGATCGTGCTCACCACCGAGTTGATGCGGGAGATCAGCGTCGATACGGTGACCCGGATCGCGGTGGTACAGCCCGGGTTGCTCAATGCGGAGGTGAAGCGGGCCGTCGCGGAGGAAGGGCTGTGGTACCCGCCGGATCCGTCCTCGTTCGAGATCTGCTCGATCGGTGGCAACGCGGCGACCAACGCGGGCGGGCTGTGCTGCGTGAAGTACGGCGTGACCACCGACTACGTGCTCGGCATGGAAGTGGTGCTTGCCGACGGGACCGTGGTGCGGCTCGGCGGGCCACGGCTCAAGGATTCGGCCGGATTGTCGCTGACCAAACTGTTCGTCGGGAGCGAGGGCACGCTCGGCGTGATCACCGAACTCACCCTGCGGCTGCTGCCCGCACAGCCACCGCAGTCGACCGTCGTCGCGAGTTTCGGCTCGCTCACCGCGGCGACCGACGCGATCCTGGCGATCACCTCGACGCTGCGCCCCGCCATGCTCGAATTCATGGACACCGTCGCGATCAACGCGGTCGAGGACGAGATGCGGATGGGGATGGACCGCACCGCCGCCGCCCTGCTGGTCGCCCGCTCCGACGCTCCGGGCGAATTCGCCGCGCACGAAGCGCAGCTGATGGTGGGGCTGTGCGAGAAGGCCGGGGCGACAGAGGTTTTCCACACCGCCGATGCCACCGAAGGTGAAGCCTTCACCGCCGCACGCCGATTCGCGATTCCCGCGGTGGAGAAGATCGGGTCGCTGCTGCTCGAAGATGTCGGCGTGCCGCTTCCCCGCCTCGGCGACCTGATCGCCGGGGTCACCGCGATCGGCGAACGCAACGATGTGCTCGTGTCGATCATCGCGCACGCGGGCGACGGCAACACCCACCCGCTGATCGTGCACGACCCCACCGACCCCGACAACACGGCCCGCGCCCACCGCGCCTTCGGCGAGATCATGGACCTGGCCATCGCGCTCGGCGGCACGATCACCGGCGAACACGGCGTCGGGCGCTTGAAGAAGGCGTGGCTGCCCGACCAGGTCGGCCCCGACGTCATGGCGCTGACCCGGCGCATCAAGGACGCGCTCGACCCCGAGGGCATCCTCAATCCCGGCGCGGTCCTCTAGCGGAACATCGCGCGGGACGGCAGGGTTAGCATCCGGTATGACCACCAGGCTCGAGCACAACGTCGCCGACACCCGTTTCGAGATCTACCACGACGACATCCTCGCGGGATACGCCGACTACGCCGAACGTGAAGACGCCAAGGTCCGCGACTTCCACCACACCATGACGTTTCCGGAGTTCCGGGGCCGTGGGGTCGCGGCGGAGGTCGTGAAATACGGCCTCGACGACTCCCGCGCGAACGGCTTCAAGATCATCCCGACCTGCTGGTATGTCGAGAAGTACATCGCCGAACACCGCGAGTACGCCGACCTGGTCGGCTGATGCACGCGGGCACGCGGGTATGCCTAAGCGCGTAGGTATCCGGCCAGAATCGGGCCGATCACGGCGAGGGAGTCCGGACTGGTGAGCCGGTTGTGCTCGTGGCCGGTCTGGTTGTCGATGATCTCGCCGCTGACGTAGGGGCGCCAGGTATCGGCGTTGGGTTCGTAGCCGGGACGGGCGGTGGTGCTGCTGAAGAACAGCAGATCACCGTCGAACATCTCGGGTTCGTGCTCGGCGGCCTCGCGCACTATCTGCTGGTAGTCGGCGTAGAGCCGCCGCAGATCCGTCGCGGTGATAGTGCCGAGGAGCCCGTCGGCTCGGCTACCGGCGCCGACGTCGTTGTCGGCGCCAGGCAGCGGTGCGGCGGTATCCCGAACCGCCGCGGAATCGGCCGGCGACGCTGGCGGCACGATTCGATCGGGAGCGTCGGCGACCGCGCCGGCGCGGAGAAGTTCAGCGGCCTGTTCGGCCTGCGGTCGGTCGCCGTCGAGCATCGCCGGGTCCAGGCCGCCGAACTCGGCGAGCAGGACCTCCGGCGGCGGCAACTCGGCGGCACCGGCCGGGTCGACATCGGCGCGGCCGTCGAGGATGGTCAGCGCGTCGACCCGGGCACCGCGGCGCTGGAGTTCGACGGCGACGGCGTGCGCGATCGGCCCGCCCGCGGAGTAGCCGAGCAGCCGGTACGGTCCGTCGGGCTGGGTCGACTGGATCTCGTCGGCGTAATGGGCGACCCGTTCCCGCAGCGGCCGGTCGGGTCGGTCGGCCGCGATTCCGGGCGACTGCAGACCGTAGATCGGGAAGTCGGGGTCGAGGTGCCCGACCAGACCCGTGTAGCACCAGGCCACCCCGATCGCCGGGTGCACGCAGAACAACGCGGGACCGCTGCCGCCCGCGCGCAACGGCAGCAGGGTTCGCAGGGCCGGGGCGGCCATGTCCCCGTTCCCGGCGATGAGCTGGGCGAGCGCGCCGGGCGTCGGATCGCCGAACATCCACTGCACCGGCATCGCGACATCGAGGCGGTCGCGGATCTGGGAGACCAGCCGGATGGCGATCATGGAGGTGCCGCCGAGTTCGAAGAAGTTGTCGTCCAAGCCGACTCGCTCGGTGTCGAGAACGGATTCGAACGCGGCGACAACGGCTTCCTCGACGGGTGTCACCGGCGGCCGATAGGGCAGGTCGACGCGGTGCGCGGGTGCGCGCACGACCGGATGGACGACGGTTCCCGGTGGCGCGGTGACATCGATGTCGCCGAGCACAAGGCCCGGGTCGGCGGTGAGCGCGTCGAGCACATCGACGAACCGGTGCGCCAGCGTCCGCGCGGTGGGCGCCTCGAACAGGTCGAGCGCGAAGGTGAGCATCCCTGACATGCCCGCGGGCGCGCCATCGGGGCCGAATTTCTCGGCCAGCATCCATTCGAGATCGAATTTCGCGCCGACGGGCGGCATATCGAGCGGGCTGACCCGTAGGCCGGGCAGCTCCACCTGCTCCCGCTCGAAGTTCTGGAAGACGAGCAGCACCTGGAACAGCGGGTGGCGCGAAGCCGACCGGGTCGGCGCCAGCACCTCGACGAGCCGTTCGAAGGGCACATCGGCGTTGCCGAACGCGTCGAGGTCGCCGTCCTTCGTCGCGGTGAGCAGCGTGTCGAAGGTGGCCTTGGGGTGGACGTGGCTGCGCAGCACCAGCGTGTTGACGAACATGCCGACGAGGTCGTCGAGTTCGCCGTCGCCGCGGCCCGCGATGACCGAACCGATCGCTACGTCGGTGGTGCCGGAGAGTCTGGCCAGCAGTACCGCCAGCGCAGCGTGGGCCACCATGAACACGCTGACACCGTGCCAGCGGGCCAGCTCACGCAGCCGCACCTGGATCGCGGCGTCGATCTCGAATTCCACCAGCCCCGCCCGGTGGGTGCGCACCGCGGGCCGCGGATGGTCACTGGGCAGCGTCGAGACCTCGGGCAGCCCGTCCAGCGTGGTGCGCCAGTACTCGAGCTGCTGGTGCGACACGCCGGCCGGATCGTCCTCGGCGCCGAGCAGCTCGCGCTGCCAGAGCGCGTAGTCGGGGTATTGCAGCGGCAGCGGGGTCCAGGTGGGCTCGGCGTCGGCCCGCCTGGCCGTGTACGCCACCAGTACGTCGCGGGTCAGCGGCGCCAGTGACCAGCCGTCGGAGGCGATGTGGTGCAGCGTCACCGCCAGCACCGACCGGTCGTCCGTGATCCGGAACAGCCGCACACGCAGTGGAAGTTCGGTGGTGAGGTCGAATCCCCGCGTGATCTCGGCGGCGACCTCGTCGCTGATCTGTTCCGGCTCGATGGGTGCGACCCGCATCGGCACATACGCCGCGGCGACGGCACGCACGTCTTGATACGGCTCGCCGTCGGCGTCGGTCGGGTACACCGTGCGCAGCGATTCGTGGCGGGCCACCACATCCATCAGCGCGGTCTGCAGCGCCGCGAGGTCGAGTTCGCCCTCGACCGCCAGCGCGATCGGCACATTGTGGGCCGGGGAGGTGGGGTCGTACCGGTTGAGGAACCACATGCGCCGCTGCGCCGCCGAGAGCGGGACCCGTTCGGGGCGGTGGCGGGGGCCGGGCCGCGGGCCGCGGGCAGTGGCCGCGGTGCGTACGGCGGTAGCCAGTTCGGCGACGGTCGGCGCGTCGAAGACCATGCGCACGGGGATGCGGGCGTCGAGGGCGGCGCCGAGTCGCGCCGCGATCCTGGTGGCGATCAGGGAGTTGCCGCCCAGGGCGAAGAAGTTGTCGTCCAGCCCGATCTTCGGGACGCCGAGCAGCTCGGCGAAGGTGTCGGCTACCGCCCGCTCGGTGGCGGTGACGGGTGCGCGGAACCGGCCCGACCTGATGTCGGGGGCGGGCAGCGCGCGGTGGTCGAGTTTGCCGTTGCCGGTGCGCGGCAAGGCGTCGAGGACGACAACCGCCGTGGGCACCATGTACGACGGAAGACGCAGTGCCAGCGCCTCTTTCACCGCATCGGGGTCGCACTGCGCCGAGGGCTCCGGCACCAGGTAAGCGACGAGCAGTTCGCCGAGCGCGGCGTCGGTGTGCACGGTGACCACAGCCTGGTGCACCGCCGGGTCGGCGGTGAGCGCCGCTTCGATCTCGCCCGGTTCGATCCGCAGGCCGCGCAGCTTCACCTGTAGATCGGAGCGGCCCAGGTACTCGAGGCCGTGAACGCGCCTGCGCACGAGATCGCCGGTGCGATACATCCGCTCGCCCGGTGCACCGTACGGATCGGCGACGAAACGGGCGACGGTGAGGTCGGGGCGGCCGTGATAGCCACGGGCGAGTGCCGGTCCGGCCAGATACAGTTCGCCCGCGACGCCGTCGGAAACGGGATGGAGCCGCTCGTCGAGAACCAGCGCCGCCAGGCCGGGAACCGCTGTGCCGATGGTGATCTCGGCACCGGCAACCAGTGGTCCCGCACCGGTGGCCCAGATGGTGGCCTCGGTCGGGCCGTAGTCGTTGAAGTGCACGCGATCCGGCGCCGCCCACCGCTGCACCAGTTCGGGCGGGCAGGGTTCGCCGCCGGTGATGATCGCCCGCAGGTGCTCGTGCGCCACGGTGTCCACCGAGGCCAGTGCCGAGGGGGTGAGCGCGATGTGGGTGACCCGTTCGCCGGCCAGCAGCTCCCCCAGTTCCGCGCCGCCGTACGCGGTCGGTCCCGCGACCACCAGCGTGGCCGCGGAACCCGCGGCCAGCAGCAGTTCCAGCACCGCGGCGTCGAAGCTGGGTGAGGCGACATGCAGCACCCGCGATTCGCTCGTGGTGCCCAGCCGTTCCTGTTGTGCGGCGACCAGGTTCGACAGTCCCGCATGTGTGACGATCACGCCCTTGGGGCGGCCGGTGGACCCGGATGTGAAGATGACGTACGCCGGGTGCGCGAGTTGCGGTGTCGCGTGGCGTTCGCCGGGGTCGATGGGTGCGGCCGGGGTGGCGGGGTCCAGGGCGTCCAGCAGCAACCAGCGGACACTCCGGAGCCCGGTATCGGTAGGCGGGGTGTCGATCCAGGGGCGGATCGATTCGGTGTCTGTCGTGGTGATGCCGAGGGACGCGCCGGAGTCGGTGAGGATCTGGGCGATGCGGTCGGTGGGATAGGCGGGGTCGACGGGGACGAATGCGGCGCCGGTCTTGGCTACCGCCCAGACCGCGAGGACGGACTCGGCGCTGCGGTGTACGGCGATGACGACGAGTTTCTCCGGGCCTGCTCCGGCCTGGATCAGCTTCCGGGCCAGCCGGTTCGAGCGCTCGTCGAGCTCGCGGTAGGTGAGCTTGGTTGGCCCGTCGACGATGGCGATACCGTCCGGATTCCCGGTGACGGCGGTGGCGAGCAGGTCGGGCAGGACGGCGGGTGCGGCCACGGCGGGAGCTGCCTTGCCGGGCAGCTCCGCGTGTTCGCGCGCGTCGAGCAGATCGATATCGCCGACCGGCACAGCGGGATCGGCCACCACGGCGCGCAGGAGGCCGAGCCAGCGGTCGGCGAAGCTCGCCGCGGTACTCGCGTCGAAAAGGTCGGTGGCGTAACCGAACCGGACCGACAGCCCATCCGCGGCGTCGTCACCGACCGTGACGCTCAGGTCGAAGCGCAGGCTCTGCTGATCCAGGTCCACCGCTTCGACGCGGAGTCCGGGCAGCGCGATCTCGGTGTGGCCGAGGTTCTGGAACACCAGCATGGCCTGGATCAGCGGATGTCGCGCCGCCGAACGAGCGGGTTCGAGCAGGTCGACGAGTTGTTCGAAGGGGACCTCGGCGTGCGCGAAGGCGTCCAGATCGGTGCCGCGCACGCGGTCGAGCAGGTCGGTGAACGGCAGCGCGGCAGGCACTTCCGTGCGCAGCACCGCGGTATTGACGAACATGCCGACGACGTCGTCGAGTTCGGCGACGCCGCGCCCGGCGATCGGGGTGCCGATGGCGACGTCGGCGGTGCCACCGAGCCTGGCGAACAGCACGGCGAGCGCGCTGCGCAGCACCATGAACAGAGTGCAATGGCGTTGGGCCGCGAGGTGTTCCAGACCGGTCCGCAGGTCGGGCTCCACAGTGCGCACGACAGTGCCCGCACGCAGTGACGCGACGGCGGGCCGGGGGCGGTCAGCGGGTAGTTCGAGCCGATCCGGCAGTCCGGCAAGGGTTTCGGTCCAGTAGGCCAGCTGCCGGGCCGTCAGCGAATCGGGGTCGTCGGCGCTGCCGAGCCGATCCCGTTGCCAGAGTGTGTAATCCGCGAACTGCACGGCGGGCGCGGGCCACTGGGGTGCGGCGCCGGTGGTGCGGGCGGTGTAGGCGGACATCACGTCGCGTGCCAGCGTTCCCATCGAGAAGCCGTCCGCGCTGATGTGGTGCACCACCACCGCGAGGACGTGCTCCCTGGCGGCGAGCCGGAACAGCCGCACCCGCATCGGGACCGCGGCGGCGACATCGAAACCCTCTGTGATGCAGGCAAGTACGGCAGTGTGTAGGTCGTCGGAGTCGATGTCGATCGTTTCGACGTGGCTGTCGAGTTCTTCGGGCTCGACGACGACCTGATAGCCGATTCCGTCGTGATCGGGGTACATCGTGCGCAGGGCCTCGTGGCGGCCGACCACATCGATCAGCGCGGTCCGCAACGCGGCGATGTCGAGCTGTCCCGTCAGTCGCAGGACGACCGGAATGTTGTAGGCGCCGGAGGACGGGTCGTACTGGTTGACGAACCACATGCGCCGCTGGGCGGGCGCGAGCGGAATCCGTTCGGGACGCGGCCCCGCGTGCGGGCCGCCGAGCGCACCGGCGGGGCGCACGGTGTCACTGCTGAGCCGGGCAGCGAGGCCGTGCACGGTCGGCGCTTCGAACAGCAGCCGCACAGGCACCTCGATGCCGAGTTCGGCGCCGAGCCGGGCGGCCACCCGTGTCGCCGACAGCGAGTCACCGCCGAGGGCGAAGAAGTCGTCGTCGGCGCCGACCTCGGAGTGCTCGAGCACCGCCGCGTATGCCTGCGCCACCAGCCGTTCGGTGCCGACCGGCGCCACGTAGGGCGCGGCCGTGTACCGGGGTTCGGGTAGCGCGCGCACGTCGACCTTGCCGTTGCCGGTGACCGGCAGCGCGTCCAGCACGGTGACGGTCGCGGGCACCAGGTGCCGGGGCAGCCGCCGCACCAGGAACTCGCGCAGCGCTGTCGGGGTCAACTCGACGCCGGTGACCGGGGCGACATAGGACGCCAGTGTCTGCTCGCCCTTCGGACCCCGCCACGGAACGGTGACGGTCAGCGCGACACCGGGAGCCGCGAGCAGCGCAGCGTCCACTTCGCCCGGCTCCACCCGGATTCCGTGCAGCTTGAGCTGGGAGTCGTTGCGCCCCAGGTAGCTCAGCCGGTTCGTCGATGTCAGGCGCACCAGGTCGCCGGTGCGGTACATGCGTTCGCCGGGCGCGCCGAACGGGTCGGCCACGAAGCGTTCCGCGGTGCGCGCGAACGCACCCACGTAGCCCCTGGCCACGCCGGGGCCCATCAAATACAGCTCCCCGACCGCGCCGGGCGGTATCGGCCGCAGCCACCGGTCCAGGACCGCGAGGCCGCAACCCGGCAGTGGCGCACCGAGATCGGTCGTGTCATGGGTGGTCAGCGGGTCGCTCAGGGTCACCGCCACGGTCGACTCGGCCGGACCGTAGGAGTTGAGGATCGTCCGGCCCTCGCCCAGACGCGCGACCAGTTCGGGCGGGCAGGGTTCGCCACCGGTGACGATCGTGCGCACTCGGGCGACGGCGTCGGTGGGCAGCGTGGTGAGGACCGCGGGCGGTGCGATGAGGTGGGTCACCGCATGGGTGGTGATGACCTCGGCGAGTGGTTCGCCCGCCGTGGCCTGCGGCGGCGCGACCACGAGCGTGGCTCCGGTGTGACAGCCGGTCAGCCACACCAGGATCGACGCGTCGAAGGCGGGATTCATGCACAGCAGGAGGCGATCGCCGGGGCCGGGGCGTACACGGGCGGAGACGCCGTCGACCAGTCCGCTGAGCCCGGCATGGGTCACCATCACCCCCTTGGGGACGCCGGTCGATCCGGAGGTGTAGATCAGATAGGCGGGATGTCCGGCATGCAGCGAACGAAGCCGTTCGGCATCGCGCACCGGCCCTTCGGGACGGTCGGCGATACGGGTAGCTGTCGGCTCGTCGTCGATGACGACCCAGGACACTGTGTCGGGCAACAACTTCCGGTAGGCGGCGAGCGTAATGCCCAGGCGGGCGCCGCAATCGTGTGCGACGGTGGCGATGCGCTCGGCCGGGTGGTCGATATCCACGGGGACGAACGCCGCACCGGACTTGGCGATCGCCCATGCGGCGAGCAGCCATTCGGGCGAGCGCGGCACCGCGATCAGCACGGCGCCTTCCGGTCCACCACCTGCGTCGATCAGCGTGCGCGCCAACCGATTCGACTGTGCGTCGAGATCGGTGTACCCGAGCTCCGTGCCGTTACCGACGACGGCGATCCCGCCGGGCCGTACGCCTGCGGCCAGCAGCTCGGGCAGCAAGCGCTTCGGCACCGGCTCGGTCCGGACGATCTCGGCGCCGTCCACGCCGCGCACCGCCGCGACCGGCAGCGCCGGATCCGCGAGCCGGGCGACGATCCGGGCCAGCCGATTCGCCAGCGCGGTGGCCTCGGCGTCGTCGAAGAACCGGTCCGAGCAGGTGAGGTGGAGTCGCAGTCCGTCGCGCGCCTCCGCGGCCAGGCACAGCGGATAGTGGGTGCCGTCGCGGCCGTGGAAGTCGCGGATCCGCAGACTGGCCTGCTCGGAAGCCGCCCGCAGTGCCTCGATGTCCATCGGATACGACTCGAAGACCATGCTGGTGTCGAACAACGGGCCAACTCCGGCGAGCGCCTGTATCTCGTTGAGTCCCAGGATATTCCGGTCGACGAGCGCGCCCTGTTCCCGCTGCACGCGGGCCAGCAGCTCGCCGACCGGCTCGTCCGGGACCAGCCCGATCCGCACCGGGACCGTGTTGACCAGCATGCCGACGATCCGCTCGGCCCCGGGAAGGTCCGGCGGGCGACCCGACACGGTGGTGCCGAAGACGACGTCGGTGTGCCCGGTCAGCTCGGCCAGCAGCAGCGCCCACGCGGTCTGCACGACCGTGTTCATGGTGACGCCGCGTTCGGTGCGATGGTGGGCGAGCGCGGCGACGGCGTCCGGTGTCAGCGGCACCTCGCGACGCAGCTCGCCGGGTTCACCGTCATGGCCGCGCGGGGGGCGGACCGCCGTGATCAGAGTGGGACCGGCCAGCCCGGCCAGCGCTTCGGACCAGGCCACGCGCGCGGCGGCCGCGTCCTGGCGGTCGAGCCACTCCAGATACCGCAGATACGACACCGGCTCACCGAGCCCGCCGTCCTCGGCTTCGTAGAGCGCGAGCAGCTCACCGAGCAGCAACGGCATCGACCAGCCGTCGAGCACCAGATGATGATTGGTGACGATCAGGCGGATATCACGCGGTCCGCAGCGCACGCACAGCAAGCGCAGCAGCGGCGGCTGTTCCGGGTCGAACGGGCGGGCGAGCTCGCGCGCGGCGATCGCGGCACAGTCGGCCGGGCTCGCCTCGAGCACCTGCCACGGCACGGCGACCTCGGCGAGCACCAGCTGGGCCGCCGAGTCCGCGGTGGTGACGAAGGCGGTGCGCAGCGCGGGATGCCTGCGCACGAGTGCCGTGGCGGCTGATTCGAGACGAGCGAGATCCACCTCGCCATCCAGCTCGAAGACGGCCTGCACCGCGTACTTGTCGGTGTGACCTGCGGTGAGCCGAGTGTGGAACAGCAGGCCCTGCTGCAACGGCGCGAGCGGCCAGACGTCTTCGATGCCGGGATAGCGGCGCCGCCAGTCGGCCAATTGTGGACCGGTGACCGGCACCAACGCGATATCCGACGGTGTCAGGCCACCGGCGCCCGGCTCGGCGACAGCGTCCGCGATCGCGGTCACCGTCGAAACCCAGTGCCGAACAATCTGTTCCACTTCTGCGCGACTGATCACTTCGGACGGGAACCTCCACACCGCGTGCACCACAGGCCCGTCGGGCTCGTCGATCGTCACCGCGTCGATGGCCAGTACCGCCGACGCGGGAAGCTCGGCATCACCCGCCCCACCGAGCCGGTCCGCCACATCGACCGGCAGCCACGGAATGCCTGCGTCGGTGCCGGAGATCTGGCCCAGATAGTTGAACCCGACCTGCGGCGTACCCCTGGACCGCACATGGTCCAGCTGTTCCTTCACCGCGGCAGTGCTCAGGTGACGCAACAGGCCGAAGCCGAACCCGCCGTGCGGCACCGCGCGCAACTGCTCCTTCACCGCGGCGACCACGTTCACCGGATCCGGGTCGGCGCCGAGGTCGAGCGCGATCGGGAACTGACTGGTGAACCAGCCGACGGTGCGCGACAGGTCGGCACCGGGCACGGCGGTCTCGTCGCGGCCGTGCCGCTCCAGCATGAGCAACGAGGGTCCCGGCGCTCCGCGGTGCTCGGTCAGCGCCGAGACCAGGGCGGCGAGCAGCGCCTCCTCGACGCCGCAGCGCAGCGCGGTCGGCAGGAATCCGACCAGCTGGGCGCTCGTCTCGGCCGGAATCCGGATCTCGATGCGATCGACTGCCGCTCCGATATCCCGGGCCGGGTCGAGTGGGCGATCGCCGAGCCGCGGGTCCGTGGTGTCGAGCACGCGGCGCCAGTAATCGAGCTCATCGGTCCATTCCTCGGTGCTCGCGGCGGCGTCGAGCGCATGCGCCCACGTGCGCATGGAGGTGCCGACCGGTGGCAGCTGCGGGGCGGCGCCCTCGGTCACCGCGGCCCATGCGGTCATCAGATCGGCGACCAGGATGCGCCAGGACACCGCGTCGACAGCCAGGTGGTGCACTGCTAGTACGAGTCGTCCGCCGGGACCGCCGGGGTCGAGCCAGGTAGCCGCGAGGACCACCCCTGCTCCGGGGTCGAGCCGCTCCACCGCCGCCGCTGTCGCCCTGTCGAGTGTTGATGAATCGATCCGCTCGCACCGCACCCGGTCGACAACCGCGGCCGCGTCGATCGTCGCGGGCGTGGCGACCTCGAGCCGCGCACCGTCGACCACCCGCACGCGCAGCATGTCGTGGTGGTCGATGATCGCTTGCAGCGCGCGCTGCAACGGGACACGCTCGACGGTGTCCGGCAGCGCCAGCACCATCGTATGAGCGAACCGCTGCCAGCCGGGCTGGGTCAGGAGCCAGTCCACGATCGGCGTGCGGGGCACGGAACCGACACCGCCGCCGGGCATTTCACGCAGGACGACCCGCTCGCCGGGTGCCCCGACGACAGCGGCCAGCCCGGCCGGGGTCGGATGCTCGAACACATCCCGCGCCGAGAAGACCAGGCCCGCGTCCCGACCCCTGGCCACCAGCTGGATCGACAGGATCGAGTCGCCGCCCAGCGCGAAGAACGACGTCTCGGCTCCGACCTCCGGCACGCCGAGCGCCTCGGCGAACAACGCGCACAGCGCCTGCTCTACCTCGGATTCGCCCGCACGCGGCGTCGGTGGTGTGCTGTCGGGCTCGGGCAGTGCCTGCCGATCGACCTTGCCGTTGCCGGTCAGCGGCAACGCGTCGAGCACCGTGACGGCGCCGGGCACCAGGTGCGCGGGCAATCGGTGCAGACAGAACTCCCGCAGGGCCGTGCTGTCGAGCCGACCCGCCTCGTAGGTGGGCACCACATACGAGGCGAGCATGGCACGGCCCGACGAACCGGTCCGCACCACCGTCACCGCGAATTCCACGCCGGGACAGGTGGCGAGCACCGCATCGACTTCGCCCGGCTCCACCCGCATGCCACGGAGTTTCACCTGGAAGTCGCTGCGGCCCGAGTACTCCAGGACGAACGGGGCGCCGTCGGGTTCGGTCTCCTCGACCGCGCGCCAGCGGACCAGATCGCCCGTGCGATACAGGCGGCTGCCCGCGGCGCCGAACGGATCGGCGATCAAGCGCAGCGCGGTGGCGCCGGGACGGCCCGCGTACCCGCGAGCGAGGCCGGGGCCCGCGATGTACAGCTCCCCGGGAGTTCCGGCCGGCACCGGCCGCATCCGGCGATCGAGGACATGCAGAGTCACACCGGGCACGGGCGATCCGATGCCCGCGCAGTCACCGGTCGCCAGTGGTGGCGTGAACGTGGCCGCCACGGTGGTTTCCGACGGACCGTACGAATTCACCAGGGCGCGACCGGAACCGAAGCGCGCCACCACCTCCGGCGGGCATGCCTCGCCGCCGGTGGATACCGCGCGCACGCCGTCGAGCGCGCCGGGCGCCAGCGTCGTCAGCACGGCGGGCGTCGAGCACAGGTGGGTGATCGACGACTCGCGGATCACCGTGGCCAGGTCCGCGCCCGCTACGGAGTCGGCGTCGGCGATCACCAGCGTCGCGCCCGCGGTGAAGGCGACCAGCAGCTCGAGCAGGGACGCGTCGAAACTCGGGTTGAGACAGTGCAGTACGCGCGAGGACCGATCCGCGCCGTAGGTATCGCGCACCGCCGAGGCCAGCGTGGCGATCCCCGCGTGTGTGACCACAACACCTTTGGGCGTGCCGGTGGAGCCGGAGGTGAACACGATGTAGGCGGGATTCTCGATCCGTGGGCGTGGCAACGGCCCGGTGGCATCGTCGCCGCCGAGGTCTTCCAGCACGATCCAGGTCACCGAGTCGGGCAGCTCATGCCGCCTGCTCGCCGTCGTGATACCCAGCTGCGCACCGCATTCCGCCGCGATCACCGCCAAGCGCTCGGCCGGGTTCGATATGCCGACCGGCACATACGCCGCCCCCGATCGGACGACACCCCAGAACGCCACCACCGACTCCACCGACCGCGGCAACGCCACGAGCACCGCGGACTCCGGACCAGCCCCCGACGCGACGAGCCGACGCGCCAACCGGGCCGAAACCTGTTCCAGCGCACCGTAGGTGAGCTCACGCTCGCCGGACACCACCGCCGTCGCCGTATGCCCCGCAGCCCGCATGCCCTCATCGAGCACGCCCGCGAGCAGCCGCGGCGCGGGCGCGGGCGCACCGCGCAGACCCGAGCGCAGCGGCAGCTCATCAGGGAGAAAGTACTCGAGCGAACGCACCTCGGTGTCCGGTTCGGCGTCGATCATCGCCTCGAGCAGCGCGAGGAAACGCCGGTGATGCCGGGCCAGGCTCTGCGAGTCGTAGAGGTCGGGGTTCGCGGTGAAGTCCACGTGGATGGGACTGCTCGCGCCGTGCTGATAGAAGTTGACGAACAGGTCCTCGATCGGTCCCGAGGTGAGCACGTGCAGGCTCGTCTCCACGCCGGTGAAGTCGACCTCGGTCGGGAACAGCATGATGTTGACCACCGGGCCGACGAAGCCACGCCCGCCCGCCGAGTCACCGTCGGCCCCGCCGTGGCGGATCTCCTCGTGCCGAAACTGCTGATGGCGCAGCGCACCCGAGACCTCCACCCGGATCGCGTCGACCAGGTCGGCGACGGTGCTGTCGGCACGGACCGGCACCCGCAAGGGCACCACATTGGCCAGCATGCCGCCGGATCTGCGCAGCACCGCGGTGGTGCGGCCCGATACCGGCAGGCTCAGCACGATGTCCTCGCTGCCGGTCGCCTGCGCGTAGTACACCGCCAGTGCCGCCATCGCCAGCCCCGGCGTCCCGACATCGAAGCGCGCGGCGGCCGCGTCCAGGCGCGCCTTCGTCGCCGCCGACAGCTCCGCGCGGTGCTGGCGGCCGAGCGCGTGCGCGGGTGCGGCGGCGTCGACCAGACTGCACCGCTGCGGCATGTCCGCGATCTTCTGTGCCCAGTATTCGCCGTCGGTGACGAAGCGCGTGCTGTCGCGGTAGCGCAGCTCCGCGTCGTGCACCGTGTGCAGGCTCGCGGCCTTGCACGGCGGCGGGTTCTGCCCGTCCAGTGCGGCGTTGTAGAGCTCGGCCACCCGGTACAGAGCCGTCACGGACGCGAAGCCGTCGACCACGATGTGGTGCGCACGCGAGTACCACAGCACCCGCTGCGGTCCGATCCGGATCAGGACCGACGCCCCCAGCCGGTCACCGAGCAGATCGATCGGCGCCGCGACGTCGGCGCGCATCCACCGGATCGCCTCGGCCTCGGGATCGGCGGCCGCGCTGAAGTCCAAGTGCGACATCATCAGTTCGATCCGCCGGTCGACGACCTGGCGCGGTCCGTCGCCGGTGTCGACCAGCCGCAGCAGGGCCGACTCGAACTCGCGACCCACCTGCTGTGACACCGTGACGAGGGTGTCGATGTCGAGTGGGCCGCGCAGGTCGATGTACTGCGCCTCGTACAGAGGCACAGTCGGGTCGAGCTGCTGGGCGTACCACATGCCCAGCTGAGCCGGCGAGAGCGAAAACTCCTCCACCGCGGCCGGCTCGGTATCCGGCGCGGTGGAGATTTCGCGGGTCATCGCCGTGGTCTCTCCGCGCCGACCGTCTGCGGCATCCGCTCCTCGATGAGGTGGTACTCGGGTACCTCGATGCTCTCGCTCGCGATGAGCCTGGACACCACAACGCTGCGGACGTGCGCGGGCAGGCTGGGCGCGAACTTCTTGACGTAGGCCGACATCCACTCGGGGCGCGAGAGCAGGAACGGGAAGTCGGTGGCCATCATCGTGCGCACCACCAGCATCGGAATCGGCGCGTCGAGCGGGTGGTAGTCCTTGTTCCACAGGCCGGGCTGGGTGCACCCGGGATAGAACTGCCCGAGCATGAGCCCCTGTTCGACGAACTCCGACTTGAGCTCGTCGTGCAGCTCGTCGATCAGCGAGTAGTCATGCAGATCGGGCAGGGCGGTCACCAGACAGCGCAGCACCGTGGAGCCGCCCGTGTCCGGCGGCAGGGTCGGGAACAGCTCCAGCGCGTCCGAGAGGACCAACCGCACATAGGGCGACCACGGCTGTGCGCCCGCGACCCGGCCGACCCAGGTCAGGTCTCGTCGCAGCGATGGGCCGACATACGGACAGACCGGGCCCTCCCGGCCGATCACGTCCAGCGGCTGAGTCAGATGATCGTGCGCCCACCCTCGGAGCCGATCCAGCAGCTCCTGCATGAAGGTCGAGCCGTCCCCGGAACTGGACAGGGGAAGCCAACTCATTCCAGAACGGGTTCCAGAAATTACATCGCTCATAATTCACCTCGCTACATCACGAGGTCTAGAATCCCGCGGAAGCGGGACTCCGCACGCGAGTAGTGGACCACTCGAATTACGGTCGAGCTCGTTACACTCGATATTTCAGCGCTGCACAACATTTGCCGACTCCTGCGATAGACGGACTAATGGCCAGGTCACAGCCACTATCTAGTCAGGAGGATCGACATCGGCCACATACACTCGCCCCAACCGGCTCAGATTGATCCCACCTGTCCTGGTATATGGCACGGAAGGTGCGAAACGAATCGCCACTGAGCTACGAATAAATAACCCTACGATATCGGTTCAATTTCCCGATACATCATCCGTTCAAATCGTGGCAACGTTTCGGTCGTTATTACCCCGGTAAGCGGCCACAATCGAGGTAACGCTGCGGAATCGGCCGGAATCCGGCGTTCCCCGCTAGCCACCTGCCTCACAAACGATGCAGCCCCCCGACGAGAATCTCGTCGGGGGGCCGCGCAAGCACTGGTGTGCCGGTGATCAGCGCAGGATCTGGCGAGCCATCACCAGACGCTGGATCTGGTTGGTGCCCTCGTAGATCTGGGTGATCTTGGCGTCGCGCATCATGCGCTCGACCGGGAAGTCGGTGGTGTAGCCTGCGCCGCCGAAGAGCTGGACGGCGTTGGTGGTGACCTCCATGGCCACGTCCGAGGCGAAGCACTTGGCGGCGGCCGAGATGAAGCCGAGGTTCTTCTCGCCACGCTCGGCGCGGGCGGCCGAGGTGTAGACCATCAGGCGCGCGGCCTCGATCTTCATGGCCATGTCGGCCAGCATGAACTCGGTGTTCTGGAAGCTGGCGATGGTCTTGCCGAACTGCTTGCGATCCTTGGTGTAGGCGATCGCGGCGTCGAGCGCGCCCTGGGCAAGGCCGACGGCCTGCGCGCCGATGGTCGGGCGGGTGTGGTCGAGGGTCTGCAGCGCGGTCTTGAAACCGGTGCCGGGCTCGCCGACGATGCGGTCGCCGGGGATGCGGCAGTTCTCGAAGTACAGCTCGGCGGTGGGCGAACCCTTGATGCCGAGCTTGTGCTCGAGCGGGCCGACCACGAAGCCCTCGTCGTCCTTGTGGACCAGGAACGAGGAGATGCCGTTGGCGCCCTTGTCGGCGTCGGTCACGGCCATCACGGTGTACCAGGAAGACTTGCCGCCGTTGGTGATCCAGCACTTGGAGCCGTTGAGGATCCAGTCGTCGCCGTCGGCCTTGGCGCGGGTGCGCATGGCGGCGGCGTCGGAACCGGCCTCACGCTCGGACAGCGCGTAGGAGGCCATCTCGCCGTTGACGATGTCGGCGAGGACCTTGGTCTTGAGCTCTTCGGAGCCGTTGAGGATCATGCCCATGGTGCCGAGCTTGTTCACGGCGGGGATCAGCGAGGAGGAGCCGCACACGCGGGCGACTTCCTCGATCACGATACAAGTGGCCACCGAGTCGGCACCCTGGCCGCCGTAGGCCTCCGGCACGTGCACGGCGTTGAAGCCCGCGGCGTTGAGCGCGGTGAGCGCCTCCTCCGGGAAGCGTGCGTTGGCGTCGACGTCCTTGGCGTAAGGAGCGATCTCCTTCTCCGCGAGGCCGCGGATGGCGCCGCGCAGCTCGTCGTGGAAGTCCTCGAGCTTGAACAGTGCGAAATCGGGGTTACCAGCCATCGGGGGCACACTCCTGGTCGTGGTCGTGATCGCTGCTGCGGTCTCACAGCGCGTGGTGGGTCGGCACGCAGTGCCAATCTACCGAGGATTATACGCGCGGCACTCTATCGCTACATGCGGATATATGGGTGGCACTCAGTGTCATCGTCTCGTGCGCTGGCGTGCGAGGCGCTCACAGGTTACCGAGGCGGGCGGTGAGTAGATCGGCCACCTTGCGTGGCGGCATGTCGCGGGGAAACACGGCGAGCACCAGTTCGTCGGGCTCGGTCTGCGCGCGTCTGCCGCGCGGGATCATGGCCAGTTCGGTGCGCAGATCCCCCACCGTTGCCCCCGATTCGCCGCGCACCATCCGGCGCAGCAAGTAGTTGTGCGTGGCGGTGACGGCGGCCGTGTACTGCACCCGGACGAGGTCGGGCACCTCCGGCAACCGGCCGCGCAGGAACTCGGTGAACAGGCGCTCGTACCGGAACACCGTGACGATCTCGCGCTCACGCAACGCGGGCACCCGCCGCACCACCTGATACCGCCGCGCCGCGATGTCACGCCACTGCGTGAACCGCTCGAACACCCCGATCACAGCCTCACACACCGCGTCCCACGGATCCCCCGCACCGACCCCCGCCAGAAACTCCTCCGCCGAGGCCAGCTGGAACTCGTGATCAGCGAAGATCACATCCTCTTTGGACCGGAACTGCCGAAAGAACGTCCGCCGCGAAATCCCCGCCGCCACCGCGATCTCATCCACCGTCGTCGCCTCGTACCCCCGCTCGGCGAACAACCGCAACGCCTGATCAACCACCGTGAGCCGAAACTGCGCCGCGTCATCGTGTGCCACGGGGGTCAACCGTAGTCACCGGGTACGGACGGGCGGGAATCGGCCGAGTAGGCAGTCGGTATCGTCTCCGCGAAAGGTGTGAACTAGCGGGGGGCACAAGTGGGGTCGAGGTTCTGTTTACCGATACTGGCAGTGGTGGTAGCCATGGTCGGCGGTTGTTCGGCCACGATCCCGGGTACGGCGGGGCCGGACACGGCGCCAGTCCCGGTGACGGCGTTCGGAGTACCGGTCACCGCCGCCGACAAATTGACGTTCGACACCCTCGACCAGGTGCGGTCGGTCGATCCGTGCGGGTTCGCCGATCGGGCCCGGCTCGGCGCCGAGGGTGTCATCTCGTTGCTCGGCCCGAGCATCAAGATCGACCAGTGCGCGATTGGGTTCACACCGAACGGCGAGCGGAATGCGTCGTATCTCTACATCGAACTCGACCACAACCCACCGCTGGGTAGCGAGCAGACCCGGTCGATCGCCGGGGAGTCGATCGTGGTCGAAGGGCCGGACAGCTATGGCAATTGCGACTTCAAGGTGCCCCTCAGGTTCCCGGTGATCACGTCGGGGACTGAGAACGCCGACGTGATCGAGGTCCCGACGGTGGCCTACGCTGCTGTCTCCTCCTCCAGTTTCGACTCGTCGGAATACGGCTGCCGGCTCGCCGAGGACATCGTGGTCGAGATCATCGAGGCCTTTCGCGACCAGAGGATCCCCCGCCGTTCGGCCGCGGTGACCCCGGCGTCGAACATCGCCCTGATGACCCACAATCCCTGCGAAATCGTCGCCGCACTGCCCGGGACCGTGCCGCTGGCGCAACTCCAGGCCGATTTCGACCCGACCGCGTGCAGCTTCACCACCGCCGGAGCGCACATGTTGGCGGATCCGGTCTCGGTCACCTTCAACCTGACCCGACGACCGCTCGAGTCGTTCAGCGCGGACAATCGCGTGATCACCGTCGACGGCGTGCCGGTGCTGATCTACCAGCAACCGCTCGGACAGCCCCGATGCACCGAGACATTCTCGGCTGGACCGGAACTCGACCCGTCCACCGGAACCGAGGACGTTTCGGGTGCGAAGGTCCAACCGGTCGTTCAGATCACCAGTTCGTGTGCCGTCACCGAGCAGATCCGACCTGCGGCGATGAGGCTGTTCGGGGCTGTCGCGTGAGCGCGCGGCGCACGATCACCACCGTCGCGCTCGGCGTGATCGCGGCCCTGTTGTTGTCCGGCTGTCTCACGACCGAGGGCGTCGCGACCCCCGAGGGGGCCCGCTATCGCGGCTCGCTGGTCAAGAGCAACGGCAAACCCGACCCCGCCCTGGTCATCGAGCAGAGCGAACAGGATGCCGCCCGCCGCATCGACCCGTGCTCGGTGATCGATCTCGCCGCGACGAGCGCGCTCGGGACCGTGACCTACACCGGCCCACAACACTCGCTGGGTGACTGCGAGGTGGTGCTCGCCGACCGAACAGGTCCGGTGATCGGCCTGTCAGTATCGATGTCGACGATGCCCGTATTCATAGGTCCCACAACAACTTATGGCACCCGCGTCGGAACCGTACCGAGCGGCGGCTCCTTGTGCTCGATCGCCGTCGTCTACAACGAGCAACGGGCCTTCCAATACTTTGCTTCCGGCATCGCCGGCAGCGATACCTGTCCCGCGTTGCGTACAGTCGTCACCGCGTCGGTGCCGCTACTCGACCGACCTGGCCTGCGCACGACTCCGTTGAAGGACCCCTGCTCGTTTCTCGACAGCCTGTATCCGGTCGACCAGAAATTCTTCCTGGTCGACCTGAACCCGGCGAACTGCGACTACTCGCTCGGGGAACGCACACCCAACGACGGGAATCGCTACGTGGTCAGCACGTTCACGATGAGCCGCACGCTGGCCGACACCCCACCGTCGACCAGCCGACAGCTCCGGCTTGCAGGTGTCCCGGCCAACGAGACCTCGAGCGGCGAAGATCGTTGCGCGGTCACGGCATTCGTCGGCATCGACAAGCCGTTCACCCGACCCGGCTGGGGCGGTGAACCCGAGACCTACGTCGAGGCGATCAGCGTGTCCGGGCACGGTTGCGCCACCATCCGCGACATCGCGGTGGCGGTGATCAAGACCTACCGCGCCGCGTAGCGGCCGACTATCCGAGTTCAGCTGCCGAGGAGCCTGTCGCGCAGCGCCTTGTCCTTGTCCAGGACCATCTGTTCCAAGCCGGCCTGGAACTGTTCCATGCGGGTGCGCAAGGACTCGTCGGAGGCGCCGAGGATGCGGACTGCTAGCAAGCCTGCGTTGCGGGCGCCGCCGATGGAGACGGTGGCGACCGGGACGCCTGCGGGCATTTGGACGATGGACAGCAGCGAGTCCATGCCGTCGAGGTACTTGAGGGGGACCGGGACGCCGATGACGGGGAGGGGGGTGGCCGAGGCGACCATGCCCGGTAGGTGGGCGGCGCCGCCCGCGCCCGCGATGATCACCTTCAGGCCGCGGCCTGCCGCGTCACGGGCGTAGTCGAGCATGCGCTGGGGGGTGCGGTGGGCGGAGACGATGCCGACCTCGAAGCGGATGCCGAATTCGGCGAGTGCTTCCGCGGCGGCTTCCATGGTTGGCCAGTCGGAGTCGCTGCCCATGATCAGGCCGACCTGGGGACCGGGGGTGCTCACGTGGGATTCCCTTCGGGAAGTGGTTGGCGCCCACGGGAATTCGCGGGCTGCTCGGGTGCGGCGGGTCAGGCTCCGTGCGGGTCCCAGCCATCGGTCCAGACGGCGTGCGACATCCAGTGCGCGGCCCGCTCGGCCTTTTCGCGCACCTCGGTGACGTCGTCGCCGAGGATGTTGATGTGACCGATCTTGCGGTCGGGGCGTTCGCCCTTGCCGTAGAGGTGAACCTTCGCCTCTGGCAGTCGGGCGAACAGGTGGTGCAGCCGCTCGTCCATCGACATCTCGGGCGTCCGGTCGGCACCGAGGATGTTCGACATCACGGTCACCGGCGCGAGGGGGCTGGTATCGCCGAGCGGGTAGTCGAGGACCGCGCGCAGGTGCTGCTCGAACTGGCCGGTGCGGGCACCGTCCATGCCCCAGTGACCGGAGTTGTGCGGGCGCATCGCGAGCTCGTTCACCAGGAGCTCGCCGTCGTGGGTTTCGAACAGCTCCACCGCCATGACACCCACCACACCGAGACCCGCGGCCAGCTCCAGCGCCATCGTCTCGGCGCGCGCGGCCAGGTCCTCGTCCAGGTCCTGGGCGGGGGCGATCACCACGGCGCACTGGCCGTTGCGCTGCACGGTCTCGACGACCGGCCAGGTCGCGGCCTGCCCGAACGGCGAACGCGCGACCATCGCCGACAGCTCACGCTTCAAGTCGACCTTCGACTCGGCCAGCAGCTGCACACCGTGCGCGAGCTGGTCGGTGACCAGCTCGGTGGCCTCGGCGGCATCGGCGGGCATCCAGACGCCACGGCCGTCGTAACCGCCGCGCACGGCCTTCAGCACGAACGGCCAGCCGTGCTCGTCACCGAACGCCACCGCGTCCGCGGGCGCTGTGACCTCGACGAACGCGGGAACCGGCAGACCGAGCCCGGACAGCTTCGTCCGCATGGCCAGCTTGTCCTGGGCGAAGATCAGTGCCTGCGGCGGCGGCGCCACGTTCACGCCCTCGGCGACCAGCACCTCGAGGTGCTCGGTGGGCACGTGCTCGTGGTCGAAGGTCAGCGCGTGCGAGCCGTGGGCGGCTTTGCGCAGCGCGTTCAGGTCGCCGTGACTGCCGAACACGACGTCGGGGGTGACCTGGGCGGCCGGGTCGTCGGGCCGCTCGGCGAGCACCCGTAGACGCTGGCCGAGGGCGACCGCGGCCTGGTGCGTCATGCGCGCGAGCTGGCCCCCACCGACCATCGTGACGGTGGGCATGGCTGACGGATCGAATGAACGTGCACTCACGTCGTGCAATGTTGTCATGTCGAATGCGAATGTTCGCGACCGGTACACTCGGAACTCGTGTCAATCGTCGACGACGTGGTCAGCGTCCTTCCCCCACGCCTGCGCGAAACCGCGATCAGGCACAAAGAGCTGATCAAGTTCGCCATCGTCGGAGCGACGACGTTCGTGATCGACAGCGGCCTGTTCTACCTCCTGAAATGGACGGTTCTCTCGGACAAGCCGATCACCGCCAAGATCATCTCGGGCGTGGTGGCGGTAATCGCGTCCTACATCCTCAACCGGGAATGGTCGTTCAAGAACCGGGGCGGGCGCGAGAAGCATCACGAGGCACTGTTGTTCTTCGGGGTGAGCGGGATCGGGGTGATCCTGAGCAATATCCCGCTGTGGATCTCGATCTATGTGCTCGATCTGCGGCAACCGCATGTGAGCTTCCTCGTAGAGAACATCGCCGATTTCGTCAGCGCTTTCGTGATCGGCAATCTGCTGCAGATGGCGTTCCGGTTCTGGGCGATGCGGCGCTGGGTGTTCCCCGACGAGATGGATGAGATCGTCGCCGAGCTCGAGGACCTGATCGAAGAGGAACAAGAGCACCTCGGCCACAGCTGAGCAACCAGCTGGGTCAGCGCGGCTCGGTGAGGGTCGCGTTCTGCGGGCGGTTGAGCTTGGAGCCGAGGAACACCGCGAACAGGGCAGGGCGCCGACGCTGCAGCTCGAGCCGCCCACCGTCGGCCTCCACCAGCGCGCGGGCCAGCGCCAGACCCACACCGGTCGATCCGCCCGCGGAGAAACCACGATCGAAGATGTGCGGTGCGAGTTCATCGCGCACGCCCTCGCCTTCGTCGGAGACTTCCACACAGATCAGCGGGTCGCGTGAACTCATGGTCGGGACCGTGCGCACCGAGATCGTGCAGGTGCCCGCGCCGTGCATCAGGGCATTGTCGACCAGCACCGCGACGGCCTCACGCAGCCGCGAACCGGTGATCGGGGCCTGCAGGGATTCATCGCCGAGCAGGAGCAGTTCGCGCCCGGTCTCGTGGAACGGGTGGGTCCACTCGGTGACGACCCCGCGCAGCTCCGCCATCACCGGGACCGGATCGCGGTCGGTGGCGTCTTCGTCGCGGGAGGCGCGGACCAGGTCGTCGATGGCCTCGGTGAGCCGGTCGACCTGCGCCATCGCCTCCTCTGCCTCGTGCACCACCTCGGGGTCGGCATGGGTGGACAACTCGTCCAGACGCAAACGAACGGCCGTCAGGCGGCTGCGTAGCTGGTGGGAAACGTCGGCCACCAGCGCGTGCTCGCGTTGCAGGCGGCCCGCGATCTCGACGGTCGCCGAATCGAGCACATCGGAGACCCGGTCCAGTTCCGCGATGCCGTGGCGGCGGGGATCGGGCCGGAAGTCGCCCATCGCCAGCCGGGCGGCCCGCGCGGCGACATCGCGCAGCGGATCGGCGACCCGGCGCGCGGTCACCACGGCGACCGAGAACGCCGCACCGAGCGAGGCGAGCACGGCCAGCGCCACCGCGGCCACCGCCTGCTCCTGCCTCGAATGCATCGGCCCCGCCGGCACCTCGAGCCGCAGCGAACCGGACGTACCCATCGACAGCGATTCGACCAGCGGATCCGTCACTTCCCCGACACCGATATCGGTACGCGCGGCATTGTCGTGCGGGGCCGGATAGACGATCGTGAGCTTGCCGCCCTCGGGGACCAGTGCGCTCATGGCGCGCACGTCGAGGCCGTCCGGGACGGTCCCGTCGACGCGTTCCTGGGCGATCACCTCCGTCGAGATCCGTTCCAGGCGACTCTGCAGATCGTTGCGGGTGATGTCCTCGACCCACAGCCAGGCGGTGTAGATCAACGGCACGCCGAGCACCACCGTGGTGATGGTCAGCACGGTCAGGATCGAACGCAGGATGCGGCGGCGCACTGCCCGTCAGCCTCGGTGCGAGGTGGGTCCGTCGGTATTGAGCCGGAACCCGACACCGCGCACGGTGACGATCCGGCGCTCCGCCATCGGGCCCTCGTCACCGATCTTGCGACGCAACCAGGACATGTGCATATCGAGGGTCTTGGAACCGCGCAGGTCGGCGTCGCCCCAGACCTCGCGCAGGATGGTCTCGCGCGCCACCACCTGACCGGCCCGGTCGATGAGGACCTTGAGCAGCTCGTACTCCTTGTTGGCCAGGTTCACCTCGGACCCGTTCACCAGCACGCGCCGGGCCGCGGGTTCGAGCCGGATCGCGCCGACCTCCACCGCGTCGTCACCGATTCCACTGCGCCGCAACAGAGCTCGCACGCGGGCGAGGAGTTCGGCCAGCCGGAACGGTTTGCCGACGTAGTCGTCGGCGCCCGCGTCGAGGCCGACGACGAAGTCGACCTCGTCGGTGCGGGCGGTGAGCATCAGCACCGCCAGATCGGCACCGCTCGCGCGCACCTGCCGACACACCTCCAGCCCGTCCATGCCGGGCAGGCCCAGGTCGAGGATCAGCAGGTCGTGGTTGCCCTCGAGGGCGCGGCGCAACACCGCCGGGCCGAAGCGTTCGACGGTGACGGTGTAGCCCTCACGCCCCAGTGCACGCGATAGAGGTGCGGCGATCGCCTCGTCGTCTTCGGCCAGCAGTACTGCGGTCATGTGCACAGGTTATGTGTTTCCGATCAGCGAGGAGGGCAGCTCACCGGTAGCCGCCACCCCAATGCTGCTCGTTGGCGGAGCGGCCCGCCTCGAACACCTGGTGGTAGAGCAGCGAATGAACCTGCTGCACCTGGGGCACGTCGTCGTATTCGAGCGGCTCCTCCGAGGAGGAACCGATGATCAGGGTGCCGGTGCCGAGCACCCGGTCCAGCAGACCGTGGCGGAACTGCACGCTGGAGATGCGGCTGAGCGGGATATCGATGCCGGTGTGGGTGAGCACGCCCTGGCGTACGAGCACCCGCCGCCCGGTGACGATGAAATGCGTCGACTTCCAGGCGATCACACGCGCCACGACCCGCCAGGCGATCAGCCCGAGCCAGACCAGGCCGATCAGGATCAGCAGCACCGTGCGCACGTGCCCGGTGGTATTGCGCCAGGCCAGGCCGCCGAGAAAACCGGCGACCGCGGTCGCGGCGATAAGAGTGACGATGGGCCACACCAACATTTTCCAGTGCGGGTGGCGGTGCAGGATCAACTGCTCGTCGGGCGCGAGGACATCCTCCGGGTAACCCATGACCGAACAGTACCGCGCTGGCACACCGCATTTCTCGATGCCACGACCGAGGCGATACTGTGGATTCCACGCTCGATGCCAGGTTTTGCCCATATCTGCTTGCTCGACACCGACAGTGGAGGCACGCGTGACCAAAGATCTGACTCAGCTCGAAATCCTCACGGCCCTCGAACCAGTGGCCGAACAGAACCTCAACCGGCACCTTTCCATCGCCAAGGACTGGAATCCGCACGATTACGTTCCGTGGGAGGAAGGCCGCAATTTCGCCGCGATGGGCGGAAGCGATTGGGAGCCATCGCAATCGCGACTCACCGATGTCGCCAAGGCTGCGATGATCACGAATCTGCTCACCGAGGACAACCTGCCGTCCTATCACCGCGAGATCGCCGAGAACTTCTCGCTCGACGGTGCGTGGGGCACCTGGGTGGGCCGCTGGACCGCCGAGGAGAACCGCCACGGCATCGTGATCCGCGACTACCTCGTCGTCACCCGTGGTGTCGACCCGGTGGCGCTGGAACAAGCGCGGATGATCCACATGACCCAGGGCGCGCACGCGCCGGCGAACTGGGGTGGATTCCTGGTCAATGTCGCGTATGTGACGTTCCAGGAGCTGGCCACCCGGGTGAGCCACCGCAATACCGGTCGCGTGTGCGAGGACCCGGTCGCCGACAAGATGCTGGCCCGCGTCGCCACCGACGAGAACCTGCACATGATCTTCTACCGCAACCTGTGCGCGGCGGCTCTCGACCTCGCCCCCGACCAGGCGATGCCCGCGATCACCAAAGTGCTCACCAACTTCCAGATGCCGGGCGCCGGCATGCCCAACTGGCGGCGCAACGGTGTGCTGATGGCCAAGCACGGCATCTACGACCTGCGCCAGCATCTCGACGAGGTGGTGCGGCCGGTGCTCAAGCAGTGGAACGTCTTCGACCGCAACGACTTCGGTGCGCGCGGCGAGGCGGCGCGCGATGAACTCGCGCTGTTCATCGACAAGCTGGAGAAGGACGTGCTGCGGTTCGAGGAGCAGCGCGACCGGTTGCTCGCGCGCGAGCGCGTGGTGGCCGAACGCGCGACGACGGGTGCGGCCGCACGTTGATCCGTCCTGGCGACGGGCCCGGCTCGGGCCCGTCGTCAGTACTGTCCGCGCAGGTGGGACACGTCGCCCGCGGAGACTGCCCGTTCGCCGATGAGCAGGCGGCCGGTGTCGTCGACGCCGGTCGCCACCCCGGTGAGCACCGTCCCGCCGGGCAGTTCGGCGCGCACGTCGATACCGATGGTGGCGCACCGCTCGCGGTATTCGGCCACCAGATCGGCGGTGCTCCAGCCGGACCGCTCCCATGCGGTGAAGCGGCGCGCGAACTCGGTCAGGATCGCCTCGGCCAGCGCGGTGCGGTCGACATTCCCAGCACCGGCCAACATCAGCGAAGTCGCGTGCGCGACAGGCAGTTCCGACTCGTCGAGGTCGACATTCATGCCGATGCCGACCACCACCGCAGGCGCGACCCCGGTCGCGGCGACCTCGGCGAGAATGCCCGCGAGCTTGCGGCCGTCGAGCAGAACATCGTTGGGCCACTTCAATTCCGGCGCGACCCCGGCCGTGCCGCGCAGCGCGTCGACCACCGCGATGCCGGTGAGCAACGGCAGCCAGCCGAGTGCGGCGGGGTCGATGCCGGGCAGACGCACCAGGATCGACAGCGAGATCTGGGCCCGGGGCGGACTCACCCACGCGCGGGCGTGCCTGCCGCGACCGCTCACCTGTTCCTCGGCGAGCAGGGCCTGGCGGTCGGCGGACGGGTCGGCGGCGCGGGCGACGAGATCGGCGTTGGTCGATCCGGTCGACTCGACCACATCGATTCGCTCGTAGAACGACAGTGCGGGTGAGCTGCTCAGACGTGGCGCGTCGATCGGTGCCCTGTTCATTCGGGGCACGCTACCGGGAGTCAACAGTGAACGATCACCATGGCACCGAAGAGGCGCTGTGGGCGCAGCCCATCCTCAGACCGCGCATGGCCGGAGCGAATGCGGAGGTACGCCTAGCTGGGGTTTCTCTACTGGCCGGTAAGCCGGACTGCCGTGGTGCGCGACGGTGTCACTCGTTACACTCGCAACCCATGACGAGTGTCCAGCAGCAGCCCGCATCGGAATCGGCGGGCACCCCCGATATCCACACCACCGCCGGGAAGCTGGCTGATCTGCGGAATCGGCTGGAAGAAGCGCAACACCCGATGGGTGAGACCGCGGTCGACAAGGTGCACGCCAAGGGCAAGATGACCGCGCGCGAGCGCATCCTCGCCCTGGTCGACGAAGGCTCCTTCGTCGAACTCGACGCCCTGGCCAAGCACCGCAGCGTGAATTTCGGCCTCGAGCACAACCGCCCGCTCGGTGACGGTGTCGTCACCGGTTACGGCACGATCGACGGCCGCGACGTGTGCATCTTCTCCCAGGACGTCACCGTGTTCGGTGGCTCCCTCGGCGAGGTCTACGGCGAGAAGATCGTCAAGGTGATGGACCTGGCCATCAAGACCGGCCGCCCGCTGGTCGGCATCAACGAAGGCGCGGGCGCGCGGATCCAGGAGGGTGTCGTCTCCCTCGGGCTCTACGGCGAGATCTTCCACCGCAATGTGCAGGCCTCCGGTGTGATCCCGCAGATCTCGCTGATCATGGGTGCCGCCGCCGGTGGTCACGTGTACTCCCCCGCGCTCACCGACTTCGTGGTGATGGTCGATCAGACCTCCCAGATGTTCGTCACCGGTCCCGACGTGATCAAGACCGTCACCGGTGAAGAGGTCTCCATGGAGGACCTGGGTGGCGCGCACACCCACATGGTGAAGTCCGGTGTCGCCCACTACGTCGCCTCCGGCGAGCAGGACGCCCTCGACTACGTCAAGGACCTGCTGGGCTACCTGCCGAGCAACAACCGCGCCGAGGCCCCGCGCCACGCGCCCACCGACCCGATCAACGGTGCGATCGAAGAGTCCTTGACCGACGAGGACATCGAACTCGACACGATCATCCCCGACTCGCCGAACCAGCCCTACGACATGCACGAGGTCATCCGTCGCCTGCTCGACGACGACGAGTTCCTCGAGGTCCAGGCCGAGCGCGCGATGAACATCATCTGCGGCTTCGGTCGCGTGGACGGCCGCAGCGTCGGCATCGTCGCCAACCAGCCCACCCAGTTCGCAGGCTGCCTCGACATCGACGCCTCGGAGAAGGCCGCGCGCTTCGTGCGCACCTGCGACGCCTTCAACATCCCGATCATCACCCTGGTCGACGTGCCCGGCTTCCTGCCCGGCACCGGCCAGGAATACAACGGCATCATCCGCCGTGGCGCGAAGCTGCTCTATGCCTACGGCGAGGCCACTGTGGGCAAGATCACGATCATCACTCGCAAGGCCTACGGCGGCGCCTACGACGTCATGGGTTCCAAGCACATGGGTGCCGATGTGAACCTGGCGTGGCCGACCGCGCAGATCGCCGTGATGGGTGCCTCCGGCGCCGTCGGCTTCGTCTACCGCAAGCAGCTGGCCGAGGCCGCCAAGAACGGCGACGACGTCGATGCGCTGCGCCTCGAGCTGCAGAACGAGTACGAGGACACTCTCGTGAACCCGTACGTCGCCGCCGAGCGCGGATACGTCGACGCGGTCATCCCGCCCTCACACACCCGTGGCCAGATCGTGTCGGCGCTGCGGCTCCTCGAGCGCAAAATGGTGACCATGCCGCCGAAGAAACACGGCAACATTCCGCTCTGAAAACGCGATATCCCGGATAGGCCGCGCACACTTGTTGTGGAAGACAACTATTGATCAGCGCGGCCACACCGGGAATGATCGCGTCAACCGCGCTGTGAAGCGAAGTAAGTGCAGGAAGGATCTGGCACTGTGACAACTGTGGCAGAAGAAGACGTGTTGACAGTCGCCGAGCTCGAGCTCGTCGTCGAACCACTCGTCGAAGAGGCCGAACTGTCGGCGGGCGTGGTGGTCGAGGCCCCCGTGCCTGCCACCGGCGAGCCGATGTTCCGCATTCTCAAGGGTTCGCCCACCGATCAGGACATCGCGGCTCTGGTCGCCGTTCTGAGCGCGGCGTCCGCCAACGCGCCCGCCGGTGGATCGAACGGACCGGCCGACGCATGGGGTACATCGACGTTGATGCATCGGGGCACGAACCCGTTCTCACCGTACGTGTACCCGATGCTGTCGCATCTGCGCTGAGGTGATCGAGCTGGTGCTCCGGTGATCGAACTGGCGCTCCGGTGACCAGACTGGTTCTGGCATCGGCGTCCCCCGCCCGGCTGGGGATCCTGCGCACCGCGGGCATCGACCCCGTGGTGCGGGTCTCGGGCGTGGACGAGGACGCGGTGTCGGCGGCACTGCCCGCCGGCACCTCCGCACACGATGTCGTCGTCGCCCGGGCGCGCGCCAAGGCGGTCGACGTCGCCGCCTCGATTCCCGAACTCGACGCCGACTGTGTTGTCGTCGGCTGCGATTCGATGCTGCTCGTCGACGGGCAGCTACAGGGCAAACCACACACCCCCGAGGTGGCGCGCGAGCGCTGGGCCACGATGGCGGGCCGCAGCGCGGACCTGATCACCGGGCACTGCGTGCTGCGGCTGCGCGACGGTGAGATCGTCGCCGAGTCGGCCGAATGCAGCAGTACCACGGTGCATTTCGCGAAGCCGACGCCGGACGAGCTCGATACCTATATCGCAACGGGTGAACCGCTGAAGGTAGCGGGCGCGTTCACGCTGGACGGCCTCGGCGGCTGGTTCGTCGACCGGATCGAGGGCGACCCGTCCAGCGTCATCGGGATCGGATTACCGCTGTTGCGCCGACTGCTCGAAGACGTCGGTGTCGGTGTCACGCAGCTGTGGCGGGATCCGCGGGACTGACGGCGCGATCACGTGCTGATCCCCCGGCTCCTTGGCCGGGGTGCGATCGGGCGCTGTCATCGTCAGGTCGAGCCGGGCCGTACACAGTTCGGGCTCGATGAACGGATGCAGCTGCACGTCCACCCGGCCACGAGCGCCGTTGCGCTCGAGTACCTCCCGCATGAGACCCATGTGCACACCGCACACCACTTCGGCGTGTGAGCGGGCCAGTTCACGCAGCGGGCAGGCGGTCAGGTTGATCTGTACGTGCTCCGTCGTCTCACCGGCTGGCTCCTTCTCGGGTGCGAACCCGAGCTCCGACATCAGCGACATGGTGATGTCCCTGGCGTCGGCGAGGGTTTCCACCGGCTGCGTGCCGATATCCATCCGCGCACCCCACGCGCGGCCCGCGGCCACGGCGGCGGCGGATCGGGCGACCGGATCGGGACCGAGATGGTCGGCCAGTACCTGCGCGAGCTCCTGATATCCCACCGAGCGCTGCACCGCGCGATAGCCGATGCGCGGGCGTCCGCGACCGCGTGGCGGTTGCTGGAACTGGCGAACCAGCGATTCACGGGTGAGGACATCGAGGTGGAATCGGACGGTGGTGACGTGCTGTCCGGTGATGCGGGCCAGTTCCTGGGCATCGAGGGGCTCGGTGGCGCCACGTAGGATCGCGAGCAGTCGCCGTCGCGGCCAAGAATCGGACATAGCTCACCCCTCCTCTCCAGAGACTTTATCGGACATCCGTGCGCTTTATTCGCCCATTGTGTCGATTCGTGATGTGCCACCACACACTTACCATCGGCTGCGACCACATACTGCTCGCACCCACCCAACTCGCGTGAAGGACCACACCGTGCCCGTCGCCCCGGATCCGCACCCCGCCTTCGGTTCCTACGCAGTCCCGCATCGATTGGTAACCACAGAATGGCTGTCCGCAAACATCGGTGTGAGTGGTTTACGGATCATCGAGTCCAACGATGACATCCTGCTCTACGACATCGGCCATGTCCCGGGCGCGGTCAAAATCGATTGGCGCGGCGATCTGAGCGACCCGGTGACCCGCGATTATGTCGACGGCAAGCGTTTCACCGAACTGATGCGCGCCAAGGGTATCGAGCGCGACGACACCATCGTGATCTACGGCGATCGCGGCAATGCCCAGGCCGCGCACACCGCCTGGATCTTCTCGCTGTTCGGCCACGAGGACGTGCGCCTGCTCGACGGCGGCCGCGACGCCTGGATCTCCGAGGAGCGCGACACCACCTTCGACCAGCCCTACCCCGCTCCCAGCGACTATCCCGAGGTCGTGCGCGACGACTCGACCGCGCGCGCGTTCCGCGAGGAGGTGCTCGGCAGGCTGGGCAAGCCCCTGGTCGACGTGCGCTCGGCGCAGGAGTACTCGGGCGAGCTCGACGACGCGGCTGATACCTCGGCGTCTACCCGAGGGCCTGCGTGGTTACGCTCGGCGGCCTCCTCCGGCCTGCCGTCTTCGACGCTGCGCGGCGGACACGTGCCGACCGCGGTGAACATCCCGTGGACCGACGCCGCCACGATCGACGGCCGCTTCCGCTCGCGCGCCGACCTCGACGAGGTCTACGGCGCGCTGCCCGCCGACGACCTGGTCGTCTACAGCGGGGTGGGCGAGCGATCCAGCCACACCTGGTTCGTCCTGACCTTCCTGCTCGGCCGCAGGTCGGTGCGCAATTACGACGGATCGTGGATCGAATGGGGAAACTCGGTGCGGGTGCCGATCGCGACGGGCACCGAACCCGGTGTCGCGAATCAGATCATTTGAAACATGTTCACATCAGTGTGCGCCGCGTAATGTGACCTGCGACCTACTCGGCAGTAGGGCTAGCCGAGTTCGAGCAGTGTTGGCACACTGCCTACACTCGCCCGAGACGAAAGTTGTCGATACCGGGTACGGGGCCTAACCGGCGAACCGTTCCCCGACGCGACCAAAGATTGCACACAGGAGGCTCAGTGCCCAGCCATGCCAGCGCACGGATCACAAAGGTACTCGTAGCTAACCGCGGCGAGATCGCGGTTCGCGTGATCCGGGCTGCCAAGGACGCGGGAATCACCAGCGTCGCGGTGTACGCCGAGCCCGATGCCGATGCTCCCTTCGTGAAACTCGCCGATGAGGCGTTCGCCCTCGGCGGTCAGACCTCTGCCGAGTCGTACCTCGTGTTCGACAAGATCCTCGACGCCGCGGCCAAGTCCGGCGCCGACGCGATCCACCCCGGTTACGGTTTCCTCTCCGAGAACGCCGACTTCGCCCAGGCCGTCATCGACGCCGGGCTGATCTGGATCGGCCCGTCGCCGCAGTCCATCCGCGACCTCGGTGACAAGGTCACCGCGCGCCACATCGCCGAGAAGGCGAAGGCGCCGATGGCCGCCGGTACCAAGGACCCGGTCAAGAACGCCGACGAGGTCGTCGCGTTCGCCAAGGAATTCGGCGTCCCGGTGGCCATCAAGGCCGCTTTCGGTGGCGGTGGCCGCGGCATGAAGGTCGCCCACACCATCGAGGAGATCCCCGAGCTGTTCGAGTCGGCGACCCGTGAGGCCATCGCCGCCTTCGGTCGCGGCGAGTGCTTCGTCGAGCAGTACCTCGACAAGGCCCGCCACGTCGAAGCCCAGGTCATCGCCGACCAGCACGGCAACGTGGTCGTCGCCGGTACCCGCGACTGCTCGCTGCAGCGCCGGTTCCAGAAGCTTGTCGAGGAGGCGCCCGCGCCGTTCCTGTCCGACAAGGTTCGCGCCGCCATCCACGAATCGAGCAAGCGCATCTGCCGCGAGGCGGGCTACTACGGCGCGGGCACTGTGGAGTTCCTGGTGCAGGGCGAGACCGTGTCGTTCCTCGAGGTGAACACCCGCCTGCAGGTGGAGCACCCGGTCACCGAGGAGACCGCGGGCATCGACCTGGTGCGCCAGCAGTTCGCGATCGCCAACGGCGACGAGCTGAGCATCAAGGAAGATCCCACGCCGCGTGGGCACTCGTTCGAGTTCCGGATCAACGGTGAGGACGCCGGTCGCGGCTTCCTGCCCGCTCCCGGCCCGGTCAACGTCTACCGCGAGCCCACGGGCCCCGGTGTGCGCGTCGACTCCGGTGTGGTCCAGGGCAGCGTCATCGGCGGTCAGTTCGACTCGATGCTGGCCAAGCTGATCGTCACCGGCGAGAACCGCGAGCAGGCGCTGCAGCGCGCCCGTCGCGCGCTGGCCGAGTTCGAGGTCGATGGCCTGGCGACGGTGATCCCGTTCCACCGCGCGGTCATCGAGGACCCGGCGTTCATCGGTGACGGCCAGACGTTCGACGTCTACACCAAGTGGATCGAAAACGAGTGGAAGAACACCGTCGAGCCGTACACGGCCGGTGGCGCAGCCGACGATGACGACGACGATCTGCCCCGGCAGAAGGTTGTCGTCGAGGTCGGTGGGCGTCGCGTCGAGGTGTCGCTGCCCGGTCAGTTCAGCCTCGGTGGCGGTGCGGCCGGTACGGCCGCTAACGGTGTGGTTCGCAAGAAGCCGAAGGCGCGCAAGCGTGGTGGCGCCGGTGCCGGTGCCGCGTCGGGTGACGCGGTGACCGCGCCGATGCAGGGCACTGTCGTGAAGGTCGCGGTCGAAGAGGGCCAGACCGTCGAGGTCGGCGACCTGATCGTGGTGCTCGAGGCCATGAAGATGGAGAACCCGGTCAACGCGCACAAGGCCGGTGTCGTCACCGGGCTGGCCGTCGCGGCGGGTGCGGCGATCACCCAGGGCACCGTCCTGGCGGAGATCAAGTAGTAAGAACTCACCAACGGGCGCTGGTCTTCGCGGACCAGCGCCCGTTGTCGTTCGCCGGGGTGAACGGCGGACGAAAATCACCTGTCTCCGCAGGATGGGTGTCCGTGTTCTGTCGTATCGTGGATCGGGTGACCAGTACTGCGCACACCGATCTGGACCCGCTCTCGACGCCGGGTACGGCAACGGTGGCCGAGGTGATCCAGGGCAGGCGGGACGCCGGTCATCGCGCCGACGGTCATCGCCTCGCGCTGGTGATCGAGGGCGGTGGCAGCCGCGGTGTGTACTCCAGCGGCATGGTGCAGGCGCTCGAGGAACTGGGTCTGTCGAAGGTGTTCGACGCCGTGTACGGCACGTCGGCAGGGGCGATCAATGGTGCATGGCTGCTGTGCGGGCGCGCGGCCACCGGGATGCGATCGTGGACCGATCCGGCCATCATGCGCCGCGTGGTCGATCCGGTGCGCATCTTCCGCGGTCGCCCCGTCTTCGATCTGCACTATCTCGTGCATCGCGTGTACGACGGCATCGAGCCGATGGACTTTCCGGCCATCCTGGCCAATCCGACCACCTTCCACCCGATCGCGACCGATATCCGCACCGGGCAGTCGGTGGATCTCGGGCCCTACATCACCGACAAGCAGTCCCTCATGACGGCGCTGAGGGCCTCCGCGGGCCTACCGCTGCTGGCGGGACCGCCGGTCGCCCTCGCGGGCGGCAACTACTTCGACGGTGGGCTCACCGAAACCGTGCCGATCCGCACCGCCGTGGCCGCGGGCACCACCCACGCCTTGGTTCTGCGGACCCGCCGGACCGATGAACTCCGCCCGCCCGCTCCCCTGCTGCATCGGGTGGTCGGCGGCGGGTACATGCGTGCCATCGCGCCCGGCGCGTTCCGGGCATGGAGTAAGCGGCCGGGACAGCAGGCGATGGAGGACAGCTACCTCGACGGCCTCGGCGAGCAGGTCCTCCAGGTTCACCCACCCGCCGGTTCCCCCGCCATCGACAGCGCGGCCCGCGACACCGACCTGCTCACCCGCGCCCTCGACATCGGCCGCACCGCCGTCCACTCACTCCTCGGCGGCGGCACCCTCCGCACGGCCTGAATCCGGCGTGCCCGTGATCGCCGGGGACCGTCGGCGAGGGCCACGCCGGTCGGCACTAGGCTGCGGGCGTGGAACCGATCGAGATCAACGCAGGGTCCTGGTATCTGCGCGCCCTTCGCGCCGACGAGCGCATCGACGATCGACCCGCGCTGGCCGATGGCGGCATCACCGATCCCGGCTACGTGGCCACCCGGTCGGCACAGTGGGCCGATGAATCCCACTTCTCCTGGGCGGTCTGCGTTCCGACAACAGCCGAACTGGTCGCCGAGATCGGCGTGACACCGGGCCCCGGCGACACCGCGACCGTCACGGGGTGGGCCCGACCCGGCGAGGACGAGGCACTGGCCGCCGGCCTCGCCTCGGTCCACCGCTTCGTCGCGGGCGCACTCGGATTGACTGTTCCGCCTCCCCGCGACTCTTAGCCGGATCGAGGCGCGGGGAGACTCAGCGACGCGGGCGGCGGTGAGGTGTCGGTCGGATCAGCCGGTGCCCGACGAGTTACCCATGTTCTCGCGTGAGCACCGCGTCGAGTGCGTCGACGGCCTGACTCAGCTCTGCCTCGGTGACTGTCAGCGGCGGGCGGAACCGGATGCCGCGCTCCCCCGTGCCGAGCAGCAGCACGTGCTCGCGTTCCCGCAGCTCTGTCACCACTCGATCGCGCAGCTCCGGGGTGGCAAGGCTGATCGCGCACATCAGCCCACGCCCACGCGCCTCGCCGGCCAGGTTCGGGTGGGCGGCGGCGAGCTTGCTGAGCCGGTCGAGCAGGAAAGCACCGAGCGGCCCCGCGCTCTCGATCAGCCGATCCCGTTCCAGCACTTCGAGAATGCGCCGGGTGCGGACCATGTCGGTGAGGTTGCCGCCCCAGGTGGAGTTGAGCCGGGAGCTCACCCGGAAGACATTGTCGACCACCTCGTCGACCCGTCCGCCTGCCATGATCCCGCAGACCTGGGTCTTCTTCCCGAAGGCCACCACATCTGGCCGCACGTCCAATTGCTGGAAGGCCCAGGTGGTTCCGGTCATGCCGACACCGGTCTGCACCTCGTCGAGGATGAACAGTGCGTCGTAGGCGTGGACCAGCCGCTGCATGGCGGCGAGGAATTCCGGTCGCAGGTGGCGGTCGCCGCCTTCGCCCTGGATCGGCTCGGCGATGAAGCAGGCGATGTCGTGCGGGTTGTCGGCGAAGGCCTGTTCGGCCTGGGCGATGGCCCGCGCCTCGAGGGCGGCGATGTCGGGCCCGGCGAAGGTGTGCGGTGTGTCGATTCGCGGCCAATCGAATTTCGGGAATCGCGCGGTCTTGATCGGGTCGGTATTGGTGAGCGACATCGTATAGCCGCTCCGGCCGTGGAAGGCGCCGGTGAGGTGCAGCACCTTGGTGCCGAGTTCCGGTGCGCGGCCGTGCAATTGGTTGTGCCTGCTCTTCCAGTCGAAAGCGACTTTCAGCGCGTTCTCCACCGCGAGCGCACCACCGTCGACGAAGAACAGATGCGGCAGGTGCGGATCGCCGAGAACGCGGGCGAAGGTTTCGACGAAGCGGGCCATCTCGACGGTGTAGATGTCGGAGTTGCTCGGCTTGTTCAGTGCGGCGGTGGTCAGTTCGGCGAGGAAGCTCTCGTCGCCGGCCAGCGCGGGATGGTTCATCCCGAGCGCGTTGGAGGCGAAGAAGCCGAACATGTCGAGATAGCTGGTGCCGTCGCGTTCATCGACAAGCGTGCGGCCGTGCGACTCGTGTAGGTCGAGCACAAGCTCGAAACCGTCCGCGAGGATGTGCGAGGACAGGATTTCGTGGACCCGGTCGGCGGGGATGACCGCCGCGCCAGGGCGCTCCAGTTCGATGGTCATGAAACCGACGATACGCAAATATTTACGGAAGTTCTACGGAATCACGAATCAAATTACGGAAGATCACTACCTGTCATAGAATGTCTGCAGGATGATCGTGCTGCGGGTGTGCACGTTGGCCGTGGCCCTGATCTCCTGCAGCAGATGTTCCAGATGCCGGGGCGAGGCCACCCGCACCAGCAGGACGTAGCTCTCCTCGCCCGCCACCGAGTGACACCCCTCGATGCCGGGGATGTGCTGCAACAGGGCGGGCGCGTCATCGGGCTGGGACGGATCGAGAGGAGTGATGGCGACGAACGCCGACAACAAGTGCCCGAGCGCTTCGGGGTCCACCTGCGCCGCATACCCGCGGATCACGCCGCGCGCTTCGAGCCTGCGCACCCGCGATTGCACCGCGGAGACCGAAAGGCTGGCCTTCTCCGCAAGATTCGACAATGTGGCGCGACCGTCTGCCATCAGTTCTTTGATCAATAGTCGATCGATGTCGTCGAGCTGGGGTCGAGCCGGTGTATCCGCCATCAGCGAAGGCTAACGCAGCGTGGGGCTCGCGCGGGGAAAACTTCTTTCCGTTCCCCACCGAATTCTCCCGAACTTTTCCGTGAGTCGTACCAAACAGCAGAAGGTGAGCAGAGTACCGATGACGCAGACCGTGAACTTCTCCGAGCAGCTCTCACTGCGAGCCAGGGCGCTCCTGCACGGCCTCGGCGCCACTGTGCCCGAACCCGGCCCGCTGCTCGCGCGCACGCCGATCTCCGGCGGCGTCCTGCTGCCACTGACCACCGACACTCCCGCCGACGTCGATGCCGCGATCGGCCGCGCCGCCACCGCGTTCCAGGCGTGGCGCACCGTCCCCGCACCCGTGCGAGCGGCGCTGGTGCGCAGGCTGTCCCAGTTGCTGGTGACCCATCAGGACGAGCTGGCCGAGCTGGTGACCCTGGAAGCGGGCAAGATCGGCCCCGAGGCGCTGGGCGAAGTGCAGGAGATGATCGACGTCTGCGAGTTCGCGATCGGGCTGTCGCGCCAGCTCTACGGCGCCACCATGCCTTCCGAGCGCCCCGGCCACCGGCTCATGGAGACGTGGCATCCGCTCGGTGTCGTCGGCGTGATCTCGGCGTTCAATTTCCCTGTCGCGGTGTGGGCTTGGAATACCGCGATCGCGCTGGTGTGCGGCGACACGGTGGTGTGGAAGCCGTCGGAGACCACGCCGTTGACGGCGTTGGCGTGTCACACGCTGCTGCGTCGTGCGGCGGTCGACGTGGGAGCGGATCCCGAAGTGCACCAACTGATTCAGGGTGATGCCGCCGTCGGCTCCGCCCTGGTCGACGATCACCGGGTCGCCCTGGTGAGCGCGACCGGTTCGGTGCGGATGGGCGCCGCCGTTGCCCCGCGGGTGGCCGGGCGGTTCGGGCGGTGCCTGCTCGAGCTGGGTGGCAACAATGCCGCGATCGTGGCGTCGAGCGCCGATCTGGAGCTGGCGGTGCGCGGCATCGTCTTCTCGGCGGCGGGGACCGCGGGGCAGCGGTGTACGAGTCTGCGGCGGCTGATCGTGCATCGTTCGATCGCCGACCAGCTGGTCGACCGGCTCGCCGCGGCGTACAGCCAACTGCCCGTTGGCAATCCGCTCGACGACGGGGTGCTGGTCGGGCCGCTGATCAACGAGCGCGCCTTCGCGGCGATGCAGCAGGCGCTGGTCGGCGCGGTGGCCGAAGGTGGCGACATCATCTGTGGCGGTGAGCGAGTCGAGACGCTCGGACCCGACGCCTACTACGTGCGGCCCGCCCTCGTCCGCATGCCCGCGCAGACCGAACTCGTGCGCGAGGAGACCTTCGCACCGATCCTGTACGTGCTGACCTACGACGAACTCGACGAGGCAATCGCACTGAATAATGGTGTGACACAAGGACTTTCCTCGTCGATCTTCACGCTCGACCAGCGCGAGGCCGAACAGTTCCTGGCCGGCTCCGACTGCGGCATCGCCAATGTCAATATCGGGACATCGGGTGCGGAGATCGGCGGGGCGTTCGGCGGGGAGAAGAACACCGGCGGCGGCCGGGAGTCGGGCTCGGACTCGTGGAAGGCCTACATGCGCCGGGCCACCAACACCGTCAACTACTCCACCGAACTCCCGCTCGCGCAGGGGATCCATTTCGGCTGATCAGCCATACGATTTCGCCTTCCGACCCACCCCGTGTAAAGTGGTATTTGCAACGCGGGATGGAGCAGCTCGGTAGCTCGCTGGGCTCATAACCCAGAGGTCGCAGGTTCAAATCCTGTTCCCGCTACTACGAAGAATGGGCCCCCGGTTTTTTAGCCGGGGGGGGTTTTTTTTTTACTTTGA
>NZ_JBHXNJ010000014.1:97132-110722 GCF_042719655.1 Nocardia sp. NPDC058518
TTGGAGCAGGAGGGTAGGAGGGCGGCAAATTACCCGGGTGGGCGCAGTTTAAATTCGTGTACCCGGAAAATGGAGGAGCCCCCCGGAGTTTCGACTCCGGGGCCTTCTTTCGTTATCCGTTGCCGAGCCGCAGGGTCCAGTTCCCCCGATAGTGCAGCCGGGTGACGCTCGCGGGCGGAATATCCATGCGCCAGAACGACTTCGCCGGTGCGTCGAGCACCACGAGCAGCGCCGCCCGCACCACCGCCGGATGCGTCACCGCTACGGTGTCGCGCCCCGACGACGCGATCTCGGCCAGCCAGAACCGCACCCGATCGACCAGATCGCTGACCGATTCCCCACCGTGCCCACGGAATTCGGGATCGGTGAGCCAGGCGAACAGCTGATCCTGAGCGATCTTGCCCATCTCACTGCCCCGCCACGACCCGGCATCGAGATCCCGTAATCGCACGTCCTGTTCGCCGACGAGGCCCAATTCCTCCGCCGTCTCGCGAGCCCGCCGCTCCGGTCCTGTCCGCACCAGCGCCGCATCGAGCGGCACACAGGCACGCACAGCGGCCCGCCCCGACTCGTCCAGGGGTTCATCGACAGGAAAACGCGCCTTACGTACCGCCTCGGTAAGGCCATGGCCGACAAGGTCGACTCTCAGCACCGTTTGCACGAGAGTCGAGGGTAGCGACGAGTGCGATCCACGCCACAACCCGGGCTTCGCGCCGCCCCGGTCATCAGCATGTTCACGCAGGTGGGGGTGCATGATGCCGGCAAAGTTGTCGGAGGGTCGGTGCACACTTGGTGCTATGGATCGGTTCTCCCCCGCAACGGCACAGTGGTTCGACGGCGCCTTCCCCGGTGCGACGTCGGCCCAGCTCGGCGCGTGGGACGCGATCGCCGCCGGGGACAACACCCTGGTGATCGCGCCGACGGGGTCGGGAAAGACCTTGTCGGCTTTCCTGTGGGCTATCGACCAACTGGCTCACCGGGACCCACCCGAAGCGGGAGCACGCCGGGGCACGTCGGTGCTCTACGTGTCGCCGTTGAAGGCACTGGCGGTGGATGTGGAGCGCAATCTGCGGGCACCGCTGGTCGGCGTGACGCAGACGGCGAAGCGGTTGGGCCTCGACCCGCCGGATATCTCGGTGGGTGTGCGCTCCGGTGACACTCCGCCCGCCCAGCGGCAGGCGATGTTGCGCACGCCGCCCGACATTCTCATCACCACTCCCGAGTCGCTCTTCTTGCTGCTGACCTCGGCGGCGCGCGAGACGCTTGCCCAGGTCAACACAGTGATCGTCGACGAAGTGCACGCCATCGCCGGGTCCAAGCGCGGTGCGCACCTGGCGCTGTCGCTGGCCCGGCTGGACCAGCTCACCGACAAGCCCGCGCAACGGATCGGGTTGTCGGCGACGGTGCGCCCGCCCGAGGAGGTCGGGCGGTTCCTGGTCGGGAACGCGCCGATCACCATCGTGCGCCCGCCGGCGCCGAAGACCTTCGACCTGTCGGTGCGGGTGCCGGTGGCCGATATGACCGATCCCGGGGGCGACTCCGATCAGCCGGGGTCCATCTGGCCGCATGTCGACGAGGCCATCGTCGACCTCGTGCTCGAGCATCGGTCCTCGATCGTGTTCGCCAACTCGCGGCGGCTCTCCGAACGGCTGACAGCGCGACTCAACGAGACCTACTCCGCCCGCCTCGGCGAGCCGGTGGAGACCGAGCACAAGCCACCCGCCCAGCTCGGACCGTCCACCGAGGTGATCCACGGGGCCGACCATCTGCTGGCGCGCGCGCATCACGGGTCGGTCAGCAAGGAACAGCGCGCCATCATCGAGGACGATCTCAAGACCGGCCGCCTGCGCTGCGTGGTGGCCACCAGCAGTCTCGAACTCGGCATCGATATGGGCGCGGTGGACCTGGTGGTGCAGGTGGAGGCGCCGCCGTCGGTGGCCAGTGGCTTGCAGCGAGTCGGCCGCGCCGGGCACCAGGTCGGTGAGATCTCGCGGGGCGTGCTGTTTCCCAAGCACCGCACCGACGTGATCCACTGCACCGTCGCCGCCCAGCGCATGCTCGCGGGTGAGATCGAGCAGCTCCAGATCCCCGCGCACCCGCTCGACATCCTCGCCCAGCAGACGGTGGCGGCCTGCGCGCTCGAACCGATCGACGTCGACGTTTGGTTCGATATCGTCCGCTCCACCGGCAGCTATGCCAACCTGCCCCGCTCGGCCTACGAATCGGTGCTCGACCTGCTGGCCGGGCGCTATCCGTCCGACGAGTTCGCCGAACTGCGCCCGCGCGTGGTGTGGGACCGCGATGCGGGCACCATCACCGGCCGTCCCGGCGCGCAACGGCTGGCGGTGACCTCCGGCGGCGCGATTCCCGACCGTGGAATGTTCGCGGTGTTCATGGTGGGTGAGAAAGCTTCTCGGGTCGGTGAACTCGATGAGGAGATGGTCTACGAATCGCGCGTGGGTGATGTGTTCGCGCTCGGTGCGACCAGCTGGCGGATCGAGGAGATCACCTTCGATCGGGTGTTGGTCTCGCCTGCGTTCGGGCTGCCGGGCAGGTTGCCGTTCTGGCATGGCGACGGGTTGGGCCGCCCGGCCGAATTGGGCGCCGCGCTGGGCGAATTCGTTCGGACGGCGGGGAAGGTGCCAGCCGATGAGCTGACGCGGATCGTCGCGGACATGGGTCTGCGCGACGAGCCCTCGTCTGCCGCGCGGAGTAAGCCCGCGGAGCGGCTCGAGCACCTGGTGCGCACCGCTGGGCTCGACCAGAACGCGACAGCGAATCTGGTGAGTCTGCTCGAGGAACAACGCAGTGCGACAGGTCAATTGCCGACCGACCGCACGCTGGTAGTCGAACGTTTCCGCGATGAGCTCGGTGATTGGCGTCTGGTCCTGCACTCGCCCTTCGGCACCCCGGTCCATGCACCGTGGGCGCTGGCGGTGGGCGCGCGCCTCCAGGAACAGTTCGGCATCGACGCCGCCCCGACCGCCTCCGACGATGGCATCGTGGTGCGCCTGCCCGACACCACCGATCAGCCGCCCGGCGCCGAACTGTTCGCCTTCGAGCCCGACGAGATCGACGACATCGTCACCGAACAGGTCGGCGGCTCCGCCCTTTTCGCGTCCCGCTTCCGCGAATGCGCCGCCAGGGCACTCCTGCTGCCGCGCCGTGATCCCGGCAAGCGCGCACCGCTGTGGCAGCAGCGGCAGCGCTCGGCCCAATTGCTGGACGTGGCACGCAAATTCCCGCAATTCCCGATCCTGCTGGAAACCGTTCGCGAATGCCTGCGCGACGTATACGACCTGCCCGCCCTGCGCGACCTGCTCACCAAGGTCGCCCGCCGCGAGATCCGCCTGATCGAAGTCGAAACCGCGAGCCCGTCGCCGTTCGCGGGTGCCCTGCTGTTCTCCTACATCGGCCAATTCCTCTACGACGGCGACAGCCCACTGGCCGAACGCCGGGCCGCCGCACTGGCCCTCGACTCCAGCCTGCTCGCCGAACTCCTCGGCCGCGTCGAACTCCGCGAACTCCTCGACCCCGCCGTCATCGCTCTGACCGAACAAGAACTCCAACGCCTCACCCCCGAACGTCTAGCCCGCGACGCCGAAGGCCTGGCCGACCTCCTACGCCTGCTCGGTCCACTCACGCCCGCCGAAGCCGCGGCCCGCTGCGTCCCCCGCCCCGGCACCCCATCCGCCGCTCGCCACGACGAGGCGATGGAAAGTCGAGCACCGGACGAATTTCGCACACACGAGCGAGGCTCGAAGTCCGGCGAACTCGCCCCAAGACCCGGCGCAGGAGCCGTCGGAGCCGGGCCGGCTGGTATCCCCCGGGATAACGCCGCGCCCCCCGACAGCATTGCCTTGCACCCAGACAACGGAACCCGCTCGGCCGACGGTCTTTCGGAAGGCGGAGCACAGGCCGATCGTGGCAGCCACGACCTGCTCATCGACTCCGATGCACCGGCTTGGTTCGCGGAACTGCGGGATTCGCGGCGGGCGCTGGAGGTTTCGTTCGCGGGACGTACCTGGTGGGTGGCGGTGGAGGACGCCGCTCGTCTGCGCGACGCGCTCGGGGTTCCGCTGCCGATCGGCGTGCCCGCCGCGTTCATCGAACCGGTGCCCGATCCGCTCGGCGACCTCGTCGGGCGCTATGCCCGCACCCACGCGCCGTTCACCACCGCGGCGGTCGCCGACCGCTTCGGTTTGGGGACTGCGGTCGCCGCGACATCGCTGCATCGTTTGCTCGCCGAAAAGCGCGTCGTCGAGGGCGAATTCACTCCCGGTACGGCTGGCGGCGAGTGGTGCGATGCCCAGGTTCTGCGTCGATTGCGCCGCCGTTCGCTCGCTGCCGCACGGCACGAGGTCGAGCCGGTCTCCACCGCGGCCTTCGCACGCTTCCTGCCCGCCTGGCAACACGTCGGTTCCGGCGAGCTGCGCGGCGTCGACGGCGTCGCCACGGTGGTGGAACAGCTTGCGGGTGTGCCGATTCCGGCCTCGGCATGGGAGTCGCTGATCCTGCCGACGCGAGTCCGCGACTACTCCCCCGCCATGCTGGACGAGCTGATGGCGACCGGCGAGGTGGTGTGGTCGGGCCACGGCGCCATCACCGCCCGCGACGGCTGGATCGCCCTGCACCTGGCCGATCAGGCACCGTTCACCCTGCCCCCAGCCGACGAGATCGACCCCACCGACATCCAGCTCGGGCTACTGGCAGCTCTCGGCGCGAACCTGGAGCCCTGGCCCCCATCCGGCACCATGCGAACCGACCCGCATCCTCCAGTCGCCTCGGAGTCACCCGGCACCCGCCCGAAGGCGGCTCGCAGAAGCGCGTCCGCCGATAAGGTCGTCGACCTCGACGCCGCCGAGCGCGCGCAACCAACCCGCGGCAATGGTCAACGGCCTGGTCCAGAACACGATGCGCCCACCGATTCCGGTGATGCCACACGATTGCCACCCACATTGACGGGAGGCGGCGCCTATTTCTTCCGCCAGCTCTCCGATACCGCGGGTCTGCTCGACGACAAGGCCGCCGGTGACGCACTGTGGCAGCTGGTCTGGGCCGGATACGTCTCCGGTGACACCTTCGCCCCGGTGCGCGCCCTGCTGTCCGGCACCGCCCGCGCCACCACCGCGCACCGCGCCCCGCGCCGCGCTCCCCGCGGCCGCGCGTACCTGCCACGACCGTCGATGCCGACCCGATCCGGCCCGCCGATGCTGGCCGGCCGCTGGTCGATCCTGCCCGAACGCGTGCGGGACAACACCGTTCGCGCCCATGCCACCGCCGATCAGCTCGTCGAACGCTACGGCGTGCTGACTCGCGGCTCGGTGCAGAACGAAGGGATATCCGGCGGTTTCCAGCTGATGTACCGGGTGCTCACCGAGTTCGAGGATCGCGGCCGATGCAGGCGCGGCTATTTCGTCGACACGCTCGGCGGCGCCCAGTTCTCCACCACCGACACCGTCGATCGCCTGCGTTCGTTCGACACCGACCGTGACAACACCAGAGCGGGCGTCGCGCTCGCCCTCGCGGCGTGCGACCCCGCCAACCCCTACGGCGCCGCCCTGCCGTGGCCGAAGGGTGACGCCGAAGGCGGTCATCGACCGGGCCGCAAGGCGGGTGCCGTGGTAGTTCTGGTCGGTGGCGAACTGGTGCTCTACTCGGAGCGCGGCGGCAAGACGCTGCTCAGCTTCACCGAGGACATCGGCCTGCGCCGTGCGGCAGCCATGGCGCTGGCGGGGCTGGTGCGCGACCGCAGGGTCGACAGCTTGGTGATCGACAAGATCAATGGGGAAACCGTGCACGGCAACCTTTTCGTCGAGGTCCTGATCGAAGCCGGTTTCTCGATGACCCCGAGCGGTCTGCGGCTGCGCAGGCAGGTGTAGCCGAATGCCCGAGGGCGACACCGTCTTCCGCACCGCGCAGCGCCTACGCACGGCCCTGGCCGGTAAGACCTTGACCCGCAGCGACTTCCGGGTCCCCCGGTACGCCACGGTGGATCTGGTCGGCGATCTCGTGGAAGAGGTCGCCAGCTACGGCAAGCACCTGTTCATCCGCACCGACCGCTGGAGCATCCACACCCACCTGAAGATGGAGGGCGAGTGGCGGGTGTTCCATTGCGGCCAGCGCTGGACCAAACCGCGGGTCACCGCGCGACTCGTCCTCGGCAACGACGAAGTCGAGGCCGTCGGATTCTCGCTCGGCAAGGTTCAGGTCCTGCCACGCGCCGACGAACACACCGTCATAGATCACCTCGGCCCCGACCTACTCGGCCCGGACTGGGACCCGGCCGAGGCCCTGGGCAGGCTCACCGAATACCCACGCCGCGCCATCGGTCTCGCCCTGCTCGACCAGCGCAATCTGGCAGGCATCGGCAACATCTACCGCAGCGAGATCTGCTTCCTCCGCCGAGTCCACCCCACCACCCCCGTCGGTGAGATTCCCGATCTCCCGGCGCTCGTCGACGAAGCCCACCGCGTCCTCGGCAAGGCCGCGCACCAGCCGCCATGGCGCCCCATGGTCTACAGCCGAACCCGGCGCCCCTGCCCCCGCTGCGGCACCGCCATCGCCTCCCAGCTCCTCGGCGAGGACGACCCCGCCGACCGCATCACCCAGCGCGAACGCGGTATCTACTTCTGTCCTCGGTGTCAGCCACTTCCCTGAAAACGCCTCGCCGCGCATCACCGTGTCCGATACGATCCCGGGATTGTTTTCATCGCTAACGGCCAGGGCATCTCCCCAGTTAGAGAGCAGGTTTCGTGATGGCATGTCGGATCAGTGAGCTCGTGCTCGGTTGCCGCGACCCCGAGGCACTTGCCCAATTCTGGTGTGAGGTCCTGGACTTCGTCGTCCTCGATCGCGAGGACGACGGCACCGTGGAGATCGGCCCACGCGAGGGGTTCGGCGGTCCGCAGGCGACGATCATCCTCAGCAGCAGGGAAGAGCCGGAACACGGGAAATCCCGGCTGCACCTCGACGTCAACCCCACCGACCGTGATCAGGACGCCGAGCTCGAACGCCTGCTGAAGCTCGGTGCGCGCCCGGCCGATATCGGCCAGACGGGGCAGGAATCGTGGCATGTCCTGTCCGACCCGGAAGGCAATGAGTTCTGTCTGCTCAGGGCCCGCATCGACCCGGTCTGAGGCTCAGCGGTCCTGCGGCACCGGCTCCAGCAGTTGCGGGCGCGGCTCGGGAGCGGCGGCCCGCAGCGCGTCGGCCGACTTGTCGTCGGGTTGGGTCTGCGATTCGATCTCGGCCCGCACCCGCGCCTGGTACGTGGACACCTCACGGTCGATATCGTCTGCGTCCCAACCGAGTACGGGTGCGATGAGGTGGGCGACCTGCTCGGCACTGTTCGCGCCGCGATCGGAGTATTCGATCGAGATGCGGGTGCGGCGGGCCAGGATATCGTCGAGGTGCAGCGCGCCTTCGGCGGCGGCCGCGTAGACCGCTTCGACCTGCAAGTAGGCCGGGGCGTCGGTAATCGGTTGCAGCAGTTCGGGTTTGCCCGCGGCCATGGCGAGCACCTCGTCGACGAGGGAGCCGTAGCGGTCGAGCAGGTGCGTCATCCGGTACGGGTGGATGCCGTAGTGCTCGGCGAGCTGCACGGTCTGGTTGACCAGCGCGAAGTAGCCGTCGGCACCGAGCAGCGCGACCTTCTCGGTGATCGAGGGCGAGACGCGTGCCGGAATGTCTTGTGCTGCTTCATCCATCGCGTCGGCCGCCATCACCCGGTAGGTGGTGTACTTGCCGCCCGCGATGCTCACCAGACCGGGCGCGACGCGTGCCACGGCGTGTTCGCGCGAGAGCTTGGACGTCTCGTCGTTCTCCCCCGCCAGCAGCGGACGCAGGCCCGCGTAGACCCCGTCGATGTCGGCGTGGGTGAGCGGGGTGACCAGCACCTCGTTGACCCGGTCGAGCAGGTAGTCGATATCGGCCTTGGTCGCCGCGGGGTGGGCGAGGTCGAGGTTCCAGTCGGTGTCGGTGGTGCCGACGATCCAGTGCGCGCCCCACGGGATGACGAACAGCACCGAGCTGGTGGTGCGCAGGATGATCGCGGCGTCGCTGACGATGCGGTCGCGCGGCACCACGATGTGCACGCCCTTGGACGCGCGCACATGGAATCGGCCGCGCTGCCGCGACAGACCCTGCACCTCATCGGTCCACACGCCCGTCGCGTTGATCACCACATTCGCGCGCGCCTCGCCGGTGCGCCCGTCCTCGGTGTCACGCAGTTTCACCCCGACGACCCGGTCGGCCTCACGCAGAAATCCGACGACCTGCGTGGAGGTGCGGATGACCGCGCCGTAGTGGGCGGCGGTGCGGGCCACCGTCATGGTGTGGCGGGCATCATCGACGACGGTGTCGTAGTAGGTGACGCCGCCGATCATCGAATCGCGGCGCAGGCCGGGTGCCAGACGCAACGCGCCGTGACGGGTCAGATGGTGCTGTCCCGGAACGGATTTCGCGCCGCCCATGGTGTCGTACAGGGTCAGGCCCGCGGCTACGTACGGCCGCTCCCACACGCGATGCGTCAGCGGGTAGAGGAACCGCAGCGGCTTCACCAGGTGCGGTGCCAGCGTCGACAGTGCCAGCTCACGTTCCTTCAGAGCTTCCCTGACCAGGCCGAATTCCAGCTGTTCGAGATAGCGCAGGCCACCGTGGAACATCTTCGACGAGCGACTCGACGTGCCCGACGCGAGATCGCGAGCCTCGACCAGCGCGACCGACAGCCCGCGTGTCGCAGCATCCAGCGCGATACCCGCACCGACAACGCCGCCGCCGACAACCAGGACGTCGAACTGATCCTTGCCCAGACGCTCCCAAGCGGTCCGCCGATGTTCGGGCCCCAGATCGCCGGGCCCGAGCCGGTCCCGCTTCCCGCCCGCGACCAACTCACCCGGGTGCAGGAACTCCGGTGTCTGCGACATGCTCGACTCCTCGCCGCCGACCGATTCCGGCCGGTCCCAGCCGACAGTGGGCCAGCGCCGCGTTCGGCGGCGCCGCTGCGTACAGGCTAAACGTAGCGCCCGCGCCGCGCTCGGGACGTGCGCGGCGGGGCGCGGGTCCGAAATTCGTCGCCGACGACAAAGCGTGCGGCCCCGGGCTCCGCTTTCGGTAACCTGCATCAATGCGTCGCTATGTGGCTGCCATCGATCAGGGCACGACTTCGAGTCGGTGCATCATCTTCGATCGGCAGGGCCGGATCGTCGGGACCGCCCAGCGGGAGCATCGGCAGATCTTTCCGAAGCCCGGCTGGGTGGAGCACGATCCGGCGGAGGTGTGGCGCAATACCGAGTCGGTACTCGGTGCGGCGCTGGGCAACAGCCGGTGCTCGGCCGGGGATCTGGCCGCCGTCGGGATCACCAATCAGCGCGAGACCACCGTGGTGTGGGATCGGGCGACCGGCGAGCCCGTGTACAACGCGATCGTCTGGCAGGACACGCGCACCGATCAACTGTGTACCGAACTCGCCGGTGATCAAGGGCCGCAACGCTATGCGGACCGCACCGGGCTGCCGCTGTCGACCTATTTCGCCGGTCCGAAACTGCGCTGGATCCTCGACAATGTCGACGGCGTCAGGGAACGCGCCGAAGCAGGCGACCTGTGTTTCGGCACCATGGACAGCTGGGTGCTGTGGAAGCTGACCGGTGCACACCTCACCGACGTCACCAACGCCTCACGCACCATGCTGATGGATCTCCGCACCCTGCAATGGGATTCACAGATCTGCGCCGATTTCGACATCCCGATGTCTTTGCTGCCGCAGATCCGCAGCTCGTCGGAGGTCTACGCCGATATCACCGCCGGTCCTTTCGAAGGCATCCCGGTCGCGGGGATCCTCGGCGACCAGCAGGCTGCCACATTCGGCCAAGCGTGCCTGAGCCCCGGCGAAGCCAAGAACACCTATGGCACAGGCAATTTCATGCTCCTCAACACCGGCACGACCCCGGTGTTCAGCAAGCACGGCCTCCTCACCACCGCCTGCTACCAACTCGGTGACGCACCCGCCGTCTACGCCCTCGAAGGCTCGATCGCCGTCACCGGCTCCCTCGTCCAGTGGCTGCGCGACAACCTCGGCATCATCTCCTCCGCCGAGGAAGTGGAACCACTGGCCCTCAGCGTCGAGGACAACGGCGGCGCCCACTTCGTCCCCGCGTTCTCCGGCCTGTTCGCCCCCCGCTGGCGCCCCGATGCCCGCGGCGTCATCGCCGGACTCACCCGCTTCGTCACCAAGGCCCACTTGGCAAGAGCCGCACTGGAATCCACCGCCTTCCAAACACGCGAGGTGGTAGACGCCATGCGCGCCGACGCCGCCGCCCAACACCTGGACCTCGAACTCACCACCCTCAAAGTCGACGGCGGCATGACCGGCAACAACCTCCTCATGCAATTCCAGGCCGACATCCTCGACGTCCCCGTCGTCCGCCCGGTAGTCCGCGAAACCACCGCCCTCGGCGCCGCCTACGCCGCCGGTTTGGCAGTCGGCTTCTGGTCCGGCCTCGACGACCTACGAGCCAACTGGTCCGCCGACCGAACCTGGACCCCCTCGATGCCCGAAGAGGAACGCACCCAGCGCTACGCGGACTGGAACAAGGCCGTCGAACGCACCTACAACTGGGTGTGAACCGACCGCGCAAGCTGCCTCGGCAACAGCGCTCGAGGAAACGCTGCTCGAAGCGGCCGCCCAGGCGTTCTCCCGCGCGGATCTGCGTCGGAGCCGACCGCTGTGACGAGCGAACCGCGACGAAGGTCCTTCCCGCTCAGCTCGTAGCCTGTGCGGCCTTCGACAGGCGGTTGACCGCTTCGGTCAGGGTGGCTTCGTCGGAGGTGGTGAAGCAGAGGCGGAGGGTGTTGGGGGTGGTGTTGGTGATGGCGAAGGCGGCGCCGGGGACGTAGGCGACGCCTGTGTCCAGGGCGGTGGGGAGGAGGGTGGAGGTGTTGGTGTTGTCGGTGAATTCGGCCCAGATGAACATGCCGCCGGTGGGGTCTGTGCAGCGGATGCGGTCGCCGAAGGTGGTGCGGACGGCGGAGACCAGGGCGCGGGCCCTGGTGCCGTAGGTGGTGCGGATCGAATTGATGTGGGTGGCTAGCCAATTGGTGTCGGTGAGCAGGTCGGTGGTGATCTGCTGGGTCAGGGCCGATCCGCAGAGGTCGGCGCCTTGTTTGAGGAGTTCCACTGCGCGGCAGACCCTTTCGGGGGCGATCATCCAGCCGACACGGAGGGAGGGGGACAGGATTTTGGAGACGCTGGAGAGGCGGATCACCTGGGCGGAGTGCGTGGCCACGGGCGCGGGGGCGGGGTTGTCGAACCAGAGTTCGCCGTAGGGGTCGTCTTCGATGATCCAGAAGCCGTGGGCCTCAGCCAGTTTCGCGAGGCGTTGGCGGCGTTCGGGGGTGAGGGTGACGCCGCCGGGGTTGTGGAAGGTGGAGACGGTGTGGACGACGGCGGGGCGTTCGCCTGCCGCGAGGAGGTCTTCGAGGATGTCGAGGCGCATGCCGTCGCTGTCGAGCGGGACGGCGACGATTCGGGCGCCCGCGGCTCGGAAGACCTGCAGCGCACCGACATACGCGGGGTCTTCCACGATCACGAGGGCACCGGGATCGAGGAGGACCTCGGCCAGGAGCGAGAGCGCCTGCTGTGAGCCGTGGGTGATGAAGACTTCGGCGACGGGCACCGTGCGGCCGATCTTGGCGGATTCGCGGGCGGCGATCACCTCGCGCAGGGCAGGCCAACCGGACGACTCGGTGTACTGCAGCACGGCGGGGTCGCGCAGGGCGTTCTCGGCGGCGAGGGCGATCTGTTCGCGCGGCATCAGGGTGGCGTCGGGGAGGCCGCCCGCGAGGCTGATGATGTCGTCGCGGGCAGTGAGTTTGAGCAGATCCCTGATCGCCGAGCTCTGTAGGCCGGCGAGCTTGCCCGCCAATGCTGGAATTGTCAGCGACATGGGAACCTCCGGGGACGCCAAGAGAAGCAATCATCCTACGATTGCATATCGTCCGCCAGAATGTGAAATTGTCGTCTCATGCAGTGAGACTCTACCGAGCGGTGATGGACTTGACCTGCCACTTTCCGTCGGTGTTGGTGGTGATGATTTCCTGCTTGTAGACCACCGCCGAGCCATCGGGGTGCATTTCACGCAGTTCCACGTCGTAGCGGCCCACGGTGGTCTCGCGCATCTTCACACAGTGGGTGGTACCGGCGGGAATCTGCCCGTCGATCGCCTGCTGGATCGTCTCGGCGGGCGAGATGTTCTCGGCGTCGGGCGCCACGAATTCGCGCACCTTCGCCCCCGACCGGTCGGTGTAGAAGGCGTACTGGAAGCCGAGGATGGCCCTGGCGCCGGTGGTGGTGTCGCCCGGTCCGTTGCCGACGGTGACAGATTGTTCTGCGACAGACTGGCATTCGGTAGCGGAGGCGACCGAGGGAACCGGCGCGGCCGTGACACCGGGATCGGCACCGCCGCCGCGCTTGACCAGCCCGATCGTCAGAACAAGGGCCACCACGAGCAGGACAGCCGCGGCCACACCGCCGATGATCCAGCGCAGGCGCTTGTTATCGGGTTCCTGCTCTACCGGCGCCGGGGTGGTCGGCATCTTCGGCGCGAGACGGCGCGCGATCGGATCGTCGGCCCAGGACAGGCCGGGTTCGGACGGCGGCTTCGGGATCGCGCCGTCATCGTCCGGGTTGTCCCACCACGCTTTGTCGCCCGCGGGCCTCGGCTTGTCGGGGACCAGCGGGGTGCGGCTGCCCTCGGGCGGGCGCACCTGCTCCGGGGGCCCGGCATCGCGCGAGGGTGTCTGCGGCGCAGGATCTTTGGGGCCGGGGCGACCACGACGGATCACCTCGGTGAGCTCACGACCGGAAGTCACCGGCACGGAATCACCGAATACCGAGCCGCCGAAGACAGAACCCTCATCACGCGGCTGCTCGCCACCGAAACGGACCGTCGGGTCGGCGGCGGGCGGACCGCCCGGAGTGGGACCGCCGAACGGCGCGGCTTCCCGCGACCCGGGACCGGCGGGCGCATCACCGCCGGTAGTGGGACCACCGAACGGCGCGTTGCGCGGAGGCGTCGCCAATGCGTCACCGAAAACAGAGGTCGGCGCGGAACGGCGACCATCGGGTAGCCGAGGGGGCGCTTGACCGGCGGGCGGTCCCGGCGGCACCGAACCGGTAAACGGAGCACCGGGCGGCGGAGCGACCGGCGGCTGACCCGCGACAGGGCCACCGAACGGACCCGGCGCGGGAGCACCGGCGGGCGGACCGAACGGGCCGGGCGCAGGCGCGGCGGGCGGACCGGCCGGTCGCCAACCCCGCTCCGGAACCCCGGACGGCGCGGGCGGCGGCGCGGCGGGAACAGGCCCACCGAAACCGGCGTCGTCGACCGGCGGCCCGAAATCGCTTACGGGAGGACCGAATTCCGCAGCAGGTCGTTGATCGCCGCGTTCGTTGTCGTCGCCCTCGGTGCCCACGTCAATCCTTTCCCCAGGACACACGTGTGGGGCGGTCGAAGGCGGCCCCCCCACCCCACCTACATCCGGTCAGTACATGATAGATCCCCCCCACAGGGTGTTAAAAACCCCCACGAT
>NZ_JBHXNJ010000014.1:110732-126318 GCF_042719655.1 Nocardia sp. NPDC058518
CTGACGGCCCGTCCAACTACCCCCGAGGGGTGCTGCCGGCCCCCGGTGTGTCGCCCCCCCCCGCCCCCCCCCCCACACCCCCCCCCCCCCCCCCCGGGGGGGGGGGGGGCCCCCCCCCCCCCCCCCCCACGACGTACTGCGTGTCAGTACTGGATCGAGCCACCCCACTGGGTGTTCACACCCGCGACGTTCAACGTCTGGAGCAGCTCGCCCGGCACGGGCAGTGTAGCCTTCGCGGCCGCATCGAGCGCGGCGGTGCCGCCCGGCTGCGCCTTGATCCAGTTCTCCACCGCGGCCTTGGCCAGGTTGGCCTGCGTGGTGTCGAGCACGGTCACCGTGGTGTTGTCACTGCGGCCGTCGCCACCGTTGAAGGTGGTGACCTTGACCGAGTTCGCGCCGATGTACTCGACCGACACACCGGCGTCACCGAAACCGCCACCCGGCGCCCGGTAGCCGACAGTGCCGACGTAGCCCGAGGCGTTGTTGTAGTGGTGGGTGTTGGCCAGGATGCCTGCACCGTCGATGGTGACGCCGAGTTCCTGGCGCGGGCCTTCCATCTCGACGACGGGCGCGGCGGGCGCGTTGGCCAGGCGCGGTGCCTGCCAGGCCGGTTCCTTCGGCTCCTGGATGAGGGTGTCCGGAGACTCGACCTCGGCCTGGGTGCCGGTCCCGTTGCCCTGACCGGACGGCACGCTGGGCTGCGTCTGCTGCTGTCCAGGCGTGGCGCCCGGCTGGCTCGGCGTGGTGCCCGGCTGGCCCGGCGTGGCGCCCGGCTGGCTCGGCGTGGTACCCGTCTCGGGCTTGGCGGTGCCCGGCTGATCGGGCGTCGCGCCTGCGCGCTCCGGCTGGACCGCGGGCTGCGCCTGTCCCGGCACCGGCAGCGGCGCGGTACGTGGCTTGGTGACACCGGGCTGGCTCGGCGTCGGCTTGGCGGGGACGGCCTGTTCCGGCTGACCCGGCGCGGGGCTGGTGACGCCCGGCTGGGCCGGCGTCGGCTTGGTTTCGCCCGGCTTGGCGCTCTCCGGGGTCTCCGGAGCTTCTACTTCGCCCGAAGGCTGGCCCGGCTGCGCAGGAGCCGGAGTCGCGGGTGTGGTCGGCTGGTCACTGGGGACCGCGCCTGCCGGTGCCGCGAGAAGGGTTGCCACGGCTGCCGCGGCAGCCAGCGGCAACGACGTGCTTGCCATCGCTCGCTGCGCCCGACTCGGCTTACGATGCTTCACTTTTCGTAATCCCTTTCCCGGAGGGAATCCCCCACTGCTCCACCACGCGATCAACATCTGATCACGCCTCGGCGGTGAGTCAACCACATGAGCGCGGGACAGGCAACGCAGCACCAGGTTTCGAGTTCACCCGGCGCCGCCTGCGCAAACACCTGGTGTGCGGGTTGCCGGGAAGCGACGAGCAGCGTTGGCGAACAACACAATTCGAAACCCGAAACCTCTTGTGATTCGTTTCACATTCTGGCGATACGGTCTCAGTCGAGGTCGTCGTGGCGCATCAGCAAACGTCCGGCTTCGGTGAGCGAACCGGTGAGCGAGGGGTACACCGAGAACGTCTGGGCCAGGTCGGTGACGGTCAGATTGTTCTGCACCGCCAGCGCGATCGGCAGGATCAGCTCCGAGGCGATCGGCGCGACCACCACACCACCGATCACCACACCGGTCGCCGGGCGGCAGAAGATCTTGACGAAGCCGCGCCGCAGCCCCGACATCTTCGCGCGCGGATTGGTGTTGAGCGGCAGCATCACTGTCCGCGCCGGGACCTCACCGTTGTCGATGGCGGTCTGACTGACACCGACGGTCGCGATCTCCGGACGGGTGAACACCGCCGAGGCCACCGTCTTCAGCCTGATCGGGCTCACACCCTCGCCGAGCGCGTGGTACATCGCGATCCGCCCCTGCATGGCGGCCACCGAGGCCAGCGGCAGCAGACCCGTGCAGTCGCCCGCGGCATAGATGCCGGGCACCGACGTACGCGAAACCCGGTCGACGCGAAGGTATCCGCCGCGATCGAGTTCGATACCGACCCGGTCGAGGCCGAGGTTCTGGGTGTTCGGGGTGGAGCCGACGGTCATCAGCGCGTGCGAGCCGGTGACGGTGCGGCCGTCGGACAGCTTCACCACGATGCCGTCGGCGGTGCGCTCCACGGCATCGGCACGGGCGTGCTTGACCAGCTCGACGCCGCGTTCGGCCAGGGCTTCCTCGAGCACGAGGGCGGCGTCGGCGTCCTCGCCGGGCAGCACGCGATCACGGCTGGACACGAGCTTCACCCGCACACCCATCTCGGTGTACGCGGACACGAATTCGGCGCCGGTGACACCGGATCCGACGACGACCAGCGTCTCCGGCAGCTCCGGCAGGTCGTAGAGCTGGCGCCAGTTCAGGATCCGCTCACCGTCGGGCTCGGCGCCGGGGAGCACCCGCGGGCTCGCGCCGGTCGCGATCAACACGACCTCGGCCTCGAACTCCTCGGTGCTGCCGTCGGTCAGCGTCGCGCGCACGCGATGCGCCAAACCCGGTGCTGGCCCGACCAATTCGCCGTAGCCCGGAAGTAGTTGCACGCCCGCGGCCTGCAACTTGGTGCGGATATCGGAAGACTGCGCCAGCGCGAGCGCCTTCACGCGAGCGTTCACCTCGGGCAGATGCACCTTGGCCTGGTCGGCATCGAGGGTGATGCCGAGATCGCGCGCGCGGCGCAGATCGGTGCGCAGGCCGGTCGAGGCGATGAACGTTTTCGACGGCACGCAATCCCACAGCACACAGGCGCCACCGATGCCGTCGGCGTCGATCAGGGTCACCGTGGCCCCGTGCTGGGCGGCTACCAGTGCCGCCTCGTATCCGGCCGGTCCACCGCCGATGATCGCAATCCGTGCCACCAGTCACGCTCCTTGTGCTCGCCTGATCGGACCTGGCCCCTTGTGAGGGCTCGCCCGTTGCTGTCGAGGCCATCATTTCAGGTGCGATGTGACACGGCCGGGTCGGATCGGTGAACAACGGTGCGCGTGTTGTGTGCCACGTTCTGTGCCATCGGCAAGTGTGACCGTCAGCCGATCTGGGTGGGAGACAGGAATTCCGCCATGGTTATTGGCTACAGTTTGATGGTGCCGATCTATGCCGCCTACGGGTCCAACATGGACTCGACGCAGATGCTGGAACGCTGCCCGCATTCGCCCATGTCCGGGACCGGGTGGCTGGAGGGTTGGCGCCTGACCTTCGCCGGTGACGACATCGGCTGGGAAGGGCCGTTGGCCACCGTCGTCGAGGATCCCGGCCAGCGGGTATTCGTCGTGCTCTACGACGTCTCCCCCGAGGACGAGGACAGCCTCGACCGCTGGGAGGGCTCCGACTTCGGGATCCACAAGAAGATCCGAATCCGGGTCACCGGCACCCAGGGCGAGTCCCGCCTGGCGTGGCTCTATGTCCTCGACGCCTACGAAGGCGGCCTCCCCTCGGCCCGCTACATCGGCGTCATCGCCGACGCGGCCGAAAAAGCAGGCGCCCCAGAGGACTACGTCCACGCCCTCCGCACCCGCAACAGCAAAAACGTCGGCCCAGGCGCTTAGCAGCACAGAAGAACATGGGTAACTCACCGGGTACGAGCTGACCCAGCCACCGCACGACCGCCGGCCGCCGGCCGCCGACGAAAGTCAGCGGCTGGCGAGTCCGGCCAAAATGCGCGGAGTGGCGGTCAAGCCTGGAGGATGAGGTTCGTCAAGGTACGCACGCCGACGGCCAGTGCGCGTTCGTCGATGTCGAACGTCGGCTGATGCAGGTCCAACTGCTCGCCGACGCCGGACCAGACTCCCAACCTGGCCATGGCGCCTGGCGCCTCTTCCAGGTACCAGGAGAAGTCCTCGCCGCCGCCGGACTGTGGGGTATCGGCGAGGGCGTCCTCACCCATTGCCAGCACCGCGTCCTCGAACATCAGCGCCGAGGTCGGATCGTTGACCACCGGTGGGACGCCGCGCTTGTAGTTGAGCTGGTAGCGCACGCCGGTGGGCGCGAGCAAGCCGTCGACGATCTCGCGGACCAGCGGTTCCAGCAGCAGCCAGGTGGCGTGATCGCCGGTGCGGACCGTGCCGGTGAGCATGCCCGTCTGCGGGATCGCATTGGGTGCCTTGCCCGCACTCACCGCGCCCCAGACCATGACGGTGCTGGTGCGCGGGTCAACGCGGCGACTCAGCAGGCCGGGCAAGCCCGTGATGACAGTTCCGATCGCGTAGACCAAGTCGCTGGTCAGATGCGGCCGCGAGGTGTGCCCACCGGGCGAGTCGAGCACCAGCTCGACGGTGTCGGCCGCCGAGGTGATGGCACCGGTCCGCACGCCGACCTTGCCGACCTCCAGACGCGGATCGCAATGCAGCGCGAAGATCCGGTCCACCCCGGCCATCCCGCCCGTCGCGACCACGTCGATCGCACCGCCCGGCATCACTTCCTCGGCAGGCTGGAATATCAGCCGTACCCCCACCGGCAGCCTGTCCTCGACCTCGGCGAGCGCGAGACCGGCACCGAGCAGCACGGTGGTGTGCGCGTCGTGCCCGCAGGCATGCGACACACCGGGCACGGTCGAGGCGAAGGTCAGGCCGGTGAATTCCTGCATCGGCAGCGCGTCCATATCGGCGCGCAAGGCGATGCGCGGACGATCGGTGGGGCCGAAATCGCAGATCAAGCCGGTGCCACCCGGCAGCACTTCCCAGCTCAGCCCGGCCTTGGTGAGCCAGCCCGACACGAATTCGGTGGTGGCGAACTCGGCACGGGACAACTCGGGGTTGGCGTGGATGTGTCTGCGCCATTGCACCAGGTCACCCGCGTGCTCGGCCAGCCATGCGTCGACGATCTCGGTTTCCGACATCAGAGTTGGTTCGGTGTCCGGCGTGGTCGGACACGCTGCGTTCTCGCGCGCCATCGAGTGGGTGCCAACACCCATCGATAGCGCGTCGGAGCCTGCGCGTGCGGTGCCCGGATGGCCGGAAATGGTCACCGAATGTCCTCCTGTCGTTCGATCAGCCGTTGCAACAACCTGTCCCTGTGTACTTCATCGCCCGCCACCGCGACAGCGGTACGTGCCAATGCCAGCGCGCCGTCGAGCACCGCCCGGTCCGCCGAGGCGTTCACCGCGGCGGCGGCGAACTCCGGCTGATGGGTGGCCGCGCCGCCGGCATCGATGCCGATCACCGGGTGGATACCGGGGATGACGTTGGTGACGTTGCCCATGTCGGTGCTCCCGAGCGGCCGCAGCACCTCGAGCTCGGGCGCGATCGGCGTCCGTCCCAATCCGGTGATCTGCGCGCGGTAGGCAGCGGAAAGAACCGGATCGGGGGTGAGCTCGGTATAGGTGGGCGCGAGCGTCCGTATGTCGTGGGTGCAGCCCGTCGCCAGGGCGCCCGCTTCGAAACACGCCTTCGCTCGGCGCATCAGGTCGTCGAGAGAGCCGGAATCGGCAGCGCGGAGGTAGTACAGCAACTCCGCGCGTCCGGGCACGATGTTGGGGGCTACGCCACCGTCGGACACTATACCGTGCAGCTGCTGGCCGGGTCGCAGATGTTGACGTAGCAAGCCGACAGCAACCTGGGTCAGGGTCACCGCGTCGCCCGCGTTGCGGCCCAGTTCGGGCGCGGCGCTGGCGTGGGCCTCACGGCCGTGGAAGACGATGGCGAGATCGGCCAGCGCCAGCGAACGCGCGCCGACGATGTCGCCGGGCCCAGGGTGGACCATCATCGCCATCGCGATGTCGTCGAAGGCGCCCGCTTCCAGCATGAGCACCTTGCCGCCGCCGCTCTCCTCCGCGGGCGTGCCGAGCACCACCACGGTCAGGCCGAGCGCGTCGGCCACCGCGGCCAGCCCGATGGCCGCGCCGACGGCGGACGCGGCGATGATGTTGTGCCCGCAGGCGTGCCCGATCTCGGGCAGAGCGTCGTATTCGGCGCAGATGCCGACAGTCAGCGGGCCGCTGCCGTAGACGGCACGAAAGGCCGTCGACAGCCCGGCGACGCCCGTGGTCACCGCGAATCCGCGCTCGACCAGCGGCGCGAGGACCTTCGCGACGCTACGCGTCTCGGCGAAGGCCAGCTCGGGTTCGGCGTGGATCGCGTGCGAGAGCCCGATCAGCTCGTCCGAGGCAGCCACAATCGCGGCGTCGGAGGCGGTGGCTGTGAGTTCGCCGGTGCGCGAGGGTGCCATACCCCCAGTCTTGCATCAGTGCCCGACAGCGGCGCACCGGCGAGCGTGGTCAGTTGCCGAAGGGAAGGTTCTCCGGGGTGACCGGGGTGGCCAGCGCGGCGAGGGTCTCGGCGTGCAGCGCGGTCTTGATGATCGGGGTGATCGGCTTGCGCAGGCTGGTCAGCGCGGCGGCACGGGCGATCGCGGCGGGCAGTACCTCGTCGGCGTCGGCCTTCGCATCGGCGATGCCGGCGGCGATGGCCTCGTCGGCACCGAAGCGGTGGCCGGTGGTCATCGCCTGGACGCACACCTGGTTGCTCAGGCGACCCTTCAGCAAGCCGTTCATGCCGATGGTGAACGGCATGCCGAGGTGCACCTCGGGCAGCGACCAGAAGCCACGGTCACCGCGCATCACGCGGAAGTCGTGGGAGGTGGCCAGCATGGCGCCCGCGCCGAACGCGTGGCCGTTGACCGCGGCGACCGTCGGCATCGGGAAGGTCAGCAGGCGGGTGTAGAGGGAGTGCACCCGGTCGAGGTAGCCGTGGACCTTGTCCAGGTTGCCGAAGACGTAATCGGTGTCGAGGCCGTTGCTGTAGTACTTACCGGTCGCGACGGTGACCAGCGCGGCAGCGCCCTCGGACGCCTCGACCTTGTCGAGTGCGGCGTGGAAGGCGTCGATCCAGCCCGGCGAGAAACGGTTCTCGTTGTCGGTCTCACCCTCGTTGCCGAGGTACAGGACGAAAACATCACCAGAGCGCTCCAAATACGGCATGCAGGGAGAATAAACCGCGACGGAAGGCGTACCTACTCGCGGGTACGACACGCAGGAGCCCGATGTTGTCCAACCATGGTCACTCGGCCCGAGGACGCCCATCCCCGCTGCCGCTTAGACTTCGTTTCATGACTGCCGAACAGGCCGCTGCGGCGATTGCCGAACGTACGGGAGTGCCGCGTCATCGCGTGGCCGTGGTGCTGGGATCGGGGTGGCAGGAGGCAGCAGCCGAGATCGGCGCGCCGCATGCCTCGATCCCCATGACGGAGCTACCCGGCTTCGGTAAACCCAGCGCGCAGGGTCACGGCGGCATGGTGCATTCGGTCACCGTGAACGACAACAATGTGCTGCTGCTGATGGGTCGCCAGCACCTGTACGAGGGCTACACACCCCAGCAGGTGGTGCATCCGGTGACCGCGGCGATCGCGGCGGGCGCCGAGATCGTGCTGCTCACCAATGCCGCGGGCGGACTCAGAGCGGGGCTGGCTGTGGGTGAGCCGGTGCTGATCGCCGACCACATCAACCTCACCGCGCGCACCCCGCTGGTAGGCGCGCGGTTCGTCGACCTGGTCGATGCCTGGGATCCCGAATTGCGGGCGCTGACAAGGGAAATCGATCCGAGTCTGACCGAGGGTGTGTACGCCGGGCTCACCGGACCGCAGTACGAGACGCCTGCCGAGATCCGCATGCTCGCGACCATCGGCGCCGATCTGGTCGGCATGTCGACGGTGCTGGAGGCCATCGAGGCGCGGTCGCTCGGCGCGAAGGTGCTCGGCATCTCGCTGGTCACCAATATGGCCGCGGGCGTTACCGGGGAACATCTTTCGCACGCCGAGGTGCTGGCCGAGGGGCAAGCCGCCGCGCCCCGGCTCGGCAAGCTGCTGCGCGGCATTCTGGAGCGCGTGTAGATGCTGCGGTTCGGGACCGCGGGCCTGCGTGGACCGTTGCGCGAAGGCCCCGACGGGATGAACGTGACAACGGTGTCGCGGGCCACGGCCGGACTGACCGACTGGTTGCGTGCGCGGTGCCTCGGCGGTGGGGCGGTTGTGGTCGGGCGCGACGCGCGGCACGGATCTGCCGAGTTCGCCACCGCGACGGCGGAGATCTTCGCTGCCGCAGGGTTTCCGGTGACGGTGCTGGCCGATCCGGTGCCGACTCCGGTGGTGGCGTTCGCGGTGCGTGAGCTGGGCGCGGTGGCCGGGGTGCAGATCACCGCCTCGCACAACCCGCCCGCTGACAACGGTTACAAGGTGTATCTCGACGGCGGGTCGCAGCTGATCGCTCCCGCCGACAGCGAGATCGAGAAGGCCATCGAGGCGGTGATCGAACCGATTGCGCGGGAACCTGTTCCGGTATCCGGCGCCGACCTGGTCGATCGGTATCTCGCACGCGTCGCGGAATTGCCCGGCCTGCTCGGTGGGCCAGGTGCACGAGCGGATGTGCGGATCGCGCTCACCGCGCTGCACGGTGTCGGCGGTGAGCTCGCGGTGCGCGCGCTGGCCGCGGCGGGGTTCACCGACGTGCACGTGGTCGATGAACAGTTCGCCCCCGATCCCGACTTTCCCACCGTCGCCTTCCCGAATCCAGAAGAGCCGGGCGCTGCCGATCTGCTGCTCGCGCTGGCCGAGCGGATCGATGCCGATGTCGCGATCGCGCTCGATCCCGATGCCGATCGCTGCGCCCTCGGCGTACCTGGTCCTGCTGGCTGGCACATGGTGCGTGGTGACGAAACCGGTGTGCTGCTGGCCGATTACGTGCTGCGTACCGGTCCCACCGATCCGCTGGTCGCCACGACCATCGTGTCCTCGCGTCTGCTGTCGAAGCTGGCCGCCGCGCGATCGGCGCGCTACGCCGAGACCCTCACCGGCTTCAAATGGCTGGCCAGGGCAGGCGATGGACTCGTATACGCCTACGAGGAGGCCATCGGGCACTGCGTCGATCCCACGAAGGTCCGTGACAAGGACGGCATCTCGGCCGCCGTCGCCGCCGCGGATCTCGTGGCCCTGCTGAAAGCTCAGGGCCGAACGCTGCAGGACGAACTCGACTCCTACGCTGTCGAATTCGGCCTGCACGCGGGAGATCAGGTCTCACTGCGCCTGCCGGACCAGGCCGCCGCGAGCGTGCTGGTCGCCGCCCTGCGCGCGGACCCGCCCAGCGAAATCGCCGGTACCCCGGTGAAATTCACCGACCAGGCGCAGGTCCGCGGCCGGCTACGCACCGACGCGCTGGTCTTCGACGCCGACGACTTCCGTATCGTCGTCCGCCCCTCTGGCACCGAACCCAAACTCAAGTGCTACCTGGAGGTATTCGCCCAGGTATCCGAACCGGACGACCTGAACAACGCCAGACAGCTTGCCGCCCAGCGACTCTCCGAGCTCACCACGTTCTGCCGGTCGCTGGCAGGAGGCAAGGAATAGTCGACCGCCTGGAATCGCTCGCCCGGCCGCGCTGAGTCAGCGTGGGCCGAACTAGGGGTCACCCGCATCGCCGAGGCCGGGACCCGGCTCGCGGAACAACTCGCGGCTGGGATCGCCGAATACGTCGTGCGCCGGAAGCCCCGCCGTGGGCAGCGGCGACGTCTCCTGGTGTCCGTGCTCGATCGAGCATCGACGGAAAGGTCCGTTCCCGTCGGTCAGAGCCCGCAGATGCGGATCGGCATGGTCCAAAAACCAGAGACTGATGCCGAGCCCACCTTCGAGCCGGTGGCGTTCCCACACCCGCCACAGCGCGTCCAGCCGGATGGCCGCGCTCGGGTGCCGCCACCACTCCGGACACCAGTTGAGCTGATCGTCCGGCCGATACCCCAGCGCGTCACCGAACACTCGGACGAAATAGTCGTCCACCCAGGCCGCGACATCGCTGTAAACCAGCTCGAACGGCTTCTCCGGCCCGGTAACCCCACTCCCCATGCCTGCCAGGATCTCACGAAAACCGGGCGGTGGGAGGCCGATTCAGCGTGGGCCGAACTGGCGGTCGCCCGCGTCGCCGAGGCCGGGGACGATGTAGGCGTGCTCGTTGAGGCGGTCGTCGATGGCGGCGGTGATCAGGCGGACCGGCAAGCCCGAGCCAGCCAGGGCGGCAACGCCTTCCGGGGCGGAGACGACGCAGATGGCGGTGATGTCGGTGGCCCCGCGGGCGACGAGGAGTTCGATGGTGTGGCGCATCGAACCGCCGGTGGCCAGCATCGGGTCGAGGACGAATACCGGCAGGCCGGTGAGGTCGGCGGGCAGGGATTCGAGGTAAGGCACCGGCTCGTGGGTCTGCTCGTCGCGGGCGATGCCGACGAAACCGACGCGGGCTTGCGGCACGAGTTCGGCTGCGGCGTAGACCATGCCGAGCCCGGCCCGAAGCACCGGAACCAGCAGCGGAGGCGACGCCAACCGGACGCCTTCGGTGACCGCGACCGGCGTGTCGATCGGTTCGCGCACCACCGGCGCGTCGCGCAGCGCCTCGTACATGAGGATGCCGGTGAGATCGGCCAGAGCATTGCGGAAGGTGGCGTTGTCGGTACGAGCGTCCCGCATGGTGCTGAGCAGGGTCGAGGCGAGCGGATGGTCGACAGTGTCGGTGCGCATGAAAAGACGATAGGGTCGCTTGGCGCTTCGCGCCTACGACCGCTGGGGAAATATTTTCGCAGTCGAGGGAACCGAATGCGGAGTCGGTGCGTCCAAGATAATGAGTGACGTACTCTGCCCGGGAACTCGAGGATTGGGGGAAGTTCGATGACGAAAAAGATGTCGGCCGATGCCGAGGGCATCGTCGCGTACAGCGCGGCTGCCGAGGTGATGGCGACGGAACTGGCCACGGCGGCAGCTGGATCGGTTGCCTCCGACCCCACCCTGCTCGGCCCCATCATGGGTCTCATCGGCGGCGATTTCACCGCTGCCTACTCCGCCGCCCATGCCGGTCACGTGGCGTCGATCGCGCAGCTGTCGGCGGTCATGGGGAGCATGGGGCTGGCCACCGCCAGCGCCGCGACCACCCTGGTCGAGACCGACCTGAACAACGCGGCCGGGCTCTCCGCGGCCGCGGGCGATATCGGTACCGACGCATGATCGACCTCAGCGGGCTGGCTCAGCCCCTCCTCGATCTGCTGTCGAGCTTCGGCTCCGGCGTGCTCGGCACCGGCGGCGCGTCCGACGGCTTGCGCTCGACCTCGATCAACCTCGACCAGATCTATCAACAGGGTCGCTACAGCATCAACAACGTGAACACCGCGTGGGACGGCCAGGCCGTCGACGCGGCCACCGCCAAGGCGCTGCGCGTGCAGACCTCCTCGGCCACCCTGTCCGACAACGGCACCGAGATGGCGACCGTCGTCGACCAGGCCGCCGCCTATGTGGAGACCGGGCAGAAGGAACTCGACGGGATCGTGAACTCGTTCCTGTCCCAGGTGTCCGCGCTCAGCCCCACCCTCGGCACACCCGCCGGTCTGACCGCCGTGGTGAGCTCGGCGATCGACCACATCGGTCAGGGCATGGGCGTCGTCGGCCGGGTGCAGGACGAAATGAGCACCCAGACCGCCGCGATCCAGGAGCTCACCCCCGCACCGTCGAGCACGGCGCTGGCGAGCGTCTCCTCCGGCGCGAGCAACCTCGTGTCCTCGGCGTCGAGTTCCGGTCTGCTCTCGACCGCGGCGAGCACCGGCAGCACGGTGCTCAGTGCGATGGGATCCGGTCTGTCGACGGCGATGGGTGGCAGCAACAGCAGCACCAGCGGCTCCAAGTCGACCACCACCGGCGGAACCTCCGCGGGCACGGGCGGATCGACGGGGTCGTCGGCCGGTTCGTCGACCGGGTCGGGCACCGGCATCAAGATCACCCTGCCCGACGGCAGTACGGTCGAGGCGCCCAACGAGAAGGCCGCGACCGCGGTCCGCTCGGCCATCGGCGCCGTCGGCACCCCGTACGTCTGGGGCGGCAACGACCCGCAGGCGGGCATCGACTGCAGCGGGCTCACCAAGTACGCCTACGGCGAGGCCGGAGTCGAGCTCCCGCGCCTCGCGCAGGAACAGCACATCGGAAACCCCCAGGTATCCCCCGGTGACCTGATGCCGGGCGATCTGGCCGTGTGGGACGGCCATGTCGCCATGGTGGTCGGCAACGGGCAGCTCGTCGAGGCCGGCGATCCGGTTTCGATCAGTTCCATCCGAACGGAGAACAGTGGCATGGAGTTCTACGGCTTCTACAGGCCCACCGAATGAGCGGCACGCCGATCCCCGAGGTGCCGAATGTGGAGTCAGCGGTCAGCAGTAACCGCTCGGGCACGATCTCGGTCCGCGCGACCAGCATGGGTCTGCCGATCGCGCTCAAATTCGAACGCAGCGAATACCAGTTCGGCGCCCAGGCGCTGGCCGACGAGATCCTGCGCCTGACCCGGCGCTCGACCATCGCCGCCGCCGCCCGCCTGCGCGAGGTCTACAGCGAGCAGGCGCAGATCCCCGACGAACTGCTCGACAAGATGAACCTGCCCACCCGGCGGCAGGCGGTCGACGAACTCGATCGCATCGACGATGCCGACACCGGTCAGACGAGTTGGATGAGGCCACTGTGAGTGCGGAAATGGACGCCCTGGTCGCGGGCGTCACCGGAAAACTCGAGGCGCTCGAGGCGGCGCTGTACGGGTTGAAGCAGGTCAACGGGCGTTTCACCACCGAGGACGGGCTGGTCACCGCCGAGGTGAACAGCGACGGCGCCCTCGTCGGCCTGACGCTGGACGAAGCCATCACCACACTGGCGCCCCCCGAGGCCGCCGCGCTCATCCTGTCGGCCTGCAAGCAGGCCACCGAGACCGCTGGAGAGGCACGTTCCAACATCATTGCGACACTGAACGAATCGCTCACCGGTTCGAGTGCACAGCCCGGCGGGCAATTAGCACCCGGGCCGGATAGTGCCCGGCGCTCGAGCTAGCTAGGCTTCGCGTCATGGCTTCTGGAGACATCGTCCCGATCGAGCTCGGTCTGACCGATGGCGATCTCGTCACCCTGTGGGCACCGCGCTGGCGCGACGGTGACGACGAGTGGGAGGCGTTCCTCGGTCACGAGGACGACCTCTACGGATTCGAGTCCGTTGCGGAGCTGGCGGCGTTCATCCGCACCAACTCCGACAACGACCTCGTCGACCACCCGTCCTGGGCGGTCATCGCCGGCCTATCGGCCGCTGAGCTGGAGCCGGAGGAGAATTTCAGCTTCGATCTGGTCTCCGTGCCGGAGCTGGCCGCGGGCGACCCGGACGTCGATGTCGTCGGCGAGCTCGAGGACACCCTGGCGATGGTGCGCAATATCGCCGAGGTGTGCGAGCTCGACGTGGTGACCAAGTTCTTCGGCAACAACCCGGTGCTCGGCGCACTGGCCAGCGGGGCGAGCACCTTCGTCGGCCGCGACGGCGAAGAGCTGTGGGACCAGGTCGGTGCCGCGATCGTCAAGGGCTGGGACGACGTGCTCGACGCGATCGACAGCGTCGTGAGCACGCCCGAGGTCGACGCGGCCGCGGTCGCCGTCGCCGAGGCGGAGCTGCTGGCGGCCGAGGAGAACGAGGTCGACGCCGACGATGTCGCCGAGGAGGAGGAAGAGTTCGAGAACGTCGACCTCACCGCCTCCGACGACGACGAAGACGAGTCCTTCTGGGACGGGGTCGGCATCGACCCCGTCAAGATCGTCACTTCCGACGGCGAGCAGTTCACCCTGCGCTGCTACCTCGACGACGAGCCGATCTTCCTCGGAAACGGCAGCACCATCACCGTCTTCGGTTCCGAGCGCGCACTGGCCCGCTACCTGGCCGACGATCACGAGCACGAGCTGGCCCGGGTGTCGACCTTCGCCGAGGTGCAGACCGCGGCGGTGGACGGTTCGCTCGAGGTCGAGGTGACCGACGAGAACGTCTACGTGCTCACCGGTTTGGTCGACGATCTGGCCGAAGGGCCGGAGGCGGTCGACATCGAACAGCTCGATCTCGCGGTCGAACTGTTCAGCGACGCGGCCGACTACGCCGATGACGACAGCGTGGAAACGGCTCTCGCCCAGTCGAATCCGCTCGGCTGGTACGTCTCGTACCTGCTCAACCCGGACCCGAACCGGATGGCGCCGAACCCGCCGTACGCGACGGAAGCCCAGCAGTTCCGCGACCTGCAGCGTGCGTTCGAAGCGCGGCTCGTCAGCGAATAAGCTCTCGATGAGATCAGGGGTGGCACCGATGCGGTGCCACCCCTGATTCATGTCAACCGAGCAGAACCGCGTAGCCCGGCTTGATCACTTCGTCGATGATCTTCAGCCGGTCCGGGAACGGGATGAAGGCCGACTTCATGGCGTTGATGGTGAAACGTTCCAGGTCGCTCCAGCCGTAGCCGAAGGTGTCGACCAGCTTGAGCATCTCCTCGCTCATGGAGGTGTCGCTCATCAGGCGGTTGTCGGTGTTGACGGTGACCCGGAAACGCAGGCGGGCGAGCAGGTCGAACGGATGCTTGTCCAGCGAGGGCACCGCGCCGGTCTGCACATTCGACGAGGGACACAGTTCCAGCGGCACCCGCATATCGCGCACATAGTTCGCGACCAGGCCGAGCTGCGCGTCCTCGATGTCGCCCGGGACGCTGATGTCGTCGGTGATCCGCACCCCGTGGCCGAGCCGATCACAGCCGCAGAACGCGAGCGCCTCGTGAATCGACGGCAAGCCGAACGCCTCACCCGCGTGAATCGTGAAGTGCGCGTGGTTGGCTCGCAGATACTCGAACGCGTCGAGGTGGCGGGTGGGAGGGAATCCCGCCTCGGCGCCCGCGATGTCGAACCCGCCGACACCGGCGTCACGGAACCGCACGGTGAGCTCCGCGATCTCGCGCGACCTTGCTGCGTGCCGCATCGCCGTGAGCAGACACGTCACCCGAATGACATCGCCCTGCTCAGCCGCGATCGCCTCGCCCTCCCGGAACCCCGCGAGGGTGTGCTCCACGACCTCGTCGAGGGTGAGGCCCTTCTCCAGATGTTGCTCGGGCGCGAACCGCACCTCCGCGTAGACGACCCCGTCGGCCGCGAGGTCGACAGCGCATTCCCGCGCCACCCTGCGCAGCCCCTCCGGGGTCTGCATCACCGCGACCGTATGCGCGAACGTCTCGAGATACCGCTCGAGCGATCCGCTGTCGGCAGCGTCGCGAAACCACGCCCCCAAACTCTCGGCATCGGCAGCGGGTAGTTCGTCATAGCCGCAATCAGCGGCCAGCTCTAGCACCGTCGCGGGCCGCAGACCACCATCGAGGTGATCGTGCAGCAATGCCTTCGGTGCGCGTCGGATCGAAGCAAGGTCAAGGGGCGCCGGTCCAGTCATGTAAAGACGGTAGCCGCCCACGCCGATCCCGGCAGCGAACTTCCTCCGTGGCAACCGTCTCGTTGATTATCCGCCCCGCAAAGGACTATTGCGGGCCACCCACCGCCTCCCACACACCCATCCACACGGGACCCTGAGACCCCGCCTACCGCACCACCAGCCACACCCCACACCCCAAATCCGCCATGACCGCACCCCCAACCACCGCACTCCCGACCCCTAGGGAGGGACGGCCACGAAGTGGCCGGGGGGGGGGGGGGGGGGGGGGTGTTGCACGGGAGGGAGAGGAGGGAGGGGGGAAACGACCAGAAGAAGGAAGGGGGCCGCCGCGAGGCGGCGCACCG
>NZ_JBHXNJ010000014.1:126328-164035 GCF_042719655.1 Nocardia sp. NPDC058518
AAGCAACGGTGGCTAACCGGCGGCCCCTCGGGGCCGCGACTCGAGCGCGCCAGCGCTCCAATAAACACAGCGTCAAACCTGCCTGGGACTACCGAACACAGGAAATCCCTTCCATGCCCACCAAACCCCAGGTCACCCGATCCTGCCGAGGACCAGTTCCCCGGGCTTCGCCTCGGATCCAGCTTCGACAGCCACCGCGTCCGAGAGAGCAGCCAGCGCTCCGGCGAAGGCATCCGGCGTATCGGTGTGCAGGGTGAGCAGCGGCTGACCGGCCACCACGGCATCTCCCGGTTTGGCGTGCATCTCGATACCCGCCCCCGCCTGCACCCGCTCACCCTGGCGAGTACGACCGGCGCCGAGCCGCCACGCGGCGATGCCGATACCCATGGCGTCGAGCCGGGTGAGCACACCGGCTGACTCGGCGCGGACGATCTCGGTGTGCCTGGCGGTCGGCAACGGCGCATCGGGATCTCCACCCTGCGCCTGGATCATCGCGCGCCAGTGATCCATGGCCCGACCGCTGGCGAGCACGTCGGCCGGATCGATGTGCAGCCCTGCCTGCGCGACCATCTCCCGCGCCAGCGTCAACGTCAGCTCGACCACATCCGCGGGACCCCCGCCGGCGAGAACCTCCACCGACTCGGCGACTTCCATCGCATTGCCCGCGGTCCGCCCGAGCGGGGTATCCATCGCCGTGAGCAGCGCGACGGTCTTTACGCCCGCATCGCGCCCGAGTTCGACCATCGCGGTGGCGAGTTCGCGAGCACCGTCGAGGGTCTTGAGGAAGGCCCCCGATCCGACCTTCACATCGAGGACCAGCGCCGCTGTTCCCTCGGCGATCTTCTTGCTCATGATCGAACTGGCGATCAACGGGATCGACTCGACGGTGCCGGTCACATCGCGCAGCGCGTAGAGCCGCTTGTCGGCGGGGGCGAGATCGGCACCCGCGGCGCAGATCACCGCTCCGATCGCCGGATCGGCCAGGATCTCGCGCATTCGGGGGACAGTCACGTCGGCCTGCCAGCCGGGGATCGACTCGAGTTTGTCCAACGTTCCGCCGGTGTGCCCGAGCCCGCGGCCGGACAACTGCGGCACCGCCGCTCCACACGCGGCCACCAGCGGAGCCAGTGGGAGGGTGATCTTGTCGCCGACCCCGCCGGTCGAATGCTTGTCGACGGTCGGCCGCGGCAGATCGGTGAAGTCCATCCGGCTGCCCGACCCGATCATCGCCGCCGTCCACCGCGCGGTCTCGCGCCGGGTCATCCCCCGCCACACGATCGCCATGGCCAGCGCCGACATCTGCTCGTCGGCCACGACCCCCCGGGTGAACGCATCCACCACCCAGTCGATCTGTGCGTCGGACAGCTCCCCGCCGTCGCGCTTGGTAGTAATGACCGAAACCGCATCCAGTGCCGTCATGGTGCCAAGTCTGGCACCGCGATCCGACTACTGCTGGCCGGCGGCCAGATCATCCGGTCCGAAGGCGTAGGGCAGTAGCTCCGACAGCGGCTTCGGGCCCTCTGGGTGATCCACCAGTAGTTCGCCCCCGCCGTGTTCGAACAGCAGCTGCCGACAACGCCCACAAGGCATCAGGATTTCACCCCGGGAATCGGTCACCGATACGGCGATGAGACGCCCGCCACCCGACGCGAATAAGTTACCGACGAGTACACATTCGGCACACAGGGTTAGCCCATATGAGACATTTTCCACATTGCATCCGCTCACAATTCGGCCATCCGCGCTGAGAGCAGCGGCGCCGACCGGGAAACCCGAGTACGGGGCATACGCCGACCCCATAGCGCGAATTGCCATGTCATGCAACGTATTCCAGTCGATTTCGGGCATCGGAAACCTCCAGCTGATCCCGCCGAACACCGGGAAACAGGGGCCGGAACACCAGTATCCGGCAATGGGAAAGGTAAACCTAACTCGCCTGTTTTACGCGCAACGCACGGCACGCCGAATTAGTTCCGCGAAACAGAGGGGATTAGAGTTCACCGAAGATCGGTTCAGGTTCCCGGCGGCGGGCCAGCGCTCGAGAATACAGCGCAGCCACCTGGGCATTTGCCTCTCCACGCATGCCGGCGTCGGATCTGTGACCGGGTCCATCAACGACGTTGGAGGCACCGCACTCTATGACCACGATAGAAGCTCCGGCTCCGGCCCAGCCGAAGCGGAAGACGCTGTACCGCGGCGACCCCGGCATGTGGTCCTGGGCGCTGCACCGGATCACCGGTGTCACGCTGTTCTTCTTCCTCTTCGTGCACGTGCTGGACACGGCACTGGTCCGGGTCAACCCGGACACCTACGACCATTCCATCGCGCTCTACAAGAACCCCGTCGTGGCGTTGATGGAGATGGGCCTCGTCGTCGCCGTCCTGTTCCACGCCCTCAACGGCGTCCGGGTCATTCTGGTCGACTTCTGGTCCCAGGGTCCGCGATACCAGAAGCAGATGCTGTGGATTGTTCTCGCCATCTGGGTTCTGGTCTCCGCCGCCGGCGTCGGCCGCCAGTTCTTCTACCTGCTGACGGAGCACTGATATGTCTGCACCTGTCCTCGGCAAGTCCTACGATCGCCCGGCCAGCCTCGACTCCCCCCGCTCGCCGCGTGGCAAGTCGAACGGCAACTTCGAGAAGTACGCATGGCTGTTCATGCGCATCTCCGGCCTGTTCCTGATCGTGCTGGTGCTCGGCCACATGTTCATCATGCTGATGATCGACGGTGGCGTGAACCGCCTGAACTTCGCGTTCGTGGCCGGTCGCTGGTCCAGCCCGTTCTGGCAGTTCTGGGACCTGTCCATGCTCTGGCTGGCGCAGTTGCACGGCGGCAACGGCCTGCGCGTGATCATCGACGACTACTCCCGCAAGGACTCCACCCGGTTCTGGCTCAAGGTCATCCTGGCGGTTTCGATGGTCGTGATCGTGAGCGTCGGCACGTACGTCATCTTCACCTTCGACCCCAACATCACAGGTTAGGAACAGGCCACCTCGCATGAGTGAATCCCGTCCGATTCAGGAGCATCGCTACGACGTGGTCATCGTCGGCGCCGGTGGCGCGGGCATGCGCGCGGCGATCGAGGCCGGTCCGCGCGCTCGCACCGCGGTCCTGACCAAGCTGTACCCGACCCGCAGCCACACCGGCGCGGCCCAGGGCGGCATGTGCGCCGCGCTGGCCAATGTCGAAGAAGACAACTGGGAATGGCACACCTTCGACACCGTCAAGGGTGGCGACTACCTCGTCGACCAGGACGCCGCGGAGATCATGGCCAAAGAGGCCATCGACGCGGTCATGGACCTGGAGAAGATGGGCCTGCCGTTCAACCGCACGCCCGAGGGCAAGATCGACCAGCGTCGTTTCGGTGGCCACACCCGTGACCACGGCAAGGCGCCCGTGCGTCGCGCGTGTTATGCCGCCGACCGCACCGGTCACATGATCCTGCAGACGCTCTACCAGAACTGCGTCAAGCACGACGTCGAGTTCTACAACGAGTTCTACGTGCTCGACCTGGTGATGACCGAGTCCGATCGTGGCCCCGTCGCCACCGGCGTCGTCGCCTACGAGCTGTCCACCGGCGACATCCACATCTTCCACGCGAAGTCGATCGTGTTCGCCACCGGCGGCTCGGGCCGGATGTACAAGACCACCTCGAACGCGCACACGCTGACCGGTGACGGCATGGCGATCGTGTTCCGCAAGGGCCTGCCGCTCGAGGACATGGAGTTCCACCAGTTCCACCCGACAGGCCTCGCGGGCCTGGGCATCCTCATCTCCGAGGCGGTCCGTGGTGAGGGTGGCATCCTGCGCAACGCCTCCGGTGAGCGCTTCATGGAGCGCTACGCCCCCACCATCAAGGACCTCGCGCCGCGTGACATCGTCGCCCGCTCGATGGTGCTCGAGGTGGCCGAGGGCCGTGGCGCCGGTCCGAACAAGGACTACGTCTACATCGACGTGACCCACCTCGGCGCCGACGTGCTCGAGGAGAAGCTGCCCGACATCACCGAGTTCGCGCGCACCTACCTCGGCGTGGACCCGGTGACCGAGCTGGTGCCGGTCATGCCGACCTGCCACTACGTCATGGGCGGTATCCCGACCAAGATCCGTGGCGAGGTGCTGCGCAACAACACCGACGTGGTCCCCGGCCTGTATGCCGCCGGTGAGTGCGCGTGCGTCTCGGTGCACGGCGCGAACCGTCTGGGCACCAACTCGCTGCTCGACATCAACGTGTTCGGCCGTCGCGCCGGCATCGCGGCCGCCGAGTACGCCAACCGCACCGAGTTCACCGAGATGCCGGAGAACCCGTCGCAGATGGTGATGGACTGGCTCGAGCTGATCCTGTCCGATCACGGCAACGAGCGCGTCGCCGACATCCGCACCGAGCTGCAGGCCACGATGGATGCCAACGCGGGCGTGTTCCGCACCGAGGAAACCCTCAAGAAGGTCCTCACCGATATCCACACGCTCAAGGAGCGCTACACCCGGATCACGGTGCAGGACAAGGGCAAGCGCTACAACAGCGACCTGCTCGAGGCCGTCGAGCTGGGCTTCCTGCTGGAGCTGGCCGAGGTCACCGTCGTCGGCGCGCTCAACCGCAAGGAATCGCGTGGCGGCCACGCCCGCGAGGACTACCCGGACCGCGACGACACGAACTTCATGCGGCACACGATGGCGTACAAGGAGGGGCCGGAGCTCATCTCCGAGATCCGCCTCGACTTCAAGCCGGTGGTGCAGACCCGCTACGAGCCGATGGAGCGTAAGTACTGATGACTGCTGCAGTCGATACCGCCAAGCAGAAGCCGGCGCCGGTGCCGGAGGGCTCGGTCATGGTCACCGTCAAGATCGCCCGGTTCAGCACCGAAGACGACAAGGGCGCGCACTGGGATTCGTTCCAGGTGCCGGTCCTGCCGACGGACCGTTTCCTCAACGTGCTGATCTACATCAAGTCCTACCTGGACGGCACGCTCACCTTCCGGCGCTCCTGCGCCCACGGTGTGTGTGGTTCGGATGCCATGCGGATCAACGGTGTGAACCGGCTGGCCTGCAAGGTGCTGATGAAGGACATGCTGCCCAAGGGCGACAAGACCCTCACCATGACCGTCGAGCCGATCCGCGGCCTGCCCGTGGAGAAGGACCTCGTGGTCGACATGGAGCCGTTCTTCGACGCGTTCCGCGCCGTGAAGCCCTACCTGATGACCTCGGGTAACGAGCCGACCCGCGAGCAGATCCAGAGCCAGGCCGACCGCGCCCGCTTCGACGACACCACCAAGTGCATCCTCTGCGCCTGCTGCACCACGTCGTGCCCCGTCTACTGGACCGACGGCAGCTACTTCGGCCCGGCCGCGATCGTGAACGCCCACCGCTTCATCTTCGACAGCCGTGACGAAGGCGCCCGCGAGCGCCTCGACATCCTCAACGACGTCGAAGGTGTCTGGCGCTGCCGCACCACCTTCAACTGCACCGACGCGTGCCCCCGCGGCATCGAGGTCACCAAGGCGATCCAGGAAGTCAAGCGAGCCCTGCTCTTCACCCGCTGATCTTCCCGCGTTACGTCACGGGCCGCCCGCATCCGAGATGCGAGCGGCCCCTGGCATTTGCGCGCTGTCGACCTTGTCGTCTAGCGAAAGTACGACTGATTTCGCCGTTCGTTCATTTCGATAAGCTCTTCCTCTGTCAGGTCGTCATCGAGATCAACCGACCGCGCTTGCTCGAGCGGCTGAGGAGCCAATGGCCGTTCGGTTGCCAGGGCGATAGATTCCAGTACATCATCCAGTCGGGGATCAGCCTTCAATTCCGCCATGCGCTCGCGAACATTCTGTCTGGCCTCGACCAGTGCCTCTTTGGTGAGCTGCACGATCAGCGCGGCTAGCTCCTTGCCATACGGGGTCACGGATTCGGCGATACGAAGCGACTCGAGCGTGCCGTCCGCGGAAACCTCTACGGAAACACCATGTCGCCCAGCGCCTGCACGGTCGGTCATCAACGCTCGATGGACCGCTTCCATCCGTCCACTGATCGGATCAACATCAGACCTCATCGAGCTTAAACCGCCTCCCCAGTCATCGATACAGTTGTGCTAGCGTATCAACCCGTCCACCGGGGAGAGGATTGCAGCTTGTCCGACCTATATGTCGACGCTGATGGAATCAACGGAATGATCGGAGCACTTGCCGCATCGCAGGACGCGCTCAGCAGAGTACCTACCAGCGGCTTCATTGCAGCGATCGAAACCGCCCTTCCAGGATCCGGACTCGGTCATACGTATATGAAAGCCGGGTGGCGTGGTAGCGCGAGCATTCGTGGCGTAGGGGGGCAGCTTGTGGAAATAAACAATGCCGCGACGCACAGTGTGGCCGAGTATCAAGCCCAGCAACAACGTCAGGTAACTGAGTTCGAGAACCTTGAAAATGGCCCACGATGACCTCGACCCCGCCGACTGTGTCGCAAATCAAGAGCTGGTCGTTCGCAGCCCTGATCAGCCAGGCAGACGAGTGGGCGACCAGCACCCAATTGATTACTGCCGAGCATTCGACCATCGCCACGCAGATGTCCGATTCACCCGGATTCTGGAGGGGGCCCGCGGGTGATGCGATGCGGACCAAGAGTGACGAAGCGCGAACTTCCCTCTCGAAAGTAATCGGAGCATTCGAAGACTCACACAAAGCCACACGTTCCATTGCGCAAATTCTCGGATTTGCAAAGGCGGCGGCCGTCGATGCAATATCCGCTGCCGAGGAATTGAAACTAAAAGTGAGCGAAGATGGTTCCGTCGACTATTCCGAAGAACTTATGGCATGGTTGATCCACGAGGAAAAGCAGAATCTAACTACCGCGCTCGCGATAGCAAAGAAGTTGGCTCGACAGCATGAAATTTCGGTGAAGACAAGTCTTATCAACGCAGCCCAGGCGGCAGAAGACTCCCGAACTGCGATCAACAACATCTTTGCTGAGGTTCCGATCCCACCCAACGCCGAGCTCGATGAGATCAAATTCAGTCAGCAGACGGGCGTCGATCCCGCCGGTATGACAAAGTGGCCGGACGGCGCATTAGCTGCGAGCCTCGAAGGCCTCGAGGTTATATCGCTAGGAAAAATCGACGTTGAACCAAAAGAAGTTACACAGAGCGAAGCTGATATGCTCAACAGCCTTAGCCTCGCAGACCAAGCACGCTTTCTCGTTCTATCCGACGAAGCGTCGAAGGCAGCTGAAGAGGCCTACCCCAACATCCCCACCCAGGACAGTCATGTAGATGCATATCGACATACCTACTGGAACGCGATGTTGACACAGGAATTCGGGCCAGAATGGACTCAGGAATACGCCACTAAACACGAAGGGCGAGCAGATAACGCGGCGGTGCGCGAAGCCATGGACCTGCACAATAACGAAGTCGGACGTCGCATAGGCGCGGAAAACCCGCAGGCAAGCTCCGCCGAGATGCGGGAATTGGTACAGCAGGCTGTCGACGGCGGCGACACCGTCCTCATTGACCAAGACCAGAACCTGGCTTGGACCAGAGATGTAAAACCGGGCGCTTCGGTCGTTTCTTCGGACTTCGATCAGAACCCAATATTCTTACCTGGAACACCTTTGCCGAATAGTCAACCTTCGCCGGATAGGCCAAATTCGTGAACACGGAGCAGAGGTCATAGACGCCATGTCAATTTATCGATGGAAAGCCATTTCCGTACTCCTACTGACAGTCAGCGCTGCAACCTTGCCAGGATGCAATGCGATAAGCTCGAGCGACTCGGTCGAGATCGCCGCAGAACCTGCGGGTTGGGACGGCCCATTTTCCCAATTACTCGCCTCACATAACAGTGCCCGGCTGGGCGATATCGTCCAAAGCACAGGTATTCCCGTCGGCGACTGGGATCGGCTGTATAGCTTCACTGGGGATTCTTCATCCGAACGTATCAATAGCATTATCGGCGTCAGTGACATCGAATGGAAAAACCGTTCGCGCAGCACTGAATCCACAATGCACGTCTTTATGAAGAACAAAGAGGTCATATACGCATTTGACGATCAGCGACCCCGCAACGGCATGACCAGCGACATATACTCGACACCGACATCATCGGTGACGCCACGCGCAATTGAGCGAGGCTACCCCACAAACGATACGATCTGGGTGCTCGACATCAGGGGCGGAGCGTAAGCCAGTTCTTCCGCGCCCGGTTCCACGGGCCACGAAACGTGCAACGAAGGCGCCCGCGAGCGCCTCGACATCCTCAACGACGTCGAGGGTGTCTGGCGCTGCCGCACCACCTTCAACTGCACCGACGCGTGCCCCCGCGGCATCGAGGTCACCAAGGCGATCCAGGAAGTCAAGCGAGCCCTGCTCTTCACCCGCTGATCTTTCCCGCTCGGCGCAGGCCGTCTACACCGAAAGGTGCGGGCGGCCTTTGTCGTTCGTGGGGACTTGCGGGGAATGACGAGAGGGTGGATAGTGTTACTATCCATAGTAGATAGTGTCAGTATCCATTCTGGGAGTACTTATGATCACCCTCATCGCTCTCGTCGGCTCGCTCGTCGTCTTCCGCACGCTCGGAGCACTCGGCGTGACCCGGTTCGCCTCGTGGACCGTCAGCGCCGCCCACGCACTGGCCGTCATGTTGGTGATGACGGGAACCGCGCACTTCATGCCCGCGAGCGTCACCGTGATGCCCAACTACGCCGACATGGTCGCCATGATCCCGCCCTTCGTCCCGTTCCCCGGCTTCATGGTCCTGGCCAGCGGCGTTCTGGAACTACTCGCCGCGCTCGGCCTGATCCTGACCCGTACCCGCCGGCTCGCAGGCTGGGCCCTGGTCCCCCTGTTCCTCCTGCTGCTACCCGCCAACATCTACGCGGCCCTCAACGACGTTCCCTTCGCGGGAGAGCCCGCATCGCCGCTGTGGCAGCGAATCCCGGAACAGGTGCTGTACATCGGGTTCGCCGTGTGGGCGACCCGTTCGGCGTCTCGCACCCTGCCCGTGGCGCCGCGACGGGAACCGTCGACGGTCTGAATACCGATCCCACGAGGCCGTCACCGCACAACGATGGTGGCGGCCTCGGCCGTCCCCCAGCGAGACGAACTAGCGGTAATGGGCTGCGGCGTCCAAGACGGCGGTTCGGTAGGAACGGCCGAAGAGGACGGCATGAGCCAGTAAAAGGTGGAGTTGGTGGAGGGGAATGCGGGTCTGCCAGTCGGGAGCGAGGGGCTGAACTTCGTTATAGGCGGCGATGATTCGGGGAAGGTAGGGCGCACCGCCGAAGAGGGAGAGCGTGGCCAGGTCGGTTTCGCGGTGGCCTCCGTGGGCGGCGGGGTCGATCAGCCAGGGGGTGTCGGCTGGGCCCCAGAGGATGTTTCCCGGCCAGAGGTCGCCGTGGATTCGGGCGGGGGGTTCGGTGGGGGCTTCGATGTGAATTGATTCGAGGTGGGTGGCGTCGGCGTGGTCGAGGGCGCCCGCCTCGACGGCGAGTTTCAGGTACGGCAGGATTCGGCGTTCGCGGTACCAGGTCGGCCAGTCCTCGCCGGGGGTGTTGTCCAGGGGCAGTCCGGCGAGGAAACCCTCGGTGGCAGCGCCGAATTCGGGGGCGCCCGCATCATGGGTGACGGCCAATCCGGCACCGAACCGTTCGGCGGCAACGGCGGTCGGTTCGGCGTGGTCGACCCACTGCATCAACAACAGTTCACCGGTCTGGGCATACAACTGCGGCACCGCGACCCCACCGGCCGACCGCAACAAACGAAGCCCGTCCGCTTCGGCCCCGAAAAGCCCTGGCGGAGCGGGCACGGGCTCGGCGGTCGGGACGGCGGATACCCCGCCCGGCCAGGTCTTCAGGAACAGATGGGTCCCGTCATCGAGCACGATCCGCTCGGCGACACTGATCGACCCACCCGAGACAGGCGTCGTCCGCAGCCGCTGATGGGCGAGGAACGTCGGCAGCAGGTGCGGGTTCGCACGCAGAAACGGCAAGTCCACGCCGCCATCTTGCCCACGCACAGGCGGTGACGGTCGGCGAATCGGGAGATCCCACCCCCTCGCCACCCGGCCGCAAGAGACCGACCCCCTTTGTAAACGGGTATTACTAAACACTGTTCACAAACAGGCTCGGCATGGTTTCATCTTCATGAACGTGTTCCACGTCACGTTGCGACGTTGACGCACCGGACCAAAGGAGATAGCTGTGACCAGCACAAACCTTCCCGCGGGGTTCGATTTCACCGATCCCGACCTGCTCGCCAGCCGTTTGCCGATCGAAGAGTTCGCCGAGTTGCGGCGGACCGCGCCGGTCTGGTGGTGCGCGCAGCCCGACCGCGCCAGCGGGTTCGACGACGGCGGGTACTGGGTGGTGTCCAAGCTGGCCGACATCAAGGAGATCTCGAAGAATCCGGAGGACTTCTCCTCGCACGAGAACACGGCGATCATCCGGTTCAACGAGGAGACCACACGCGAGCAGATCGACATGCTCGGCAACATGCTGATGCTGAACCTGGATCCGCCGCAGCACACCAAGATCCGGCGGATCGTGTCGAAGGGGTTCACCCCGCGCGCGGTGGAGAACCTGCGGGCCGCGCTCACCGAGCGAGCCGAGCGGATCGTGTGGGAGGCCAAGAAATCCGGTCGCGGCGACTTCGTCGAGCAGGTGGCCGTCGAGTTGCCGCTGCAGGCGATCGCCGAACTGCTCGGCGTCCCCCAGGAGGACCGCCGCAAGATCTTCGACTGGACGAACCAGATGATCTCCTACGACGATCCGGAGTTCGAGGGCAACCACCACACCGCGACCGCCGAGGTGATGGGCTATGCCTGGAACATGGCCGAACAGCGCCGCGGCTGTCCGGCGGCCGACATCGTCACCCAACTGGTGAACGCCGACGTCGACGGCGAGCACCTCGGCTCCGACGAGTTCGCGTTCTTCGTCATCCTGCTCGCGGTCGCGGGCAACGAGACCACCCGCAATTCGATCACCCACGGCATGAAGGCCTTCGTGGACAACCCGGATCAGTGGGAGCTCTACAAGGAGCAGCGCCCGCGCACCGCACCCGACGAGATCGTGCGCTGGGCAACGCCGGTGACCGCCTTCCAGCGCACCGCGACGCGCGACCTCGAACTCGGCGGGCAGCAGATCAAGCAGGGCCAGCGGATCGGATTGTTCTACAGCTCGGCCAATTTCGATGAAACGGCCTTCGCCGACCCGTTCCGGTTCGACGTCCTGCGCGACCCCAACCCGCACGTCGGCTTCGGCGGCACCGGCACGCACTACTGCGTCGGCGCGAATCTGGCCCGCCTGGAGATCGACCTGATGTTCAATGCCATTGCCGACGCGATGCCGAATCTGCGCCAGGTCGCCGACCCGGTGCGCCTGCGCAGCGGCTGGCTCAACGGCATCAAGCGCTGGGAGGTCGAATACGCTTGAACCGACACGTGATCGAGGGGATGGCCGGGTGACAGGCAAGGTACGTGGCCGCGCGCCGGTGGTGACCGATGCCGATATCCGGCGGGTCACGCGCGCGCTGCTGGCCGAGCAGGGCGCCGACGCGGTCACCCTGCGGGCGATCGCGCGCGAACTCGGCGTCACCGCGCCGGCGCTGTATCGGCACTATTCCTCGCGCGATGAGCTGATCGAGCGGATGCGGGTGGAATTCTGCGCCGATCTCGCCGAGTTCCTCTCGACCGAGATCGAGCCGCTGCCCGACGACGGCGCGGTGCAGTTCCTGGCCATCTGCCGGGGTTTCCGGCACTGGGCGCTGGCGAATCCAAGGGAGTTCACCCTGGTGTTCGCCTCGCCCAGCTCGGAACGGTCGATGATGCGCCGCTTCGACGAACCCTTCGGCCGGATCTTCCTCGCCGCCGCGGGCAGGCTACTGGCGAACTTCGAGATCGCCACCCCACCGGGCGAGTCCATCCCGGCCGCGCTGCGCGATGACCTCATCGGCTTCCAGACCGACCTGCTCGCCATGCTCTCGGAGTCCGGCCAGAAGTTCCCCGCCGAAAAGCTGGACCTGGGTGTCACGTACCTGATGGTGCAGATCTGGGCCCGCCTGTTCGGCCATGTCACCCTCGAGGTGTTCGGCAACTACCCGATCCCCCTGGCGGACCCGGAGATCATGTTCGATGCCATGCTCTCTGACCTGGCTCGCACCACCGGTTTCGCCGACTGAGAACACCGGGTTGCCAGCAACGTCGCCCGTCTATCACGCGAAAGGTGGCGCGGTGGACCAGATTTCGCCTCCTATGACGATGTGGTCGAGGTAACGCAGACCTACTGTGCGGGCGGCTTGGTGGAGCAGGGTGCTGGCGCGGCGGTCGTCGGGGCTGGGTGTCGGGTCGCCGGAGGGGTGGTTGTGGACAACGGCGAAGGCTCGGCCGTCGTGGCGGAGGACGGTGTTGAGGATTTCCCGGACGGGGACGGCTACGTGGTCGATGGCGCCTTCGGCGACGAAAGCACGGTGGCGCAGGCGGTTTTGGGTGTCGCAGATGAGGACGAGGAGTCGCTCTACGCGGGCACCCGCGAACAGCGGGATCGCCACGGCCGCGATGTCCTCGGGGGTGCTGAGCTGAGGTAGCGAATCGGTGGGTGTGCGGGAGCGGGTGCCGAGGTGGAAGGCGGCGACGACGGTGGCGGCTTTGGCCGGGCCGATGCCCGCGCGGGCGGCCAATTCTTCGGGGCGAGCGGAGGCAAGTTCGGCCAAACCGCCGTAGTCGCCGATCAATTGGGCGGCGACTTCCAGCGCGGACTGGCCGCGAGTGCCCTGGCCGAGCAGCAATGCCAGTAGTTCGCCGTCGCTGAGCGCGTGTGGGCCGAGCATGAGCAATCGCTCACGCGGGCGTTGGGCGACAGGCAAACTCGCGATCGGAACCGACATCGTATCCCCCTGCGGATCGGTGACTGACTCCGATAATCGCAGGGGGTACCGACAGATTCGGGCTACCCCTCGGCCACACGTCGGTGACGCAACCCCGAACCTGGACCTACCCCACTAGGTGGGCTCCGCGCTGAAAACCGAATCAGCCATCAACCGTTCCAAATTGCGTAGCTGACGTTCGTGCACCACGATGCGGCGCAGCGCCTCGTTGACGGTGGCATTGCTGTCGGCGGTGCCCATGATGTCGGCGGCAGCGGCCAGCAGGCGCTGATCGAGATCTATTCGCAGGGTGCGCACACAACCTCCTCTTCTTACGAACGCAATCTTGCGTGATGGCTGCTCGGCGCGTCCGCTAATTCACCGCGTCGTTACCGAAACCACGCGTTCGCAAGTCCGCACAGCGGCGGTCGGCAGCAGTCAGCAAGCACACAGAAAACACAGTTCACCGCCGGAATCCGACCGCGACCAACCCTGCAACTGTGCAGTTTGCGTAGTTGTCGGCGTGGTTGTTGTCGCGACGGGAATGCGGTGATTGCCTGGAGTCATGTTCACCGAGGCCCAGCTCTACTCGCCGGTGACGCGCGAGCGTGACGGCGATGTGACAGTGCATCTGAGCGATGACCACCCCGGCGTGCACGACGAGCACTACCGCGCGCGCCGCAACGCCATCGCCGCACTGGCACTCGACCACTCCCCCGGCACTCCCGCACCGCACATCGACTACACCGACGACGAACAGCAGGTGTGGCGGATCGCCTCGGCGGAGCTGGCCCGCAAACACGAGGTCTACGCCTGTCATGAGGTCAGGCAAGCTGCCGACGCACTCGCCCTTCCGCACGATCACATCCCGCAACTCGACGAGGTATCGCGGCTGCTCAGCCCGCTCACCGGCTTCCGGTACGTGCCCGCCGCCGGCTTGGTTCCGCTGCGTGAGTTCTTCGGTTCCTTCGCCGAGCGCACCTTCCACTCCACCCAGTACATCCGCCACCACTCCGCCCCGCTCTACACCCCGGAACCCGATGCGATCCACGAGATCATCGGCCACGCCAATCAGATCGCCAGCCCGCGTTTCGCGGCACTGTACGAGACGGTCGGCGCGGCGGTGGCCCGGCTGGAGACCGACGTCGCGCTGAAATTCCTCGCCGATGTCTTCTGGTTCTCGCTGGAGTTCGGCGTGGTCCGGGAGAACGATGAAATCCGTTGCTACGGCGCTGGACTGCTGTCGTCGTATGGCGAGATCGACGAATTCCGGCACGCTCGGCTGCGTCCGCTCGATGTCGCGGAGATGGGCACCATCGCCTACGACATCACGCACTATCAGCCGGTGCTGTTCTGCGCGGATTCGGTGGATCAGATCGTCGGCGTGCTCGGCGAATTCTTCGCGACCATGGACGACGAGACCCCGGCCAGGCTCGGTCACCCCACCCAGCCGGTGTCCTAGCTACCTCCGAAAGCATTGCCACAGAACAACGTTCGACATTTTGCGTTTCTCACTTGTTGAGACCTGACACGCGCAACCGATGCGTGACTGTTACTTTCGACCCGTTCTTCAAGCTTTGTGAAAGGGTCGGGTAGACCAAAAATGACTGTGGACGTGACAGATACGCAGGCCGAGCAGAACCCGGAACCGGAGGCGCCCCTGTGGCTGCAGGGCCGGGAAGCCGTGATCGCCGCCGCGGCGCCGGAGGAATGGCGCGGCAACGTTCCCGACTATGAACTGAGCCACGAGGTGATCCCGCGCGAGCGCAGCGTCGAGCACGCGCCCGGCTCACTCGAGGCGATCGTCGAAGATCTGGTGAAGGTCTTCGAAATGGAGGTCTCGCACAAGGCCGACCCCGCGACGTGGCTGTCGGTGGTGGCCGATCAGTACCGTGGCCGGGTCAACGGTGGTGCGTGGCAGGACGCCGAGGAGTTCGCTCGCATCGGCAGCTACAACATCCTGATCGGCGACAACCCGTTCTACGATGCCGAGAACGAGACCTTCGATTCCTCGCACCACATCTTCCACACCGCCTTCCCCGGCGGCTTCTTCTGGGAGGTACTGGAAGTGCTGTCGGGTCCGCCGACCGTGAGCGTGCGGTGGCGGCACTGGGGCAAGTTCGAGGGCGAGTACAAGGGCCACCAGCCCACCGGTGAGCACATCGAGATGTTCGGTGTGACCATCGCGCGGGTGAGCGAGGATCTGCGCATTCTCGAGCTGGAGCACTTCTACGACAACAACAAGCTGCTCGGCCCGCTGGCGCACGGCTGCCCGGTGCAGCACGGCAAGGCGCAGTGATCAGGCCCGATCGTCGAACGGCAGGCCTGCCTGCAGGAATGCCAGGGCGTCACCGACATTGGTGACATTCATCGGGGTGGCGGGCGCGATGGCGAGCATGGAGCCGATCATCGCGCCCGCGGCCACCCGCACATCGAAATCGTCGGCGGACCGGCCGGTGTAGTCGGCCAGCATCTGGGCGGCGAGTTCGATACTGCGCAGGAATTCCAAACCGATCGCCGAGCGTAGTTCCGGCACGTGGAACAGCAGCGCCTGCCGTTCCTGTTCGAAGGCGAGATCGGCGGGCGACATCCGCCCGAACACCGCCGTGGTCGCGGTGCGGATGGCGGTGATCGGATTCAGGCCGCGCGGGAGCGTGGCCAGCTCCTCGATCATCACCGCGTCCTGGTCGTCGGCGATGACCAGCTGTTCCTTGGTCGGGAAGTAGCGGAAGAAGGTGCTCGGGGATACCTCGGCCGCCGCCGCGATCTGCTCCACCGTCGTCTCGGTGTAGCCCTGTTCCCGGAACAGCCGGAACGCCTCGACCCTGATGGTTCGGCGGGTCCGCTCCTTCTTCCGCTCGCGCAGCGACATCTCAACCGACATGTATCGATTCTGCCGCATCCGTGTCGGTCACCGGTTCCGTCGGTCGCCGCAGCCACACCGCGGTGACGAGTCCGGCGGCCAGACACAGCGCCGCGCACAGCCCGAGCATGGTGTCCATGCCCGCGACGAAGGCATGCTGGACCTGCGCCAGCATCGCCGGATCACCGGTCTCGCGCGCGAGGGCGACGCCCGCGTTGACACCGTCGGAGATCGGCGCGCGGTCGAGCTCGCCGAGGTCGGCCCGGTACCGGGTGGACAGCACGGTGCCGAGCACAGCGACGCCGATGGTGCCGCCCGCCTGCCGAAGTGCTTGCAGCAGAGCCGAACCCGACCCCGAACGGGCGACGGTCAGTTCACCCATCGCCAGGCCGACCGCGGCGGGCATCACCATGCCCATCCCGGCACCGAGCACCGTCGTCCACAGCGCGGTCAGCCCGTAGCCGCTCTCGACCGTGGTGAACGCGCCGAGTCCGAGGCCACCCCCGAGCACGAGCAGCCCGGCGGTGATCACCGCCCGCACGCCGAGCCGGGGCAGCAGCAGGTCGACCAGTCTGCTGCCGATGACGAGTCCGCCGATCAACGGCAGCAGCCGCAGCCCGCTGCCGAGTGCGTCGACGCCGAGCACGGCCTGGAAGTACTGCGGGACGGTGAAGAACATGCCGAACATGGCGAAGCTGACCAGGAGCGAGATCGCGGTGCCCCACCGGAAGCCGGGCGCGGCGAACAGCGCGAGGTCGATCAGCGGATACTCGGTGCGGCGCTGCCACCACCCGAACACGGCGAGCGTCGCAACCCCGACCCCGACGACGAGCCAGCCGACCAGGTCGTCCCAGCCGCGTTCGCCGAGCCGGATGAAGCCGTAGGTCAGCCCGAGCATGCCTGCCGCCGAGAGCAGTGCGCCGAGGAGATCGACGCGAAAGACGGTGTCACTGCGTGATTCCGGCACCAGGGTGGCGACGGCCAGCGCGCCGATGACGACCAGCGGCACGTTGATCAGGAACACCGAACCCCACCAGAAGTGCTGCAGCAGCCAGCCGCCGAGAATCGGGCCCAGTGGCAGGCCGATGGCGGTCGAGGTGACCCAGATCGTCAGCGCGCGCTGCCGCTGGGCGGGGTCGGTGAACAGCACCGGCAGCACCGACATCGACAGCGGCACCAGCGCGGCGGCGGCGATGCCGAGCACCACCCGCGCCACGATCAGCTGACCGGCGGATGCGGCGAACGCGCAGGCCACCGAGGCCGCACCGAACAGCACGAGCGCGGCGAGCAAGATCTTCTTGCGCCCGTACCGGTCGCCGAGCGCGCCCACGGGCAGCATCAGCGCGGCGAGGGCCAAGGTGTAGGCGCTGCTGAACCATTGCAGCGCAGCGGTATTCGCGTCCAGGTCGACCGCGAGCGTCGGGATGGCGACGGTGAGCACGGTGACGTCGAGTCCGATGGTGAGCATCGCCACGGCGAGCGCGCCGAGCGCGAGCCAGCGGCGGGTGTCTTCCGTCCGCATATCTCCTCCAAAATGAGAGTGTCTACTTTTTGATAGTAACTCTCATTTGCGAGTTTGTGTCAATAGTCACTCCACTCGGGCAGTGACTACTAGGCTGCGAGGCGATGAGGATTCGCGAAGTCGGCCTGCGCGCCGCATGCTTTCTCGGCGCTGCCGTCACCGTCACCGCTCTCGCAGGCGCTCCCGCTGTCGCCGTACCCGCCGGGCCGCCGACCATCGCGCCCGCACCGGGTGGACCGAATACGACGACCACACCGCCGTTCACCACGCCGAACACCGACGACTGCCCACAGAAGACGCAGCCGCCCGCACCGATCGACACCTCGGAGGTGCCTGCACCCGGCGAACCGACACCGAGTCAGCTGCCGGTTCCCTCCCCCGCGATCGGCGGTCAGCGGATGGGCGACTGCGGCGTAGTCGTGCCCGACGGCGCGCCCCCGGTTCCCGCCGAGATCTCGGCCACCGCGTGGATGGTCTCCGACCTCGACACCGGTCGCGTGCTCGCCGCCAAGGACCCGCACGGCCGCTACCGCCCCGCCAGCACCATCAAAGTCGCCCTCGCCATCGTGGCGCTGCGCAGCCTGGATCTGGACAAGGTCGTGATCGGGACGCAGGCCGACGCCAACGTCGACGGCACCCGGGTCGGCATCGGCCCGGGCGGGCGCTACACCAATCGCCAGCTCATGCAGGCCCTGATCATGTGCTCGGGCAACGACGCCGCCCACGCCATCGCCACCCAGCTCGGCGGCGACAAGGCCACCGTGGCGAAGATGAACGAGGTGGCGAAGTCGTTGCGCGCGATGGACACTCGCGCGGCGACCCCGTCCGGCCTCGACGGGCCCGGCATGAGCACCTCGGCCTACGACCTGTCGGTGCTGTTCCGCGAGGCGATGAACATCCCGCTGTTCGCCGAACTGATCCACACCGAGCAAGTCGACTTCCCCGGCTTCCCCGCCGACCCCGAGATCCCCGGCGACAAGGATCACCCCGGCTTCCCGATCGGCAACGACAACCAGCTGCTCTACAACTACGAGGGCGCGATCGGCGGCAAGACCGGTTTCACCGACGACGCCCGGCAGACCTTCGTCGCCGCCGCCGAACGCGACGGACATCGCCTGGTCGTCACCCTGCTCAAAGCCGACGTCCGCCCGATCCGCCCATGGGAGCAGGCGGCGCGACTGCTGGACTACGGTTTCGCCCTCGACACCGACGCAAGGATCGGCAAGCTGCCCGAATCAGGCAGTGAGGCAGTGCAACCCACTGTTCCCCTGGCGACCCCACCGCCACGTGCCGACGGTTCCCAACCCGAGCCCGTACGACCGGCACACCAGGGCGCCCGCATCGCCACCCTGATCGGCGGCCCTGTACTGGTCGTCGTACTGCTGCTGTGGGCACGCAGGGCATGGCGCGGCAGGCGCTGACACCGACGCACAGGGCCTGGGACTACCGGCGTTTGCCGACCAGCATCAAGGCGAGCGCCGCGACCGCCCCTGCCCCGAAATAGGCGGCGCCCGCCCCGGTCGACATCGAGTGCTCGACCACCCGCGGCCGGATGACCACCGCGTTCGGCGGCGCGACCGGCGCGGCACTCTCGTTGTCCGATGACGTGGCCGCCCACGCCGTCGCGAACAGCAGAATCCGGTAGGAGATGTAGCTGAACACCATCAGGCCGATGATCGAGCCGAACGTCGCCCCCACCGGGCTGGACAGCACCACCCGCAGGTAGATCGCAGCGATGATCTTGAAGATCTCGAAGGCCAGCGCCGCCAGCACCGCCGCCCTTGCCGCGCTGCGCAACGACACCGGCTCGCGCGGCAGCCGCGCGATCATCCATGCGAACACCGCCCACGACGCGAGCAAGCCGAGCGCGATCGAGACCAGCCGCAACACCAGAGTCGCCCCGGGCAGATGGTCCGCGCCGAGCAGTTCGAGCACCCGCTTGCTCAGCCCGCTCGCGGAGATCGCCGACAATCCGAGCGAGACCGCGAAGGCTAGGCCGAGGCCGACCAACGCGCCGATGTCCGACAGTTTGGCCAGCCACCAAGGCTTTTCGGGACTGTGGCTCGCCCACTGCTCGGTGAGCGCGGCCCGCAGGTTCGCGATCCAGCCGAGCCCGGTGTAAAGGCCGACCAGCAGGCCGATCACACCGACGGTGCCGCGGGAGTTCATCGCCTGTTCGATGAGGTCGTTGATCTGGGTGCCGAAGGAGCTGGGAACCTTCTCGACGACCTTGTCCTGGAGCTCGGTGAGCAGATCCGGGTGTCCGGCCAGAATGAAACCGGCCACCGAGAAGGCCACCATCAGCAGCGGAAACAGCGACAGCACAGTGAAATACGTGATGCCCGCGGCATAGAAATCACCGCGCTGACTCTGGAACCGCCCACCCGCCCTGACCAGATGGTCCAGCCAGGGCCTGCGCCCGATCTGCTTCTCGACGCCGGCCGAGATGTTGTCGATCAACTGCATGTCGCGCGCCCCTTCAGCGAAAACCTCAGGTGCGCAACCGGTCAGCGAGCGAGGAAGCCAACCCGGTCGTACACCTGAGCAAGTGTGTTGCCTGCGATCTCACGCGCCCGCTCGGCACCCACGGACAGGATCCGGTCCAGTTCTGCCTGATCGGACAGGTATTCCTGCACCTTCTTCTGCACGGGCGTGACGAATTCGACCAGCGCGTCGGCCACCTCGGCCTTGAGATCACCGTAGCCCTTACCCTCGAAATTCACCTCGAGGTCGACGATCGGGATTTCGCGCAGCGAGCTCAGGATGACCAGCAGATTGCTCACACCCGCCTTGCGCTCCGGGTCGTAGCGGATCTCGCGCTCGGTATCGGTGACCGCCGAACGCACCCGCTTGGCGGTGATCTTCGGGTCGTCGAGCAGGTTGATCAGCCCGGCGTCGCTGGAGGCCGACTTGCTCATCTTCGCGGTCGGATCCTGCAGATCGAAGATCTTCGCGGTGCCCTTGACGATGTGGGGCTCCGGCACGACGAAGGTCTTCTTGAAGCGAGTATTGAAACGCTGGGCCAGGTTTCGGGTCAGCTCGAGATGCTGGCGCTGGTCCTCGCCGACCGGCACCTGGTGCGGGCGGTAGAGCAGGATGTCGGCGGCCATCAGCACCGGGTAGGTGAACAGGCCGACGGTCGCGTTGTCGGCGCCCTGCTTGACCGACTTGTCCTTGAACTGAGTCATCCGGCCTGCCTCACCGAAACCGGTGATACAGCTCAACACCCACGACAGCTCGGCGTGCTCGGGCACCTGACTCTGCACGAACAGGGTGGACTTCGCGGGGTCGATGCCGAGCGCGAGCAGCTGAGCGGCGGCGGCCTTGGTGCGCCCGCGCAGCGCCTTGGGATCCTGGCTGACGGTGATCGCGTGCATATCCGGAATGAAGTACAGCGCGTCGTACTCGTCCTGCATCGTCACCCAGTACTGCAGCGCACCCAGGTAGTTGCCGAGGTGGAAGGAGTCGCTGGTGGGCTGGATGCCCGACAGCACCCGCTGCTTGCGTTCGGCCGTCGCGGCCGGGGCAGGACTGGACATGCCCCAATCTTTCCATGGCACTCAAGCGGAATTTCGCTGCACCCAGTTGCGCGGATCGACACCGGGCATGCTCGGGTGCCCTGTCTTCACCATGCGCTGTTCACGACGGGCCAGCAGCTGGTAGGAGGGGGCGCTCGGCCCGGCGAGGGTGCCCGCGAGTACCCGAGGTGCCAGCGGTGGGGTGAGGTGGGCGGTGCGGATGCTGCGGCACAGCGCGCGGTGAGCGAGTTCGTCGGCGATGCCCCACTCGATGCCGTACATCTGCCGGATCCGCGCCGGGAGACTGCCCTGCACCAGCAGATACAGCGCCGAGCCGACCTGCTCGGCAGGCGGACGCAGCCGGTAGGCCTTGCGGTGGCCTGCCAGATAGGAACCGACCAGGGCCGCTTCGTCGGTGAGGAACAGTTCGGTCGAGTTCAGATAGGTGTCGAAGTAGCGGCGGAAGGCCGGGTAGTCGGCGGGCGCGGCGTCGCGCGGCATGCCGAACAGCTCGCCCCAGCGGACGTAGTCCTGGTAGAGGTCCTCGCGTTCGGTGGCGGTGAGTTCGCGCACCAGGCGGTCGTACATCGCCTCGGCCGAATCGAAGGTGAAGGCCATGGTCATGAACATCAGGTGCGGATCGTGGGCTGCGTAGGCCGTGCCCGCGGGATGGTGGGCGCCCGCGTCTTCGGGCAGGGTGCCGACCACCGCGTCGTGCTTGCGCCGGGTGAAGGCCAGCGCGCGATCGGCCTCGGCCAAGCTGCCGAGGAACACCGCTTCGAACAGGGCACCGGTGATGGCCAGGCGGGTGTAGGGGGTCTCCCGGTGCGCGGTGTGCTCGCTGGTGCCGACGAACAGCAGCGGATGCACCGCGCCGATCACCAGCGCCCGCACGCCGTAGGTCAGACCGACCGCGCGCTTGCTCATCACCCGCCGGATCATCGAATCGTCGGCGAAATATCCGGGTTCGCTCTGTCGTACAGCCATGCTGCGCCTCCTCGTCGAGTGCATCTGGCAATAGAATCCCCCAGAATTGATATTCTGGCAAGAGTCTCTACCAGAACCCCGCGGGAGGAGAGCGGCACGCACAATGGACGCCGTGGCAGCACAACGGACATACGGTGGCGTTTCGGCCCAGGAGCGCCGATCCCAGCGGCGGATCGCGCTGCTCGACGCGGCGCTCGACATCGTCGCCGAGGACGGGCAGGCCAAACTCACCGTCGCAGGCCTGTGCGCCCGCGCCGGCCTCAACGAGCGCTACTACTACGAGAGTTTCGAACATCGCGACGGCGTGCTGGAGGCCCTGCTCGACCGCATCGCCGAGGAGCTCACCGCGGCGATCGCGACGGCACTGGCGACCGCCGCCCCTGACAGCCGCACCCAAGCCCATGCCGCGATCGACGCGGGTATCTCGGTGCTCACCGACGACCCACGCAAGGCACACGCCGCCCTGATCGCCGGGATGGCGACGCCGGAACTCCGCGCCCGCACCGCACGGACGGTGCGCGCCTTCGCCCGTCTCGTCGCCGCCGAAGGCACCGGCTTCTACGGCGGCGCCGTCCCACAGAACCTGGTCGACTTCCGCGCGATCTACCTGGTCGGCGGTTTGACCCAGGCCCTCACGACCTGGCTGGCCGGGGACCTCGACCTCACTCGCGAAGAGCTGATCGACCAGATCACCGAGGTCTTCGTCCTGCTCGGCGACGACCTCGCCGGTCGCTACCGCTAGCCGCGCGGCCCGAGCACTATCGACGGCTTCGCTTGCGCAGCAGGATGATCGCGCCGACACCACCCATGGTGAGGGCGAACGCGATGACCGCGATGACCGTGCCGAGCAGCGGAATGCCGCCGTCGTCGTCATCGGAATCGAGAGCCTGCGCGGGCTCGGGTCGTTGTTCGCCCGCGGTGCCACCGCGATAGGTGGGACCGGGCTCGGGGGTTCCGGTGACCGCCAGGTCCAGCTCGATGGGGACCGGGCGAACAGCACCGGGGTCGTCCTGGGTCGGGCTGAGCTTCACGGCGATGTAGTACCAGCCGGCGAGGGCGTTGTCGGCTACTTCCTTTTCCGAGGACTCACGGTTGCGATAGCGGACCTCGGGGACAGCCAGGGCCTGCTGATTCGTCGGCAGGGTTTGCGGGGTACCGGTGTAGGAGGAGAATTCATCGGCGACCTCCTTGCGATACGGCGTGTACAAGGTCGTGGTGACGACCGAGACGTTGTCGAGGCCACGGCCCGGCGTCTCGAGGAACCGCACCCGGTAGGCCAAGCCCTGGCCCCAGTCGAGTTTCACCTTGTAGAAGACGAATTCGCCGCGCTGCATGGTGTCGCCGTAGACGCCGGAACCATCAAGGGCGGTGGCCACGTTGAACGAGCCGCCGCCGGTCACCGGTTCGACCGGACCACTCGGCGCGGTGAACGGCGCGGGCTCGGGCTCGGCCGCCGGACCCGCGTCGGCGACGCCGGGCTCGACGGCGACATTCAGTTCCACCGGCAGCGTCGCCGGTGCGTTGTCGGCGACAGTGGCCCATTCCAGGGCGAAGTAGTACCGGCCGCCACCTTTGCACTTGTCGGTGCTCTCGGTGCCGTCTTTCGGTTCGGTCGCGCCGGTCCATTGCGAGCTGACCGTGAGCGCCACCCCGTCGGTGGATCGGACCGCGTTCTCGTGCTCGAAGACGTTGCAGTCCTTGCCTTCTGCGCCGTACACACGCAGGTGCAGACCATTGTTCGAACGCACAGCGTCCTCGCCGCGGGGGAAGGACACGGTGCCGCTGAAGTAAGCGGTCGCGCCATCGGGAACGTCGACCGCGTAGTAACGCGGCTCCTTCTGACCGATGGTGTCGAGGTATTGCCCTGGCACTACCGCCGGTGCGTCCTGGTAGCCCTGCGTGCCTTCGACGGGTGTGCCCGCCGACGCGTAATCGCGCAATGCCGCGGTGCTCACGCGGGGTAGCACCTGCTCGAGCGCTTTGCCGTCGGCGGCGTCGGTGTAGGTGCCACCGGTGGTCTCCGCGATGCAGGTCAGCTGGGCGCGGGAGGCGTCGTCGACACCGAAACCGATGGCGTGCATGACGATTTCGGCGCCGCCCGCGCTGAGTTCGCGCGCGACCTCGCACGGGTCGGGCGGTGCGCAGGTGTCGAGGCCGTCGGAGACCAGCACGATCGAACGCGGCCCCTCGGTCGGCAGCGCACCCGCGGCGGTGCGCAGGGCGGTGCCGATCGGGGTGAAGCCGCTGGGCGTGATCTCGTCGACAGCCGTTGTGAGCGCGGGCTTGTCGATGGTGTCGGCCGGTTCGAGCACCGATACGTCGCGGCAACCCGCCGCCTTCTCGGCATCCGTGGAACCGGTGCCGGTGCCGTAGACCGACAGCCCGACCTTCGCCGCGGCGGGCGCGCTCGCCACGAAACCGCGCACCGCCTTCTTCGCCGCGTCCATCTTGGTGCCGCCACCGGGGTCGGCGGCCAGCATCGAGCCGGAGGCGTCGAGCACCAGCATGGTCGGTGCGTACGTGGTGTCCGACGGCGCGGCGAACGCGGGAACAGCCAGCGGCAACAGCCCGATCGCTCCTGCCGTCGCCAGACCGATCAATGTCGCGAAACGCACGGCAGAACTCCGTCCCGATCCGCCGGATCTCGACGCATCAGCCATCGACCCTAGTTGCGCGAACCTCGCATAGGGAACCTTACGGACACGAGCGTCATTCCCACGCGCAGTTCGGTCCGAAGCTGACACACGGCTCCGACGAGCCGTTGTACAACCAAGCGAGCGCATGGTTGATCGCCAGCACGGTCTCCGGCGTCATCAGCGCCGATCCGCTGTCGGCGATGGGCGCGTTCGCGGCCGGGAGCCCGGGGCAGAACATCGGGTTGTCGCACGCCGGATTCGAGGATCCGAGGCCCAACCGCCAGAGCAGCACGGACAGGTTCTCGGTCGACCCGTCCGCACCGGCGATCTCCACTCCCGGGACCCGGTGGCTCGGCTGGGCGTCGGCTGCGGCCATCCCCGTCGCGGTGGTCATGAACGCGGCGAGAATGCTCGCGCCTACCAGTACTCGCTTCATCGTGTTCTCCTCGTTCGGCGGCCTCAGCGGCCGCGCGGTGAGAACGTTAAGCGGGCCGATCACGCGGTGGCAGCCGCCAATTCCGGTGGCACCGGAATCAGGTCAGGCGGACAAGGCGACCGCGCCGAAGGTTTCCGGGTCGGCCTGGAGGACAACGCGGAAGGCGACGTCGCGGCGGGTCCAGTAGGCGGCGCAGTCGCGCATGGCCGCGTCGAACCAGGCGCGTTCGGTGGGTTGCTCGGCCAGCAGGTCGTCGGCGGTGCGGACGACCACGACGAAGCCCGGGGCGTCGCCGACGAAATCGTCCAGGTCACGCAGGCATTCGTCGAAGGCGTCCTTGTTGGCGCCGAAGTAGTACGGGAACTGGAAGGCGGCGGCGAACTCGTCGAACAACTCCGCCATGGTGCGCATCTTGGTGCCGCGCAGTTCGCGCACGCGGTAGTCGGCGGGGGCGTCGTAGCGAACGCCGCTGAACTGGTTGGCATCCACCGGCAACGCACCGAGCACCGGCGTCGTTGCGGCGGTCGGCGCCTCGGCGGTGGGGCGAGCAAGGAACTGCGACAGCGTCATTCGCGAAGTCATCAGCGCATCCTTGTGAAGGTTTCGTAGTGGTCGCCGGTGTACCAAGCGGAGCCGTCGCTACCGGTGACGATGCGTTCGGCGTCTCGACCCCGATTGCGCTGCTTGGGATTGACGTCCCACTCCTGGTACTTCACCGGATTGCCCGCCGAATCCTTGGGCGGCAGTTTGGTTCCGCGGTTCATGAACTGCTCGCCACCCTTGGTGCCCTGCGCGTTGGCCGAGCCGGGCCAGCGACCGGCATCGATCTCGACGAGGGTGGCGTAGGCGCGGTCTGGCACACCGGCGGTCTTGGTGACCGGCGAGGCCAACGAATTCCCGGCGGGCGGGCCGGGTTTCGGCGCGTTCGCCGTGGTGGTGATCCCCGCGACGGCACGCGTCGTGGTGGTCGCGGTGGTGCTGTCGGTACCGCGCCCACCGAACAGGGTGAGGCCGATGGCCGCCAAGACGAGCACGAGTCCACCGAGCAGGCTGAGAGTCTTGCGTGAGAGTTTCATCGGTACTGGACAGTAACCGGCGCGTGGTCGGACCAGCGCTGGTCGTAGGCGTCAGCGCGCTCGACGACGGCCTGCTTGGCGCGGCCGGTCAGTTCGCCGAGGGCCAGCTGGTAATCGATTCTCCATCCGGAGTCGTTGTCGAAGGCGCGGCCGCGGTAGGACCACCAGCTGTAGGGGCCCGCGACGTCGGGGTGCAGGGCGCGGACCACGTCGACGTAGCCCGCGGCGAGCAGTTCGGCGATCCAGGCGCGTTCCTCGGGCAGGAAGCCCGCCGACTTCTGGTTGCCCTTCCAGTTCTTCAGGTCGACCTCGGCGGGGGCGATATTCCAGTCGCCACTCACCACGAACTCGCCGGTGCGCGACTTCAGGTACGCGCCCAGCTCGGCCATGAACCGGTACTTCTCGTCCTGCTTGGGGGTGTTCTCCTCCCCCGAATGCACGTAGACGCTGGCCGCGGTGATGTCGTCGAAATCGGCCTCGATATAGCGGCCCGCCTCGGCGAACTCGGTGCTGCCGAATCCGATGCGCACGGCATCGGGTGCACGCCGCGACAGAATCCCCACGCCCGCGCGGCCCTTGGATTCGGGCTCGGCATGGGAGAGCACCCACCCCGCGTCGAGTGCGGGGGCCAGCGCCGCCGCGGTCTGCGCGTCGGTCGCTCTGGTCTCCTGTAGGCAGACGATGTCGGCTTCGGTCGCCGCCAACCAGGCCAGCATGCCCTTGGTCGAAGCGGCACGAACCCCGTTTACGTTCACAGTGGAGAGGATTATCGGCACCGTACGACCGTACAATGCAGGCAGGGATGCTCCCCCGGACACCGTCGTCCAGGAAGGGGTGATGACGATGACGTCACGCACCGCCAAGTCCACCGCCCGCCCCACGCCCGTCGCGGCGTTGCATATCGGGTCCGGCGACCCCGTCTTGCTACTACACGGGTTCCTGCTGTCGCCACACTGCTGGGAGCAGGTCGCGCAGCGGATGTCGGCGCATTGCGAGGTCTACGCGCCCGCGTTCGCCGGGCACTGGGGTGGCCCGAAGGTAGAGGGCTGGGCACTTGATGTGTATGCCCTGGCCGATCAGATCGAGGACCAGCTCGACGAGCTGGGCTGGCATACCTGCCATATCGCGGGCAATTCGCTGGGCGGCTGGGTCGGCCTCGAACTGGCGCGACGCGGCAGGGCACGCACGCTCACCACGATCGCCGCGGCGGGCGGGTGGGCTTCGCCTTCGCTGAGTCAGGTCAGGATCGGCCTCAAGTTCGCGTCGATGATCCCCTTCATCGAGATCGGCAAGCGACTCGGCGGTGTGGCGATCAACAACGCGCTCGTGCAGCAGGTGGCCGCGATGCTGGTCACCAAGCACACCGGCGCCTTCGCTCGCCGTGACCGGGCGACCTTGCTCACCGCTGTCTTGCACTGCGACGCGATGCTCCCGCTGCTGCTCGGCAGCCTGCGCGCGCCGGGCATGGACGACCTCGACCAGCTGAGTACCCCGGTGCGGATGCTGCTGGCCGAATACGACCGGATCATCCCCAACAGCGTGTACGCCACCCGCTACCTGCGCGAACTTCCCGAGGACGCGGACCGGATCCTGGTGCACGGAGTCGGGCACGTGCCGATGCTCGAGGCGCCGGACCGGATCGCGACGCTCATCGCCGAGCACATCTACGCCAGCCGCGGGCACCTGCGCGCGGTCTGAACACCCGGCCGCGATACTCGCGGCCGGGCTCACGACTACTTCCCGAGCAGACCCTTGGCGATGTGGGTCACCTGGATCTCGTTGCTGCCCGCGTAGATCATCAGCGACTTCGCGTCACGGGCCAGCTGCTCGACCCGGTATTCGCTCATGTACCCGTTGCCGCCGAACAACTGCACCGCCTCCATCGCCACCTCGGTCGCGGCCTCGGAGCAGTACAGCTTCATCGCCGAGGCCTCGGCCAGGCTCGGTGGCTTACCCGCGCGGGCGCGCTCGAGCACGTTGAACACCATGTTCTGCACATTGATTCGCGCCACTTCCATCTTGGCCAGCTTGAGCTGGATCAGCTGGAAGCGACCGATCTCCTGCCCCCACAGCGTGCGGGTGCGCGCGTAATCGACACAGAGCCGGTGACATTCGTCGATCACACCCAACGCCATGAAACCGACGCCGATCCGCTCGGCGGTGAAACTCGCTCTGGCGCTTTCTCTTCCGTCGCCACCGGTGTGTTCCTCGGTCTCGCCGAGCAGCCGGTCCTTGCCGAGCCGGACATTGTCGAAGAACAGTTCGCCGGTCGGTGAGGAGTGCAGGCCCATCTTCTTGAACGGTTTGCCCTGGGTGAGGCCCTCCATGCCCGTGTCGAGCACGAACGTGAGCACCTTGCGGTCGCGCCTATCGGTGCCGTCGCGCTCGTCGAGCTTGGCGTAGACGATTATCACGTCGGCGCACGGGCCGTTGGTGATGAAGGTCTTCTGGCCGTTGAGGATGTAGTCCTCGCCGTCGCGTTCGACGCGAGTCTGCATGCCGCCGAACGCGTCCGAGCCGGAGTCGGGTTCGGTGATCGCCCAGGACGCCACCTTGCGCAAGGTGACGATGTCGGCCAGCCAGCGCTGCTTCTGAGCCAGGGTGCCCCGCGACATGATGGTGGTGGCACCGAGCCCGATGCTCACCCCGAGTGCGGATACCAAACCCATACAGACGCCGGACAATTCGCTGATCAGGACCGCCATCATCGACTGCTGATCACCGAACGGGCTGCCCGGCTTCTTGCCGCCCTCGCTCGGACCCGCCGCCTCCTTGGCGAGCATCTTCGCGACGGCGTCCTCACCCATCGCATCGATCCCGAACTGGCTGAACAGCTTGCGCAGGATCGGATACGGCAGCATCTCACCGCTGTCGAGGGCGTCGAGGTTCGGCCGGACCTCCTTGTCGATGAACGCCCGCACAGCGTCGCGGATCATCAGATCGGTCTCGGACCATTCGAACACTCTCGTCTCCTGACGCTCGCTCCACCCAAAAACATACATCCGTGCTTGTTTTTGCGCGGCGATTTCGGGCTTCGCCGTGTTCAGATCAGTTTGCGAACCAGAGGCATGGGGAGGATCCGCAGGGCGAGGCCGAACGGCACCCACGGCCAACCGGGGACGTAGGCCTTGACGCGGCGCTTCTCGATCGCGCCCACGATGGCGCGCGTGCCCGTTTCGGTGTCCACCATGAACTTCGGCTGATGCTTGACGCGGTCGTTCATCTCCGAGCGGATGTAGCCGGGGTAGATCACGGAGACATCGACACCCGGAATCGCTTCCGCGCGAAGACCTTCGGCCAATGCCGCGACGCCCGCCTTGGTGGCCGCGTAGGTGGTGAGCGTCTTCGGCATGCCGCGCAGGGCCGAGATCGACGAGATCATCACGAGGTGGCCGCGGCCCTGCGCGCGGAAGATCTTCAGCGCGGCCTCGCTCTGGGCAAGGGCGGCAAGGAAATTCACCACCGCGGTCTCGCGGTTGGCCTTGTGATGGCCGGTGCCCAACGGTGCGCCCTTACCGAGGCCCGCGTTCACGATCACGCGGTCGACGGTGCCGAATTCGGCGGCGAACTCGTCGAAGACGGTGAACACCGCGTCGTCGTCGGTGACGTCGAGCTGCTTCACCGAGACGACGCGGTGTGGGTGCGCGGCGAGGATCTCGGCGCGCAACTCGTCGAGCCGTTCGGTGCGGCGCGCGCACACGCCGAGGTCATAGCCCAGCGCGGCGAACTGGCGGGCCATCTCGGCGCCGAGCCCCGAGCTCGCCCCGGTGATCAGGATGGTGCCCCGGCTCACGACAGCGCCGCGGCTTGTCGGGTGGTGATTCGCGATTCCATGTGCACACGCTAACCACCACACGGTCGGCCGAGGTCAGCGGGCCGCGACCAGCCTGGCCGCGTTGGCCGCCGCGTCGTCGCCCGCCTCGTTGGCGGCGAGTTCGGCGTGGACCCGGTCGTAGTACCGGTTGATCTCGGTGTTGGTGGTCTCCTCGTTCCAGCCGAGCAGGGGCGCGATCAGGCGGGCGACCTCCGGTGCGGCGGCGAGGCCACGATCGGGGACCTCGATGGAGATGCGGGTGCGACGGGTGAGGATGTCGTCGAGGTGCAGCGCGCCCTCGTTGGTGACGGCGTAGACGATCTCGGCCGCGATGTAGTCCGAGGCACCCGGAATCGGGTGGCGCAGTGCGGGATCGGCGGCGATGAGGTCGAAGAGGTCGGTGGTCAGCGAGCCGTAGCGGCCGAGCAGGTGTTCGACGACGTCGACGGGCAGTCGCTGCGACACCGCAAGTGCCGGCACCTCGGCGAGCATGTCGAAGTAACCTGCCGCGCCGACGATGGGCAGCTGCGCGGTCGACGAGGCCGGAATCTGCCCACCGAGGCGGGCGACGGCGGCGTCGACGACATCGGCGGCCATCACCCGGTAGGTCGTGTACTTGCCACCCGCGATCACGAACAGGCCCGGCGCGGGTTCGGCGACGGCGTGTTCGCGCGAGAGCTTCGCGGTTTCCTTGGTGGCGCCGGTCATCAGCGGGCGAAGACCCGCGTAGGTACCGACGATGTCTGCCCTGGTCAACGGCTCACGCAGCAGCGAGTTGACGTGGTCGAGGATGTATTGCACGTCGGCGGCGGTGGCCGTGGGGTGGTTCTTGTCGAGGGCCCATTCGGTGTCGGTGGTGCCGATGATCCAGTGCTCGGCCCACGGGATCACGAACAGGACCGACTTCTCGGTGCGCATGATCATGCCGGTGTGCAGGTTCAGCCGGTCGCGCGGCACGAGGATGTGCACGCCCTTCGACATCTGGACGTGGAACGGGAAGTCCACGCCGGTCATCTTGATCATGTCGTCGGTCCACACACCGGTCGCGCTGATCACCGCGCGGGCCCGAATGGTGTGCGTCCGGCCGGTTTCCAGGTCTTCCACCCGCGCGCCGACGACCTTCTCGCCGTCGCGTTCCAGCCCGATCACCTTGGTTCTGGTCAGCACCGTGGCACCGTTGTCGGCGGCGGTCCTGGCGATCATCATCGTGTGGCGGGCGTCGTCGACCTGCGCGTCGTAGTAGCGGATGGCACCGGTCATCGCGTCGTCACGCAGTGCGGGCGCGAGTTCCAGTGCGCCGGAACGGGTCAGGTGCTTGTGCATCGGCACCGAGCGCGCGCCGCCGAGCGTGTCGTAGAGGGCGATACCGGCACCGATGTAGGCGCGCTCCCACACCCGGTGCTGGAGGGGGAACAGGAACGGCACCGGATGCACCAGGTGCGGCGCGAGCGTATTCAGCAGCAGCCCACGCTCTTTGAGCGCCTCGCGCACCAGCGCGAAGTCCATCTGCTCCAGGTAGCGAAGGCCACCGTGGATGAGCTTCGACGATCGGCTAGAGGTGCCCGCGGCGAAATCGCGTGCCTCGACCAGAGTGACGGACAGCCCGCGCGCGGCGGCGTCGAGCGCGGCACCGGCGCCGGTCACGCCGCCGCCGATGACAAGGACATCGACCTCGGCGGTGTCGAGCGTGCCGACAGCCTGCTCACGGTAGGTGGGGTCCAGTTGCACAGACACGATGATCTCCTTCTCGAAAGTATTGTGGTGACTCAGATTTCGGCCCAGTCGAGCGTGCGCTCGACGGCCTTGAGCCAGCGGCGGTAGCCGTGTTCGCGTTGCTCCTGCGACCAGGTCGGGTACCAGCGGACGTCTTCGGACCAGTTGTCGAGCAGTTCGCCGGTGCCGCTCCAGAAGCCGACGGCCAGTCCGGCGGCGTAGGCGGCACCGAGGGCGGTGGTCTCGGCGACGACCGGTCGCGAGACCGGGACGCCGAGCAGGTCGGCTTGGATCTGCATGGCCAGCTGGTTCACGGTGACGCCGCCGTCCACCCGCAGGGTCGCCAGCCGCACACCGGCGTCGCGCTGCATGGCCTCGACCACGTCGCGGGTCTGGTAGGCGATGGATTCCAGGGTGGCCCTGGCCAGGTGGGCATTGTTGCTGTAGCGCGACAGGCCCACCACCGCGCCGCGGGCATCGGGTCGCCAGTACGGCGCGAACAGGCCGGAGAAGGCGGGCACGAAGTACACGCCGCCGGAATCCTGTACCTGACCGGCGAGATCTTCGATCTGCGCGGCGCCGGCGATGATGCCCATCTGGTCGCGCAACCACTGCACCGCGGACCCGGTGACCGCGATCGAACCCTCCAGCGCGTAGGCGGGCTTGTCGGTGCCGAACTGGTACGCGACGGTGGTGATCAGGCCGTGGTTCGAGCGCACGATCTCCGTGCCGGTATTGAGCATCAGGAAATTGCCTGTGCCGTAAGTGTTCTTGGCCTCGCCGGGCTGGAAGCACACCTGCCCGACACCCGCGGCCTGCTGGTCGCCGAGTACGCCCGCGATGGGCACCGAACCTTTGAACGGGCCGTCGGGTTTCGTCGTCCCGAACAGTTCCGGGTTCGACGACGGTGCGATGGTCGGCAGCATGGCGCGTGGGATGCCGAAGATGGCGAGGAGTTCGTCGTCCCAGTCCAGGGTTTCGAGATCCATCAGCATGGTGCGCGAGGCGTTGGTGGGGTCGGTGACGTGCACGCCGCCGGTGAGGTTCCAGATCAGCCAGCTGTCGAGGGTGCCGAACAGGGCGTCACCGCGCTCGGCATCGGCGCGCACGCCCGCGATGTTGTCCAGGATCCACTTCAGCTTGCCGCCGGAGAAGTACGGCGCGGGCGGTAGGCCCGTCTTCTGGCGGATCAGCGCGCTGTGCCCGGCGGCATCGAGGTCGGCGATGATGCGGTCGGTGCGGGTGTCCTGCCAGACGATGGCGTTGCCATAGGGGCGGCCGGTGCGGCGGTTCCACACGACGGTGGTCTCGCGCTGGTTGGTGACGCCGATGGCGGCGAGGTCGTCGGCCGTGAGGTCGGCGAGCGAGAGGGCGGTCTTGACGACGGTGCGGGTGCGTTCCCAGATCTCGTCCGGATTGTGTTCGACCCAGCCAGGGCGCGGCATGATCTGGGAGTGTTCGAGCTGATGGCGAGCCACAACGGTGCCTTTGTGGTCGAAGACCATGAATCGCGTCGACGTCGTGCCCTGGTCGATCGCGCCCACGTACCGGTTCATTTGTCGTCCTTCCCGGACCTCACCATTGAGTCCGTCGATCGGGCATCGCGGCCCGAAATCCACGCTAAGAACGCGCGGGCGCGTACACCACACGCACCGTTCGACAATGCCGAACGGTGGTAGGTTCGGGGCCATGCCTGGCCCGATCCAGTCGATCGAACGCGCCGCCGCCGTGCTGCGTCTGCTCGCGCGCGGGTCGGGACCGCTGGGCGTCGGCGAGATCGCGACCGCGCTCGACCTGGCCAAACCCACCGCGCACGGCATCTTGCGGACGCTGCTCGGGGTCGGGTTCGTCGGCCAGGACGCACGCACCGGCAAGTACCTGCTCGGCCCCGCGATCGGCGAACTCGGGACCGATCGGCTCGATGTGAACGAGTTGCGTTCCCGGGCGATCCACCGGGCCGACGCACTCGCCTCCCGTTCCGGGGAATCGGTGCGCATCGCGGTGGCGCGCGAAACCGGGATCACGGTCATCCACCACGTCTTCCGGCCCGACAACAGCGTGCAAGCCCTGGCGGTCGGCGAAATACTTCCGGCCCATGCGACCGCGCTCGGCAAGGTACTGCTGGCCTATGACGCCGCAGCGGAAGCCGGTGCGCTCCAAGGGTTCACCCGGCGGACGATCACCGAGCGCGACGGGCTCGACCGTGCGATCGCCGAGGTTCGGCGGCGGGGTTGGGCGGACGAAGTCGAGGAGCACCGCTCTGGCGAAGCGGGGATCGCCGCGCCCGTTCGGGCCAGAGGTGGGCTCGTCGTCGCGGCCATCGGCATCACCGGGCCGACAGACCGGCTGTGCGACAACCGCTTACAGGTGCGGCCGGCCGCGATCGAGCAGGTGCGCGCCGCCGCGCTCGCCGTGCACCGTGACCTGACGGCAGCACGATGAGCCCCACCACCGCGGTAGCGGCCGACAACGAGAGCAGACGACGATGACCCAACGTTTCGTGCTGGCCATCGATCAGGGCACCACCTCGAGCCGGTGCATCGTCTTCGATCAGCACGCCCGGCTGGCCGGAATGGCGCAGCGGACACATCGCCAGCATTACCCCAGGTCGGGGTGGGTGGAGCAGGATGGGCTCGAGATCTGGCGGACGGTCGAGCGGATCGTGCCCGCGGCGCTGCGTGATGCCGGGATCACCGTCGACCAGGTGGCCGCGATCGGCATCGCCAATCAGCGCGAGACCACTGTCGTGTGGGATCGGCACACCGGACTGCCGGTGCGGCTGGCCATCGTCTGGCAGGACGTGCGCACCGAAGAGCTGGTCGATCGGATGAAGGAGTTGCCCGGCGCACAACGCATTCCGGAGTTGAGCGGTCTTCCGTTGGCCACGTACTTCGCCGCACCCCGCCTGCGCTGGCTGCTCGACAATGTCGATGGCCTGCGCGCCAGAGCCGAACGCGGCGACGTTCTCTTCGGCACCATGGAATCCTGGCTCATCTGGAACCTGACCGGCGGCGCCGAGCACGTCACCGATGTCACCAACGCGGGCCGCACCCTGCTGATGAACCTCGCCACCCGCCAGTGGGATGCGGAACTGTTGCGGTTCTTCGACATTCCGCCCGCCATGCTTCCCCGCATCGAACCGTCGACCGGCGATTTCGGCACCGCCCGCACCGTCGTTCCCGGCGTGCGGATCGGTGCCGCCCTCGGCGACCAGCACGCAGCGTTGTTCGGCCAAACCTGCTTCGCCCCAGGCGAAACCGAATGCACCTACGGCACCGGCGGCTTCCTCATGATGAACACCGGCACCGAACTGATCCGCTCCGAACACGGCCTGCTCACCACCATCGGCTACCAGGTCGGACCCGAACCGGTCTACGCGCTGGAAGGCCCGATCGCGGTCACCGGGTCCCTGGTCCAATGGCTGCGCGACATCGTCGGCCTGATCGCCACCGCCCCCGAAATCGAGACTCTCGCAAGCACAGTCGACGACAACGGCGGCTGCTACCTCGTCCCCGCCTTCTCCGGCCTCTACGCCCCCCACTGGCGCAGCGACGCCAGGGGCTTGCTGATCGGCCTGACCTCCTATGTCACCAAAGGCCACCTCGCCCGCGCCGTCCTCGAGGCCACCGCCTGGCAAACCCGCGATGTGGTCGAGGCCATGAACGCCGACGCGGGCCTACACGCGAAATCCCTGCGAGTAGCAGGCGGCATGGCCTCCAACAACCTGCTCATGCAGATAATCGCCGACGTCCTCGACACTCCGGTCATGCGCCCCCTCGTCACCGAGACGGTCTCCCTCGGCGCCGCCTACGCGGCGGGCCTCGCCGTCGGCTACTGGCCGGATCTCCAAGGCCTACGCCGCAATTGGAAGGTCGCCGCCCAATGGATCCCTTCCCCGGACCGCCGAATCCGCGACGACGAATACGAACGCTGGCAGCGAGCCGTCCAACTCAGCGTCGGCTGGGCCCGCCCTGCCGGTTAGCTCCGCTGGGAAGCATCGTCAATGGATGCGCGTCAGCCGAAGAGTTCGTCGGTCCGAGTGGCGGTGACCGCCTGCGTCAACCAAGCGGTGAGTTGGTCGAGGTCGGTGCACGCGGCCAGCTGATCGCGTTGCGCGGCCGAAAGCTCGAGCCCGCGTGCGGTCAGCACCGTGAGCACCGCATGCGCACGTTCGTTCGCCACGTACTTGGTGGCGATGCGACCACTGTATTCGGGCATGCTCTCCATCAGTTCCTCCAGACGTCGGCTTGCCGCGACGGTCAACGCGTCGTCGACCAGATCAAAGTACATTTTCGCATGCTCGTCGTCGGTTTTCATCAACCCAGCGAGGAAAGCTCCGAGGACCTCCTCCATCTGTGGGCCCGCACCGTGGGCGATCGCCGACAAGGTCGCCCGTTCGGGACAGCGTCGGGCCTCCTCGGGGTCGATCACGACGGGAAAACGATCGGGACCGAGCACCAGCGGTTGGATGACCGATCCGACGGTGTCGAGCTCGATTGGCTGCTCGGCCCACTTCGCGACCTTCCTGCTCGGCGTCACCACCAACAGAACCACCGGGCAACACAGCCGCGATCGCAGGGTGGTCAGGTAGACCGGCCATTTCCAGCGCCGAACATCCTCCTTGGCCAACTGCACCTCGACGCACACACCGAGAACGGGCATGTCCCGATCGTCGTGGGTGCTGAGCGCGAGGTCACCGCGAAACTCCTTGGGCCCGACATCGGTGAAATCGCACGGCTCAGCCCGCATTTGAGACAGGCCGGGCAGCGGGATACTGAACTCTTCAGCCAGCAGCGACGGGGCAAGTAGTAGATCCGTGCGGAACAGGTCAAGCAAACCTTCGTGCAGGTGGCTCGGCATGTGGGGCACAGTATGTCGAGTGGAGGAGCGGCTCCAATCGGTTACGGCGTGTTGGGTGCCGTGCGGCGTTGCAGGAACACCGTGAGAGTGAACAGGAGGACGCCGGCTACGGCGAGGATCGCGCCGACCATGGCGGGCGCGGTGTAGCCGAGGCCGGCGGCGATGACGAGGCCGCCGAGCCAGGCGCCTGCGGCGTTGGCCATGTTCAAGGCAGCGTGGTTGAGGGCGGCGGCGAGGGTTTGGGCGTCGGCGGCTACGTCCATCAGGCGGGTTTGCAGGCCTGGAGCCAGGGCCGCGCCGGAGGCGCCGACGAGGAAGGCGCCGATCGCGGCGGTGATGGGGTTGTGGGCAGCCAGGACGAAGCCGGCGAGGATGACCACCATCGCGATCATGGCGACGAAGATCGAGCGGTCGACGCCGCGGTCGGCGAGGATGCCGCCGCCGATATTGCCCACGATCATGCCGAGGCCGAACAGGGCGAGCACGATCGGCACCGCGCCGATGGGCATGCCGGCGACGTCGGTCATGGTGGTGGCGATGTAGGTGTAGACGGCGAACATGCCGCCGAAGCCGATCGCGCCGACGGCCAGGGTGAGCAGCACCTGCGGGCGTCGCAGCGCACCGAGTTCGGTCATCGGGTTGGTGATCTTCATGCTGGTCAGGGCTGGGACGTAGCGCCATAGCGCGGCCACCGTGGCCACGCCGATCACCGCGACGACCACGTAGGCGTCACGCCAGCCGAGGTGCTGGCCGAGCCAGGTCGCGCCGGGCACCCCGATCACATTCGCGACGCTGAGCCCGAGCATGACCGCGGCCACCGCCTTGGCCCGCTGGCCGACGGGCGCGAGCGTGGCCGCCGCCAGCGAAGCGACACCGAAGTACGCCCCGTGGGGCAGGCCGGACACGAAGCGGGCCAGCACTAGCGTGCCGAAAGTCGGTGCGAGGACCGTGGCGATATTGCCGATGGTGAACGCGATCATCAAGGCGATGAGCAGTTTCTTGCGCGACACCCTGGCACACAACGCGGCGATCAGCGGCGCGCCGACCACCACACCCAGCGCGTACGCCGACACCGCATGTCCGGCCGACGGCTCGGAGATATCGAAGGCCCGCGCGATATCGGGCAGCAACCCCATGGTCACGAACTCGGTGGTCCCGATCCCGAATCCACCCAGCGCCAACGCGAGCATCGCCGGGACATGCCAACTGGTACGTGGCTCGCCGAGGCGATCAGGGGCTGCGATGGAAGAAGTCACGCTTCCATGCAACGGGCACGGGTACCCGTTCGCTACCCGAGAAGAGCGTGAGTTAGCCCACCGCGGGGAACAACCGCCGGGTACGGACGCAAAAGCGGGCGCCACGGGTTCGATGGGGGCGCCGGGGGCGTATAAACAAATACCAGCCCCCCACACCGATTACAATCGGGGGTGGGGGGGGGTGGGGGTGGAG
>NZ_JBHXNJ010000014.1:164045-172746 GCF_042719655.1 Nocardia sp. NPDC058518
CCTACCCCTCCCTCTCCACCTCTCCGAGACAACGCCCCCCCACCCCCCCCCCCCCCCCCCCACCCCCCCCCCCCCCCCCCGCCCCCCCCCCCCCCCCCCCCCCGCTTCTTACAGCCGTGCGGTTTCGCGGTTCAGCGCGAAAGGCAGCACATCACTTCAGTGCGCGAGCCAGGTTGACGTCCAGCGCGCCGAGGAATTCCTCGGTGCTCAGGTAACCCTGGTCGCCGCCGACGAGCGCGGCGAGGTCCTTCGTCATCTGACCGCCCTCGACGGTCTTGATGACCACGTCCTCGAGCGCCTGCGCGAAGCCGATCACCTCGGGGGTGTTGTCCAGCTTGCCGCGGTGTTCGAGGCCACGGGTCCAGGCGAAGATCGACGCGATCGGGTTGGTCGAGGTCGGCTTGCCCTGCTGGTGCTGGCGGTAGTGCCGGGTGACCGTGCCGTGCGCGGCCTCGGCCTCACAGGTCTTGCCGTCCGGGGTGAGCAGCACCGAGGTCATCAGGCCGAGCGAGCCGAAGCCCTGGGCCACGGTGTCGGACTGCACGTCGCCGTCGTAGTTCTTGCAGGCCCAGACGTAGCCGCCCTCCCATTTCATGGAGGAGGCGACCATGTCGTCGATCAGGCGGTGCTCGTAGGTGAGGCCCGCCGCGTCGAACTCGGCCTTGAACTCGGCGTCGAAGACTTCCTGGAAGGTGTCCTTGAACATGCCGTCGTAGGCCTTGAGGATGGTGTTCTTCGTGGAGAGGTACACCGGGTAGTTCTGCTGCAGGCCGTAGTTGAACGAGGCCCGCGCGAAGTCCTCGATGGACTTCTTGAAGTTGTACATACCCATGACGACGCCGCCGTCTTCGGGCATCTTCACGACCTCGTGGATGATCGGCTCGCTGCCGTCCTCCGGGGTGAAGGTGAGGGTGACGGTGCCGGCCTCGTAGACCTTGAAGTCGGTGGCGCGGTACTGGTCGCCGAAGGCGTGACGGCCGATGATGATCGGCTTGGTCCAGCCGGGCACCAGACGGGGCACATTGGAGATGATGATCGGCGCGCGGAAGATGGTGCCACCCAGAATGTTTCGGATGGTGCCGTTGGGCGAGCGCCACATCTTCTTGAGGCCGAACTCTTTCACCCGCGCTTCGTCGGGGGTGATGGTGGCGCACTTGACGCCCACGCCGTACTTCTTGATGGCATTGGCCGCGTCGACGGTGACCTGGTCGTCTGTCTTGTCGCGGTACTCGATGCCGAGGTCGTAGTACTCGAGGTTCACGTCGAGATAGGGATGGATCAGCTTGTCCTTGATGAACTGCCAGATGATCCGGGTCATCTCGTCGCCGTCGAGTTCTACAACGGTGCCTTCAACCTTGATCTTGGACATGGATCTTCGTGTCCTCCTCGGTGGGTGCCCTTATTGCACGGCTAGGCGAACACGCTTGTGAGCGGACCCCAGCAGTTCCAACAGACAACGTATATGCCCCGCGTTGTCTGCGGGACGTGTGGTGCAAACAAGACGAGCGTACTGCTGTCCCCCACCTCACCGCGATGGGAGGCCCCACTGTGCGGGACTCCTCGAAGCTACGCCGCCTCGACCGCGCGTCGGCACCCGATCGGGCCTTGACCGGCTACTGGGCGGTAACACAGCCGGGGGGGGGGGCCCCGGGGCGCGGCCCCCCGGCGCGGGCGGGGGGCCGGCCGCGGGCCCGGCCCGCCCGGGGGGCGCGGGCGCGGGCCCCCTGTTGGCCCGTGCCCCGTATAGGGGGGGTAACCCCCCCGGGCCCCGCCACCCCACCGGGGGCCGGGGGCCCCGCTCGACCAGGTCAGACCGCGATCGGCACAGCGGCCGCGTGTTCGTCGCCTTCGATCAAGTTCTCCGGCTTGTCGCGGATCATCACCGCGATCACCACGGCGGCGGCGAGGAAGAAGCCGGCGCCGATATAGAACGCGACGTCGTAGGAGTAGATCGAGGCGCGTTCGATCAGGTGGTCGACGGTGGGGTTGTCGGTGACGTAGTTCTCGGCGGCCTGGACCGACAGGGTGGTCAGCAGCGCGGTGCCGACGGCACCACCGACCTGTTGCGCGGCATTGAGCAAGGCGCTGGCGACGCCGGAGTCTTCGGCGTCGACCTGATGCAGGGCGACGGCCTGCATGCCGACGAACAATGGCCCCATCCCGAGCGCCATCAACAGCTGCGCGGGCAGCACGCTCAGCGCGTACCCGTCGCCGTAGCTCAGTTGCGCCAGCCACAGCAGCCCGACGACGCCGAGCAGCGCGCCGACCACCATCAGCGGACGCGGCCCGAACTTGGGCATCAACGAACTGGTGATGCCCGCCGCGATCCCGATGCCCACCGGGAACGGCAGGAACGCGATGCCCGCCTTCAGCGGCGAATAGCCGAGGGTGTTCTGATAGTAGAAGCTGAGGAACAAGAACATGGCGAACATCGCGATCGGGATCAGCAGCGCGGCCAGCAATGCGCCGCCGCGATTGATCTCACCCGGAATTCGCAGTGGCAGTAGCGGATTCGCCGAGCGCGCCTCGATGAGGACGAACGCGACGAGCAAGGCGGAGCCCGCGCCGAGCAGGCCGAGGGTGCTGCCCGCCAGCCAGCCGTGTTCAGCGGCGCGACTGAACCCGTAGACGATGGAGACCAAGCCGAATGTCACGGTGACGGCGCCGGGCAGGTCGTAGCCGCCGGTTCGGGGCACCGGGATATCACGCGCGATCACCGCGACCGCACCGGCCACCGCGATGAGCGCGATCGGGGTGTTCATCAGCAGCGTCCACCGCCATGACGCGAACTCGGTGAGCGCGCCGCCCACGATGAGCCCGAACGCGATGCCACCCGCGGTGATACCGGCGAACACCGCGAACGCGCGGGACCGCTCCTGCACATCGGTGAAGATCACCGACAGCAGCGACAGGGCCGCAGGGGCGAGCAGTGCGGCGAACGCGCCCTGCAGACCTCGGCCGATGAACAACTGCGGGCCGGTCTGGGCGAGCCCGGCCAGCGCCGACGCGGCGGCGAAGCCGACCAGGCCGACCAGGAAGATCCGGCGTCGGCCCAGGTAGTCGGCCATCCGTCCGCCGAGCAGCAGAAGCCCGCCGAAGATGAGCGTGTACGCGGTGAGCGCCCACTGTTTGTCCCCGTCGCTGATCCCGAGGTCCCGCTGGGCATACGGCAGGGCGATCGTGATCACGGTGGCGTCGAGCACCACCATCAACTGGGCGGCGGAGAGCACGACCAGCGCCCACCACCGCATCGAATTCTGTTGGGCATCAATGTGTTTCGTCTCTAGCTCGGTGCCGGTCACCACGACTCCTCGTCACTCGATTGGCGTCGACCAATCCTGGCACTACGCGACAATTGGCGTCAAGAGAAAAATGTCTGAACGCGCCAATTGGCTTTCCTGGACAGAAAAAGCGGCCGACACGGTAGGCTGGTGGGATGCTGGACTCGACCACTCCGATCAGCGCCGACCGGACGACCGAACCGGCTGCCGACGCGCCGCTGGGCTTGCGTGAACGCAAGAAGCTCCAGACCAAGGCCGCGATCGTCGCGATCGGGCTCGACTTGTGCGATAGCCAGGGTTTCGACGCGACGACGGTCGAGCAGATCGCCGCGGGCGCCGACGTGTCACCGCGCACTGTCAACCGGTACTTCGCGCTCAAGGAAGACATCGTGCTGGCCCCGATCGACGACTTCGGGGTCTCCGTCGCCGTCGCGCTGCGCTCCCAACCGAACACCGGCAACGAACTCCAGGCACTGTGTGGCGCCTACCTGGCGGTGGTCCAGGCGGAGGCAGACGCGGACGGTATCCGGTTCATCCGCCAGTTCCTGCAGATGCAGCGGATCATGCGCACCAGCCAGTCGGTCAACGCGCGGGCGCTGGAATACGCGGAGAAGAAGAACGTCGCGGTGTGCACCGAGCTCGCGCAGCGGATGGGCACGTCACCGGACGACTTCAAGGTGAAGCTGGTGGCCGGGATCTGGCAGATGCTGTGCCACATCTCGGTCGCCGATACCGAACAAGCACTGCTGAGCGGGTCACCGACGGTAGCTGTTCGGGTCACTCGCGACGCCGTGCTGCGCGCCTACCACGGCTTGCGGCAGGTCTGTGGCGCACCGGTGGACGACACGCCAGGCTTCGGCACACCGGCCGACGAGTGATCTTCGGCGTGAAATGCGGGGGAAGTTTCCGCGCGCGGGAGGTGTCCGGTTAACATGACGGCAAGGTCATGAGTACCAGCGCCAAGCCCCGGCTCGCTGGTCGGCAACCCTCCAGCTGCGGTGGGGTGCTCCGGGTGATGACCGGGCTCTCGAAAGTCGAGAGCAAGCGCGCATTGCAGGAGGCCCCCATGTGTTGTTGCCCGTCGATCCGACCCAGTTGACGAGATCCCCCCGGCGCACACCCCACTGGAGCACGACATGACCGACTCTTCCCTGCCCGAGAACTGGTCCTTCGAGACCAAGCAGGTCCACGCGGGCCAGGCCCCCGACGCGAGCACCAACGCGCGGGCACTGCCGATCTACCAGACCACCTCCTACACCTTCCGCGACACCGATCACGCCGCCGCGCTGTTCGGCCTCGCCGAGCCGGGCAACATCTACACCCGGATCATGAACCCCACCCAGGACGCGGTGGAGCAGCGAGTGGCCGCGCTCGAAGGTGGCGTCGCGGCGTTGCTGCTGGCCTCCGGCCAGGCCGCGGAGACCTACGCGATCCTGAACCTGGCCAGCGCGGGCGACCACATCGTGTCCAGCCCGCACCTCTACGGCGGCACCTACAACCTCTTCCACTACTCGCTGCCCAAGCTGGGGATCACGGTCTCGTTCGTCGAGGATCCCGATGACCTCGCGCAGTGGGAAGCGGCGATCCAGCCCAACACCAAGGCGTTCTACGGCGAGACCATCGCCAACCCGAGCAGTGCGGTGTTCGACATCCCCGGCATCGCCGGTGTCGCGCACGCGAACGGCATTCCGCTGATCGTCGACAACACCGTCGCCACCCCGTACCTGATCCAGCCGCTGGCCCACGGCGCCGACATCGTCGTGCATTCGGCGACGAAGTACCTGGGTGGGCACGGTGCGGCCGTGGCTGGCGTGATCGTCGACGGCGGCACGTTCGATTGGACCGTGCGCGACGCCGACGGCAACGCGCGCTTCCCCGGTTTCACCGAGCCCGACCCCAGCTACCACGGTGCGGTGTTCGCCGATCTGGGCGCGCCCGCGTTCGTGCTCAAGGCGCGCGTGCAGTTGCTGCGCGATCTGGGTGCTGCGGTCTCGCCGTTCAACGCGTTCCTCATCGCGCAGGGCATCGAGACGCTGAGCTTGCGCGTCGAGCGGCACGTCAGCAATGCCGAGACGGTCGCGAAGTTCGTCGCCGAGCAGCCGGGCGTCGACGCGGTGTTCTACGCGGGCCTCGAGTCCTCGCCCTGGCACGCGCGGGCCGAGGAGCTGGCGCCCAAGGGTGCGGGCGCGATCGTGGCGTTCGAGCTGGCGGGCGGTGTCGATGCGGGCAAGAAGTTCGTGGACGCGCTCAGCCTGCACAGCCATGTAGCTAACATCGGTGATGTGCGTTCACTCGTGATTCACCCGGCGTCGACCACGCACTCGCAGTTGACGCCCGAAGAGCAGCTGGCGGCCGGCGTCACTCCCGGCCTGGTCCGGCTCGCGGTGGGCATCGAGGGCATCGAAGACATTCTGGCCGATCTGCGCGCCGGGTTCGCGGCGGCGACGACGTGACTGTGAGCACCGAATCGCCGATCGCCCGACCCGAAACCGGGGTGGCCCTGCTGCCACCCCCGGACGGGCGTGTCGGCGTGGTCGCCATCGGGGACGTGGCGCTGGAGAACGGCGCCGTTATCCCCGATGTGCGGCTGGCGGTGCAACGCTGGGGCGAGCTCTCGCCCACCCTGGACAATGTGGTGCTCGTCGAACACGCGCTCACCGGCGACTCTCATGTCGTCGGTGGGCCCGACGGGGCGCCCGGCTGGTGGGAAGGCATGGTCGGGCCCGGCGCGCCGATCGACACCGACGAGTGGTGTGTGATCGCGACCAACGTGCTCGGCGGCTGCAAGGGCAGCACCGGCCCGTCCGCACTGGCGGCCGACGGAAAGCCATGGGGCGCACGGTTTCCCGAACTGACCATCCGCGATCAGGTGAACGCCGAAGCGCGGTTGTTCGAGGTGCTCGGGATCGAGCGGCTCGGCGCGGTCGTCGGCGGCTCGATGGGTGGCATGCGGGTGCTCGAGTGGATCATCGGCCTGCCGGAGCGGGTCAGTGCCGCGCTCGTGCTGGCCGTCGGCGCTCGCGCCACCGCCGATCAGATCGGCACCCAGACCACCCAGATGGCCGTCATCACGGCCGATCCCGACTGGCAGGGCGGCGACTATCACGGCACCGGCCGCGCGCCGATGACCGGCATGGGGCTGGCCCGGCGCATCGCGCACCTGACCTACCGCACCGAAGGCGAACTCGACCACCGCTTCACCAACAAGGCCCAGGGCGACGAAGACCCGTGGACCGGTGGACGGTACGCGGTGCAGAGCTACCTCGAGCACCAGGCCGACAAGCTGTGTCAACGCTTCGATCCGGCCACCTATGTGCTGCTCAGCGAGGCCATGAACCGCCACGATGTGGGTCGCGGGCGCGGCGGTGTCGCTGCCGCGCTGGCTTCGACGTCGGTGCCGTGCGTGGTGGGCGGGGTCGACTCGGACCGCCTGTACCCCTTGCACACCCAGGCCGAACTGGCCGAAGGGCTGCCGGGCTGCGCGGGTCTCGAGATCGTGCATTCACGCGACGGGCACGACGGGTTCCTCACCGAGGCGGCCGCGGTGTCGAAGTTGCTCACCGAGACGATGCGCCTCGCGCGGGAGAACCGCTGACGTTCACTCCCCCGGTCAGCAGGGTGACGATCGAGCGGACGTAGGCCTGAAGTCGTTCGCGCGGATACTCTTCCGGCTCGCTGACCCCGAGCCGACCGAGCATTTCGGCGATGGTGAGGGTCGAGCTCGCGAGCAGCCCGGCGTCCATGCCCGACCACTTCGGCAGCACTGAGATGCCCATGCGGACAAGCGATTCCGCGCGCTCCAAGATTTCGGCACGCGAAGCACGAAGAGCCGCACGATATTCGTCGGGCGCGCTCGCCGGGGTGGCGAGGATCAGCCGCCAGCGAGTCGGATTCGCGAGTGCCACACCGACGAACGCTTCGACGGTCGCCGAGGCAGCCGCCAATGGGTCGGCGCCGAGCAGGTCTGCGGGCAGCGTGTCGGCGATCTGATCCAGTCCGCGTTCGCGTTCGCGCTCCAGCAGCGCTTCGACGAGTTCGGCGCGGGTCTTGAACACCGTGTACAGCACGGGTTTTCCGACGCCGGCCTCCTGCGCGACGGCCTCCATGCTCAGCTCGTGCAGTTCCATCCTGCCCAGGACGGTGAACGCGGCGTCGAGAAGTTGCGCGCGGCGCTGTTCCGGCGGCAGGCGCGGTGCATAGCGGCGCCGAGGTCGTTGCTCCTGCGTCGAAGTCACCCGCCCACCTGCCTTTCGCTCGCCGACGATACCCGCCATCCTTCGTCACGAATCCTACGCAACCGTTGTATTCACGTCGAGTGATTGCTACGGTGGTGTTGTATTCAATATTCCTCGCACTGCAAAGGGGCATGTGCAATGGCTTTCGATGCGTCGACTCTGCGTCGCGACGACTACGGCTTCTTCGGGCCGGATTCCCCCACCTGGAAGGTGTGGGCGGCGCCGACCGCGCTGATCGGATTCCAGCGCGCGGTCACCCTCGAGCACTTCGATCCGTTCCTGACCGCCGCGGTCGCCGATTCGCACGGGATCTACGACAATCCCGCCACCCGTCTCGACCACACGCTGTCCTACTTCCTTCTGGTCGCGCTCGGCGACGGCCGCACCGCCATCCAGGCCGCCGAACACCTGATGAAGGTGCACGCGCCGATGACGGGCATCGAACCGATCAGCGGCAAGCGCTACAGCGCCAACAACCCCGACTCCCAGCTGTGGATCCACGTCACCGGGTGGCATTCTGTGCTCAAGGCCTACGAGATGTTCGGGCCGGGGCCGCTGAGTCCGGCCGAAGAAGACCGGTACTGGGCCGAGTGCGTGATCGCCGCCGAACTACAGACCTGCAAGCCCTCGGATGTGCCGCGCAATCGTGCCGAGGTGCGCGCGTACTTCGAGCGCGTTCGGCCGCAGTTGTGCGTCAGCGAGCGGGCCGTGGAGGCCATGCATTTCCTGCTGTGGCCGTCGGTGAGCAAAGGCATGACGTTCGCGGCCGGTGGTCGTGTGCTGTCGCTGGCGACGATCTCGACGCTGCCCACCTGGATGCGCGAGCTGGGCCGATTCGACATGCCTCGTGTCGTGGACGCCGTGGTCCGTATCCCGGGGAAGGTGCTCGTCTGGGCGGCCGCACGTCGCGCCAACCGTGGATTGATCATGGCCAGCCCGTACGTCGCGAAGATGACCGGACAGATCCTGGCCGCCCACGCCGGCGCCGCGACGCCGCGAACCCGGTCGACGATCAGCCCGAGCGATGCTCGCGCGCTCTACGGCAGCAACGGCACCCGCAGCCTGTGGGACAAAACCTCCGCCTGAACTCTGAAACAGAACCGGGGGATAGAGCAAAAACCGAACCGTGGGTGTTAAAAGGACGAAACAGAATGATTAGTTCGGGCGCGAGGAACACACGGAACA
>NZ_JBHXNJ010000014.1:172756-202104 GCF_042719655.1 Nocardia sp. NPDC058518
TCGCGTCCCACACCCCCACCCCCACCAACCGCCCCCCCCCCCGCCCCCGCCCCCCCCCCCCCCCCGGTTCTGTTTCAGCTGACGCCGAGAGTATTGATGGTGGCCGCGAGGAAAACGATGGCGCTGCCGAGTGCGGTCAGCGCGGCCACGTCGAACGGGCGGCTGCGCACGGCGAGCAACCCCACCTGCACGGTCGGCAGGCACAGCCGGAACGCGGCGGCCACCAGCGCGGCGCTGCCGAAGATCAGCGCGCCACGGCGCCACCGATCCCACGCCACGAAGCCGACCGCGATCACGATCAGCGCGGTCACCACGGTCATCGGCAGATGACTGCGCAGGTACTGCTCCCCCGCGCTCAATCGCGCGACCCGGTGCTTGCCGGTCGTCTCCGCCTCGTTCACACCGGCGATTGTTCCAGATACCACCTGCGCGCGGGCAGGGCGCCGCATGACAGAGTGGTCGGCTGTGCTGCACCTGATCTTTCACGAGCCCGTGATTCCGCCCAATACCGGCAATGCGATCCGGTTGGCCGCGGGGACCGGCTGCGCGCTACACCTCATCGAGCCGCTCGGTTTCGACCTCTCGGAATCCAAGCTGCGCCGGGCCGGCCTGGACTATCACGACCTCGCGGTGGTGACCGTGCATCCCGACCTGGCGACCGCGTTCGCGGCGATCCGGCCCGGCCGGGTCTTCGCCTTCACCACCCAGGCCACCACCCGTTTCACCGATATCGCCTATCGAGACAACGACGCGCTGCTGTTCGGCACCGAGCCGACCGGGCTGCCCAAGGAAGTGCTGGCCGATCCGCAGGTCACCGATCAGGTGCGCATTCCGATGCTGCCGGGGCGCCGGTCGATGAATCTGTCGAACGCGGCGGCGGTTTCGGTGTACGAGGCATGGCGGCAGCTGGGCTTTCCTGGCGCGGTCTGACTCAATCGATATCGAATTCGACCAGCGGGCCTTTACGGCCGTTCGGTTTGATCGTCGCCCGCACGGTGGGCACCGGGGGTCTCCTTCCCGGGCGCCGGCGGTTCGGTGGCGGTTGTGGGAGTGGTGGTCTCGGGTGCGGTGGCCGCTCGGACCGTGGTTGCCGGTGTGGTGGCGGGGGCTCCGGTGCGACGCCTGCGCAGCAATCGCAGTGCGGCATACAGCAATCCGCCGATCACGGCGAGGAAGCCCAGCCACGGCACGGCCTTGCCGACGAAGACGATCGCGTCCTGCAACCAGTCGATCAGCGAATGCCAGCCCGAGACGACGCCGTCCCAGAAGTTGTCCGGGTCGCCTGGCGCGTTCTTGTCATCGGCGGTGAGGGTGATGGTCAGCGTCGACAACGCGACCTGATCGTCGAGGCTGCGTTTCTGCGCGGTGAGGCTGTCGAGCTCGCCCTGCCTGCTCGACAGCGCCTCCTCCGCGGCGATCAGGTCGGCGGTGTTGGTGGCACCCGTGATCAGCGCTTTGAGCCGGTCGACGGAGGCTTGCAGGGCGCGGATGCGGGCGTCGAGATCCTGCCACTGCATGGTGACATCGTCGCGATTGGTGCTGACCCGGGTGACCGTGCCGACCCCGCCGAGGCCGGTGATGAAGGCGTCGGTCTTGTCGGCGGGCACCCGCACACTGAGCACGGCGCGAGCGGCGCGCTTATCGGTGCCGGGCTGTTCGGTGCGGCTGTCGATCCGGCCGTCGACGGCACGGACCTGCTCGGTGACGGTGGCGGCGGCGGCGATCGGATCAGCCGAGGTGACATCCACCGACCCGGTGATCACCTCTTTCCGGTTCGACTGATCCGTCGGCGCCGGACTGTCCTTCTGCGGGGCACCCTCCCGGAACCCGGGCGTCACAGCGGGTGCGGGCCCTTCCAGGACGGTGGGCGCCGACGCCCGACCGGCATGGTCCTCGCTGTCGTCATCGCCGCACCCGGCCAGGAACAGGAGTCCGAGCAACGCGATCATCACCACGGCAAGCTTGCGCATGTTCGCAGCGTAATGCGTGGGAGAGCCGGAGCGGGCGCGCTCGCGCGACCTGGTCATGACGGCTGATCGTCGGCCGTTGCCCTGTGCCGTTGAAGTTCGAGCGCTTCGACCGCGCGGCGGCGGCTGTCGGGCGACGGGTGGGTATGAAGTAAGGGAGCCAGCAGGCGATTCTCGACAGGGGTAGCGTCCCAGTCCGCCTGCTGCCGTCGTAGTACAGCGCGAAGATCCTGGCCGTAGCCGAGTTCCACTGCTACTCGGTCGGCACCGTACTCCCGCCACTGGGACAGCCTGGCTCGCGCGAAGGGCTGCGTGACGAGGACCACCACCACGACCAGTGCGGTCGGCAGCCCGAGAAACCGGGCCGACACGGCGAGAAGCGCCCAACCCGAGCCGAGGACGGCTGCGGTCGGCACGATGGCGACCACCAGCATGCCGAGGAGGATGACCGGCCGAGGCCCCCGATACAGTCGGTGGGCGATCCACCGAGGCCCGATTTGCAGCAACAACGCGACCTTGGACACAACTCCCACAGCGAGCTCGAAGAGCAGGTCGGCAGGACCTCGATACCACTTGATCAGCCACCGTAACCACATTTGTCCCAGCAAGTGATGGCCCAACTCGTGCGCGAGTACCGCCTGCAGTTCCCCTCGCGTGAGCACGTCGACGGCATGCCGGGTCACGACGACGTGTCGGCCCAGAGCCGCGTATCCGTAGGCCTCTCCGTTCACCGTTACGAGGTCGTAAACCCATGGCGTATAGCGAGAACCGTCGATCCGGGCAACGACGGCGACCGCCGCCCACGCGTCGTCCACTTCCGCGTGCTCAGGCGACGCGGACCGGTTCGCCTGTGCTGTCGCACCGGCGACCAGGACACCGACGAGCAGAACGCACGCGCCCGATACCGGCCACACCAGCGCGGCGACGACCACGAGCCAGTCCCCGACCAGCGCCGACAATCCCCAGATGAGCCATCCGCTGAGCACGATCGACGGCAGCGAGACAATCAGATCCCCGATCAGCGCGAAGAACGTGGTCCGTCGTGCGACCAGCACCGGCCCCGCGGATTCCGACTCCTGCCGTACGTGCGCGTTCATGATGTACCCCCAATTCCCAAGATACCCAACGGGTACCGGGTTACCGCGAGATCAGCGGAAGTCGCGGGATCGGGCGACGATACGCAGGTCGAGATGTTCGAGGTGGTCGGCGACGACACTGGCCGCGCCCTCGGCGTTTTGGATGCGGCCGCGAATGAGCAGGGCGGTGGCGCTCTGGGCGAGGCGGCGGTAGCGGGTCCACAGGCCGACCGAGCAGACGACGTTGACCATGCCGGTCTCGTCTTCGAGGTTGAGGAAAGTGACGCCCGCGGCGGTGGCGGGGCGCTGGCGGTGGGTGACGGCACCTGCCACCAGGATTCGGGCGCCGTCTTCGACGAGCAGTAGGTCGCAGGCGGGGACGACGCCGAGCGAATTCAGGTGGGCCCGAAGGAATTCGGTGGGGTAGGTATCGGGCGAGATGCCGGTGGCCCAGACGTCGGCGGCGGCGAGTTCGAGTGCGCTCATGCCGGGCAGGGAGGGGGCGACGGTGGCGGGACCTGTGCCGGGTAGGCGATCGGGACGCTCCACGGCCGCCGCACCCGCTGCCCACAACGCCGCCCTGCGCACGCTGCTACCGCGCGAATCCCGTTGCACAAGCCGATAATCCGGCACAGCATCTCGGTCCTGAACAGCCGCGACCACACCGCGACCGTCGCCCATGATAAGCCCGTTCGGCGGTGCGACGCGACCATTCGCGGTGTCGCCATGGCGCGGTTCGGTGTCGACCAGAACGTCCAGTGCCCCTGCGGTCGCGAGCGATTCCGATTGAGTGACAGTGAGTTCCACACGGCCGGTGAGGTCGAGCATCGAGGTGAAGGGGCCGTGTTCGGCGCGGGTGGCGACGATGCGGTCGGCGAGGTCGGTGCCGATGTGGCGCATGCCCGACAGGCCGAGCCGGATCTCGGTGCCCATGTTCTCGAGGGTGGGTTCGGCGCGGCTGGCGTTGATATCGGGGCCGTGCACGCGCACCCCGTGGCGGCGGGCGTCGGCGACCAGCGACTGCGGCGAGTAGAAGCCCATCGGCTGCGCGCGCAACAACCCGGCGCAGAACGCGGCCGGATGGTGCAGCTTGAACCACGACGAATAGAACACGATCGAGGCGAAGCTCTGCGAGTGACTTTCGGGGAAACCGAAATTGGCGAAGGCGTAGAGCTTCTCGTAGATGCGGTCGGCGACCTCGTCGGTGATGCCGTGCAGCTCACGCATCCCCTGGTAGAGCCTGGCCTTCAACATCGCCATCTTCTCGGGCGACCGCTTCGACCCCATCGCACGCCGCAACTGGTCCGCCTCGGCCGCACTGAAACCGGCGACATCGACCGCCATCTGCATCAGCTGTTCCTGGAACAGCGGGATCCCGAGCGTGCGAGCGAGCGAGCGCTCCAGCGAGGGATGGTCGAACACCACCGGTTCCTTGCCGTTACGCCTGCGGATATAGGGGTGCACCGAGCCACCCTGAATCGGTCCAGGCCGGATCAGCGCCACCTCGACGACCAGGTCGTAGAAATTACGCGGCTTGAGCCGGGGCAGCGTCGCCATCTGCGCGCGTGACTCCACCTGGAACACCCCGATCGAGTCCGCGCGCTGCAGCATCTCGTAGACGCCCGCTTCGGTGAGGTCGAGCGCGTGTAGTTCCACTGTCTCGCCCTTGTGCTCGCGCACCAGGTCGATCATGTAGTGCAGCGCCGAGAGCATGCCGAGGCCGAGCAGATCGAACTTCACCAAACCGACCGCGGCGCAATCGTCTTTGTCCCACTGCAGCACACTGCGCCCGGCCATCCGCGCCCACTCCACCGGGCACACGTCGGCGATCGGCCGATCGCAGATCACCATGCCGCCGGAGTGAATGCCCAGATGCCGTGGCAGGCCGTCCAGTTCGCCCGCGAGCTCGAGCACCGCGTCCGGGATATCGGTGCCCGTCTCTGCGGCCACCCCGGACCAGCGGCTCACCTGCTTACTCCACGCGTCCTGCTGTCCCGGCGAAAAGCCCAGTGCGCGTGCGGCATCGCGCACCGAGGACTTACCTCGGTAGGTGATCACGTTCGCCACCTGCGCGGCGTAGTCGCGACCGTACTTGGCGTACACGTGCTGGATGGCCTCCTCTCGGCGGTCGGATTCGATATCGACATCGATATCGGGCGGCCCGTCGCGCTCGGGCGAGAGGAATCGCTCGAAGAGCAGCTGGTTGCCGACGGGGTCGACATTGGTGATGCCGATGGCGTAGCAGACCGCGGAGTTGGCGGCCGAACCCCGGCCCTGGCACAGGATGTCGCTGTCCTTGCAGAACTGGACGATGTCGTGCACCACCAGGAAATAGCCGGGAAAGTTCAGGTCCGCGATCACCGCCAGTTCGTGGTCGATCTGCTTGTACGCCTTGGTATTCAGTTCCGCCGGCCCGTAGCGCCGCGCCGCGCCCGCATAGGCGAGGTGGCGCAGCCAGGAGTTCTCGTCGTGGCCGGCGGGCACCTCGAACGGGGGCAGCTCCGGGGCGATCAACCCCAGGTCGAACGCGCATGCGCGAGCCAGCACCGCCGCGTTCGCCACCGCGTGCGGATAGTCGGCGAACAGGTGCGCCATCTCCACGCCCGAACGCAGGTGCGCACCGCCGGTGGGGGCCAGCCAGCCCGCCATCTCGTCGAGACTGCTCCTGGCCCGGATCGCGGCCAGCGCCATCGCCCGGCGACGCTGCGCCGGGGACGCGAAATGCGCACCGGTGGTGGCGAGTACGGGAACATCGAGCCGGTCGGCCAGCGCGATCAGCAGCGCGTTGCGCTCGTCATCGGTGGCGATGCCGTGGTGGGTGAGCTCCACGCTCACCCGGTCGGCGCCGAATCGTTCGATCAGATCCCGCAGTGCCGCTTCAGCTTTCGGCAGCCGGATATCGCCACCGCGCAGATCCTGTTCGAGCGCGGTGCGCAGGTGACCTTTTCGGCAGCCGGTGAGAATGTGCCAGTGCCCGCCCGCCGCCGCCGCGAGCGTGTCGAGGTCGTAGCGCAGCACACCCTTCTCCCCCGCGGCCATGTGCGCCGTCGTCATCTCCCGGGACAGCCGCCGGTAACCCTCCTGCCCCCTGGCGAGAACCAGGAGATGTGGACCGAGCGGATCGGGAGATCCGGTGCGCGGCAGCGAGTCCGGTGCGTCCGCGTGCCCTCGCTCGACCACCGCGTCGGCGGAAGCCCGCAACCCGCCCCGAGGTACAGAACGGCGCCGGACCGCATCCCCTCGGCCCGGCGCCGCCTCCGCATCGGTTCCCAGTGACAGTTCGGCACCGAAAACCGTTGGCATTCCCCATTCCCTGGCCGCCTCGGCGAACCGGACGGTCCCGTAGAACCCGTTGTGGTCGGTGAGCGCGAGCGCTTCCAGACCGAGCCGCACCGCCTCCTCCACCAGCTCCTCCGGCTGACTCGCGCCGTCGAGGAAGCTGTAGGCGGAGTGCGCGTGCAGCTCCGCGTAGGGCACCGTCGGGCCGGTCGGCCGGTCGAGTTCGGCGGCGTGGTACTCGCCCCGCTTGCGCGACCAGGCCGGACTGTCGCCGCCGTCGCCCGGGTGCATGTCTTCCGCGGGCCTGCCGCTCGGTTTGCCCGAGAGTACCCGTTCCAGCTCCGACCAGGTCGGCGGACCGTTGCTCCAGCCCATGCACCCGCTCCTCTCACGACCCCCTCATCACCGAATCCCTTTCCTGGTGCCGGACAACTCAATTCGCGGGCAAGCGCTCCATCGACCGTGATTCCAGCGCGGCCTCCACATGGCCCAGACCCGTGCGGATCACCGCGCCGTAGGCATCGTTGGCGAGCACGTCCAGGTGCCCGCGCGCGATGGCCAATTGCATCCGCGCCATCTCGAAGTCACCGACGCGGCGATGACTGTCGGCCAGGTTCAGATACAGCGAGGGCAGGAACCCGCGCAGCCCCTCGTCGAGCGGGATGCCCGGCCCGAACACCGCGGCCAGCGCCCGCTGATCCCACAGCAACGCGCCCTCCGGCAACTCCTGCACATCCGCCAGGTGATGTGCCACCACGCAGCGATGCAACGGGTCGCCGCCTTCCCCTATTTCGCTCCACAGCCTGGTCAGCGCCGCGCGCGCCGCATCAGGGTCGCCACCGCCGAGCCGCACCGCGGCATAGATGTCCGCCATCCGATCGTCCGCCATGTGCATCAGTATCGCACATACGTTCGAATATTAGCGAGAGGCATTCGAACATATTTTCGAGTTTCTCGAAGGGCCTGGCCTCCGAACTTACTTCGGAGTAAGTTCGGAGGTAACGAGCTGCAAAGGAGCAGTGATGTCACAGGTTTCTCCAGGTGAACAGGGCCGCAAGCGGCGCGATCTCACCGGCAGGCACATCGTGATCACCGGGGCGTCCTCCGGGATCGGGCGGGCCGCCGCACTCTCGGTCGCCGACAAGGGCGGTGTCGTGTTCCTCCTCGCGCGCCGCGCCGACGAACTCGCCGCGGTGGTCACCGAGATCGTCGACGCGGGCGGGCAGGCCTACGGCTACCCGTGCGATGTCACCGATTCCGAATCCGTGGATTCGGCCGTCAAGGCCATTCTCGACCAGCACGGCCACGTCGACATGCTGGTCAACAACGCGGGCCGTTCCATCCGCCGCGCCATCCACCGCTCCACCGACCGCCTGCACGACTTCGAACGCACCATGGCGGTCAACTACTTCGGCGCCCTGCGAATGACCCTCGCGCTGCTGCCACAGATGCGCGAACGCGGCTTCGGCCACATCGTCAACATCTCCAGCGCCGGCGTGCAGGTGGCCACCCCCCGCTTCGCCGCCTACCTCGCCAGCAAGGCGGCCCTGGACAAGTTCACCGAGGTGGCCGCGGTCGAAACCCTCGCCGACGGCGTCACTTTCACCACCATCCATATGCCGCTGGTGCGCACGCCGATGATCGCCCCCAGCGGCGAACAGGGCCCCTCCGAATCCCCCGAGTGGGCCGCGGGCACGATCGTGCGCGCCCTCGCCGAACGCCCCAAACGCATCGACGTCCCCATCGGCACCTTCGCCGAATACGGCGGCATTCTCACCCCCAAACTCCGCGACCGCATCCTGCACCGCTACTACCGCGCGCTCCCGGATTCCCCTGCGGCCAAGGGCGAGTCGACCGAAGACACCGCCGCCCCGACTCCCCGATCGGATCCGAAACCCCGTTCCGCCGCCCGGAAAGCCACCGGCACCGCCCTGCGCCGCGCGGCCCGCTGGGTACCCGGCACGCACTGGTAGCCCGGCGTAGCGTCGGCCGCCACCAGACGATCCCCACGACCGGCGACAAGGACGTTGTGCTCGGCGGCGCTAGTTCGCGGGATCGAGATCGAGGGTGAAGTGGTGGGCGGTGATGGTCAGGCGGTGGCGCATATAGAGGCGGTGGGCGGCGGCTCGGGTTGTGCCGACGCCGGAGTCCAGGTGGATCGCCGCGCAGTCCAGGCGCCGGGCCTCGGCGGTGAGCCAGTCCAGCAGGTGGTCGGCGTGGCCTCGACCGCGCACCGCGGGGAGGGTGGACACATCGTCGATGTAGAGATGGTGGCCCCAGGCGGTGGAGTGGGATTCGCGGAAGCCTGCCACCGAAAGCGCTGCCGGAGAACCTGGTTCGAAGCTACCGACCAACCGATAGCCCGCGGGGCGCAGCTCGGTGTCGATGAACTCGGCCAGCCGGGTTGCCGTCTCCCACTGTGGGCGAAGCTCCAGTAGAGCCGGGCCCGCCAGCTCGGTGTCGTCCTTGCCGATTTCCCGGATGTCGATCATGGAGTCGACGTTAGGGCCGCCGGGTGATCGCGCGGGAGAGCCAATCCGCCGTAGTTCCGATAGTCCACCGACGTTGCCGGCCATCCGGCGTGCACTGGTGACCCCGACCTGATCGTCCCCGCGACCGTCAGCGGTCGGCGGACGGTTCGGGCTGGGTGGCGGATGACCCGGAGAGTTGTTCTACGGCAGCGGGTTCCAGGTAGGTGGCCGGTTTGGGGGCGGCGCCGCAGCTGGCCTGGCGGGGGGCGGCGGCGACGGTGCGGGCGGTGACGCGCCAGCGGCGACCGTCGCGGTGGGTGACGATGGCGGCGCCCGCCATGGTCGGGTCATTGGTGGGAGCCGGGTCGGGGTGGACGGTGAGGTCGGTGGCATTGGCCGGGAACTGTTCGCGCACGGCTACTTCGGCGAGCTGGGAGATCGGGGGGTAGCAGCCGCGGCCGCGGAGACCGGTCAGGGAGACCTCGCCGACGTCGGCCGCTTCGAGCATCGCCTTGGCGGCGGGGGCGTCGACGCGGCCGTAGGTGAGGCCGGAGGGAAGCAGGACGACCGCGGGGGCGAAGCGGTGACCGCCGGTGTGCGAGGCCTCCCAGACCCGGCCGGGGTAATCGGCGGCCAAAGCGGCGGCGATCGGGCGACCGAGCAGGGCACAGCACTGATCGCGTTTGCCGTGGGCGCAGACCAGGACCACCGGATCATCCACACGCACACCGATTCCCGGGGGCGGTCCGTCGACGAGATGCAGGTCTATGTCGAAGAGCTGGCGCAAGTCGGTGATCTCGAACCGCTCACACCAGGAACCCGCCGGCCGCGAACTGACCAGCAGCACAGTGCGGGTACCGGTGAACTCGTTGCGGCCGGGGCGGCGGATCAGCGTCGGCCGAACCTGCGCCGCTGACGTACGCGCCGCCAGTTCGGCGGTGATCTCCGGGCCGAGCACCTCGTCACCGATCACATCACCGCCCCACGCACCGGGATGCTCGATACACAGCCACCCGGTGAAGTGCCCCGCGGTACCGAGAAGCGGAATGTCGGCAGCGGCCGCCGTACACAACATGCCCTCGAATGGGTTCACAGCGCTCCTCCCGCGACCGAGCCTGCCGGGACTATCCCGGACAGGCGTCGTTTCACTCTAGAACCGAGCTACGAGCGGAGGGGACAGCGGTTCGGCGGACTACTCGTAAACGCCCTCGGCGTGCCATTGCGCCGCGTCGTAGACGAGGAGGACGGCGCGGATCTCGGTGGGGTCGGCGTCGAGCTGGACTTGGACGCGCACGGCCAGGGAGGTGGGTTCGGCGGTGGACCACCATCGTTCGGTGATCGGCCATGGGCCCGCCCAGCCCAGCAGCGCCCACTGCTTGCTGCCCCAGCGCAGGCTGGTGGGGGTGGCGGTGAACAGGCCGCGGTCGGTGACCAGGACGGGGCTACCGTCGGCGGTGCTCAGGTGCACGATCGGGCGGTGCAGCAGGAGCAGGGTGGGGGCGGGTTCGGGGAGTCGGCCCGGCCATGGCTGGGCGGGGTCGGCGGCGGGGGTCAGTTCGTCGCCGAGGGCGATCATGGTGATGCGTTCGGCGGGGCCGCGGCCGCCGCTGAGCACACCGATGCGGACCGCTTCACCGCCGAGCAGTCCCTGCACGCGGACCAGGGCGCGGCGGGCGCGCTCGGTTTCCTCACCCTCGCCACCCCACAGACCCAATTGCAGGGCACCGGCGGCGACCACCTCCACCGGTTCCAGCGTGAGCGCCACGATCGGGCCGGTGGGGCGGGCGCGGTGGGTGAGCCAGCCGTCGAGTTGCCAGCGGACGCGGTCGGCGGTGTCGGCGGGGGTGAGCGGGCGGGCGCAGCGCCAGATCCTGGTCAGCTCCTCGCCCGTCTCGGTGCGCGCGGTCACGGCGAGCCGGGTACAAGCCACGCCCGCCGCCGACAGCACCGCGTGCAGCCGGGTGGACAGTTGCCTGCCCGCGAACGCGGCCGCGTCGACCCGGTCGATGGGTGGATCGCAGGCCAGCTCGACGGTCAGTTCCGGGGCGGGGCGGCGCGCCGACGGTGGGCGTTCGGGCAGGGCGCGGGCGGTGCGATGGGCGAGCACGGCGTCGGCGCCGAACCGGGAGGCCACCTCGGCGGGAGACAGGCGCGCGAAATCGCCGATGCGGCGTAAACCCAGGCGGCGCAACAGGTCTACCAGGTCTTTACGCTCGGGCGCGGCCAGACTCGGTTCCACCGCGAGCTCAGAGACCGGGAGCGCAGCGAGGTACCGCGCGCCCTCCCCCGGCACCACGATCGCCCCGCGCCTGGCCGCGATCACGGCCGTCGACATGGCATCGGCGATCCCGACCTGTGCCTCGGCTCCCGCCGCGGCGACCGCGTCGATCAACCGCACCACCGCGGCCTCCTCCGAACCGAAATACCGTGCGGCCCCGCGTGCCCCGAGCACGATGAGCCCCGGCCGCAACACCTCCACGCCCGGCACCGTCGCATCGACAGCACCGACCACCGGCTCGAACAATCGCGCATCCCGATCCGGGTCATCCTGCACGACAACGAGTTCCGGACAGCACCCCTGCGCATCCCGCCGCCGCATCCCCCGCCGCACCCCGTCGGCCCGCGCGATCGCCGAGCACGCGACCACCGAACTCCCCCGCAACACCGCGAGAGGCCGATCCGCCCCGACCCCGGCCACAGCGGCTGCCGCGACCGCGGGCCAGTCCGGACACCACACCGCCAGCACCCGATCAGCGCGCGACACAACGACACCGCGCCCATCACCGGACAACGAACCGGCGGTCATGAGACCGCCTCGCGTAATGCGGTGACTTCGGTTGCGCAGCTGACGGTTTCGCGAGGCAACCATTCCGTGCGCCCGGCCTGGGCGCACAGGTCCATGTGGCCGTGGCGGGTCTGGCCCGCCTTGGCGCTGACGCGCACGTCGAGGCAGACCGAGCGCAGGCGGCCGCGACCGGAGCCGAGGCCGCGGTAGCCGGTGACGCGGGAGTCCAGGCGCAGAGTCGGGTTGGCCCATTCGCCCGCGACGACCAGGGTGGCGCCACGGTTGCGGGCGCGGGCGGCGAGGACGCGACAGCGGGCGGGTGGGACGACGAGGCCGCCGAGTCCGAGGACCACCAGGTCGAGGCCGTCGAGCAGGACCGCGGCCACCTCGGCGGGGTCGGGGCCGGGGTCGGCGATCACCGCCAGGTGGGACAACTGGGCGCCCATCTCCGCGGCGGCCAGCAAACCGAGCCGGGGCAGGCCGACCACCGCCGCGTGACCGCCGTTTCCGGTGACCGCGGCGAGCAGCCCGGTCAGCAGGGAGTGCGCGCCGGTGTAGGCGACCACCGCGCCTTTGGGCAGCCCGCCCTCGGGCAGCAGGTCGGCCAGCGGCGGCGGCACCGGCAACAGATCGCGGCACAATGGCTGCTCACGCGGTATATGCCCGGTCGCGGACTCACCACGCCCCGGCACTGCGGCCATCCGCCTGCGCAGCTCGTCGAGCATGCCCCGATCGGGCGACAACGCTTCCGAACCCATCAACACCACCTACCTCCACGATGGACCCGCGAGCGGAAAACCGCCCCGCGCCGAAACAGCAGCACCGTTTCAGCTATCGATCGTATTCGAATATACGTTCGATAGCGACCAGCGTGACACCCACCCCCTCCCCGTGTCCACCGGGGATTTCGAACCGGGCTGATACGGTATTTTTCGACTGACTGGTCGATATCAAAGGGAGCGTGGTGGCCGAAATCCGGCGGACACAGGCACAGCGGCGCGCCGAGACCAGTCGTGCGCTGATCGACGCGACCATCGACACCATTGTCGAGAAGGGGTATGCGCAGGTCAGCGTCAAAGAGATCTGCCGCCGCGCGGGGGTTTCGCATGGGGGGCTGTTCGGCCGGTTCAGCACGTTGTTCGACCTGGTTGCCGCGGCGGCGGCGGAAGTCGGTGTGCGCCAACGCGAACAGTTCGTCGCGAAGATGGTCGAGTTGCCCGATCGCTCCGATGTCCGGGCGTTGCTCACCGTGTGGCGTGACGTGGCTCGCGATCCGATCAACGCGGTGTGGCGCGAACTGATCGTCGCCGCACGCACCGACGTGGCGCTGCGGGAGAAACTCGCGGTCGTCCGCTACGACTACGGCGCCGCCATGCTGGCCGATGGTGTGAAGAATCCTGTTCTGGAAGGACTTTCGCAGGAGCAGGCGTTCGCACTGGGCTCGATGGTGCTGTTCTGTCTCGACGGCGACGCGATCAACGCGGGCCCGTTCCCCGAGCCACAGTTCGAACAATTGCGGCTCGACGCGTTGACCACCATGGTCAACGGCTATCTCGCCGCGCAGCGCGAACCACGCCCGTAGGCGGGACGCCCCCAGCACGTCCCGCCCACGAGTGCACTCAGCGCTGGGCGCCCAGCGCCTGCCCGACCAGCGCCGCCAGCACGGCGTTGGCGAACTCCGGCATTGCGGTGGCGTTGGCCGGGTCGTTCGCGGTCGTGGCAACGGTGGTCGTCGTGCAGCCGGGGCCTTGGACCGGACCCTCGCCTTCCAATGCCCTTGCTACCCAAGCCATCGCACCGCTCGACGCGGTGAGCGCGACCATGCCGTGCGCGCCGATGACGCTGTCGGGTGTCGCGTCGCGCAGGTACGTGATCGACGCGCCGTCGGCGCAGTAGCGAGCGACCAGGTCGTCGGTGCCGCCGATCCAGCTCACCTCGTCGTTGACTCCGTTGACCACATACAGTGGCGCCCTCGGGGTTTCCGCGCCCCGCTTGCGCGCGTCGACCTCGCCGGCGAGAACGGGGTCGGCCAGGATCTCCTCGATCGGCGCGTTCACCCACTCGCTCACCCGTTTGAAACGGTGCGCCGACACGATGGTCGCGGTGCATTCCACCCCCGCCCCGGCCACCGCGGTCCGGCCCGCCGGGGTCAGGTAGGAGTCGAGTCGCGCGGCGAACTCCGGCGAATCCTTGCTGATCGAGGCGAGACCGAGCGGTGCGAGACCGACGGTGTAGCGACCGTCGGCGGTACGTATGGCCGCACCGAGATCCTGTACGGGCGCGCCGATCGCGAAGCCGACCATGTTCAGCTCCGGCGCGTATCGCGGCTGCACCTGCGCGGCCCAGCTGGTGGCGACCCCACCACCGGAGTAGCCCCACGCCGCGACCCTGGTGTCCGCGGCCAGGCCGAGCGGTGCGAAGTTCCGCGCGGCGCGGATGCCGTCGAGAGTGGTGTAGCCCATCAGGTTCGGGGTCAGGAAGCGGTCGTCGACCCCGCCCGGATCGGGGACCGCCACCGCCCAGCCCTTCGCCAAACCGGCCGCGACCCGGGTCATCTCAGCGGGAACGGTCGACCAGCCCGATTTCTGCCCGTTGAGCATGCCTGCGAGATCGCCGTGCGTCAGGGTGTGCGACGGCATGCACTCGCGCTGAACCGCGTCATAGGCCATCTGCAACGACAGCAACGGTCGCGGCACGGCGGGCCCCCGCGGAATCAGCACCGTGGTGACCGCGGCATAGGGACGCCCTTCCCCATCGGTGGTGCGGTACAGCAACTGCCAGGCCTGCGCGTTGACGGGGAATTGCAGCAGCATCTTCGTGGTGACAGGTCGGCTCGCCAGGATCGCACCCGGCGCGCTCGACTCGAAACCCGCTGGTGGCGTGTAGAAGTCGTCGACCACCTCGGCGGCGCCGTGCCCCGCCGCCGTGATCGATCCGACCGCGATCAGCGCGCTGACCAGTAGTGCCGACCAGCGAATTCGCCGTCCGACGCGGCCTGTCCGTCTGGGAAATCTCATCAATTCAACTCTCGATCCGACAGCGTTGTCATCAGGCGGGCGCGCACCGCTGTTCGGACGCTACGTGACCGGGCTCACGGAATCAAGATTTCGACCGATCGAAATATTAATGCCACTGAACCGCCAGACTCGGGATCCCGGCCAGTCAGCGCCATATTCGGCTACCCTCGCACCCGTGACCGAACGTGCTCGTCCCCATATCGGCCCCGACTACCTGGTCGCGGGCCGCTACCGCCTGCAGTCCAAGCTGGGCGGGGGTGGCATGGGTGCGGTCTGGCTCGCGACCGATCGGTTGCTGAACCGGGAAGTCGCGATCAAGCAGGTGCTGTCCACCGCGGGACTGAGCGCGGCCGAGGCCGAGCGAATCCGCAGCAGCATCGTGCACGAGGGCCGGGTGGCCGCCAAGCTCTCGCACATCCACGCCGTCGCCGTGCACGACGTGGTGATCGAGGCGGGCGAGCCGTGGCTCGTCATGGAGTACTTACCCTCGCGCAGCGTGGCCAAGGCGCTCGCGCTGGTCGACACGCTGCCCGCGGTCGAGGTCGCCCAGATCGGCGCGCAGGTGGCCGACGCGCTCGCCGCCGCCCACGCCGCGGGCATCGTGCACCGCGATATCAAGCCGGGCAACATCCTCGTCGCCGACCGCGGCAACAGTGTGGGCCTGGCCAAACTCAGCGACTTCGGCATCTCGCGCGGCGCGGGCGACACCCAGGGTGACGAACCCGACGGTGTGATCACCGGCACCCCCGCCTACCTCCCGCCCGAGGTCGCGCGCGGCGCCCGGCCCACCGAGGCCAGCGACGTGTTCTCCCTCGGCGCCACCCTCTACACCGCACTCGAAGGTCAGCCGCCGTTCGGTTTCGACTCCGACGAGCACGACGTCGTCGCCGCGGCCGCGATGGGCCGGATCATCCCGCCCACCCGCAGCGGCATCCTCACCCAGCCGATCCTGCACATGCTCGAGCCCGCGCCCCAGCGTCGCCCGACCATGGCCGAGGCCCGCGACGAAATCCTCACCGCCGCCTTCGGCCCCGGCACCGGCGCCTACATCCTCGGTGTGCCGCTGCGCACCGAGGACGGCACCATTCCCGCCTGGTCCACCCGCAACTCCGCCAGCGGCCTGCGTAGCCCCAACTCCTCGCCCCTCCCGCGCCCGCACCGCGCACCGCTCGCCGCTACCGCCGCACCCCAGCAGCGCAGCGGCGGCTTCATCGACAACCTCCCTAACGGCGCCCCCCTCGCCATCGGCGCCGGCGTCCTGATCGGCCTGATCATCCTGATCGCGATCATCATCGCCGCGATGTGATCATTCGATCCGTCGACGGTGTGCCCAGCGGGTCAGCGCATTGCGATTGGACTGCTGGGTTTTCCGGAGCACATTCGACGCGTGCGTCTCGACGGTCTTCACCGAGATGAACAAGGATTCGGCGATCTCCCGATAGGTGTAACCACGCGCCAGCAAGCGCAGCACCTCCAGCTCACGCGGGGTGAGCGAGTCCAATTCGGGATCGAGTGGCGGCTCGGGAACCGGTGAGCGCCCGGTGAACGAGTCGAGCACGAACCCGGCCAGCCGCGGGCTGAACACCGCGTCCCCACCCGCGACCCGGCGGATACCGTCGGCCAGCTCGGCACCGGAAATCGTCTTGGTGACATATCCGCGCGCCCCCGCCCGGATCACCGCGATCACATCCTCGGCCGCGTCGGACACGCTCAGCGCCAAACACACCGGCCCCGCGGCGATCCCGCTCAGCACCGCCACCCCACCGCCATCGGGCATGTGCACATCCAGCAGCACCACGTCCGGCTTCGCGGCATCGATCCCCGCGACCGCCTCGGCCACCGCCCCGGCCTCGCCGACGACCTCCATATCGGTCTCCCGGCTCAGCTCGGCTCGCACCCCCGAGCGGAAGACCGCGTGATCGTCGACCAAGAACACCCGCACACTCACTACAAGACTCCTCATTCGAACCGTCTCGATCGACCTGCTGTCATCGGTACCACACCGCGGTGTCCGGGCGCCGAAATCGACTCCGGTTCGGTGCGATCGCGCGCTCAGCGATCGGTGGGAAGGTCCCGCGCCGACTCGCGGTCATCGGGGCGCGGTGCGGTGGCAGGCTCGTCGTCGCCCGCGACCTCGTCCGGCTCGGAGGTCCCGGAGTCGGTGCGCGGCATGACGATCCGCACCTCGGTGCCGCGCCCGAGGGTCGAGTCGATCTCGGCGGTGCCGCCGCGGCGCTCGATCCTGGCGCAGATCGACTTGGCCACCCCGCGCCGGTCTGAAGGCACCGCCGACACGTCGAAACCGGCGCCGCGGTCGCGCACGAAGATGCTCACCTGGTGGGGTTCGGTCTCGGCGAACAGGTCGATCTCGGGGACGTCGGCGTGTTTGGCGGCGTTGACAAGTGCCTCACGGGTGGCGCCGAGCAGGGCGGTGAAATGTTCCTTGGGCAGGCCGGCGCCGGTGTCGCCGGGGTCCATCGCGACATCGCCGACGGTGACCGGGGTGACCTTCACGCCGTGCTGGTCCTCCACCTCGCCCGCGATGGTGCGCAGCGCGGTGGCCAGGCTGGACTGGGCGGGTGCGGTGTCGTCGAAGAGCCACTTACGCAGTTCGCGCTCCTGGCTGCGGGCCAGGCGAAGCACCTCCTGGGGGTCTTCGGCCTGACGCTGGATCAGCGCGAGCGTTTGCAGCACCGAATCGTGCAGATGGGAGGCGATTTCCTCACGTTCCTCATTGCGGATGCGGGCGCCGCGCTCGGCATTGAGCGCGCGGACCATGCGCAACCACAGCGGCACCGTGAGCAGACCCGCGCCGACCAGGGTGACCGCCACCGCGATCAGCGCCGACCCGAGCGAACTGAGATCGATCCTGGCCAGCACCACCACACCGAGGCCGACCACGATCAGCGTCGCCCCGGCCACGATGCGCGACCAGGTGACCACCGAGGGTCGCGCGGGCAACCCGAACAGGGCTCGCGGTCCCGGTGCCGCGACATCGTATTCGCGCCACACCAGCGCAGCGCCGACCGCGACCACCACGATCGGCGCGATCACCTTCGCCGCGGTCCCCTGGAACAGCCACCCCACCGTCACCGCGAGCCCGAGTCCGAGCAGGGCGAGTCCGATCGCCTGCCTGCGCTCGTCACCGGTCGGTTTCACGGCGTCCGCGCCACCAGGAGTGAAGATCCACAGCAGCCCGTACGCCACCAGCCCCGCACCGACCAGCGCGGACAGCAGCACGAACGCCAGCCGCACCTTGATCACATCGACGCCGAGATGGTCGGCCAGACCACCCGCGACACCCCCGACCACCCGTCCACCGCTGCGACGGACCAGACGCGGGGTCTCGGGCACCGGCGCGCCCATCGGCTCAGGACCGGGAACGGGCAGCATGGGCCGATAGCCGCGAGGCACGCCATAGCCCTGCGGATACGGCGTGTAACCCGGCGCGGTCCGGTACTGCGGCGGCGGGACGTATTGCTGCGGCGGCCCATAAACCACCGGCTCACCCCCGAACGCGCGCTCTACGAAACGGTGCGGACCGCGCAGCCGATGCCCACCGAACCGCGGATTCGCCGCAGCCCCCGGCCCCTCGGCGGGCCCTGCGGGATCACCCGGTCGAAACCCTTGCGCACCCATCGGCGCACGACCTGCCGCCGCTCCGTTGCCGCCCGCGCCGGCCACAGGCCGGTAGGCGGGGGCGGCGCTCGGGCCGGCCGGATCTCGGTTGGCGTTGTTCCCTGGGACATTGCCGTACCCGTGGGGGTACCCCTGGGTGGCGTCGCGAGCGGGAACAGACGGATCCATGCTCTCGATAGTGGCACGCGGGACGGGGTGCCGACATCAGGAAAGTCCCTGATCTCGTCCCCGATGTCGGCGATCCGACGCTGACCTGGGCAGGGACCTGTCCGGTCCGGACAAAAACAATGCTCTACCTGGGTGTATGTCGGATCCGGTGACAGACGGGAACGGCGATGCCGGACGCCGGACCGGAAACCTGGCGAAAGGGTCCTCAACAGGCCCTTTAAGCCGATGCAAGGTCGCTCCGAAAGCCCGGCCGCAGAGGCTTTCCTACGTTGATGGCAGGCCGGAATTGCGGCCGCCGCTTCAGGGGAGGAACTGAGTGAACATCATCACCACCGTGCTGGGTGCCGCCACTATCGGACTGAGCACCATCGGGATGACACCGATCGCTTCGGCGACGCCGATGGCACCGCACGAGAAGACCTATCACGGACCCGCCGGCTTCGAACTCACCCTCGGCCATACCGAGGAGTCCTACCGGCTGGTCCCCCCGCTCAACGCGATGCCGACCAATCGCGAGGTGTTTCTCGACAACACCGCCTACGTCACCGCACCGCCCGGCGCGACCGGTGAGATCACCTCCGGCTATCTCGTCGCCTGCGCGGTGGACCTGACCCTGTCGGTCGGGCTCGACGGCGGCATCTCGGTGGACGCGGGGGCAACCGTCGGATTCGGCTCGTCCGGTCCCGACGCGTCGGCCGACATCGGTCCGTCGATCTCGGCCGGTATCGATCTGAGCCTGTCGCTCGCGCCGGGCGAGATCAAGAAGATCGATGTGGGATCGATGGCCCTCGGTGCGGGCACCACCTATCTGGTGAACCGTGACTTCCATCTGATGGTGGGCAACTGCGGTGGGCCGCTCAATGTCTATTCGTGGGCGACGGTCACCGCGAGCACCGGACAGGTGAGCGCCACCAACTCGATCTTCGGCGACACCATGTTCCTGTGAGCCGACCCGGGACCCGGCAACTCGCCGGGTCCCGGTCGAGCCGAATACCATGACCCTCGGTCGTTTTCATCGAACGGGGGGTTCATTGACCACCAGTGATACGCAGAGTTGTTCGCCGCGAGCGCATTTCGCCCAGCGGTTCGCCGAACTCTATGCCGCAGCGGGCAACCCGACCTTGCGCCGGGTCGCCACGGCCACCGAACGGCGGATGCGCGGCGCCCAGGCGGGCACACCGTCACCGCAGCGGATCAGTGATTGGAAGGCCGGGCGCAATGTGCCCGCTCGCTTCGAATCGCTGCTGCCGGTGGTTCTCACGCTCGTCGAGATGACCGAGAAGTCCCAGCGCGACCTGCCGCGCACACTGGCCGACCCGCACGAATGGCGACGGCTGTGGCAGGAGTCGGTCACCTGGACCGCGGCCGCGGGCGACGGCGAGACCTGCCCCTACCCCGGCCTGCGGGCCTATCTACCCGAGGAGCACACCATGTTCTTCGGACGCGAGCAGGCCACCGCCGAATTCGTCGAACTGGTCCGCGCCACCACCGGCATCGTCGTACTGATCGGCGCGTCGGGCGCGGGCAAGTCCTCGCTGCTGGCGGCGGGCCTGCGACCGGCGATCGACCTGCCCGCCGCCACCATGACACCGGGCGCGACGCCGACCGCCGGACTCGCCGCGACGCTGACCGACGACCTGCGGGTCCTGATCGTCGACCAGTTCGAGGAACTGTTCACCCTGTGCCAGGACGAGGCCGAACGGGTGGCATTCCTGGCGGCGCTGGCCGCCCTGCCCGATGCACTGACGGTCGTGCTGGCGCTGCGTGCCGATTTCTACGAACAATGCCTGCACTATCCGGTATTGCGGAACGGCTTGCAGCGCAACAACTATCTCCTCGGCGCGATGTCCATGGACGAGGTGTCGCACGCGATCACCGGACCAGCGGCCGCCGCCGGCCTCACCCTCGAACCAGGTCTGGAAGAGCTGGTACTCACCGAACTACGTGGGCTCGGCGGGCACCTCAGCACCGATGGCTACGACCCCGGCGCGCTGCCGCTGCTGTCACACGTGATGGCCGCGACCTGGCAGCAACGCGAAGGCCGCAAACTCACCGTCGCCGGTTACCGCAAGACCGGCGGGGTGGCCGGGTCGGTCGCCGAGACCGCCGAACTCGCCTGGAGCGAGCTCACTACGGCGCAGCAGAACGCCGCGCAGGAGTTGCTCGGCTCGCTCGTCACGGTCGGGCAGGACGCGCGCGACACCAGACGAACCGTCGACCGCGCCGAATTGCTGGGCCGCAGCGGTGATCCCGACGCCACGGCGGAAGCACTGGAAGTGCTCGCGGCCAGCAGGCTGATCGCCCTCGACGCGGGCTCGGTGCAGTTCTCCCATGAAATCGTGCTGACCGCATGGCCCCGGCTGCGCGGCTGGATCGACACCGACCGGGTCGGCCACCTGGTCCGGCAGCGGCTCGAGCACGATGCGGCCGAATGGGCAGCGGCGGGCCATGATTCGGCGCTGCTGTATCGCGGCACCCGGCTCGACAGCGCGAGCGAGCACACCGGAGGTGCCCCGATCAGTCCGCGGGTGCGTACCTTCTTAGCGGCCTCACGGCGGGCCGTCCGGATCGGTGGGCGCCGTCGGATCGGGGCGATCGTGGTGGTGCTCGCGCTGCTTGCCACCGGTGTGATCGCCGTCGACCGCGGCAGGCTCGCCGATCAGCGCGCACTGGATCGCGACTACGCCGAACTCGTGGCCGCCTCCCAACGAACCAGAGTCAGCGACCCGTCGTTGTCGACGCAGTTTCTGCTGGCCGCCTATCGAATTCGTCCCGACGTATCGACCCGTACCCAGCTGTTGAACAGCCAAGACTCGCCGCTTGTCGCCGCTGTACCCGCTCACAATCGTGGCGTGAAAAAGTTGGCCCTCCGGCCGGCCGACAAACTACTCGTCTCGATCGACTACGACCGCGACACAGCCTTCTGGAATATTCACGATCCCACCCGGCCGCAACGCCTCGTCACCGAGTTCGGGACGAAGCTCGACGAACTCGTCTTCATCCCGGGCAGCACCGATGCGGTCACCATCGGACCCGCCGGTATCCAGCTGTGGGATCTCGCTCGCCCCGAGTCCCCCCGACTGATCCACACGCTCGAGACCATCGACCGGGTCGACGCGATCGCTGTCGATCCGAGTGGAACGCGGCTCGCCGTGGTCGCTCCGTCGACGCTTGCCCTCTGGGACATCCGTGATCGGTCACGCCCATCGCGCACGGTCACGCGATCGCTGCACGGTGGCGACATTCACGCCCCCGATGCCCCTGTGCTCATCGTCAGGGCCGTATTCAGCCCGGACAGCACTGTCCTCGCCGTCGGCGCCATCACGGTCGACGCCGCGATTGCTGACACCGTGCAGCTGTGGGATATCCGCGGGCCCGCGACCGCGCGCCCCGCCGCGCCACCGATCTCCACGGTGAGCGGCGACCATCTCCAAGACTTTGCCCTCAGTCCGGACGGCACCCGCCTGGCCGTGGGGACCTACGGATCGAAGAGCCGCAACACCGCATCGTCGAGCCGAGTCGAGTTATGGGAAATCACCGACCCACATCACCCACGCACCTACGGCGCACCGATCCGAGTCGACAACGATGTGCTGGGCTCGATCGTGTTCCACGAGGACGGGAACCTGCTCGCCGCCGGCTCCGACAAGCACGGGCGGCTGTGGAACATCGCGGACCCGACGCAGCCCGTTCAGGTCGGGCCCGACCTCTCGGTGCGTCCCGTCGCCTGTCCGCTGGCACCAGCCTCCGCCTGTAGCGGCGGACCGAGGTCGATGGTTTTCCTCCCGGGCGAACCGATACTCCTCGGAGCCGGAAACGACGGGATGCTGAAAACGTGGACGCTGCCGCCCTCGGCGATCGACAAGATTCCCGGAACACCCCCTACTCCGGTGTTCGACCGAACCGGCGATCGGATGGCAATGCGGTCCTGGGCCGACGACGTGACGGTCTGGGACACCACCGACGCGCGTCGCCCTGTCCGGTTGTCCACCATCCCTGGGTCGCCAGAGCAGTCGAATGTCACGCTGAGTCCGGACGGGCGCACCCTATCCATGCACGACTCGGACGGCGGTCGGCGAATCGTCTTCGACCTCGACGACCCGCGCCACCCGCGACCACTGCCCGACTGGCCGACCGAGGGCGCCGACCGATCAACGGTGAAGGGCGATCGGATGCTGCTGACCTTCGAGAACTCAGTACAGATGTGGGACGTCAGCGACCGGGCCGCACCGGCGCCCCTCGGCCCACCGATCACCGCAACGGCCGGAACGGTCTTCTTCAGCGACTCCAGCCCCGACGGAACCCGCGTCGAAGTAATACTCGTCGACCCGGTTGTCTTCGCCGGCAACGAAAGCAGCCCACGACAGGACGCCATTCGCCAAATCTGGAATCTGGACGATCCGATGCACCCCCGCTTGGTCACCGAGAACGAAACCGACCTGCGCCAGTTCTATCAGCCGTCGCAGTTCCTGCCTGACAATCGGACCATCGCTGTCCTCGAGTCCGGCAAGTTCGGGCTCTCGGATGTCGACGCCCCCGACACGTTCACGCCGCTGACCACCGACACTCCCACCGAGGGGAGTCAATTCAGCCAGGTGTCCGCCGCAGCCGACAGCTCGAAGCTGGCGATATCGAGCGACGACGGCACGACCGACCTGTGGAACCTCGACGATCCACACGCACCACGCAAACACAGCGGCCCGATCGGTCTCATCGATGGACAGTATCGGTGGGCGACCATGCACCCACGCGGCGAACAACTCGTGATCATCGCCGAAACCGGTCTGCTCGAGGTGTGGGACCTCGACGCGGAGGCTGTGGCCGCACGAATCTGCGCGGCCACCGGCGAACTCACCGAAGCGGTCTGGCGCAGCTACGTCGCGAACGTCCCCTACCGCTCCCCCTGCCCCTGAACCCGGGAAATTCTCAGGGTTACCCCCGATGTGCGAAAGGGGTGGCTCGGCACACCATGGATGGCATGAGCAGAACGAGCTTCGCCGACCAGGTTCACCAGATGTGGCAGACGCGGCCCGTCCGGCTGCCTCGGCAGGGGCCGATCGCCGGTGTCGCGGCGGGGTTCGGGTTGCGGTACGGGGTGGATCCCGTGCTCGTGCGGGTGGCCTTCGTGGTGTCGACGATCTTCGGTGGGGCCGGGATCATGCTGTACCTGCTGGCCTGGCTGGTGCTGGGGTCGGCGGGGAACGAGGTGTCGGCGGCGCAGGCCTTGTCGACGCACAATCGGGGGTCGCATTCGCAGACCAAGACCATCGTGCTGATCGTCGCGCTGGCTATCGCCGTGTCGGCCATGGGACCGATCGGGCTGGGGATGGGCGGGGGCGGGGTCGTCAGCCTTGGGCTGATGCTCGCCGGCTGGTGGATGCTGTACCTGCGTCATCCCGAGCTGCCTGCGGGGTTCGATGCCTACCGCGCGCCGCTCGGCACGACAGGCTATCCGGGTGCGGGCTACCCGACCGGTGCCCCGGTGCGCGGCTACCCGTTCAACCCGGAGATGCCGACGTCGGGGATGTACACGCCCTACACCAAACTCCCCGACGCCTACGTCCCCGATCCGGCGCCCGCCCATGCGGAAACCCGCACGGCCACCGCCGAATCCACCCCACTGTTGCGGGTCGACGCCGCCGAGACGGTCGTGCTGCACAAGGACATCGCCGAAACAGCCGACACCACTTCGGATTCGGTCGACACCGCCCGGATCACGGTGACACCGGCCGAATCCAGCGAGCCCGATTCGGCACGCGAAGTCTCCGACGGGGCGGACACGCCGGCTTCGGACGCACCGCAAGCCGATGCGAGCCCGAGCGAATCGACCGCGGATCAGGTTCGTCCGGTGGATGACTCGGCCGCGCACATCGATCTCGGCAAGCGTGCGGACAGCCCGAAATCCCCTGAAGCCGAGGAGACCGGCACCACCGCGATTCTGTACAAGAATCTCCCCGGAACCATCTCTCCCGCACCGGAACCCCCTCGCATCAACGCGCAGGTGCCCAACGGCTGGGACCCGCTCGCCGTCGCACCGCTGGCCTGGGAGCTCCCGGAAGCAGCGCCCCGCTACGCGCCCGTAGCACCACTGCCCGCACCGAAACGTCCACGTTCCCGGCTGACCCCGGTCACCATCGGCCTGGCGATCCTCGCCGCGGCGCTGGCGGGCGCCGCAGCGGCATCGGGCGTCGAATGGATGACCCCCGCGCGAATCGCCGCCTTCGCACTCGCCGTGGTCGGACTCGGCCTCGTCGCGGGCGCGTTCCTGCGGCGCGGGTACGGACTGCTGGTACTCACCGCCCCGCTGGCCGGATTCGTGGTGCTCGCCTCGCTGATCGGGCCGATCGACTTCGAGAACAACGGCGCCGTCGGCGACCGCGTCTGGGCACCGACCTCGGTGACCGAACTGCAGCCGCGCTACGCCCTCGACATCGGTTCGGGCACGCTGGATCTGCGTGGCCTGACCCTCACCGAGTCCCGCAGCGTCGAAGTCGCGGTGAACATCGGTGACGCGAAAGTGCACCTGCCCGAAGGGATGACAGTGAACACGACATGTGACATCCGAGTAGCCGATTCGACCTGCACGGAAGGGCGCAGCGGACCGGACACCCCCGGTGCGCCCGTTCTCGACCTGAAGATCAAGATGCACCTCGGCGATGTGGAGGTGACCCGTGGCTGAGCGCAACAGCGTCGAGACCCGGCGCCGACCGGCGTTCCCCCTGCTGACCATCGGCCTGATCGCACTCGCGGTGAGCGTCTGGGCACTGCTCGGCGGGCCGACCCCCGACGGCGGCGGGATCCTGCCCATCGGCTGGGGCGTGGTGATCGCGGCCATCGTCATCGGCCTGCTGCTCACGCTGACCCCGAGCCGCAAACACCACTGACCGAAGGACAACCCCCGGAAACCAGCAATGGCCCGTCATCGTGACGGGCCATTGCTGTGTACGGGACCAGTTGAAAGACAAGGGCAATGGACAAACCCGATAGGCAACCGGAAACCCCACTGGCGAAGGTCCTGCCGCCTGCCACCCACCGGCCGCACAGCGGCGGCTTCCTCCTGGGCAGACTGCTGTTCACCCAGGCGGCGCTACCGCCACGGCCGGCTCAGTGAATCACTCCCACTCGATGGTGCCCGGCGGCTTGCTCGTCACGTCGAGGACCACGCGGTTGACCTCGGCCACCTCGTTGGTGATGCGCGTGGAGATACGCTCCAGCACGTCGTAGGGCAGCCGGGTCCAGTCCGCGGTCATCGCGTCCTCGCTCGACACCGGACGCAGCACGATCGGGTGACCGTAGGTGCGGCCGTCGCCCTGCACACCGACCGAGCGCACGTCGGCGAGCAACACGACCGGGCACTGCCAGATCTGCTTGTCCAGACCGGCGGCGGTGAGCTCCTCGCGGGCGATGGCGTCGGCCTGGCGGAGCAGCTCGAGCCGGTCGGCGGTCACCTCACCGACGATGCGGATCGCGAGACCCGGACCGGGGAACGGCTGGCGCGCAACGATTTCCTCGGGCAGGCCCAGCTCACGGCCGACCGCGCGGACCTCGTCCTTGAACAGCAGGCGCAGCGGCTCGACCAGGTCGAACTCGAGGTCGTCGGGCAGGCCACCGACATTGTGGTGGCTCTTGATGTTCGCGGTGCCCGTGCCGCCGCCGGATTCGACGACGTCCGGGTACAGGGTGCCCTGGACCAGGTATTCGACCTTCGGGGCGCTGCCCGCGGCCGCACCCTCTTCGGTGACGATGCCGGCGACCGCGTCCTCGAAGGAGCGGATGAACTCGCGCCCGATGATCTTGCGCTTCTCCTCGGGATCGGAGACGCCCTTCAGCTCACCGAGGAACTTGTCCACCGCGTCGACGGTCACCAGCTTGGCACCGGTCGCGGCGACGAAGTCCTGCTGGACCTGCTCGCGTTCACCGGCCCGCAGCAGACCGTGGTCGACGAACACACAGGTGAGCCGGTCACCGATCGCGCGCTGCACCAGCGCGGCGGCGACGGCGGAGTCGACACCACCGGACAGACCACAGATGGCGTGGCCGTCACCGATCTGCTCGCGCACGCTCTCGATCAGCGACTCGGCGATATTGGCCGGGGTCCACTGCGCGGGGATGCCCGCCAGGTCGTGCAGGAAGCGGCTGAGCACCTGCTGGCCGTGCGGGGAGTGCAGCACCTCGGGGTGGTACTGGACGCCTGCGAGCCGACGCGCGCGATCCTCGAACGCGGCGACGGGGGCGCCCGCGGTGGTGCCGGTGACCTCGAAGCCCTCGGGGGCATCGGTCACCGCGTCACCGTGCGACATCCACACCGGCTGGATGGTCGGCAGGCCGCCGTGCAGCACACCGCCGTCGATGTTCAGTTCGGTGCGGCCGTATTCGCGGGTGCCGGTGTGCGACACCGTGCCGCCGAGCGCCTGCGCCATCGCCTGGAAGCCGTAGCAGATGCCGAACACGGGCACGCCGAGATCGAACAGCCGCGCGTCGAGTTGCGGTGCGCCCTCGGCATACACGCTCGACGGACCACCGGACAGGATCACGGCAAGCGGCTGCTTGTCGGCGATCTCTTCCACTGTCATCGTGTGGGGAATCACCTCGGAGAACACCCGCGCCTCACGCACCCGTCGGGCGATCAGCTGGGCGTACTGCGCGCCGAAGTCGACGACGAGGACCGGTCTCTGAGTATCTGCCACCGCCACAGTTTAGTGACGGGGTACGACGAGCAAGCATCGGGCATCGCCGGAGCCGGACGCGCGGTAGTGACTGGGCACGACGCACCCCCAATATTGGGCGTGGCGCGGTGGCTCTGGCTATCCTCGTGCTCGTGCCATTCGCCCGCGCGATCGATGCCGACATCTACTACGAGGACAGCGGTGGCACGGGTCCGGTGGTGTTGCTCGCCCACGAATTCTTCATGGATCGCACGATGTTCGCCTCGCAGCAGGCCGCACTCGCTCCCGAATTCCGGATCGTCGCCTGGGACGCGCGCGGTCACGGCCGCACCAAAGACCAGCGATTGCCCTTCACCTACTGGACCGCGGCGCGTGACGCGCTGACCGTGCTCGACTCGATCGGCGCCGAACGCGCGATCGTCGGCGGAACAGCGCAAGGGGGCTTCACAGCATTGCGGACCGCGCTGGTCGCGCCGGAACGGGTCGCCGCGCTGATCTTGATCAGCACCGAGGCGCACGGGCCGACGCTGGAACAGTCCACCGCCACCCAGCGGTTCCTCGACGAGTGGCACGACCGCAGCTCCCGCGAGGAAGCCGCGGGCCGCCTGGCCGACTGGCTCATCGGCGACGACACCTGGTACCGCGACATCTGGACCCGCCGCTGGGTCGGCGACGCCCACAGCGGGCTCGACGCCGCCGTCGGCTGCCTGCTCGGGCGCGATTCGGTACTCGACCGGCTGCGCGAGATCACCTGCCCGGCACTGATCATCCACGCCACGCAGAGCGGTATCGCGGGCGATCGGGCCCGCACGCTGGCCGACGGGCTCACCGCCTCCACCTTCGTGGAGATCGATGGCGCCCGCCTTGCCGTCACGATGACCCACCCGGAACCGGTCAATACCGCGATCTCCCGGTTCCTGAAGGATCGGGTCTCACTGACCCACGTTCGCTAGCGCCAGGCGCTTCAGCGGACGCTGAGCCCGACCTTCTGGAATTCCTTGAGGTCGGAGTAGCCGGCCTTGGCCATCGACCGGCGCAGGCCGCCGACCAGGTTCAGCGAGCCGAACGGGTCGTCGGAGGGGCCGTAGAGCACGCGCTCGAGGCTCGGGCGGGTCACCGCGCCGTCGGGGCCGTCGAGCCAGGCCTCGTCGACCGGCAGGAACGAACCGCGCGGCACCGAGGGGTGCGCGGTGGCCGAGGGCCAGTACCAGCCGCGACCGGGCGCCTCGGCCGAGGCCGACAGCGGCACACCGAGCATCACGGCGTCGGCACCGCAGGCGATGGCCTTGGCCAGCTGACCCGAGGTGGCCACATCGCCATCGGCGATGACGTGCACGTAGCGGCCGCCGGTCTCGTCGAGGTAATCGCGACGGGCCGCGGCCGCATCGGCGATCGCGGTCGCCATCGGGACACCGATGCCGAGCACCTCGCCGGTGGTGGTGGCGCCGGGGAACGAGCCGTAGCCGACGATCACGCCCGCCGCACCGGTGCGCATCAGGTGCAGGGCGGTGCGGTGATCGCTCACGCCACCGGCCACGACCGGCACATCCAGCTCGGCGATGAAGGTCTTGAGGTTGAGCGGCTCATCGCCACCGACGTGCTCGGCGGAGATGATGGTGCCCTGCACGACCAGCAGGTCGACGCCTGCCTGGAGCAGCGCGGGGGTCAGCGCGCGGGCGTTCTGCGGGCTCACGCGCACCGAGGTGGTCACCCCGGCCGCACGGACCTGCGCGACGGCGGCGGCCAGCAGATCGGGCTGCATCGGCGCGGCGTGCAGTTCCTGCAGCAGCGAGATGGCCTTTTCGTAACCCCCCTTGTCGACCAGATCCAGCAGCTGGTCGATCTTCGCCTGCACGTCGGCGTGGCGCGCCCAGAGGCCCTCGCCGTTGATCACACCGAGGCCACCCTGGCGGCCCAGCTCGATCGCGAACTCGGGCGAGACCAGCGCGTCGGTGGGGTGCGCGAGCACCGGGATCTCGAAACGGTAGGCGTCGAGCTGCCAGGCCAACGAGACCAGCTTCGACGACCGCGTCCGCCGCGAGGGCACGATATCGACGTCGTCGAGCTCATAGGTCCGACGGGCGACCCTGCCCATACCGATTTCGACCATGTCACGCACAGTTGCTCCCTGTGTTCGGGCGCGCGTGTGCGCGCGTTTTCGCAGACCTGACGGACTGCATGGCTGTGGGGGGGGGGGGGCGCGGGTGGGGCCCGCGCGCCAGGAGAATGTTATACTCACTGCGGCACGGGTTGTGGGGGGGGGTGCGACAGAGCGTGTGT
>NZ_JBHXNJ010000014.1:202114-218257 GCF_042719655.1 Nocardia sp. NPDC058518
GTGTGGTGGGGGGGGGTGTGGGCTCTTTTTCCCCCTCCGCGTGTTGTGGGTGTGGGGGGGGGGGGGGGGCCGCCCCCCCCCCCCACAAACGCATCTATTGTACTCAGCCGCGCCCGGAGTAGTTCGGGGCCTCGACGGTCATCGTGATGTCGTGCGGGTGGCTCTCCTTGAGACCCGCCGCGGTGATCTGCACGAACTGCGCGCCCTGGAGGTGCTCGATGTTCTGCGAACCGGTGTAGCCCATCGCGGCGCGCAGGCCGCCGACGAGCTGGTGGATCACCTGGTTGACCGGGCCACGGAACGGGACGCGGCCTTCGATGCCCTCGGGGACGAGCTTGTCCTCGGCGAGCACGTCGTCCTGGAAGTAGCGGTCCTTGGAGTACGACTTGGCCTGGCCGCGGCCCTGCATGGCGCCGAGGGAGCCCATGCCGCGGTAGCTCTTGAACTGCTTGCCGTTCACCAGGATCAGCTCACCGGGCGACTCGGCCGTGCCCGCGAGCAGCGAGCCGAGCATCACGGTGGACGCGCCGGCGGCGATGGCCTTGGCGACGTCGCCGGAGTACTGCACGCCACCGTCGGCGATCACCGGCACACCGGCGGCCTTGCAGGCGGCGACGGCCTCGAGGATCGCGGTGATCTGCGGCGCGCCGACACCGGCGACCACACGGGTGGTGCAGATGGAGCCGGGGCCCACACCCACCTTCACCGCGTCGACGCCCGCCTCGACGAGCGCTGCGGCACCCGCGCGGGTGGCGACATTGCCGCCGACGATCTGGATCCGGTCACCGACCTCGGCCTTGACCTTGGCGACCATCTGCAGCACCTGCGACTGGTGGCCGTGCGCGGTATCGACGATCAGCACGTCGACCCCGGCGTCGGCCAGCGTCATGGCACGCGACCAGGAGTCCTCGCCGACACCGATCGCGGCACCGACCAGCAGGCGGCCGTCGCGGTCCTTGGTGGCGTTGGGGTACTGATCGGTCTTGACGAAGTCCTTGACCGTGATCAGGCCACGCAGGCGGCCGTTGCCGTCGACGATCGGCAGCTTCTCGATCTTGTGGCGGCGCAGCAGACCCAGCGCGGCCTCGGCGGTGACACCCTCACGCGCGGTGATCAGCGGCGCCTTGGTCATCACCTCGTCCACGCGGCGATCCTGATCGACCTCGAAACGCATGTCGCGGTTGGTGATGATGCCGACCAGCGCACCGGTCTCGTCCACCACCGGCAGACCCGAGATGCGGAAGCGGGCGCACATGGCGTCGACCTCGGCGAGGGTATCGGTGGGACGACAGGTGACCGGATCGGTCACCATGCCCGCCTCCGACCGCTTCACCGTCTCCACCTGGGCGGCCTGATCGGCGGCCGATAGGTTGCGGTGCAGCACGCCCATACCGCCCGCACGCGCCATGGCGATGGCCATGCGCGCCTCGGTGACGGTGTCCATGGCCGAGCTCACCAGCGGCGTACGCAGGGTGATGTCCCTGGTCAGCCGGCTGGACGTCTCGACCGAGCTGGGGATGAGATCCGAGGCGGCAGGCAGCAACAGCACGTCGTCGAACGTGAGGCCGAGCATGGCGATCTTGGTCGGATCGTCGCCCCCCGTAGGAGGGCGCACCGCGATTCGTTCGCCCGACACGGGATTACTCATTCGGATCGACCCCTCCTGGTCGTCATAGCAACCGACGCGACTGAACACAGTGCGTCGGTGCTCGAGCGGAAAAAAGCTTTCGGATGGTCGGCAAGAACAAAGTCGCCGACGCCTGCATTCCATGGTATCCGGCGCCCGGACACGCCTGTGAAGTGAGCCCTTCCGCAAAACTTGCCCGGTGCATCGCTGGCGCGATGCACCAAGTACTGCGTACCGTGGGGATGTGCGTGACCATCTACCACCTGGCCTGCCGCCGGATCCCTTCGCCGGAGACCCCTCCGACCCGTCTGCCGCGCTCGATGCGATCGAGCCCGGTGAGCCGTTGGATCCTCATGAGCGCCTAGCGGTCGAGGAAGATCTCGCAGACCTCGCCGTATACGAAGCCCTGCTGGCCCACCGCGGCATCCGCGGCCTGGTCGTCAGCTGTGAGGATTGTCGGCAAGATCACTACCACGACTGGGACATGCTGCGGGCAAACCTGCTGCAGCTACTCGTCGACGGCACCGTCCGTCCGCACGAGCCCGCCTACGATCCCACCCCCGAGGCTTACGTCACGTGGGACTACTGCCGCGGCTACGCGGACGCGTCGATGAACGAGGCGTTCCACGGCGACGGGTTCGACGGGTTCGACAACTGAGCTCCGGCGGCGGCTCAGCACAGCTGAGCCTGCCGTAAGGCCCCGCTCCCCCGCTCCGGTCACGCGTGCGTGGGGGATGACGCGGGCCCGCACCGAAAACGCACCCCGAAAACGACGAAGGCCCCGAACCTGTTCGGGGCCTTCGTCGTTGGTTCAATTCATCGTTGCTCGGAGATCGTCGCTCAGGACGACGGCACGATCGGCGGCGCGGGCACGACCGTCGCCGCGGACGGCACCTGCAAGGTGGGGGGCACCGTCGGGGGCAGCGTTGCCGACGTGGGGACAACCGTCGGGGCCACCGTCGGCACAGTCACGACCGGCGGTGGTTCGACGATGGTCGTCGGCGGTGTCGTCGGATCGACCGTCACCGGCGGTTGGGTCACCGGCGGCTGGGTGGTCACCGGCGGCTGCGTCTGCTCGACCGGCGGAACCAACGGCTTGGTCTCCGGGCCAGGCGTCTGCATGATGACCGGCGGCTGGGTGGCCGGATCGGTGGTGCTCTGGCCGGGAGCCGTCGGTGCCACCGGCGCGGTGGTGCCCGGGTTGGTCGTCGGGGGGACCTGCACGGCAGAAGTCGGCTTGCCCGCTTCGGACGTGACCGGCGGCAACTGCGCGCCGATCTCCGGCGCGACCTTCAGCAGCTCATCACGAAGCAGGTTCCAGCGCGCGATCAGATCCTCGCGCTTGCCCTTGTCGTCGACCTGGCCCGCGTTGGCCGAAGCCTGTTCCAGCCTGGCCTTCGCCTGTTCGGGATTGCCCGAGGTGAGCAGGTTCTGGGCGGCCAGCAGATCCTCGTCGGCGTACTGCACGACGGTGGACTGCGCCTGCTCGCTGAACACGACCTCCTTGACCCGCCACAGCGGATCGCCGGGGGCCGCGCTGTAAGCGAAGGCCGTGATACCGCCGAACACCAGCGACAATGCCGCTGCTGCCCCGAAAATCGGGCGGACCAGCCGTAGACGTCCGCGCGAGGAAGCTCCGACTCGAACCTGCCGCGCGCCGATCTCCTGATTGACTGCCGCGAACACGGTGTCCAGATCAGGGCCCGCGGGCATCGGCTCGGCCAGAAGGTCGGCCCGCCAATCCGCGAGTAGCGACGCCAGCTGGAACTCCTCGGGACTGTCGGTACGCACCGGACCATCGCTCGAGATCGCGTCGATCAGCGCGTCATCGCTGCGCACCGCCGCAATGTCGACCGGTCCGGAGTCACCGGCATCCTCGGCGGCGTAGGGACCGCTGTCGTGCGATCCGCGCTGCCAACTTCTCCGGTCGCCTAGACCGCGCTCGCCATCCCTAGCCATACATTTCACCTGCCCTCGCCACTTGTGACTTCAGTTTCGCGAGTGCCCTGTGCTGGGCAACCCGTATCGCCCCCGCCGTGCTGCCCACGGCGACTGCGGTTTCCTCTGCTGACAGACCCATGACCAAGCGCAGGATCAGGATTTCTCGATGCTTCTCGGGGAGCGTTGCCAGCAGAGTGTTCATCTGCCTGCTCGTCTCCGAGTCGAGAGCCCGCTGTTCCGGTCCCTGGTCGGTGGATATGACATCTGGTACTTCGGCCATCGCCTCCGCCTTGTTACGGGCGGCGTTGCGATGGGCGTCGGCGACCTTGTGCGAAGCGATTCCATACACGAAGGCCATGAAGGGCCGACCCTGGTCCTGATAGCGGGGCAGGGCGGTCATCACAGCCATACAGACCTCTTGCGCAACATCGTCCGCGGAGAGCTGTCCGCGCTCCGCGGCTCCGATCCGTGCCCTGCAGTAGCGAACCACCAAGGGACGGACCAGTTCCAATACCCGAGCTAAAGCGGTCCTGTCGCCCTGCGCAGCCGCAGCGACGGCGAGGTCCAACTCTTCGCCCATATGCGTCATCGTCAGAGATTTTCCTGGCGTTACGAGTGGCGCGGTCGAATGTGACCGAGCTTCCACCGAAAAGGCGGAACGGACTAACAATAGCGACCCCCGGATCGGCCGCCAGCGGGCGTGGTCGCTTCTAACCGACCTCTCAGGAAGATCATCCGCAGCGAATCACGCACCCAGCGGGGCGATGTCGCCACCCAAGGCCCGTAGACGGGCGCCATGATCTGCGGCTTCGTTCGCCGCGGCGCGCGCGTGTGGCGGTGCGGCGACTCCCGAGCGCAGCATCGCGGTGGCCCAGCGCAGTGGCAGAAGGCCGTTTTCGCGGCAGCGCGCGTCGACCCGGTCTGCCAGTTCCGCGGACTCGGCGATGGCACCGGTCGCTGCCGTCGCGGCCGCGACGAGCAGTGCCGATTTCACCTGGTGGCGTACCGAGGGCAGCGCCGCGGCGAGGTCGACGGCCGTGACCGCCTCGCGCAGCGCTGCGCTCGCTTCGCCGCCGGCGAGCGCGGTCTCGGCACGCACCCAATGCCAGCGCACCTCCGCTCGCGGGGGCGCGTCGGCGAGCAGTGGCCGCACGCGGCCGAGCAGTTTGTGGGCCAGGCCGAGCCGGCCGGTGCCGAGCGCGTCGGCTGCCAGGCCCGTATACGCGTCGGCGAGTGCCTCGGCGCGGGCCGCCCCGGTGGCGCCGAGTGCGATCGTCGCGGCGCGGCCGTCGAACGCCGCCGCCGCCGCGTGGTCGCCGAGCTGGCGCAGCAGCGATCCCCGGGTGCTCTCGACGAGGGATTTCAGGCCGGGATCCGTCACGGTGCGAGCCAATACCAGCAGGTCAGCACGGGCGGCGGCGTAGCGGCCCTGCCCGCCGAGCGCGACCGCGCGGTACCACCGCGACAAGGGGTCCGCGGGCTCCGGCAACTCCGCAGCGGCCAGGCCGGGAGTGGGGCCGAAGGCAGTCGAAACGAGTATTTCGGAACCGATATCCGCGGGTGAGGCCTTTGTCTGCACGACGAGACTCTAGCCGCCACCGGTCCGGGGAGGTTCGCGTGTTATGACACAGGAACGCCTATCCAGCAAACAAACAGCATTTCTCTCGAGCGCCGATGTTGCCATCAGGTAAATCTCCGCTCCCCGATGCCGCTACCGCAAAGTCTCGAATTCACATGCGTTCCGCGCAATTAACCTTCGCGCCCCGTTTACGCCATCTATACGCAGTCCACCCGCGGGGACCGCTGTGATCCAACACACCCGTGCACGAGGAGCGCCGCCGACGCGAACCCGGCCCCGACCGGCGCGACCTGGGAAAATCGAGGGCGCAGGAGAGACAGGAAGACACCCGATCCATAGCCAACCAAACAGTATGGAGGGATCGGGTGTGAAATGTAAATAGTGAGTAGGTTAAATTTCAGCGTTGCAGATTTACTGAACTCATGCGCCGAACTATTGACGGAAATTCCCGCCTGCACCTAACGTAGCTCATCGCCACGGTTGGCGCCGCGCGAAATCGCAGCGACCTCCGAGCGGCACCGTCAGGCACCGTCGAGCCGGCCACCCATCATCGGGTGGCGCGAAGACCTGCCGCACCACTCGCTCGACAACGCCGACGAGCTCGCGCCTCAAGGAGTTCCCATGCCCATGCCCACCCACCTCCCCGGACCGAACGCCGATGTCTGGGACTGGCAGATGCGTGGCTCGTGCCGCGGTCAGGACTCCGCGGTCTTCTTCCACCCCGACGGCGAACGCGGCCGTGCCCGCACGGCACGCGAGATGCGCGCCAAGGAGATCTGCCGGGCCTGCCCCGTCCTCATGCAGTGCCGGACCCATGCCCTCAAAGTCAGCGAGCCCTACGGCATCTGGGGTGGCATGTCCGAGACCGAACGCGAGATGCACGCCCGCCGCAACCGGCGCCGGATGGCCGTCTGAGACTCCACCGAGCCCGTCTGGCGGGGTTGGCAAATCTGTTCCAATCCGCTGACCGTGGCGCGCCGAATCCCTAGCAAACAGCTGGCACCCGAATAAAGACACCCCCGGTCGCGGGGAGGTCATAGCCGCGGGCTAGATTCGTGACCGATGACACAGAATGGGTTCCGAAGCGAAGCCTTTCCACCGAGCGTGGATTCTGCGGTTACCGCACGCGCGGCAGAAGGAGTCGAGCTAGCTGCACTGCTGGAACGATGCGGTCTGTCCGACCAGCAGGCCTTTGCCGAGCTGTACGACCGAACGTCTGCGCGCGTTTTCGGCCTGGTCCTGCGGGTGCTCCACGACCCCGGGTACGCGGAGGAGACCACTCAGGAGGTCTATCTCCAGATCTGGCGTACCGCCACGAGTTTCGACCCCGCCAAGGGGTCGGCGGTGACCTGGCTGATGACGCTGGCACACCGGCGCGCGGTCGACCGGGTTCGCGCCGAGCAAGCCCACACCCAGCGCGAGGTCGCGTACGGGATCCGGGTGCTCGGCCACGAATTCGACGAGGTCACCGAGGAGGTGGAACGCAGACTAGAACAACAGGCCGTCCAGCGCGGACTCTCGACCCTCACCGAGACCCAGCGCGAGGCGATCTCGCTCGCCTACTACGGCGGGCGGACCTACGCGGAGGTAGCTCAATACCTCGGCATCGGGTTACCGACCGTTAAGTCCCGAATTCGGGACGGATTGACACGACTGAAGAAAAGTTTGGGGGTGACGTGAGATGAACGAAGCCCAGATCGATCTCGCGCACACCGTCGCGCTCGGATTGATCGACGACGAAGACCATCACGCGATCCAGACCATCATCGATACCGAAGACCCAACCCTGTGTATCGAGTTCCTGCGAGAACTTCGCTGTACCCGCGCAGTGCTCGCCGAACTCGCGTCCGCAACCCCCACCCCACCGCCTCCGTCGCTGCGTGACCGTTTACTGGCCGCGCTCGATGCCGAAGATCCGCCGGTAGCCAGCTAGCGGACAACGAAAGGCCCCCAGATCGCGCTCGCGATCCGGGGGCCTTCGTTGTTCATCGCTCAGTGCGAGTGACCGTGATGCCCGTGGTCGTCGTCGGCCTCGGCCGGCTTCTCCACGATGGCGCTCTCGGTGGTCAGGATCATCCGTGCGACCGAGGCGGCGTTCACCACGGCGGAGCGGGTCACCTTGACCGGGTCGACGACACCGTCGGCGAGCAGGTCGCCGTAGGTCAGGGTGGCGGCGTTGAAGCCGTCCTTGCCCTCGGAGACCTTGGCGACGACAACCGCACCGTCGAGACCGGCGTTGCTGGCGATCCAGTACAGCGGCGCCTCGAGGCCCTTGCGAACCACCTCGACACCCACAGCCTTGTCGCCGGTGAACGAGTCACGCAGCTCGACCAGCGCGGCAGCGGCGATCACGAGTGCCGAACCACCACCGGGGACGATGCCCTCCTCGACCGCGGCCTTGGCGGCGGCGACCGCGTCGTCGACGCGGTACTTGCGCTCCTTGAGCGCGGTCTCGGTGGCAGCGCCGACCTTGATCACCGCGACGCCACCGGCCAGCTTCGCCAGACGCTCTTCGAGCTTCTCGCGATCCCAGTCGGAGTCCGAGGCCTCGATCTCGCGACGCAGCTGCGCGCTGCGGCCCTTGATGTCCTCGTCGGAGCCCCCGCCGTCGATCAGCACGGTCTCGTCCTTGGTGACGACGACGCGACGCGCCTGACCCAGCTGCTCGATGGTGGCCTCGCGCAGGGTGACGCCGAGATCGGGGTTGATCACGGTGCCACCGGTGACGACGGCCAGGTCGTCGAGGAACGCCTTGCGACGGTCACCGAAGAACGGCGCCTTGACGGCGACGGCCTTGATGGTCTTGCGGATCGAGTTGACCACCAGGGTGGACAGCGCTTCGCCGTCGACGTCCTCGGCCACGATCAGCACGGCCTTGCCGGACTCGGCGATCTTCTCGAGCAGCGGCAGCAGATCGGGCAGCGAGCTGATCTTGTCGCGGTGCAGCAGGATGTAGGCATCCTCGAGCACGGCCTGCTGGGTCTCGGGATCGGTCTGGAAGTAGGGCGAGAGGTAGCCCTTGTCGAACTGCACACCCTCGGTGATGACGAGTTCGGTGTTCGTGGTCGAGGACTCCTCGACGGTCACGACGCCGTCCTTGCCGACCGTGGTGAGGGCCTTGCCGACCATCTCGCCGATTTCCTCGTCACGCGAGGAAACGGTGGCGACCTGGGCGATGGCCTTCTCGCCGGAGACGGGGGTGGCCAGCGCGAGCAGCACCTCCGACACCTTCTCGGCGGCAGCGGCGATGCCCTGGCCGAGGGTGATCGGGTTGGCGCCCGCGGCGACGTTCTTCAGGCCGCCGCGCACGAAGGCCTGAGCCAGCACGGTGGCGGTGGTCGTACCGTCGCCCGCGACGTCGTTGGTCTTGGTGGCGACGCTCTTGACGAGCTGTGCGCCGAGGTTCTCGAAGGGGTCCTCGAGGTCGATCTCACGCGCGATGGTGACACCGTCGTTGGTGACGGTCGGGCCACCGAAAGCCTTGGCCAGCACCACGTGCCGGCCGCGGGGGCCGAGGGTCACCTTGACGGCGTCGGCCAGCTTGTCGACACCGCGTTCCAGAGCCCGGCGAGCCTTTTCGTCGAACTCGATCTGCTTGGGCATAGAGGATTCAACTCCTGTTCGTGAACGCAATCCGCCCCGGGCCTGTGAAGACGCCGGGGCGGAACGCTGATGCGGCGTTGGCCTTACTTGGTGACGACGGCCAGGATGTCGCGCGCCGAGAGGATGAGGTATTCCCCACCCTGGTACTTGATCTCGGTGCCGCCGTACTTGCTGTAGATGACGACGTCGCCTTCCTTGACGTCGACCGGGATGCGGTCACCCTTATCGGTGACGCGGCCCGCTCCGACGGCAATGACGGTGCCCTCCTGCGGCTTCTCCTTGGCCGTGTCCGGGATGACCAGGCCGGAGGCCGTCGTCGTCTCGGCCTCGTTGGCCTGGACGAGGATCTTGTCCTCGAGCGGCTTGATGTTCACGCTCGCCACGTTGAGCCCTCCACTTTCAGGGGAAATTCGGTTGTCCGGAACTGGTGTCCCGGACCGGTTTCGGTCAGCTCGCGACCCTGCGCACAGCCCCGTCGTCGCGGGTGCCGGAGCCGAAGCCCAGAAGTCGACTTGGCACAAGTACAGCTACACAGTGCCCAACTAGTACGTGCCGACTAGCACTCTATACGCGAGAGTGCCAGCACTCAAGGTCGGGTTCTGCCGATGTCGCATTCTCGACACGCCCACACTGGCCAGTGATCTTCACATCGCCTGCCACAATCTGTAACGTTCGCATAACAGGCTGTGACATAGCACAGGAAGGCGCCATCCGCTCGGAGAGCACCATCAGCTTGAAGGGAGGTGAACATGCGAACATCCCTCGGCATCTCGGCCGGGAACGAGGTGGTGTGCTCGGCACTGGTCGCTACGGGGCCCGCGGGCGAGCAGACTTTCGACTACCGCGTAGTTTCCGCCGATGAGGCACATTCCGACCTCGGCGATCTCGTGGCGTCCTCGATCGAATTGATGACCACCCAGTTACCGGTTTCCCAGGCCGCGATGGCAGGCGAACCGCTCGGGCGCTATTCCGGCGGCGGCCGTCGCGCCGAGTCGGCCCGTTCGCGGCCACCGACCAGCGTCGCCGTCGCCTACCGCAACAAGGAACAGGCACAGGCCATTCGGGCCGCCTGCGCCCGCCACCGTGATCTGCGGTTGGTCACCGAGGGCGCGGCCGCCCTGGCCTACCTGCGCCACACCGGACTGCTCGACCGCTACGCCACCGTCGCCGTGATCGACCTTGGCGCAACCGGACTCACCGTCACCGTCGCCGATTACACCGAGAACGTGGTCCTGCACAGCGAACGGACGCCGACGCTGAGCGGCAACGCGATCGACGAGCTGATCTACCACCACCTGGTGGACCTGCACTACGCCCGTCGCGGCACCAGGCCCAACCGCACCACGCTGACCAATCGCGGCCGCGCCGCCAAGGAACACCTGTCGCTGGCACCCGTGGTCACCGTCGATCACGTCGCGGGGCAAGGGCTCGAGCTCACCCGCCCCGATTTCGAGGAGCTCATCGGCGGCCTGCTGCGCAATATCGCGCTGTTCTCGGCGTCGGTGTTCACCCGTGCGCCGAAGTACCCCGACGCGGTCGCCGTGATCGGCGGGTGCGCCAATATCCCTTGCGTCATCGACATTCTCGACTCGCGCCTCGACGTGCCCGTGCTCACCGTGCCCGACCCGGAGGCGGTGATCGCCAAGGGTGCCGCGCTGGTCGCCGATGCCGCGGCGCCGTCCGGACTGTCCGGCGGCGTGGCCACCGACGCACCGAGTGGCACCTTCGTCAAGGTCGTCGGCACCCTCGTCGGCGCGGTGGTGGTGGTCGGTCTGGTGATCGGCTACGGCGTGCAAGCCGTCACGCCCGATACCCCCGATGTCACTCCGGCCGGTACGAGCAGCACCGTGCGTCAATCCCCCTTACCGTTGGTGCCCTCCCCGGCACCCACCCCCGCCAATCGCCAGAGCACCGAGCGCACGGGCACCACCAACGCCCCACCCGCCATCGACGCAACCCCCGCGGTCACTACCGGGGCGCCGACCACGAACGCCCCCAACCCGTCCGCGCCGAACGCGACAACGGCTCCCACCCTGCGTCCCGACCCGAATCTCCCGCAGATCCCCTACCCCGAGTCCCCCCTCGGCACCGTGGACAGCGGCTCCTCCGGCGGCGGCAGGCCACAACGCCCCTCCACCCCCAACTCCGTTCCGGCGCTCCGGGTATTCAGCGAGTAGCTCGCTGTCGGCCTGGGTTGCGGCGCTATCCCCGCAGAGCGCTCACAGAAACCGGCAGCCCCGGATCCGTCGCGACAGTCAGAGCGGCGGGTTGCGCACCCGCCGCGATCACATGCGCACCCAGCGCCGCGATCATCACACCGTTGTCCGTGCACAGCCGTGGCTTCGGCACGCGAAGCATCAAACCCGCGGCAGCGCAACGCTCTTCGGCGAGCGACCGAATGCGTGAGTTGGCGGTGGCACCGCCGCCGAGCACAATCGTGTCGACACCGATATCGGTGGCCGCGCGCACGGCCTTCATCGTGAGCACATCGGCGACCGCCTCCTGAAAGGACGCGGCGATGTCGGGAATCGGCAACTGGTCGGGCGTGATGCCCTGACGCTGCGCGGCCTCGACATAGCGGGCCACCGCGGTCTTGAGGCCGGAGAACGAGAAGTCATAGCGCGCGTCGCGGGGCCCGGTCATGCCACGGGGAAAGGCGATCGCCCGCGCGTCACCCGAGGTGGCGGCAGCGTCGAGGGCGGGCCCGCCGGGATAGCCGAGACCGAGCAGCCGCGCGACCTTGTCGAACGCCTCCCCCGCGGCATCGTCGACGGTGCTGCCGAGTTCGGTGATCGGCTCACCCAGATCCGTGACCTGCAGCAGATGCGTGTGCCCACCGGAAACGAGCAGCGCCACCGCGGGCGGCATCGGCCCGTGCTCGAGCGTATCGACCGCCACATGCCCGCCGAGGTGGTTGAGCGCGTAGAACGGCACATCCCACGCCGCCGCATAGGCCTTGGCCGCGGCCACTCCCACCAGCAGCGCACCGGCCAGCCCCGGCCCGATGGTGACGGCGAGCGCGTCGGGCTTGCTGATTCCCGCGGTCGCCAGCGCCCGGCGCATCGCGGGCACGATCGCCTCGAGATGGGCGCGCGAGGCGATCTCGGGCACCACGCCACCGAAGCGCGCGTGCTGGTCGACGCTCGAGGCGACCTCATCGGCGAGTAGCTCGACGGAGCCATCGGGATGCCGGCGCACGATGCCGACTCCCGTTTCGTCGCACGAGCTTTCGATCCCCATGACGATCACGACAATGCCTCGTTCCGCTGGTCGCCCGCCGCCCGGTCGAATCCGGCGACGATCACGACAACACCTCGTCCTGCCGACCCCGCGCGGCCCATTCATCGGCCGCGGCGGTCAGTTCCGGGCGCCGCATCGTATAAGCGTCGGCACCGCTGGGGTGGTAGTAGTTCTTGCGCAATCCGATGATGTGAAAACCGTGCTTGGCGTACATCGCGATGGCGGGTGCGTTGTCGGTGCGCACCTCGAGGAACACCGGCCCACCACGTTCGGCCGCGGTGGCCAGCAGCGCTTCGAGCAACAGCGTGCCGATACCGCCCCGATGACATTGCGGGTCGACGCCGATCGTGTGCACCTCGGCCTCGGGATGGGCGTCGTCACCGAGCAGCGCGATGCCCGCGTAGCCGACCATCATCCCGTCGGCATCGCGCGCGGTGATGTAGCGATTGTGCCCACCGGCGAGCTCGGACCGGAACGACACCGCCTGCCACGGGTCGTCCTCGGGAAACAGCAGGTGCTCCAGTTCGACGCAGCGGTCGATATCGGGCAGCGTCATGGGAGCGATCAGGTACTCGGTCACGGCACTCACGCCCCGGTCCGGTCGAGGGTGCGGAAGCTGTTCTCCACCGCATCGGGCCTACGCAGATACAACGGCACCAGCGCCTCCGGCACGTCTCCGGCCAGTAGCGCGGGTGCGGCGACGATGACCAGCCCGGCAGGCGACGGCGTCTCGCTCGGCAGCACCGGTAGATCGAAATAGTCGACATGCGCGGCCGACCCGGCGATCACCGCGGCCTCACCGACCGGCACGTCGGCGGCTTTGTTCACCTCGGGACCGGCGACTCGCACCCCGTTCAGATACTTGGCCCAGTACACCTCACGCCTGCGCGCATCGGTGACCACCAGCAGTTCGCCGGGATCACGCTTCTCACCGATGGTGTCGGCGGCGATCGCGTCGAGACTGCACACCCCGTGCACAGGTAACCCGAGCGCGTCACCGAAAGCGGCCGCGGTGGCCATTCCCACGCGTAGCCCGGTGAACGGTCCCGGTCCGAGCCCGACGACGACCGCGTCGAGCTCGTCGCGGCGCACCCCCGCCTCGGCCAGACACTCCAGGATCTGCGGGGTGAGGACCTCGGCGTGCGCGCGGGCGTCGACCTTCACGCGGGCAGCGAGCGTCGCCACGGCGGGCCGGGTGCCGGGTTCACCGGCAGGTGACAGGTGCACCAATCCCGCTGTAACGGCGGGTGTCGCGGTGTCGACTGCTAGTACGAGCATGATTGTCTCAACAATACCGGGTGGTATCGGCGCTCGGCGCGCACCGGTGCGCGGGTGATCGCGCGTTATTCGATCCATTCCCAGATCGCCGTGCGCACATCGGATTCCGGCTCCCGGGCGAGTTGCACTCGCAGATGCCGGTCGGCGAGGTGTTCGACGACCCCCTTGCCCCATTCCACGACGACGACCGCGTGATGCAGGTCGGTGTCGAGGTCGAGCGAGTCCAGTTCGTCGAGGTCGCCCGCGAGGCGATAGGCGTCGACATGAACCATCGCCACCCCGGGCGTGCCGTCCGGGCGCACCCCGGCCTTGTGCGCTCGCGCGATGATGAACGTCGGCGAGCTGACCCGCCCCGCGACACCGAGTCCGGCGGCGATTCCCCTGGTGAGCGCGGTTTTCCCGGCGCCGAGCGGGCCGTCGAGAACGACCAGGTCACCCGGTCGCAGGGTGGCCGCCAGTTCGCGGCCGAAGGCTTCGGTGTCCTCGACCGTGTCGAGGACGCGCTGGTGCGGGTCAGCCACCGACGGCCTCCTCGCCGCGTGTGCCGATGATCCCCGCGCGCGCCAGCAGCCGGTCGAGTGCGGCCAGGCTCACCTCCGGGAACTGCAGGTGCGGCATGTGCGCCGCCTCACGAACCCGGACCAGCTCGCTGCCCGGCAGTTCCGCCGCCAGTGCGCGGGAGTTGCGGAAGGGGATCACCACATCGTGCGCGCCGCCGAGAATCAGCACCGGCAGTTCGCTCAAGACCGGCAATGCGGCCGATTCATCGTGCAGCTCAATCGCTTTCAGGAACTTTTCGATGGTGCCGACCGGTGTGCGGTCGATCATCATCGTGGTGAATCGCGACAGGGTCGGGCTCACCGGGCCGTGGAACGAGCTGACGTGCAGGATCGGCGTCACCACCTGCTTGCTCGCGCTGCGGCTGAACTGCACCAGCGTCGGCGCCGTTCGCGCCGCCAGCCGGAACCCGTCGACCGCGGGATGCCGGATCAGTTGCGAGATCCCGGTCGAGGTCACCTCCGCGGCCGCGGTGCTCAGCAGCCCGACCGCGCGCACCCGCGACGCGAACAGCTCGGGGAACTGCGCGGCGGCCGCGAGCACCGCCATCCCACCGAGCGAATGCCCGACCAGCACCACCGGCCCGGTCGGCGCGCACTCGCGGATGACGCCTGCGAGGTCGCGGCCGAGCTGGGCGACGGTGCAGCTCTCGGTGCTGGGCGTGCCGGAGCGTCCGTGTCCGCGCAGATCGAAGAAGACCATCCGCAGCCGCGACCCCCACTGCTGCGCGAGATCGCGGCGCTGGAAGTGGAAGGACTCCATGCTGTTGCAGAATCCGTGCACGAAAACGATCGTGACCTCGGCGGAATCGTCACCGAAGGTGCGGGTGGCCAGCGACACACCGTCGTCGGCGAGCACCACCCCCGGTTCGTCCTCGTCGATCAGGGCGAAGTTCTCCTCGCGATATTCGTCGCGTTCGGCAGGCCAGATCACCCGCGCGCCGATCTGGCGCAGGGTGTGGGCGATGGCGAGCCCCGCGAGCAGCCCCGCGGTCGCTAGGCCGCCGCGGATCACCGAGCGCCGGGTCATCGGCCGGTCCCCACGTAGCGGCGGACCGTACGACCCCGCGGTGCGCAGACGACCTCGTAGTCGATGGTGTCCAGCGCCCGCGCCCAGTCGAGCGCGTGTGGCTGTCCCGCGCCGCCGCCGAACAGCACCGCACGGTCGCCCTCCCGTACGCCGCCCGCGTTGTCGCCGAGGTCAACCATGAACTGGTCCATGCACACCCGCCCGACATTACGGTGTCGCGCCCCGCCCAACCACACCTCGAAACGGCCACTCAGCGACCGGAATACACCGTCGGCATACCCCGCGGGCACCAGGGCGATCGTCGTATCACGCGGTGCGACCCACCGATGCCCGTACGACACGCCCTCCCCCGCCGACACTTGTTTCACCAGCGCGACCTCCGCCTGGAACGTCATCGCGGGCTTCAACCCGAATTGTCCGAGCTCGGGGATGGGCGAGAGCCCGTACACCGAGATACCGGGCCGAACCATGTCGAAATGCAGATCAGGCCTGGTCAACGTGGCCGCCGAATTCGACAGATGCACCAGCTCGGGTTCGAGCCCGTGCTCCTTGGCCAGCGCGATCGCCTCGACAAACCGTTCCCGCTGCCGGTCCAGCATCGGGTGCCCCGGCTCATCGGCATGCGCGAGGTGGGAGAAGATCGCCCGAAACCGCACCACCTGCCCGTCGACGAGCCCCCGCAAAGCCCGCAAGACCTGCGGATACTCCGTCCCCGACACCCCGTTGCGATTGAGCCCCGTATCAACCTTCAACGTCACCGTCGCCGTCTGCCCCACCACCAGCGCGGCCCGCTCGACGGCCCGCAGCTGCGCCAGCGAAGACACCCCGATCTCGATATCCCCCGCGACAGCCGCCGCGTAATCAGCATCAACAGTATTGAGCCAGCAAAGAACAGGCGCGGTAATCCCAGCCGCCCGCAACGCCAGCCCCTCGGCAACCGTGGTCACCCCCAACTCCCGAGCCCCCGCCCCCAACGCCGCCCGAGCCACCTCCACCGCACCATGGTTGTACCCGTCAGCCTTGACCACCACCATCACAGCGGCCCCCTGCGCGTACTCCCGCAACACCCGCACATTGTGAGCAATAGCATCCAAGTCGACAACAGTCTCCACTTGCGCATTCACACCCCCAATCCTGGCAGGACCACCTCCAAAGAAATCACGCGGGCTATCCCCCGAACCCCGCCACCACCCGCACCCCCAACCACAACGCCCGCCCCAAATCCGCCATGACCGCACTCCCAACCCCCGCACTCCCAACCCCTAGGGAGGGACGGCCACGAAGTGGC
>NZ_JBHXNJ010000015.1:0-46310 GCF_042719655.1 Nocardia sp. NPDC058518
GTACCCCCCAGCCGCCCCGCCCCCCCCCCCCCCCGGTGGGGGGGCCGGCGGTTCCCCCACGGCGTGGTGTCGGGCGCGCTGGGGGTACGGTCCACCCCCCCCCGACGGCATTCTCGCGACCCCCGTCGAGACTGTCGCGCGCGCCAAGTCCGGTGGGCGCGCGGGGGGTCCACCCGCCGACATCGCAAGAATTGCCGACATTGTGCGGGAATACGAAGCGGTCGAGGTTATCATCGGCCTGCCACGTACCCTGCGCGGCGAAAACGGCACAGCGGCCGCCATCGCGCGCAAGTTTGCCAAGCAGTTGCGCCGGGTGATCGACCCGATTCCGATACGCCTTTCCGACGAACGTTTGACTACGGTATCTGCTGCACGTGCGCTGCGCGACAGTGGAGTTCGCGCACGTGGCCAGCGGCAGATGATCGACCAGGCGGCAGCCGTGTCGATTCTGCAAGGATGGTTGGACGAGCGGAGTTCGGTGTTGAAGGACGCAGCAGATACGGCGAGGGTCGGAGACGATGCATGACCGACCGATGGACCAGGGCCGAGGAACGCTACCGGGCACGGGAAGCTGATCGGCGCTACCCCCGCCGCGATGATTGGGGCCTGGACGCGCGCGAGGTGCGCGAAGACCAGCCGCGGCAGGCCGGGCCCGCCGGGTGGGACGACGAAGACGGCACAGACGTCATCCCGCGCTACGAGGACGAGATCTACGACGAGCCCGCCCCTGAGCCGGAGCCCGAACCCGAACCGGCGCCCCCGCCGCGCCGGGTCGGGCAGCGCGCGGCGCAGTCCGGCCGCGCGTCAGCGTCCGAACGTGGTCGTGCGGCTGGGTCCGACCGCGGCCGCGCTCGCCCGTCGGGACGCGGCAAACGATCGCGGATCGCCTCACGCAAGGCGGCCGAGCGCAAACGGCGCCGCCGCAATATGTGGGCCGTCGCCGCGGTGTTCGTGGTGCTGTTCGTCTCCGCCGCGGGTTTCGCCGGGTACAAACTGATGGGCAGCCTCACCCCCGCCGAGGATTTCGCGGGCCCGCCCGGTGCCCCCGTGGTGGTTCAGGTGCACTCCGGCGACACCGCGACGCAGATCGCCGATGAGATGCACGGCAAGGGCGTGGTCGCCAGCTCCGAAGCCTTCTACGAAGCAGCCGTGCGCAATTCGGGTATGAACAGCGTCCAGCCCGGTTTCTACGCGGTCGGTGCGAAGAGTCCGGCCGTCGACGCTGTCACCGCGCTGGTGGGCGGGAAGTCCCGGGTCGGCAATGTGATCATCTCCGAGGGCCGGCTGCTGCACGACAAGCACGACGCGACCACCGGTGGTCGATACGACGGCATCTACCGCAAGATCGCCGAGGCCAGCTGCGTCGGCCCCGAGCGCAAATGCGTGACCTACGAACAGCTCGACGCCGCGGGCGCGAGTATGGACCTGACCGCACTCGGCGTGCCCGCATGGGCGACGCAGGCGGTCAAGGACTGCCCCGACCGGACACGGCAGCTGGAAGGCCTCATCGCCGCCGGGACTTGGGATTTCGATCCGAGCGGCACACCGGAACAGATCCTGCGGCAGATGGTGACCGCGAGCGTGCAGGCCTACGAAGGCACCGGCCTGCTCCAGTCGGGTGCCGACACGAAGCTGTCGCCGTACGAGACGCTCGTCGCCGCCTCGCTGGTCGAACGTGAGGCGAAACCGCAGGATATGGGCAAGGTGGCACGGGTGATCGTGAACCGGCTGCGGGTCGGTCAGATGCTGCAGTTCGACTCCACGGTGAACTACGCGCTCGACACCACCGAAGTGGCGACCACCGACGCCGACCGGGCCAGGGAAACTCCCTGGAACACCTATGCGATGGAAGGCCTGCCCAAGACGCCGATCGCCGCTCCGTCCGTGGGCGCGCTGCGCGCCATGGAGAACCCGGAGCCGGGGGCGTGGCTGTACTTCGTCACCGTCGACAAGCAGGGCACGACGAAGTTCACCGACTCCTACTCGGAGCATCTGCGGCTGGTCACGCAGGCCCAGCGCAGCGGCATCCTCGACAGCTCGCGGCCCTACGGTGGCTGAGGTGCGCAAGGCGGCGGTGCTCGGCAAGCCGATCGAGCACTCGCGTTCGCCACAACTGCACCTGGCGGCCTATCGGGCGCTCGGATTGCCCTGGAGCTATGAGCGCATCGAGTGCTCGGCCGAGCAGTTGCCCGGCCTGGTCGACGGGCTCGGGCCGGAATGGGTCGGGCTGTCGGTGACCATGCCGGGCAAGGAAGCGGCGCTGGCGGTGGCGGTCGAGCGCACCGAACGCGCGGTGCTGGTCGGCTCGGCCAACACCCTCGTGCGCACCGATGGCGGGTGGCGGGCGGACTGCACCGATGTCGACGGCGTGCTCGGTGCGTTGCGTGGTGGTGGGGTCTGTTCGCTCGACGAGGCCGTCGTGCTCGGGGCCGGTGGAACGGCAAGGCCCGCCTTGCTGGCGCTGTCGGAACTCGGGGCGAAGACGGTCACCGTGATCGCCCGCGATGCCGGGCGGGCGCGTAGCGCGCTGGAATTGGCCGATCGACTCGGTCTGCGCGCCACCGTCGTGCCGCTCGACGCGGAGCGGGTGCGCGCGGCGTGTGCGTCGGCCGGTGCGGTGGTCAGTACCGTGCCCGCCGAGGCGGCCGCGGCGATCGCCCCGGCGGTAGCCGTGGCACCGGTCGTGCTCGACGCCATCTACAACCCGTGGCCGACCCCGCTGGCAACGGCGGTCGAGGCCGCCGGGCACACGGTGGTCAGCGGGCTGCAGATGCTGCTGAACCAGGCATATGGGCAGGTCGAGCTGTTCACCGGGCAGCCGGCGCCGCGCGCCGCGATGGTGGCCGCGCTGGCGGGACAGTGATCGGCGGTTGCGTCGATGATCGCCCGATCCGCAGAATTGATACCGGTTCTAGTTTTCTCCCGCTAAGGTGTTGCCCATGACCGCTTGGGTGTTACGAGCCACCGTCCTCGCCGCGCTGGTTGTCGCTCTCCGCGTCTTGCTGGGCTTCGCCATGGCCTCCTGGCCCACCTACGGCACTTTCTGGCGTGCGGCCTGCCTGCTCGCGATCATCGCGGTGGCCGTCGTCTGGGGCGTACGGGACGGCCGCACGGGCGCCGACGGCCTGACGGTCCGCTGGCTGGCCGCCGGTTTCGGCGCGGGCCTGGCCAGCTCGGCAGTGTGCTGGGTCCTCGATCAGGTGCCCGGAATCGAACTCGGCGATGTCGGGATCCTCTACGAAATGACCTCGGCGGCGTCGTTCATCCTGCTGCTGGTCTTCCTGCCCTCGATGGCCGGTGTGGCCTTCGGCCATACCCGGTCTCGGCGCTCGAGCGAATCCGCTGCCCCCGCAATGGAACCAGGATTCGCCACCGCGAGCTGAGCGGGCCGTACCAGGACCGGCACTCCCCGGCATGCGCTGAGGAGTGACCGTCCGGCGGTGTGCGAGTCAGAGCATGATCGGCGACGTGCCAGGGGTGGTGTCGCGGGCGATGGCCGAGTAGGCGGCGGCCAGCAGGGACGGGTCGGGGCCTTCGAGGCGGCCGGGCTTGGCCAGCCCGTCCAGGATCACGAAACGCAGGACACCGGAACGGGTCTTCTTGTCGGTTTGCATGGCGTCCAGCAGGTGGGGGAGGGCATCGCCGTCGTAGGTGACGGGCAGGCCGACGCTTTCCAGGATGGTGCGGTGCCGATCGGCCGTGGCGTCGTCGAGCCGCCCGGCGAGGCGGCCGAGTTCGGCGGCGAAGACCAGGCCGACGGACACCGCGGCGCCGTGACGCCAGCGGTAGCGCTCGCGGCGCTCCACCGCATGGCCGAGGGTGTGGCCGTAGTTCAGGATCTCGCGCAGGTTCGATTCCTTGAGGTCGGCGGCGACCACATCGGCTTTGACCTGGATGGCGCGGCGGATCAGCTCGGGCAGCACGTCACCGGTGGGATCGAGGGCGGCCTCGGGGTCGGCTTCGATGAGATCGAGGATCACCGGGTCGGCGATGAAACCGGCCTTGATGATCTCGGCCATACCCGCCACGATCTCGTTGCGCGGCACCGTTTCCAGGGTCGCGAGGTCGACCAGCACGGCGCTGGGTTCGTGGAAGCTGCCGACGAGGTTCTTGCCCGCCTCGGTATTGATGCCGGTCTTGCCGCCGACCGCCGCGTCCACCATCGCCAGCAGCGTGGTCGGCACGTGCACGATGCGCACGCCACGCATCCAGGTGGCGGCCACGAAGCCGGCCAGGTCGGTGGCGGCGCCACCGCCCAGGCTCACGATGGCGTCGTTGCGGGTCAGCCCGATCCGGCCGAGCACCTCCCAGCAGAACCCGGCCACGGCCAGTTCCTTGCCGTCCTCGGCGTCGGGGATCTCGATGCGATGCGCGTCGATCCCGGTGTCGGCCAGTGCTTTACGCACCGCTTCGGCGGTTTCGGCGAGCGGCGGCTGATGGAAGATCGCCACGGTCCGCACGGCATTGCCCGCGTTGACCGCCTCGACGAGATCGCCGAGCAGCCCGCGGCCGATGATCACCGGGTACGGGTCGGCGGTGCGAACCTCAATGATGGACGGCTCTGTCACGTGCGCTGCTCCGATTCTTTCTGGTCATTGTTATTACGTCGCCCGCTACGCCGCCGCGGCTGTCCGCGTCGCCTGCGTTCGTTGGTACTCGTTGCGCGTTCCGCGTCACCGGGTGGCCCGGCCCGCTGAACCTGTTGCGAGGCCCCGGTCCGGGGCTCCTTCGGGTCCGACGTCGCCGAGCCCGAGGGTTGCGCAGGCTCGCCACCACGGTTGCCCACCCGCCCCGGTGCGCCGGCTTCGCGGCTGGCTGCCCGCCTGCCTCGGCCGACGCTGCGACTGCTCGCCGGGGCGCCCGAGACCGTATTGCGCCCGCCTACCCGGCTACCAGCGGCATGGCGGCTGCCCGCCCGACCCCCGGCGGCGTCGCGGGTGCCCGACTGGTTCTCGGCGTTGCCCGCACGGCCTTCCTGGTTCGTGGACCCGGCACCCGACGAGCTGTCCGTATCGCGGGCGGTAGCAGTGGTCGCCGACCGGATGCGTGCGCCTCCCCGGCGTGACCTGGTACGCCGGGACCGCCGACTGCCTGCCGTGCGCGACTCGCTCTGCGCCGCACCGGTGGTGCGAGCGGTACCGGTGGTTTCCTCGACCGTGGCCCCGTCGGCCGCGGATTGTGTTGCCGCCGAACGGTTCCGGTCTTCGACGCTGGCGCGACGCTCGGTCGCCACCACGCCCGTCTGTTCGGTGTTGCCTCGGCGCGCGGCGGCGGCGCGTGCTCTGGCCCGTCGCCGGTTCTTGGACCGGTTGCTCCCGGTGCCGGGCCTGCTGGTGACCGAACCCGAAGCCGCGGTGACATTTCCGGTGTTCGAGCGGGTGGCGTCGAGGTCGGTGCGCACCGATTCCAGGCCGAGCTTGGCCAAGATCATCCGCACCACCCGACCCGGACTTCGTCCGTCGGTGCGCACGCGCACGGTAGCGATCTCGCGGTAGAGCGGGCGACGCTCGCGCATCAGATCCCGGTACTTGGCGGCGGGGTCGACACCGTTGAGCAGCGGGCGCGTATTGCTCGCGCCGGTGCGCCGAACCCCTTCGGACACACTGATTTCCAGGTAGACGACCGTCGCGTCACGCAGCAGATCCCTGGTCCGCTCGGACAGCACCGATCCGCCGCCGAGGGAGACCACACCGTCGTGGGAGAGCACGGCGCGGCGCACCACCTCTTCTTCGATCCGGCGGAACTCCACCTCACCGTCGGTGGCGAAGATATCGGGAATGGTGCGCCCGGTATCGGCCTCGATCCCCGCGTCGGTGTCGTAGAGCGCCACCCCGAGTTCCCTGGCCAGCTTGCGCCCGATCGTCGACTTCCCCGAGCCGGGCAGCCCGACCAGCACCACCCGTGCCAGCGGTGCGATCCGGTCGTCGGTGCCGGTGTCAGGAGCACCGGGCTCGACGGTCGCCGGTGAGGGGTCCGCGTCGCTCTCCGGCGCGGTCCCCTCCTGCCCCTGCGCGGTCACGGGATACGGCTGTCCGCGGGCACGTGTGGGCGGCTGCCGATCCGCTTGACGTAACTGGTGATGTTGTCGACGGTCTCGGCGATCGAGTCACCGCCGAACTTCTCCAGCGCGGCCTGCGCCAGCACCAGTGCCACCATCGATTCCGCGACGACGGCCGCCGCGGGGACCGCGCACACGTCGGAGCGCTGGTGGATGGCGACGGCCTCTTCGCCGCTGGACATGTCGACCGTGGCCAGCGCGCGCGGCACGGTGGAGATCGGCTTCATCGCGGCACGCACCCGCAGTGCTTCGCCGTTGGTCATGCCACCTTCGAGGCCACCGGCGCGGTTGGTCGAGCGCAGCACACCGTCGGGGCCGGGACGCATCTCGTCGTGGGCCAGGCTGCCGCGTCGGCGCGCGGTCTCGAACCCGTCGCCTACCTCGACACCCTTGATCGCCTGGATACCCATGAGGGCGGCGGCCAGGCGCGAATCGAGGCGCTGCTCGCCGCTGACGAACGAGCCGAGCCCGACGGGCAGCCCGTCCACGATCACCTCGACGACACCGCCGAGGGTGTCACCGTCCTTCTTCGCCGCTTCGATCTCGGCGATCATGGCCGCCTCGGCGTCGGCGTCGAACGCGCGCACGGGGCTGGCATCGATCGCGTCGAGATCGGCCGGACCCGGCGTGACACCGGTGGTGTTGGCCGCGGTACCGATCGACACCACATGCGAGATGACCTCGACGCCGAAGGCCTGACGCAGGAAGTTGCGCGCGAAGGTTCCGGCGGCGACGCGGGCCGCGGTCTCACGGGCGCTGGCCCGCTCGAGCACCGGGCGGGCGTCGTCGAAGCCGTACTTGAGCATGCCGGAGTAATCGGCGTGCCCGGGGCGCGGGCGGGTCAGCGGCGCGTTGCGCGCCATTCCCGCGAGCTCGGTCTCGTCGATCGGATCGGCCGACATCACTTCGGTCCACTTGGGCCACTCGGAGTTGGCGATCTCGATCGCGATCGGACCACCCATGGTGCGGCCGTGGCGCACGCCGCCGACCAGGGTGACCTTGTCGGCCTCGAACTTCATCCGGGCGCCGCGCCCGTAACCGAGCCGGCGGCGGGCGAGCTGTGCGGAGACATCGTCCGATGTCACCTCGACTCCGGCGACCATCCCTTCCAGGAGGGCGACGAGAGCGGGACCATGGGATTCTCCGGCAGTTATCCAGCGCAACACGCCGACCATCTTCCCATGTCGACACGTGTAGCCGGGAATGCGGGCCGACGTGACGAGCGGCACGTGGCCCCCGCGCCGGGCCGCGCGGTGGCGACCGCCGCCCTGATCCGGCCGAACCGGCCTGCTCCGGGCGGCCGACAAAACCCCGTCACCGGGATCGTCTCGGCGCGTCGCACCGCCGGTCATGCCAACGCCATCGCGGTCACCGTGGCCAGGCACATGGCCGGACCATGCGGAACCAACCGTCGAGACGGTGCGGCACGCACCTGGCGTGAACCACGTCCGAGCACCAGCCGCAGTCGATCACCGCCGAGCATCAGCACCGCGACCGCGGCGGTGAGCAGCGGTGCGGCCACCGCGGCCCACACCCAGGCAGGTGGCCCGGCGATCGCCGCGGCGGCCCCGAGCGCCACCGCGAGCTTCACATCACCGGCCCCGAGTGCGGCGGGGGAGAGCAGATGGGCGACCAGGTACGGCATCGTCAACAGCGCGGCACCGATCACCGCGGTCGCCAATTCCCCTGTCGACAGGGCGAACACGAACACCGCGACGGCACCGGCGCCGGTCAGCGCGTTGGGAAGACGACGGGCATGAATATCGATGACGCCGAGCAGCAGGCACCAGGCGATGAGGCAACAGAACGCGGCAGTGGTCATGGGTTCGATCGTGCTGCGCCGCGACGGCCGAAAGTGGGCTGTACCCGAGAATGTGGACAACTTCCGCGTATGTGAACAAAGCCGTATCCAATTGCCTACCGACACGAAATCCGGAGCATCGCGTGCCGACGTGTCGCCCGTTGAGCGGTAGCGTTGACCCATGTGTGCTGACTACACGGCTCCCGATTACGCGGCCCGGCGCGGTGCCCTGCGGAGCCTGCTGGTGGAAAACGGTGTCGACGCGTTGCTGGTGACCGATTTGGTCAACATCCGCTACCTGACCGGCTTCACCGGATCCAATGCCGTTGTGCTGGTGCATTCGTGGGATATGCGCGGCGCCGAGGACCGCACCATCATCGGCACCGACGGCCGGTACTCCGCCCAGGTGGCCGAACAGGTCCCCGACTTGCAGGCCGAGATCTGCCGGGCCACCGCGCGCCGCATACTCGAGCTGACCGGGGAATGGCAGCTGGGCCGCGTCGGCTTCGAAAGCCATGTGGTGACCGTCGATCAGCACTCCGCGTTCCGGGAACTGCGCACCGGACTGCAGCTCGTCCCCACCTCGGGCCTGGTCGAACAGTTGCGCATGGTCAAAGACCCCTACGAGGTCGACCAGTTGAGCGCGGCCTGCGCGGCCGCCGACGCGGGCCTTGCCACCCTGCTCGAGCGCGGCCTGCTGCGTCCGGGCCGCACCGAACGACAGGTTGCCCGCGACCTCGAATGGGCGATGTTCGAACACGGTGCCGAGGCGATCTCCTTCGAGACGATCGTCGCGGCGGGAGCCAATTCGGCGATCCCGCATCATCGCCCGACCGGCGCCGTCCTGGCCACCGGCGACTTCGTGAAGTTCGATTTCGGCGCGGTGGTCAACGGCTACCACTCCGATATGACCCGCACGCTGATGCTGGGTACCCCCGCCGACTGGCAGCGGGAGATCTACGAACTGGTCGCCCGGTCGCAACGCGCGGGAACCGAGGCGCTCAAACCGGGCGCGCAGACCAGCGAGGTCGACGCGGCGGCCCGGATGATCATCGAAGCGGCGGGGTACGGCCCGCAGTTCGTGCACGGTCTCGGTCACGGCGTCGGGCTGCAGATCCATGAAGCACCCGGAGTGGCGAAAACGAGTACCGGTACACTTCTCGCTGGTGTGGCGGTGACCGTCGAACCTGGTGTATACCTTCCCGGCCGCGGCGGGGTCCGGATCGAGGACACGCTCGTAGTACGCGAAGCGGGCCCGGAACTGCTCACCCGCACCAGCAAGGACTTGATCGTCGTCGACTGACGTCGGCGCGCAGAACGCAGTAACCCCCAGTACGCAGTAATACGAACGAGGAGATCCGAGGACAGTGGCGGACACCAGCGACTTCAAGAACGGCCTTGTGCTGAAGATCGACGGTCAGCTCCAGCAGATCATCGAATTCCAGCACGTGAAGCCGGGCAAAGGCCCCGCGTTCGTGCGGACCAAGCTGAAGAACGTCGTGTCCGGCAAGGTCGTCGACAAGACCTTCAACGCGGGTGTCAAGGTCGAGACCGCGACCGTCGACCGTCGCGACATGACCTACCTGTACCACGACGGTACCGACTACATCTTCATGGACGGTGACACCTACGACCAGATCTCCATCCCGGAGGCCACCATCGGTGACGGTGCCCGCTTCCTGCTGGAGAACATGGGCGTGCAGGTCGCCGTGCACGAGGACGCGCCGCTGTTCGTGGAGCTCCCCGTCACCATCGAGCTGGTTGTGCAGCACACCGACATCGGTCTGCAGGGCGACCGTTCCACCGGTGGCACCAAGCCCGCCACCCTGGAAACCGGCGCCGAGGTGGCCGTCCCGCTGTTCATCAACACCGGTGACAAGCTGAAAATCGACTCGCGCGACGGCAGCTACCTCGGCCGCGTCAACGGCTGATCGTGACCGACTCCCCGGCAGACAAGAAGGGCTCGTTCAAGAAGCTCGGCGCGCGTCACAAGGCGCGCCGCCGGGCCGTGGACCTGCTGTTCGAGGCGGAGGCGCGCGATGTCGACGTCTCCGTGCTGCTCTCGGATCGCGCTGAGCTCGCGACCCGCGACCAGAGCGTGGCCCCCGTGCACGCCTACACCACCACCCTCGTCGAGGGCGTCGCCGACGACCTCGACCGGGTCGACGGCACCATCGAGGGCTACCTCCAGGACTGGACCCTGCAGCGGCTGCCCGCCGTCGACCGGGCCATCCTGCGGATCGCGGTGTGGGAACTGTTCCACGCCACCGACGTCCCCCCGGTCGTCGCGGTCGACGAGGCCGTCGAGCTGGCCAAGGAACTGTCCACCGATGACTCCCCGTCGTTCGTGAACGGCGTGCTCGGCCAGGTCGTGCAGGTGGCACCGCAGGTTCGCGCCGCCGCGGCAGCCACGGCCGCCACGAAGGCCGCGCGCGGCGAGGCGGAGTCCTGACCGTGGCGCGCAAGTACCTCGTGATGGCCATGCGCACCCCGAAGTTCGACGCCTCGGTGATCGAACCGCACCGCACCTTCCTGCAGGAGCTGCTCGTGCAAGGCCGACTCCAGGAAAGCGGCGGCTTCACCGACGGCACCGGTGGTGCCTACGTTGTGCTGGCCGAAAGCCATGCTGCCGCAACAGCGCTGGTGCACACCGATCCGCTGCACATCACCGGCGCGTCGGACCTGACGATCCACGAATGGGAAATCACCGTCTCGGCGTGAATCCCGTTGTCACAGCCGCACGTTCATTGCGAACGTGCGGCTGTTGTGTCTGTGGGGCTCGCCTGGTCGGCTAGATCTTGTGCAGGCAGAACGAGACCGCCGGCGAGGTGTGGGTCACCGCTTTCGTCTCGCGAAACTGCTTGCTTGCTGCGTTGCAGACGTTCGGGTCAGTGACTTCGACACGAGTATTGACCTCGAATGCCCCTGCGCCACAGGGAATTTTGCGCATGCGGTGGAGATGGAGGTTGACGTTGCCCGGATCGTTGACACACTCACCGACTTTCGCGTTGAGGTGAGTGCACAGGTGCTTCATCGGGCTGCTGGTGTACTTCCGGTGACTCCGGGAGAAATCCATGTCACCCGTCGCGCATTTCTGCGTACTCCACGCGCTGGTGATGATCAGCACCGCGTCGGAGTCGGTACATGCCCGTCGATGGAAGTCCCAGCCACCTCGTGTCGGATCGGTGTAGTACCCGCAATCGCCGGTCCGCTCCGTATCCGATGGCGGCGAGATCAGACTCCAGGCCACCAAGCCGACGGCGCTGATCGGCACGATCGCCGCCAGCGCGAGGAGAACCCACTTACGTTTGCCGCCGAACAAGCGCGCATGGCGCGCCTGTTGCTCCCGATAGCCCGGCCGTTTACGACGACCGCGGGGCGGTCGCCACTGATCGTTCGGCCCCGGCGGCGGTTGCCCGGTCTGGTGCCCCTGCGGGACGTTCGGCTGTTCCACCCCGCCAGCTTGCCACTGCCGCAATCGAACTCGCACATCACGGCGGTGGAGCGCGGATGTGATCCCGACGGCCTCCGCCGATGGGTGTACGAGGAAACCGGCGGAGGCGCGACCGGCGCTGGGTAGGCGCGGTGTCGGGTGTGCGCTGGGCACGAGGTGATCTTGCTACCTCGAGTGCGCTCGAGGTCAAGTGGTTCAGCGGGGAGAGTGGACCAACGGGGCGAGGAAGCCGGTGAGCTGGGCTGTCGAAGGTTGGCCGAGGCGGCGGCCGAGGTAGTCGGGGGCGTCGGCGGCGGCTCGGCAACGATCCTGATCGGTATTCGACGGGTCGGCGGAATATCGTTCGCCGAGCATGGTCGCCTTGGCGACCTCGCGTCCGGTGTGGAGTTCGTAGACGGCGACCTCGTAGGTCGCGCGGAAGAGGTTGACGGTGCGCCCAATCGGTGCGCCGGAGGAAGGACCGTACTGGCAGGTCTGGACGAGCTCGCGCAGTTCCAGCTGCTTCATGCAGGCGATGAGCTGCACGGTCGACGGGTCGTCCGGGTTCCACGCGGTCGGATCGTCCGGATGGACCATGGTCGTGAGTTCACCGGACAGATAGATCGGCCGTGCGCCGTCGCGCTGATAGGGTGCGGCATTCGGGAACGGTTTCTTGTCCTCGCCACACATCCGGTCGAAGTCCGACATCTCGAATCGGCTCGCCTGCACCGCCGTGATCGCGAAGAACCCGGCCCCGAACAGCGCGATGAACAGCACCAACGCGACACCGGGCCCCACGCGCAGGCCCCGCCTCGGTGCGCTGCGCTCCCGAACGGGGCGATTGTGCCACTGTTCGATCAGCGACGGACCGTTCCCCCGACGCCACGACCGCCACCTCTCCGACAGCGTCGGTTGCCGCGGAGTCCGGTCACTTTCAACCCAATCGGACCAGTGCTCCGGGTTCTTCTGGGGCGCTTCCGGTTCCGCCGAATGGTACGAGGGCGCGACGGCGGTGGTGCCGCTCGCTGTCGAGGGGGTACTCCACGATCCGGTCCGGCCGGTCGACCTTGCGGTACCGACGGCGGCAGCGGCACCCAGTGCGGCAGCGGTGCCGACCGCTGCGCCCACCGCGGGACCCGAGCCGACCTTCGGACCTGCGTCGGCGCCGACCGGGGTGCCCGTGGCGGCAATCTCGTCGTCCGGTGTGGGTTCGTGCCGGTGCTCCGAACTCTCACTCGCAGTGTGTTCGGTGCCATCGACCACCGGATCAACGGTCGCGCCTGATTCGGTTCGAGCGACGGACTTACTCAGCGAGACAACACTTTCGCTGTGCGAGGTCGTGTCCTCTCCGGCCGTCTCGCGCTCAGGGTGCTCGTCAGGTGACAGATCTTCCTCGGTAACTTCGGCAGCGGGAGCCTCGTTCGTCGCAGGTTCAGCGGATTCGGGCGTCGGCTGTTCGACCGCTGGGGCAGATGCCGCCACCTCGTTCGACTCCTCGGCCTGCGTGTCGGTGAATTCTTCGCTCGGAGACGGGGATTGCGCCGCTTCTTCGGAACGGGTCGGTGTCGCTGACTCCTCGGGGTGAGCCGACGTAGGGGCTCGATGGGCGAGCCTGTCGATCGCGGCGAGAAAAGCGGGCGTTGCCGCTGGGGTGACCCGCGTCGAACTGACCGGCGCCGCAGCCGAATTCGCTGCGGTGGCGGACTCTTCTGTCTCCGAAGGAGAGTCGAGCTCCACGGCGGTCGGCGCAGCGGGCCGGGACGTGGTCGCCGGGTCGAGAACGGCCGGAAAACCCTGTGCCATCAGCGCATCGGGGGCGGGCAGCAGATGGCCCAGGTTCAGCGCGGCGAACACCCGGGTGACGTCATCGACACTGAGCCGGACAGTGCGCCCGCTCTCCGCCTGGAAGTAGTCGTGCAGTGCGCCGACGTCATCACGATCGATCAGCACCGCACGGTACCCGTCGGCGATTCTGCTTTCCTCGATGGTGATCTCGGCACCGGGCTGGGAGACCAGCGCGATCACCGCGTTCACCCAGCCGAAGATCCCGGACTGCTGCAGCAAGCTCTTGGCGGCGAACACCTGCCGGCGCACCTGGACGAACGGGTTCGGTACCCGGACGGCGTGATAGAGCGCGGCCGGTTCGCCGTCGATGGTCCACGGCCCGTTCGGCGGGGTGGCGAGGGTGCCTTCCTGGCGGGCGGTGAACCCCTTCACCTCCACGATGGTCACGCTCTGCGGTGTGCACACCAGCGCGTCGACCTCGACCGACCCGCCCCGGCTCTCCGGCACATGGCAGCGGAACACGGCGACGCCGCCCGCCTGAAACGCCTGGTCACGGAGGGCAGCGCCGACGATCTGCTCGGCGCCTTCGAGTTCGCTCTCGTCCGCGACAACGACGATCACCACGACCCCCTGTGCACCTGACTGCGGACTTCTACCAGGATACGGCCTCCACCAGCCGTATCGAAACCGAATCCTGTTGCTGAGCAACGTCTTCGGCAATGTCGATTACCGATCTCACCACGGCGGCCCCGGGCTCGGACCCCGCGCGGGCGCCTCGCCGACCGGCCGGACCCACTCCACCGGCGGCTTCGTGACCTGACCTGCCACCAAGACCAGTCCGGTCGGCCGATCCACCGCGAGAAATCCGAAGGGCCGGTCGATGTTCACCGACGTGATCGTCGACCATGTCTTCTGCGGCATGCCGCCCGGGCATATCGCCACGGCCGTCACTGCGGCCGCTTCGAAGCCTGCGGCGTCGAAGCGCGCCATGACATTCTGGCCCGCGGCGTCCAGTGCGAGCGGATCATCGGCGAGTCCGGCGAAATGGGAACCGGGATTGTTCATCGCGGTGTGCAGCCCGAACAGTGCCGCATGGCGGGTGAGGTCGTGTTCGTTCTCGACTTCGAACGGCGGCAGCTTCAGCACGACGGAATCGCCGCCGCCGTAGGTCTCCTGTCGGCTCACCGACAGGCAGGGCGCTGTTGTGCCGACCGGCAGTTCTGTTCGCACATCAACGGCCCCGTCCAGCGCCGCGAGGCCGACGGCGACACCGTGGCGCGGATCCGCTCCGATCAGCAGATGCACATCGAGTTCGCCTTTGCCCGTGACGATCACGCGGGTGACGTCGTCGCCGAGTACCGACACACTGCCGTCGGGATGGTTCGTCCGGTACAGGCCTGGTCCCCGATGTCCCTGCCACGGACCGGTTTCCGGTGTGTAGAGGATCTCGTCGAACGGACTCACCCAGCGAGTGCGTGCCAGCAGGGCGGTGGCCAGCGCGAGGACGGTATCCGGGGTGATCGGCACCGGAAACTTCTTGATCAACCCCCGGGTCTGCTCCTGTGCCCACGCATCGAGTGCCGCCGGATCGCCCAGCTCACCGACCGTCCCCGCGGGCATACTGCGAACCCATTCCTCGCGCAAGGTCAGCTCCGGCCGAACCCATGCCCCGATCGCCGTCGACACCTCCCGCGAAGTATCCAGCGATTTCAGCATATCCAGCCCGGCCGCATGCGCCTGCTCGGCTGGAATCCCCACCACCGCAGCGAGTTCGTCCCGCGACCGCCCGGACGCCGCCCCGGCCAGCACTGCCAGCAACGGCCACAGCCCCGCCCCCGACACCACCGCGTCCTCGCCCCCGAACGTCGCGCACCACCGCCCCGTCAACGCATTCGACGCCCGCGCATGCGGCGAAAGTGAACTCCCCATCCCCGGATCCTACGACCAGCCACCGACAATCCGCCACGTCAGCGAAATCCGTAAGTATTGCTCAACGCGGCAAAACGGCTCACCGGACGCCGCGTGGGCGGAACTGGATGCTGATGCGGGGTCCGACGGGGCGTGCGGTCTTGGGAACCGCGTGCTCCCAGGTGCGTTGACACGCCCCACCCATCACCAGCAGATCCCCGTGCCCCACCGTGAACCGCACGCTGGCACCCCCACCGCGCGGGCGCAGCAGCAGCGAACGCGGCGCCCCGACCGACACGATCGCGACCATCGTGTCGTGGGTGGCGCCGCGGCCGATCGTGTCCCCGTGCCAGGCGACGCTGTCGCGGCCGTCGCGATAGAAACACAGCCCGGCCGTCCGGAACGGTTCACCGAGCTCGGCCGCGTAATGCGCGGTCAGCGCCGCGCGCGCTTCGACCAGAATGTGATCCGGCAGCGGATCGTTCTCCCCGAAGAACGACACCAGCCGCGGCACGTCGACCACCCGGTCGTACATCGGCCTGCGTTCGGCATGCCAGGGAACGCGCTCGGCCAGCCGGTCGAACAGCTGACTCGCGCCGCTCAGCCAGCCGGGCAGCGCATCGACCCAGCTGGTCGCGTCGAGTGGGGTGCGCCGGATCGCCTCGATCGAACCCAGGGCAATCGCATCACCGTCGAACAGTGAACCTTGCAGGGGCAGCGACATGAGCGCCAGTCTACAACGTGTTCGAATGTATGTTCGATAAGCGGTGCGATCTTGCGTCGGATCAGTCCTGCCAGCCGCTCGCATCGAGAATCATGTCCCAGGAGTAGGGCACCAACTCCGGATGACGCAGCCGGAGGATCTCGCCCGGCAGTGAGCCAGGTGGTGCCTTGCGCGGGTCGGCGACCGCCTGGCGTTCGATGGCGTCGGTGAGGGCGCGCGTGCCGCCGAGGCGCGGATAGGTGGCGTGGACCAGGTCCGCGAAGCCGGGGGGTAGGTCGCCGGGGCCGCCGGCCACGTCGAGACCGATGCCGGTGACCGCGATCCAGATGGCGGCGGGTCGCCGTCGGCGGTACACGGGTGAGTCGCTGAGACCGGTCGTGTGTGCGGCGATGGCGTCCCAGATGATGTCCACGCGCTCATCGTGGACACCCTGCGCTTCGAGGAACTCGGCCGCGAAATCCGCGCCGTCCACCTCGAATCGCTGTGTGCCGTTGGCACGTTCGGACAGGCCGATATCGTGCAGCGCGCAGATGAGGAACATGAGCTCCTCGTCGTAGTCCGTGCCGGGCCGCAAGCCCTTGGCGGCGGCGTGGGCGCGCCCGAACAGGAACCCGCGAATGCTGTGATGACACACCGGCATTTCGAGGGCGTCGGCGATCAGCCGGTGGGTTTCGTTCGCGAGTGGCGTGGACGGTAGTGCCAGCGAGTCGATGCCGGATGTTGTCTGCGACATGGGGTTTGCTCCTTCGGTGTGCCCGGTTGCGTGACGTCCACCAACCTTCAGGATGGTTGAAGCATAACCCAAGTTTCAATTAGGCTGAAGGTTGGTGGGAATCGAGCACACAGAAGCGCCTTCTTAGTGTGTCGCGGCCGCCGGATTCGTCACGGACGCAACAGAACGGTGCCGAACGCGACCCGGTCTTCCAGCATTCGGTGCGCGTCCGCGGCGCCGGCGAGGGGGAGAACCGAGTGGACCACAGGTGTCAGCAGGCCCTGCGCCGAAGCCGTCAGAGCCGCCGATCGCTGCCGCGCGACTTCGCCGAGCCAGGCGGTGCCCGCGCAGCCGGTGAGCGTGAGCCCACGCAGGATCAGATCGGTGACGCCCAGCTGCGCGGGTGCGCCGTCGAGCCAGCCGTAGCTGAGAATCCGGCCGCGCAGTGGCGTGATCGAGTCGAGCAGCGGTGTCAGTGAATCGCCCCCGATGGAATCGAACACGACATCGACCGTGCCGCCTGCGAGCAGGTCGGCGAGCTGGTTCGCCCAGTCGGGCGCGGTGTGGTCGAGCACCTCGTGCGCACCGTTGGCGCGAGCGAGGCAGGCTTTCTGTGCCCCGCCCGCGGTGCCGATGACGCGCACGCCCGCGGCGGCGCACAGCTGGGTGAGGCAGCCGCCGACACCGGTGGCTGCCGCTTCGATCAGGACGGTCGCGCCCGCGGCGACGGCCGCGGTCTGCATCAGCGCCAGTGCCACCGACCCCGGCATCAGGATCGCGGCGGCGTGCTCGGTGGTCAGCCCGTCCGGGATCACCGTCACCGAATCGGCTTCGGCGACAACGAGTTCGGCGTAGGAACCGAAGCCGTTGGTCGACGCGACCACCCGTGCGCCGAGCAATCCCCGATCAACGCCCGCGCCGATGTCGACAACAGTGCCCGCTGCCTGGAACCCGAAGACCTCGGGCAGCGGCGCGGGGAAGGGGAACGCACCTGCCCGGACCTTGGTCTCCGGGTACAGCACCGGCACAACCTCCGCTCGGACGGCGACCTGCCCGTCGCCCGGACGAGGTTCGCCGACCTCCCGTGCCACCAGGACCTCGGGTACGCCCGTCTCTGTCATTACGATTGCCTGCATCAGAACTCCATAAGTTGACTGTCGGTCCAGATATCTCGAACGATATGGACCGTCGGTCAACTTGTCAACGGATCGGCGGGTGCCGAGAAAGCGGGTGCGATGACCGACCGACGTCCCACCGAACGCGCCGATGCCGCGCGCAACCGTCGAGCGATCCTCGACGCCACCGCCGCGCTGCTGGCCGAACACGGCGCGGCCGGGGTGACGATGGATCGGGTGGCGGCAGCGGCAGGCGTCGGGAAGGGCACCATCTTCCACCGGTTCGGCAGCCGCGCGGGCCTGCTCTACGAGCTCGTCGCCGAGGGTGCGGCCGGGCTGATGTCGGCGGTCTCGAGCGGCCCACCGCCCCTGGGGCCGGGCGCACCGGCGACCGACCGGCTACTCGCCTTCTTCGACGCCATGACGAGCCTGGTCACCGACGACGTGGAACTGATCGCGGCCTACCAGGCGATGCCGCCACATCCCCGCAGCGCCGAATTCCACACCTTCTGGGCACAGCACATCAGCACCCTCTTACGCGAGGCCCGCCCCGACATCGACGCCGACACCGTTGGCGCGCTGTTGCTTTCGACGGTCGGCGGGGAACTCGCTCAGCAACTGGCCAGGGCGGGGGAGGTCGACCGTTTACGCTCGGGCATAGCGGAATTGGTCCGTTCGGTGCTGCGCGCTCCCTGAGCCGCAGCGTCACCGGATTCCGCCGCGGCGCACGATCGACGGCGGCTACGCTTCGACAGATGGTTCCGCTGTCGAATGCCGCGGCCTTCGCCGTTGCCTCCCTGATCATCATCGTGATTCCAGGTCCGAACGTGCTGTTCGCGATCGGTCGAGCACTGACGCTGGGGCGCCGGTCCGCTGTGCTGTCGGTCGCGGGTGCCGTCGCTGGATCGTTCGTACCCTTGGTCGCGGTGTCGGTGGGCTTGGGTGCGATTTTGATGGCCTCGGCGACGTTGTTCCTGCTCGTGAAGATCGTCGGAGCCGGGTATCTGATCTATCTGGGCATCGCGACGATCCGGCAGCGGAAGGAGCTGGCGGCGGCCTTGCAATCGAAAGCCCCGAGTATCGGTGGAAGTCGGGTGCTCAGGCAGGGATTCATCGTCGGCGCGACCAACCCCAAGACGATCGTGTTCTTCGGCGCGGTCCTTCCGCAGTTCGCGGTTCCGGCCGAAGGTGGGCTGCCCGCGCAGTTGCTGATCCTCGGCGCGATCTTCCTGACGATCCAAGCGCTGTCGGATGGTTGCTGGGCGCTGCTCGCGGCGACGGCGCGTTCGTGGTTCGTGCGTTCTCCGCGTCGACTGGAAACTGTCGGCAGCACCGGCGGGCTGATGATCATCGGAGTCGGGGCGGGGATGGCGCTGTCCGGGACCGGCTGACGCGGCCGACACACTCGTTGCCCCTTCTAACTTATAGCTCACCCGGGGGCTTGCGGCAAGGCCCCGGTGGTGCTGCACAATCGCTGGGCAATGCAGGGACCAGCCACATTCGGGAGTGACAACAACATGCAAGAGATGACCACCGACGTGATCGTTGTCGGCGCCGGGCCCGCCGGATTGATGCTCGCGGGGGAGCTGGGTCGGACCGGGGTGCGGCCGTTGGTGCTCGAACGCCGGGAACAGCCCGGTACCGCGCAGAAGGCCAGCGGTCTCGGTGGGCGGATTCTGGATGTATTGCGCTTCCGTGGACTGCTCGACCGGATGACGGCGGTCAGCGGTGACCCGAGTCCGAAGCCGATCTTCCCTTTCGGCGGTGTGTACCTCGACTTCACCGGTCTCGACGAAACTCCGATGCACGCCATGGCGATTCCGCAGGCGCGGGTCGAGGAACTCCTCGCCGAGGACGCCGTCGACCTCGGCGCCGAGATCCGGCGCGGACACGAGGTGGTCGCGGTGACCCAGGACGACGACGTGGTGATCGCGCAGGTGAACGGGCCGGACGGGCCGTACCGGGTGCGCGCCCGCTACCTGGTCGGCTGCGACGGTGGCCGCAGCCGGATCCGCGAACTGGCGGGAATCGAATTCCCCGGCAGCACCTATCCGGAGGTCAACCGGTTGGCGGTGGTCGCAGTGCACGAGTCGGTGACCGTGCTCGCAGACGGCGGGATCGAGGTACCCGGCCTCGGCCGGATCGATCCGGGATTCACCCGCACCGACAACGGGGTGTTCGCGCTCGGACGGGTCAGCACCGAGGACCGGGTGATGTTCTTCCAGACCACCGAGAACGACGAAGCCGAATACGACAACGACGAACCGCTGACCATGGCCGAACTCGGCGACAGCGTGCGGCGCGTGCTCGGCGCGGAGGTTCCGCTGGGCGCGCCGACCCGCTTGTCGCGCTACCAGTTCCAGGACCGGCAGGCGGAGAACTACCGGGTGGGCAGGGTTTTCCTGGCCGGTGACGCGGCCCACCTGCTGCCCGCCACCGGTGCCGCGATGAACCTCGGCATGACCGATTCGGTGAACCTGGCCTGGAAGCTGGCCGCCGACATCGGCGGTTGGGCGCCGGCGGACCTGCTCGACACCTATCACTCCGAACGTCACTTCGCCGGTGGCCGCGCATTGCTGCAGACCCGCGCCCAGGCGGCACTGCGCCAGGGCCAGGATCCCGCCGCCGAGGCATTGCGCGCGGTGTTCCAGGAACTCCTCTCCGACGAACCCGCGCTGCGCCGCATGGGAGCCCTCGTGGCGGGCACCGATCTGCGCTACCCGGAACCCGGAAACCGTTCGCTCACCGGCACTTTCGCCCCCGATCTGATCCTGCACACCGATCAGGGCACCACCACCGTCGCCGAACTCATGCACGCCGCGCGACCGGTCTTCCTCGACCTGGCCGATCGTGCCGACCTGCGCGAGATCGTCGGGGAGTGGGCGCCGCGCGTCGAGGTCCACTCAGCCAAGACTGTCGATCGCTCGGCCGATGCTCTCCTGATCCGCCCCGATGGTCACATCGCCTGGGCGGCGACGATCGACGAGTCATCGGACCACGCCGCAGCCGATATGCGTGCGGCGCTGACCAAGTGGTTCGGCGTCCAGTAATCGCGCCGACGCGGGAAGTCCTCGGCGCGTTGAAATCCGTGCCCTTCTGTGGATTACTCCTGGGATGAATTCGATCTCGACAACCGAACGGCCGGCGACGCGCTCGCTACCCGGCTGGTCGGTGCCGATGGTGTTCATCGTCGCGGCGACCTCGCAATATGTGGGCGCGGCACTCGGCGTATTCCTGTTCGACACCACCGAACCGGCCACCGTCGCCTGGCTGCGCGCCGCCGCGGCGGGGGTGGCGTTGCTGGCGTGGCGGCGTCCGTGGCGAACCCGCTGGACGCGGCGGGGCATCGCGACGGCGGCGGGCTTCGGAATCGTCACCGTGTCGATGAACATCGTGTTCTACGAGGCGATCGCGCGCATCCCGCTCGGGACCGCCGTCGCGATCGAATTCCTCGGTCCGGTCGCCGTCGCGACGCTGGGCTCGCGACGGGCGCGCGACCTGCTCGCTGTGGCGCTGGTGGCGGTCGGGGTGGTGTTGCTGGCCGGTGTGCAACTCGACGTCGAGCCGGTCGGGGTGGGTTTCGCGCTCGCCTCGGCCGTTCTGTGGGCGGCCTACATCCTGGTCGGCAAACGCGTCGCAGACACCGGTGACGGCCAGGATTCCCTGGCTGTCGGCATGGCGGCCGCGGCAGTGTTGCTGGCGCCGTTCGTGCTGATTCCGCAGCTGGCGATCGACGCCGCCGTGTTCGCCGACCCCCGGACCTGGCTGCTCGGTCTCGGCGTCGGCGTGCTGTCGAGCGCGGTGCCGTATGCGCTGGACCAGGTGGTGCTGACCGCGGTGGGCCGTGCTCGATTCGCTTTGCTGCTCGCGTTACTCCCGGCGACCGCGACCGTCGTCGGCGCGATCGCTCTCGCGCAACGGCCCACCGCGCTGGAACTCGCGGGCATCGCACTGGTCATGCTGGCGTTGACGATCAGTGCTCTGCCCACCCGTCAGGCTGCGCCGGAACCGCCCGCGCCGCTGTGACGGTTCGACTCGATCATGCGCGGGATACCAGGTCCGGCGACGGTGTTCCGGCAGGTGGAGCGGCGCTGCGGATTCCGCGCAGGAGCATGACCGCGGCAACCACCACGATCGGTCCCGGGGTCGGCTCGACGATGACGGCACACATCACGCCCCAGCCGAGCACCATCCAGGCCAGGAAGAGCGGCGGAACGATCCCGTTCCGTTCCATCCAGACAACGAGCAGCCCGACAATGAACAGTGGCCAGCCGAACCCGGCGGGGTTGGCCCAGAAGGCGTTGGCCGCACCGGTGTCCTCCCACCAATGGCCCCACAGGTCCAACGACAGCCAGTCATCGAAATAGGACCAGCTGGCCAGCATGCCGAGCGTGAGATGCCCGATGCCGATGATCGCGATGACCCGCCCTGCCCACTTGATCGTCCGATTCACACTCGGCCGTTCCATAGCTGACTCCCAACCTCTATACGGAACCGTACAAATCCGAGCGTATCGGCACATATACGGGTGCGTATAGAGGGTGGGATATGGCATGTGGCACACGAGGAACGCTGACCTCGGCGGCGAATCGGCGAGGTCAGTTGCCCTGGGCCAGGTAGTTGTAGATTTCGTGGATTTCGATGGTGGGCTGGTTGGGCATGCCCACTTCCATGCCGATGGGGCCGAGGGTGGTTTCGGCGAAGCTCTGGAACTGCTCGGGGGATTCCCAGACATCGGTGACGTGGAACCCGTTGTCGGTCTTTCTGACCAGATGGAACAGCAGGCCCGGGCCGCCCGAGCCGCCGTGCACGAAGCCCATCTTCGCCAGGGCCTGGTCGTACTGTTCGAGGGTCGAGCCGGGGAAGTCGAGTTCGACGGCAACCGTCATGGCGGTCATCTCCTTGCGCGGTCGAGCGGGAGTGGAGTGACTGGGGCCCGGCCCAGCGAACGGCGGGTCGCGATCGAACACCGTGACCCGGCGCTCCGATCGGATCACGATCGCTCTGGGCGGCGGTACGAACTCACCGTCGCGATGTGGTGCGCGTCACAGTCTAGTCCGTGGGTCATCGGCCGACAAGCGACCTCACAGGTCGTCCGAACGGCAGCCTGTTGTCGCCCAGACCATTCCGATACCGGAGTCGGCGGGTGCCGTGCGCGGGCGTGTGGCAGTGCTGACCAGGTCGTATCCGAGCCGCTTCGGCACCGCCGCACTGCGGACATTGGCCGCGTCGCAATGGATTTCGACGCGACCGATATGGGGGAGGGCCAGCGCGGTGGTGGTCAGTGCGTGGGCGGCGCGGGTGATGATTCCCCGGCCGGTGTGGGCGACGTGGCACCAGTAACCGATCTCCATGGCGCCGGGGTCGATCCGGTCGTGGAGTCCGATGCCGCCCGCCACCTCGCCTCTCGCGGTGAAGATCCCGTACAGATAGCCGCCGTCGGGCGTCGGCCAGTGCGCGGCCGAGGTCTGCAGCGATCGGCGTTGTCCGGCGAGCGTCGGTGGCTGCTCCGCCCACGACATCCACGGGCGCAGGTGGGCGTGTGAAGCGGTCAGCGCGGCGAACCGGCGCGTCAGGTCGCCGGTTCGCCAGCGGCGCAGCACGAGATCGCCCAGCTCGATCCGCTCCGGCGGTGTCGAGCCGGAATGGGCGCTGGTGCCGATGGTCATGACCGATGATGGCCGACCACGCCTCCACCCGGCAACGTGTTTCCGGGTGCCCGACGGTGACCGGTCAGTGGATCCGGGCGAGGATATCGATCGCGATATCCGTTGCGGCGGTGTGCATCTGGTCGTCGGTCAGCTCGAGATCGCCCATCATCGACAGGCTCCAGCTGATCGCGAGCAGGGCTTGCCGGGCGTGATAGACGTCGAGCGGAGTGGCGCCAGGGCCGGTCATGAGATCGGCGAGGACACGGAATTGGTAGCGCAGGCCCGCACCGAAACCGAGGTCGCGGAACGCGGGCTGGTTCTCGTGCCAGAACCGCACCATGTCACGGCCGAGGCTGTGGAGTAGCGCGCTGTAGCGGCGCAGGATCTGCTCGGCGCGCTCGGACCCCGGCGGAGCCTGTTCGGCCCAGGTGACGATGTCGTCGATGCCGCGGCGCAGATCGTCGGACAGGCTGACGACGATGTCTTCCTTCGTCCGGAAGTGGTAGTACAGCGCGGCTTTGGTGACACCGAGCCGCTCGGCGATCTCGCGCAGCGACGTCTTCTCGTAGCCGCGCTCGGAGAACAGTTCCATCGCCACTGTGCGAATACGTTCCCTGGTGTCGCTACGACGTCCGTCCACGGGGCTTTCCTTTGCTTGACGACCGGCTAGGGCGAGCCTACCGTTCGGACCATGACCGAGATCACTAGCCGGTCGGCAAGTTAGTTCTTCAGGAGGAGTAGATGACACAGGTGAATGTGCCCACCGCAGGGGTGGCACTGACAGCGATCGGGGTCGCGCTGATCCGTGAGCAGGAGTCGCGCAGGCCCGATCGGCTCTACGACGACCCACTCGCCACGGCATTCGTCGACGCCGCGCGCCGCGATTTCGCGAGTACCGAGGGCGGCACAGCGCGGTGGCGACGAGTCGAGGCGCTAGCCGAACAGTTCTTCGCGGGCCGATCCGTCGGCGTTCGGTTGGTCGACGATCAGGTGGCCGAGGCTGTCGCCGCCGGATGCCGCCAGATCGTCCTGCTCGGCGCGGGTCTCGATACCCGCGCCTACCGGCTCGGTCTGCCGGCCGACGTCACCGTCTACGAACTCGACCTGCCCGAGCTGTTCGCTTTCAAAGAACCGGTGCTGCGCGCCGCGGACGCCACACCGACGGCGCGGCGGCACGTCCTGCCGATCGACCTGCGAACAGACTGGGCTGTCCCGTTGCGCGAGCACGGATTTCGCCCCGGCCGACCGACACACTGGATCGACGAGGGCGCGCTGGCGTACCTCCCGCCCGAAGATCACCTCGGCACGGTGGCGACACTGACGGCGCTGTCCGCGCCCGGGAGCCGATTCGGCCTCAGCCGGTTCGCGGTCGATCCCGACGCCGCGCCCTACGCCGAACTCCGCCGACTCGTCGGCGGTGACGATGATGCGCAGACCCCACCGCTGGATGCGGGGCGGCCGGGGGAGCAGTGGCTCGTCGAGCACGGCTGGCGCACCCGGTTCCGCGCGTGGGACGACATGGTCGTTCCGCTCGGCCGAGACGTGGCGGTGAACGACCCGGCGGTCGGTGTCGTGCTCGCCGAGCGGGTGTGATCGAAGGCGAACCATTCGCGCCGGGCGGCGGCAGTTATCAAGGCCGTGCCGACGACGTGAAGGCGATCACGGACCGGTTCGCGCCGGCCGTCACAGCGGCGGTGTGTGGCAGTGAAACATGCGCGCTCACTGGACTTTCGGCGCGCATGTGATCGCCGACACGGCAGCGGTCGTCCATCGGCGGTCCGTGGTCGCGCTCACAGGTGGGCCTACCTGGTCAAAGGCACTCGGTGGCGCTGATAGGCTGACGGGCGAGTTAGGCATCCTTTAACGGACCGTCCGGTGAGGCGGGGAAGGAGGTCGGCATGGCTGTGCCCGAACGGGCGGCCAAAACCGGCGCGGGCGAAACATCGCAGCGGCACACCCCGGAGTGGGTGGCAGCCGGCCGCGAGTTGTTGTCGCCATCGGACGTAACCAGGACCGTAGCGCGTATCGCGCATCAGATCATCGAGAAGACCGCTTTGGATTCCGGCGACGCCGACGCACCGCGGGTGGTTCTCATGGGAATCCCCACCCGCGGTACCACTCTGGCGAACCGGCTGGCGGACAAGATCGAGGAATTCTCCGGTGTGCGTCCCGCGCTCGGCTCCCTCGACATCACGCTGTATCGCGACGACCTGCGCAGCCGCCCGCACCGCCCGCTCGAGCGCACCTCGGTCCCCGACGGCGGCATCGAGAACTCCCTGGTCGTCCTCGTCGACGACGTGCTGTTCTCGGGCCGCACAGTCCGCTCGGCCCTCGACGGCCTGCGCGACCTCGGCCGCCCCCGCGCCGTGCAGCTGGCTGTCCTCATCGACCGCGGGCACCGTGAACTGCCGATCCGCGCCGACTACGTGGGCAAGAACGTGCCCACCTCGCGCGCCGAGGACATCTCGGTGCTCATGGTCGAGCACGACGGTCGTGACGGCGTGTATCTGCATCAGGAAGGACAGGAGCAGTGAGGGAGCGTAGCGACCGAACCATGGACAGAGCCACCCAGTGGTTCACGCCGGAGCCGAGCGCCAGCGAGGTGGAGGCGTGAAGCACCTTCTGACGGTCGCCGACCTGGATCGCGGCACCGCCACCGAACTCCTCGATGAAGCCGAACGCTTCGAACAGGCCCTGCTCGGCCGCGAGGTGAAGAAGCTGCCGACCCTGCGCGGCCGCACCGTGATGACGGTGTTCTACGAGAACTCCACCCGCACCCGCGTGTCCTTCGAGGTCGCGGGCAAGTGGATGAGCGCCGATGTGATCAACGTGAGCGCGTCGAGTTCGTCTGTCTCCAAAGGTGAATCGCTGCGCGACACCGCGCTCACCCTGCACGCCGCAGGCGCCGACGCGCTGATCGTGCGCCACCCCGCCTCGGGCGCCGCGCACCAGATCGCGCGCTGGATGGAGCAGTGGGCCCGCGAGGAGAACCGCGCCGCCCCGTCGATCATCAACGCCGGCGACGGCACGCACCAGCACCCCACCCAGGCCCTGCTCGACGCACTCACCCTGCGTCAGCGCCTCGGCGATATCGAAGGCAAGCGGATCGTGCTGGTCGGCGACATCCTGCACAGCCGGGTCGCCCGCTCCAACGTCTCGCTGCTCAATACTCTCGGCGCCGAAGTGGTGCTGGTCGCGCCGCGCACCCTGCTGCCCGTCGGCGTGGAGGCCTGGCCCGCCCGGGTCTCGAGCTCCCTCGACGCCGAACTGCCCGGTGCCGACGCTGTGATGATGTTGCGCGTGCAGGCCGAGCGGATGAACGGCGGGTTCTTCCCGTCGGCCCGCGAATATTCGATCAACTACGGACTGTCCGAGCGCAGGCTCGCACTGCTCGACGACGACGCGGTGGTCCTGCACCCCGGCCCGATGCTGCGCGGTATGGAAATCGCCTCGGCGGTCGCGGATTCGCCGAAATCGGCTGTGCTGCAGCAGGTCTCGAACGGAGTGCACATGCGGATGGCCGTGTTGTTCCGGCTGCTCGTCGGTCAGGAGGAAACGGTATGAGTGAGCTGCTGATCAAGAACGTCAAGCCCTACGGCGAAGGTGACCCCGTCGACGTGCTGGTGCGCGGCACCATCATCGCCGAGATCGGCACGGGCATCACGGCCTCCGGCGACGCCGACGTGATCGAGGGCAACGGCCAGATCCTGCTGCCCGGCTTCGTCGATCTGCACACGCACCTGCGTGAACCCGGCCGCGAAGACACCGAGACCATCGAAACCGGTTCCGCCGCAGCCGCATTGGGTGGTTACACCGCGGTGTTCGCGATGGCCAACACCAGTCCGGTCGCCGACTCGGTGGTGATCACCGACCACGTGTGGCGTCGCGGCCAGGAAGTCGGCCTCGTCGACGTGTTCCCGGTCGGTGCCGTCACGGTCGGCCTGCAGGGCAAGCAGCTCGCCGAGATGGGCACCATGGCCGCCGGTATCGGCCAGGTCAGGATGTTCTCCGACGACGGCCACTGCGTCGACGACCCGCTGATCATGCGCCGCGCCCTCGAATACGCGAACTCCCTCGGCGTTCTCATCGCCCAGCACGCCGAAGAGCCGCGCCTGACCAAGGGCGCCATCGCGCACGAGGGCCCCAATGCCGCGCGCCTGGGACTGCACGGCTGGCCTCGTGCCGCCGAGGAGTCGATCGTCGCCCGCGACGCGCTGCTCGCTCGCGATGCGAACGCCCGCGTGCACATCTGCCATGCCTCCACCGCGGGCACCGTCGAGCTGGTGAAATGGGCCAAGTCCCAGGGCATCTCGATCACCGCCGAGGTCACCCCGCACCACCTGCTGCTCGACGACTCGCGTCTGGAAACCTACGACGCGGTCAACAAGGTGAACCCGCCGCTGCGCGAATCCGCCGACGTGGCCGCCCTGCGCCAGGCGCTGGCCGACGGCATCATCGACTGCGTCGCCACCGACCACGCCCCGCACGCCGAACAGGACAAGTGCTGCGAGTTCGCGGCCGCCCGCCCCGGCATGCTCGGCCTCGAGACGGCGCTGTCGATCATCGTGCAGACGATGGTCGAGCCCGGCCTGCTCGACTGGCGCGGTGTCGCCCGGGTGATGAGCGAGAAGCCCGCCGCGATCGTCGGCCTCGACGACCACGGCCGCCCGATCGCGGTGGGCGAGCCCGCCAACCTCACGCTGATCGACCCCGACGCCGAGTGGACGGTGCGCGGCGCCGAACTGGCGAGCATCTCGAACAACACACCGTTCGAGGACATGACGTTCCCGGCCGAGGTCACAGCCACCGTGCTGCGCGGCCGGGTAACTGCCCGCGAGGGCAAGGCGGTCGGGATCTAGGGAGGCCAGGACGTGGAAAGAACGCTGTGGGTAGTCGGGCTGCTGGCATTTTTCGTTGCATGCCTGTGGCTGATGTACCGGGCATGGCAGAAGAAGGCCACGCGGCAGCAGGCACGCATCGGCGAACTGCCGACGGTGCCGGCCGAACTGGGCGCACAACTACTGGAACCGACCACCGGTATGTACCTGGGCAGCACCATCGCGCCCAGCTGGCAGGACCGGATCGCGGTCGGTGACCTGGGATTCCGGGCGACCGCCGAACTGACGCGGTTCGAACGCGGAATTCTGCTCGAACGCGACGGCGCCACGGTGATCTGGATTCCGCAGGAATCGGTGACAGCCGTGCGTACCGAGCGCGGCCACGCGGGCAAAGTGATGACAGAAAATGGTGTGCTGGTAATTCGCTGGACACTGCCGACGGGAACCGAGATCGATACCGGTTTCCGCGGTGACGACAAGACGGTGTACCCGGCATGGACGGCCGGGACAGCGGATTCCACCAGGGCGACGACGGGAGACGACGAATGACAGTAAAAGCAGCCTTGGTGCTCGAGGACGGCCGCGTATTCCGCGGTACCGCCTTCGGTGCCGAGGGCCAGACGCTCGGTGAGGCCGTGTTCTGCACGGCGATGACCGGGTACCAGGAAACCCTGACCGACCCCAGCTACGCCCGCCAGATCGTGGTGGCCACGGCCCCGCAGATCGGCAACACCGGCTGGAACGACGAGGACGACGAGTCCGCCAAGATCTGGGTCGCCGGTTATGCCGTGCGCGACCCCTCGCGGGTCTCCTCCAACTGGCGCGCCACCGGCACGCTGACCGACGAACTCGACCGCCAGGACGTGGTCGGCATCGCGGGCATCGACACCCGCGCGGTGGTCCGCCACCTGCGCAGCCGCGGTTCGATGAAGGCAGGCATCTTCTCCGGTGCCGCGCTGGCCAACGACGAGGAGCTCCTCGCGAGGGTCAACGGCCAGGCCTCGATGCTGGGCGCCGACCTCGCCGAAGAGGTCAGCACCGACGCGATGTACACGATCGAACCGGTGGGTGACCACAAGTTCACCGTCGTCGCGGTCGACCTGGGCATCAAGACCAACACCCCGCGCATGTTCGCCGAGCGCGGCGTGCGCACCCATGTGGTGCCGTCGAACACCTCCCTCGACGACATTCTCGCGCTGAACCCCAACGGTGTGTTCCTGTCGAACGGCCCCGGCGACCCGGCCACCCAGGTCGGCGCGATCGCGCTCACCCAGGGTGTGCTCGAGCGCGGCATCCCGCTGTTCGGCATCTGCTTCGGCAACCAGATCCTGGGCCGGGCGCTTGGCCGCTCGACCTACAAGATGAAGTTCGGCCACCGCGGCATCAACATCCCGGTGATCGAAGAGGGCACGGGCCGCGTCTCCATCACGGCCCAGAACCACGGCTTCGCCCTGGAAGGCGAGCGCGGCGAGGTGTTCGACACCCCGTTCGGCAAGGCCGAGGTCTCCCATATCTGCGCCAACGACGGCACCGTCGAGGGTGTGCGGCTGATCGACGGCCGCGCCTTCTCGGTGCAGTACCACCCCGAGGCCGCCGCAGGCCCGCACGACGCCGCATACCTGTTCGACCGTTTCGCCGGTCTCATGGAAGGAGCCTGATGCCTCGCCGCGAGGATCTGAAGCACATCCTGGTGATCGGCTCTGGCCCGATCGTGATCGGCCAGGCGTGCGAATTCGACTACTCCGGTACCCAGGCGTGCCGGGTGCTGCGGTCCGAAGGACTGCGCGTTTCGCTGGTGAACTCCAACCCGGCGACCATCATGACCGACCCGGAGTTCGCCGACGCCACCTACGTCGAGCCGATCACCCCGGAGTTCGTCGAGAAGGTCATCGAGAAGGAACGCCCCGACGCGATCCTGGCCACCCTCGGTGGGCAGACTGCGCTCAACACGGCCGTCGCGCTGCACGAGAACGGTGTGCTGCAGAAGTACAACGTCGAGCTGATCGGCGCCGACTTCGACGCCATCCAGCGCGGTGAGGACCGGCAGAAGTTCAAGGACATCGTCGCCAAGGTCGGCGGTGAGAGTGCCCGCAGCGCCGTCTGTTACACCATGGACGAAGTCCGCGAGACTGTCGCCGACCTCGGGTACCCGGTGGTCGTGCGCCCGTCGTTCACCATGGGTGGCCTCGGCTCCGGCATGGCCTACAACGAGGAAGACCTCGACCGGATCGCCGGTGGCGGTCTGGCCGCCTCGCCGACCGCGAACGTCCTGATCGAGGAGTCCATCCTCGGCTGGAAGGAGTTCGAACTCGAGCTCATGCGCGACCGCAACGACAATGTGGTCATCGTCTGCTCGATCGAGAACGTCGACCCGATGGGTGTGCACACCGGTGACTCGGTCACCGTCGCCCCCGCGATGACCCTCACCGACCGCGAGTACCAGAAGATGCGCGATCTCGGTATCGCGATCCTGCGCGAGGTCGGCGTCGACACCGGCGGCTGCAATATCCAGTTCGCGGTGGACCCGGCCGACGGCCGCCTGATCGTCATCGAGATGAACCCGCGTGTGTCGCGCTCCTCGGCGCTGGCGTCGAAGGCCACCGGTTTCCCGATCGCCAAGATCGCGGCCAAGCTGGCGATCGGCTACACCCTCGACGAGATCGTCAACGACATCACCGGCGAGACCCCGGCGAGCTTCGAGCCGACGCTGGACTACGTCGTCGTGAAGGCGCCGCGGTTCGCGTTCGAGAAGTTCCCCGGCGCCGACGCCACGCTGACCACCACCATGAAGTCGGTGGGTGAGGCGATGTCGATGGGCCGCAACTTCTCCGAGGCGCTCGGCAAGGTGCTGCGTTCGCTCGAGACCAAGGCCGCCAGCTTCTGGACCACCGACGACGGCCAGTGGGCCCCGGCGGATCCGAGCGATCCGGCCTCGGTGCGCGAGGCGATCGAAGCCATCCTCGCCGACCTGCGCGTGCCGACCGAGGGTCGCATCTACCAGGTCGAACGTGCGCTGCGCTATGGCGCGAGCATCGAAGAGGTCGCGCTGGCTTCCGGTGTGGACCCGTGGTTCGTGGCCGAGGTTCTCGGTCTGGTCGAGCTGCGTCAGGAAGTTCTCGACGCGCCCGTCCTCGATGAGGATCTGCTGCGTCGCGCCAAGCACTACGGCCTGTCCGACGGTCAGCTCGCGGCCCTGCGTCCCGAGCTCGCGGGCGAGGCAGGCGTGCGCTCGCTGCGTCACCGTCTCCAGGTGCGCCCGGTCTACAAGACCGTCGACACCTGCGCCGCGGAGTTCGAAGCCAAGACCCCGTACCACTACAGCACCTACGAACTGGATCCCGGTGCGGAGTCCGAGGTCGCGCCGCAGCACGAGCGCGAAAAGGTCATCATCCTGGGTTCGGGCCCGAACCGTATCGGTCAGGGCATCGAGTTCGACTACTCGTGTGTCCATGCGGCGCAGACACTTTCGGCCGCCGGGTACGAGACCGTGATGGTCAACTGCAACCCGGAAACCGTGTCGACGGACTACGACACCGCCGATCGCCTCTACTTCGAGCCGCTCACCTTCGAGGACGTCCTCGAGGTGTACAACTCCGAAGCCGAGTCCGGCACCGTCGCCGGTGTGATCGTCCAGCTGGGCGGACAGACTCCGCTGGGTCTGGCGCAGCGGCTCACCGACGCGGGCGTGCCCGTCGTCGGAACCTCCGCGGCCGCGATCGACCTGGCCGAAGACCGTGGCGAGTTCGGTGACGTGCTCGTCGCCGCGGGCCTGCCCGCGCCCAAGTACGGCACCGCCACCAACGTGGCGCAGGCCAAGAAGATCGCGAACGAGATCGGCTACCCGGTCCTGGTCCGCCCGTCCTACGTGCTCGGCGGCCGCGGCATGGAGATCGTCTACGACGAGACCTCCCTCGAGGGCTACATCTCCCGCGCGACCGAGCTCAGCCCCGATCACCCGGTCCTGGTCGACCGGTTCCTCGAAGACGCCATCGAGATCGACGTCGACGCGCTGTGTGACGGCGACGAGGTCTACCTCGGCGGCGTGATGGAACACATCGAGGAAGCCGGCATCCACTCCGGTGACTCCGCCTGCGCGCTGCCCCCGATCACGTTGGGCCGCAGCGACATCGAGGCCGTGCGACGCTCCACGATCGCCCTGGCCAAGGGCATCGGCGTCAAGGGCCTGCTCAATGTGCAGTACGCGCTCAAGGACGACGTGCTCTACGTCCTGGAAGCCAATCCCCGTGCGAGCCGGACGGTTCCGTTCGTCTCCAAGGCCACCGCCGTACCGCTGGCGAAGGCCTGCGCACGCATCATGCTCGGTGCCACCATCGCCGACCTGCGCAAGGAAGGCATGCTGCCGCCCGAAGGCGACGGCGGCCACGTGCCCCTCGACGCGCCGGTCGCGGTGAAGGAAGCTGTGCTGCCCTTCCACCGGTTCCGTCGCGCCGACGGGTCGGGAATCGACTCGCTGCTCTCGCCGGAAATGAAGTCCACCGGCGAGGTCATGGGCATCGACGCCGATTTCGGCACCGCCTTCGCCAAGAGCCAGGCCGCCGCCTACGGCTCGCTGCCCACCGAGGGCACCGTGTTCGTCTCGGTCGCCAACCGCGACAAGCGCGCCATGGTCTTCCCGATCAAGCGCCTGCACGACCTAGGCTTCCGCATCCTCGCCACCTCGGGCACTGCGGAAACCCTGCGCCGCAACGGCATTCCGTGTGAACAGACACGCAAGCACTCCGACCCGGAGGCCACCGACCCGGCCACCGGCATGCCGGAGGCCTCCATCGTGGAGCAGATCCGCGACGGCGAGATCGACATCGTGTTCAACACCCCCTACGGCAACTCGGGCCCCCGCGTGGACGGCTACGAGATCCGCACCGCAGCAGTGGGCGCGAACATCCCGTGCATCACCACCGTGCAGGGCGCGGCGGCGGCGGTGCAGGGCATCGAGGCAGGCATCAACGGCGGCATCGGGGTGCGCTCGCTGCAGGAACTGCACTCGAAACTGCGTGGCTGACATGACATTCGGCCACCGATTGCAGCACGCCATGCGGCATTTCGGACCCGTGTGCGTCGGCATCGACCCCCACCCCGCCCTGCTGCGGGCGTGGGGGCTCACCGAAGACGTCGACGGGCTGGAGGCTTTCGCCGAGATCTGTGTCGAGGCGTTCGACGGTCGGGTCGCCCTGGTGAAGCCGCAGGTCGCGTTCTTCGAGACCTACGGTTCCGGCGGCATCGCGGTGCTCGAGCGCACCATCTCGGTGCTGCGGGCCTCGGGCACCCTGGTGCTGGCCGATGCCAAGCGTGGCGATATCGGCTCCACGATGGATGCCTACGCGCACGCCTGGCTCGGCGACGGGCCCCTGGGTTCGGACGCCGTGACGGTCTCGCCATACCTCGGCTTCGGGTCCCTCGACCCGGCGCTGAGCCTGGCGCAGGACAATCACCGTGGAGTGTTCGTGCTCGCGGCGACGTCCAATCCCGAAGGGGCGCAACTGCAACGGATCACCGCCGCGGACGGGCGCACCATCGCGCAGACGATGGTCGACGAGGCCGCGGCCCGCAACGCCGGGTCCGGTTTCGGCTCCGTCGGCGTGGTCGTCGGTGCGACACTCACCGAGGCGCCCGACCTGTCGGCCCTCAACGGCCCGATCCTGATGCCCGGTGTGGGCGCGCAAGGCGGGGGAGCGGACTCCATCCGCGCCCTGGTCACCGAGGCGAACTTCGCCGCCGCCGTACCGGCGGTCTCGCGCGAGGTGCTCAACGCGGGCCCGTCGGTGACGGCGCTGTGCGACAAGACGGCTCAGCTGCAAGAGGAGTTCGCCTTCCTGCAGCGTTGAGAACACGACGACCGGCCGGGGTAGCGAAACGCTGCCCCGGCCTCGTCGTCGGTCGCGCCGCCGGATCAGGCGAAGTCGCCGACCGCGGTCACGTCCACCCGGCCCGCACCGTCGATGTCACGGTGTGCGGTGAGGGCGGGCGCGGGGACGCGAGGGTCCTCGCCTGGCACGGTGGTGGCGGTCAACCGCAACGGTGTGAGGACACGGTCGCGGATCTCGTCGCCGTAGCGGTGCCCGGTCACGTGCTCGATCAGCAGGCCGAGGGCGATGTAGTTGGTGTTCGAGTACCGGAAGCGGGCGCCCGGTGCGAAATAGGGGTCGTGGCCCACCGCGGTGGCGAGCAGATCACGCGGTGCGTGCGTGCGGAACCGGTCGTCGCCGCGCCACCGGTTCGTCGACATGCCCGGCTCTTTCATGTAGTCGTAGAGCCCGCTGGTGTGATTCATCAACTGCCGCACCGTGATCCGGTCGCCACCGGGAATCGGCTCTGGCAGGTGCGCGGCGATCGAACCGTCCAGCGTGACCTTGCCCTCGTCGACGAGTTGCAGCACGACGGTGGCGACGAAGGTCTTGGTGATGCTGCCGATCCGGAACCTGCTGTGCGGTCCCGGCGTGCTCGCCTGCCCGGCCGCGCTGCCCTCGTATTGCCATTCGCGCTGCCGCTCGCCGTCGGAGACTCGCAACACCACATCGGTGTCGTTCCAGCGCGCGGTGGCCTCGACCGTATCCCCGACAACCCGCCACCGTGCCGTCACGAGGACCAGAGCGGCCATCAGTGTGGCCGCCAGCACGGTGCCCACAACGACCACAGAGGCCCGAAACAGTTTCTGTCGCATACCTTTCGACGCTAGGGACGCGTCCGGCCCGCAGCGATGGTGTACGCCCCGCGACAGGGGTGCGGAAAACCCCACCCCCGAGCTGCGGTCGCGCCGCATCGAACCGGGTGGTTGACGCTACTGATCGCGGGGTCCCGGCTACCTAGCGTCGAAAGCATGGATACGACAGGGAATTCGACCGAACTGACCGGCATCGCCGGGTGGGCGGTACAGCTGATGGAACAGCTCGGTGGCTTCGGCGCCGGCCTCGCTATCGCACTCGAGAACCTCTTCCCCCCGCTGCCCAGCGAGGTGATCCTGCCGCTGGCAGGCTTCACTGCCGGCCGCGGGCGATTCAGCCTGGCCGAGGTCCTGCTGTGGACCACCCTGGGCTCGGTGGTCGGTGCCCTCGCCCTCTACGGCCTCGGTGCCGCACTCGGCCGCGACCGCCTGCGCCGCATCGTCGACCGGGTACCCCTGGTGAGACTGTCCGACCTGGACCGCACCGAGGACTGGTTCGCCCGCCACGGCGACAAGGCAGTCTTCTTCGGCCGGATGATCCCGATCTTCCGCAGCCTGATCTCGATCCCCGCGGGCGTCGAACGCATGCCCCTCATCCGCTTCACGCTGCTGACCACGGCGGGCAGCCTGTTGTGGAACGCGGTCTTCGTGTTCGCGGGCTTCTTTCTCGGCGAGAACTGGCACGTCGTCGAGACCTACGCGGGCATCCTGCAGAAGGCCGTGATCGTCGCCGTGCTCGTGGCCGCGACGGTGTTCGTCGTCCGGCGCGTGCGTCAGCGGCAGGCGCAGCCGAGCACCGGCCGATGAGATTCGCGAGAATTGGGCGATGAGCACCTCCACGGCGCGATCGTCACGCGTCGCCGCCGCTGTCGCGGGATATCTGCTCGGCGTGCTCACCGTGCCGCTGGACCTGTTCGGTGTGCTCGCCACGCCGATCGCCGCGAACCTCACCGACCGGATCGCCCAGGGGGAGCACCGGCGTCTCACCCGGTTGCTCGGCGTGCGGTCGAACGGCGCGCCGAGCGGAGCGCGAGCCGCGGGATATCTGGCGGTCCGCGCGCTGGTCGGCGTGCTCGGCGTGCTGGTGCTCGCCCTGTCGGGGTTGGGGGTCGTCGTCGCGGTGGCCGTGGTCTACGGCGCGAGCACCGGCGCCGCGGTGCCGATCATCGACGCGACCGAACCCGGGCAGGTCACCTGGGCGACGGTCACCGTGCTCGCACTTCCCGGCGCGGTGCTCGGCTTCCTCGCCGTGCAGGGTTTGCTCGGGGTGGTGCGGGCCGAAGCCTGGTGCCTGCGCCGGAGCACGCGCCCTGGCCAGGACGAACTGGCTCAGCGGGTCGCCCAGCTCACCACCACCCGCGCCGAGGTGGTCGAGGTGATCGACGACGAACGGCGGCGTATCGAACGCGATCTGCACGACGGTGTGCAACAGCGGGTGGTCGCCTTGTCGATCCTGCTCGGCCGGATGGACCGGGCGGCCGACGAGGACGGGCGCGCCGACCTGCGACGGCGTGCGATCGCCGAGACCGGGCACATCCTCGACGAATTGCGCGAGGTCTCTTGGCGCATCTACCCGGCCATGCTCGCCCGCGACGGCCTGCGCGCCGCCCTCGAAGCCCTCGCCGACCGCACCCCGGTGCCGACGCGACTGACCGTCGACCTCGATGAACGCGCACCCCGGCCGGTCGAATCGGCCTGTTATTTCACCGCGAGCGAGGCGATCACCAACGCCATCAAACATTCCGGAGCCACGGCCGTCGAGGTCGCGGTGGAGCGCGGCGGCCGCACAGTGCGCTTGCGTGTCCGCGACGACGGAAAAGGTGGTGCCGACCCCACCGGACACGGCCTGACCGGCATCGCCACCCGCGTCACCGCGCTGGACGGCACCATGACAGTGGACAGCCCGCCGGGCGGCCCGACGATCATCACCGTGGAGGTTCCGTGCGGATAACCCTGGCCGAGGACTCCGCGCTGCTGCGCGAGAGCTTGGCCCAGCTGCTCACCGCCGAAGGTCACGAGATCGTGGACTCCGTCGGCACCGCGACCGAACTGCTCGCCGCTGTGCGAGTGCGCCCGCCCGACCTGGTCATCGCCGATGTGCGGATGCCGCCCGACCATGTCGACGAGGGGATCAGAGCGGCGCTGGAGATCCGCCGCGACCAGCCGGGAATCGCGATCCTGGTGCTGTCACAGTACGTCGAGCGCAGGCACGCGGCGGAGTTCCTCACCGGCACCGGCGGCATCGGCTACCTGCTCAAGGACCGGGTCGCCGCGATCGGCTCATTCCTCGACGCCGTCGACCGGGTGGGCACCGGCGGCACCGCCTTCGACCCGGAGGTGGTCCGTCAGTTGCTGCTGCACAATCGCGCCGACTCGCCACTGCACCGGCTCACCGAGCGCGAACGCGAGGTGCTCGAACTCATGGCGCAGGGCCTGAGCAACGCGGCGATCTGCGGACAGCTCTACGTCACCCGCAGCGCCGTCGAGAAACACATCAACGCGATCTTCACCAAGCTGGACCTACCGGCAGGCGAGGCACACAACCGGCGGGTGCTCGCCATCCTGGAGCACCTGCGGGCGGGTGCGGCGCAGGGGTGACCGCTCAGGCCGCGACCCGCTCGTTCCTGGCCCGCCACCAGCCGAACGCGCCGATGCCGAGCGGCGCCAGCACCGTCAGGAACCCCGACAGCGGCATGAACGCCAGGCCGGACACCGTGACCGCGCCGAGCACGAGCAGCACCGCGCCGGGCACATACCCCAGCGCGCGCTCCAGCGCGATGATCGCGATGCCGAAACCGATGCTGACCACGCCGAACTCGGTGAACCAGAAGGTGAGCTCGGCATCTTGATCGGCGGCGAAGAACAGCGCGACGCCGAGGGCGGTATGGGCGGTGCCGATGAAGGTGAGCAGCGCACCGGCGAGCGGGAATCTTGTTCTTGAATCCATATTCATAAACTGTGCCACTAGGCTGATCCGGTGGCAAGACCCCGCCTTTTCACCGACGATCAGGTGCTCGACGCGGCCCGCGATCTGCTCGCCGACCCCGCGATCACCCGGCCCGCCATCACGGCGATCGGCACGGCCGCCGGTGTGCACTCGGGGTCGATCTATGTGCGGTTCGCCTCACGTGACGAACTGCTCGCCCGCCTGTGGCTGCGGTCGATCCGCCGCTTCCACGAGGGCTTCGTCACGGCACTGACCGGCCCCGCGCCGCTGCTGTCCGCCGCCGTGTTCCTGCCGCGCTATTGCCGCGCGCACCCCACCGAGGCGCGGGCGATGAAGATGTTCCATCGCGACGAACTCCTCGAGGTCGGCGCCGAGGATCTGCGAGCCGCGATCGCCGGCGTCAACGACGGGATGAACGCCGCCCTGCTGACTGCCGTCGTGACCGAATTCGGGATCGCCGACGACCGATCGCTGGCCATCGCGGGCGCCGCCGTGAAGGCGATTCCGTACGGTCTTGTCCGCGATTACATCGCCCGCGCGGCCCCGATTCCGGACTGGATCGACGAGGTTGTGGCGACCGCGTCGGGTGCGGTTCTCGACGAGTTTCGTGCCCGATCTTGACGACACGCTGTACGAAATCGTGCGACACGCGGGCTTTTTCAGGAAACCCGCTGGTCGCGCGCCACCGGGTTTGCCAGGGCGGCACGCGGCCCTCGCGCTACCTGGTGGCTATCATCGCCCATATCGGTATAACCGCAGGTGGGGATGCATTTCAGTAATTCGGCTGTACGATCGAGACGTTGGAATCAGCCGTCACCGCATCGGGTCCGCGCGCGCCATACGGCATTCGTAATCCTGCCCTGACCTGGGGGTCGGGTTCGCAATCGGCGCGCACCGTGGGTACGGTCGCACAGACCGTCCGGGTAACCGGCGGTAGATCTGGCAATGAACGATGAGACGGAGGAACCCGTGGCCCTTCCCCAGCTGACTGATGAGCAGCGCGCCGCTGCTCTGGAGAAGGCGGCTGCCGCTCGCCGCGCTCGGGCAGAGCTCAAGGAGCGCCTGAAGCGCGGTGGAACGAACCTGAAGCAGGTCCTCACCGATGCCGAGTCCGATGAGATTCTCGGCAAGATGAAGGTTTCTGCGCTGCTCGAGGCTCTGCCGAAGGTGGGCAAGGTCAAGGCGGCGGAGATCATGACCGAGCTGGAGATCGCGCCTACGCGTCGTCTCCGTGGTCTCGGTGCCCGGCAGCGCGCCGCGCTGCTCACCCGCTTCGACTTCGACGCCTAAAGTCTGGTGGACAAAAACACGCGGAAGGGCCGGCTGGTAGTACTGGTCGGCCCCTCGGCCGTGGGTAAATCCACGGTCGTGCGGTGCGTGCGGGAACGCCTGCCCGAATTGGTCTTCAGTGTGTCGGCCACGACGCGGGACCCCCGTCCCGGCGAGGTCGACGGTCTCGATTACCGCTTCGTTTCCCGAGTCGAGTTCGACGCCATGATCGCGGCGGACGAATTGCTCGAATGGGCAGACATCCATGGGGGGTTGCAGCGATCGGGCACCCCCGCCGCCCCGGTGCGAGAAGCGCTGGCGAGCGGACTTTCCGTACTGATCGAAGTCGACCTGGCCGGTGCACGGTCGGTCCGGCAGGCGATGCCGGAAGCACTGCTGGTGTTTCTCGCGCCGCCGAGCTGGGAAGAACTGGTCTCGCGGCTGCGTTCACGCGGCACCGAGACGCCCGAGGTGATCGAGCGCAGGCTCGAGACGGCCCGGGTCGAATTGGCGGCCTGTGACGAGTTCGACACGGTCATCGTGAACAGCGAGGTAACGACCGCTTGTGAGCAGTTGGTATCGTTGTTCGTTAGCACAAATTCGAGTTCTTGACCCACTAACCCGCAGGAGTCACCCCTAGTGAGCACGGACATCACCGCAGTACCCGCGTACGACACTCCGATCGGCCTCACCAACCCCCCGATCGACGAGCTGCTCGAGCGCACGTCCTCCAAGTACGCCCTGGTGATCTACGCGGCCAAGCGCGCCCGTCAGATCAACGATTACTACAACCAGCTCGGTGACGGCATCCTCGAGTACGTCGGCCCGCTCGTCGAGCCGGGTCTGCAGGAGAAGCCGCTGTCGGTCGCCATGCGCGAAATTCACTCCGACCTGCTCGAACACACCGAGGGCGAGTGACAATCTCTAGTCCGGAGGCGTAGAAGACCATGCGGATCGTCGTCGGGGTCGGCGGGGGCATCGCCGCCTACAAGGCGTGTGCCCTCGTTCGCCGTTTCACCGAGACCGGACACCAGGTGCGGGTGATTCCCACCGAGTCGGCTCTACAGTTCATCGGTAAGGCGACCTTCGAGGCGCTGTCCGGGCAGCCGGTGCACACCACGGTGTTCGCCGACGTGCCCGAGGTGCCGCATGTCCGGATCGGCCAGGAGGCCGATCTCGTCGTCATCGCCCCCGCCACCGCGGATCTGATGGCGCGCGCCGCACAGGGGCGCGCCGACGATCTGCTCACCGCCACCTTGCTGACGGCCCGATGTCCGGTGCTGTTCGCGCCCGCGATGCACACCGAGATGTGGGAGCATCCGGCGACGGTGGCCAATGTCGCGACCTTGCGCGCGCACGGCGCCAACGTGATGGAACCCGCCTCGGGCAGGCTCACCGGCACCGATACCGGTCCCGGACGGCTGCCCGAACCGGAGGAGATCTTCGGTCTGGCCTCGCTGCTGCTCGAACGTGCCGACGCGCTGCCTCGCGACCTGACCGGTCGCCGCGTGGTGATCACCGCCGGTGGTACGAGGGAACCCCTCGACCCGGTGCGCTTCCTCGGCAACCGCAGCTCCGGCAAGCAGGGCTATGCCCTGGCCAGGGTCGCCGCCCAGCGTGGCGCCCAGGTGACGCTGATCGCGGGCAACACGATCGAGCTCGCGCCGCCCGCCGCGGTCGAACTGGTCCACATCACCACCGCCGACCAGCTCAAGACCGCGGTCGACAAGCACGCGCTCGGCGCCGATGCGGTGATCATGGCGGCCGCGGTCGCCGATTTCCGTCCGACACACGTGGCCGCCGCGAAGATCAAGAAGGGCGCCGACGAACCCGACGTGATCCCGCTGACCAAGAACGAGGACATCCTCGCCGGCTTGGTCGACGCCCGCACCGAGGGACGGCTCGCCGGTACCGCGATCGTCGGTTTCGCCGCCGAGACCGGTGACGACAACGGCGACGTGCTCACCCACGCGCGCGCGAAACTGGCGCGCAAGGGCTGCGATCTGCTCGTCGTCAACGCGGTGGGTGAGGGCAAGGCGTTCGAGGTCGACACCAACGACGGCTGGTTGCTCGGCGCCGACGGCACCGAACAGGCCCTCGATCACGGATCGAAGGCGCTGCTGGCCAGCCGGGTGCTCGACGCGCTGGTCCCGCTGCTGCCCTGACCGGGGAGTTCGCGTCGACTTCGCGCGAAAACAGTTGCGCGGCAACGAGGGTCGGGCAGTTTACCGTCCGCGTGGGTGTTCGCGGTCCGGCTTGATACTTACTCGCCACCATGTCGGTGGTTTGGAATAGTCTTGATGAGAAGGGTTGCGCGGTAACACCGAGAAGTTACCGTCACAAGCCGAACGAGTAACCCGTTGAGGGAGAGGGAAGAACTGTGCGTACGACAGGTAGTCGGCTATTCACCAGTGAGTCCGTGACCGAAGGTCATCCGGACAAGATCTGTGACGCGATCAGCGATTCCATCCTCGACGCATTGCTCGCGGAGGACCCGAGCAGCCGGGTCGCGGTGGAAACCATGGTCACCACGGGGCAGGTCCATGTCGCGGGCGAGGTCACCACCTCCGCCTACGCCGACATCCCGCGGATCGTCCGTGAGAAGGTCCTCGAGATCGGATACGACTCCTCCGCAAAGGGATTCGACGGCAATTCCTGCGGTGTCAACATCGCGATCGGGGCCCAGTCGCCCGATATCGCCCAGGGTGTCGACACCTCGCACGAAGCGCGCGTCGGCGGTTCCGACGACGCGATCGAGCGTCAGGGCGCCGGTGACCAGGGCCTGATGTTCGGCTACGCCACCATCGACACGCCCGAGCTGATGCCGCTGCCGATCGCGCTCGCGCACCGGCTCTCGCGCAAGCTCACCGAGGTCCGTAAGTCGGGCGTGCTGCCCTACCTGCGCCCCGACGGCAAGACCCAGGTCACCATCGAATACGACGGTGACCGCCCGGTCCGCCTCGATACGGTCGTCATCTCCACCCAGCACGCCGCCGATATCGACCTGGACAACCTGCTCGCCCCCGATATCCGCGAGAAGGTCGTCGACGCCGTCATCGGTGATCTGAACCTGCCCAGCCTGGACACCTCCGAAATCCGCCTGCTGGTCAACCCCACCGGCAAGTTCGTCCTCGGTGGCCCGATGGGCGATGCGGGCCTGACCGGCCGCAAGATCATCGTCGACACCTACGGCGGCATGGCCCGCCACGGTGGCGGCGCGTTCTCCGGCAAGGATCCGTCGAAGGTCGACCGGTCGGCCGCCTACGCCATGCGCTGGGTCGCCAAGAACGTCGTGGCCGCGGGCCTGGCGGATCGCGTCGAGGTGCAGGTCGCGTACGCGATCGGCAAGTCGGCTCCCGTCGGCCTGTTCGTCGAGACCTTCGGCACCGAGAAGATCGACCCGGTGCGTATCTCCACCGCCATCTCCGAGGTCTTCGACCTGCGTCCGGGCGCGATCATCCGCGATCTCGACCTGCTGCGCCCGATCTACGCACCGACCGCGGCCTACGGCCACTTCGGCCGCACCGATGTCGACCTGCCCTGGGAGCACACGGACCGCGCCGACAAGCTGCGCGCGGCCGTCGGCCTGTAATAACCACGGACCGCGTGGCAGCGGACGAAACATCGACAGCAGCGGGACACCCCATCGCGAGGGTGCTCCCGCTGCTTTCGCCTGCCCACCTCGACCGCGACTTCGACTACCTCGTCCCACCTGAACTGGACGAGATCGCCCAGCCGGGCGTGCGCGTGCGCGTCCGTTTCGCGGGTCGTCTCGTCGACGGATACCTGCTGGAACGGCTCCCGCACAGCGACCACAACGGCAAGATGATGCCACTCGAACGGGTCGTCTCCCCGGAACGCGTCCTCACCCCGGAAGTTCTGCGCCTGGCCACCGCCGTCGCCACCCGCTATGCGGGGACTCGGCCCGATGTCCTTCGCCTGGCGATTCCCCCGCGTCACGCCCGCACCGAAACTGGCGGCACGAAGAAAACCGGCACCACAACGAAAGCGGCGAGTGCCGCGACGGAAGGTGCTGATAGCGCGGATGATTCGGTGTCCGGCCTGGTCGAGGCAGGCCCGATCGGTGAGCAAGGTGCGGGCGAGGTAGGCGATTCGGCCGAGGAGTTCGGCGGAGGTGCGGGGGACAAGGTGGATACGACGGCCGCGGAGGTCCTGGTCGATGCCGCGGCGGAATCGCGCATCGAGGTCGATGCGTCGGCGTGGGGGCGGTATGCGCACGGCTCGGGGTTCGTCGGTGCGCTGGCACAGGGCAAGGGTGTACGGGCGGCATGGCAAGCGTTGCCTGGAGAGGACTGGGCGGCGCGGCTGGCGGAGTTGGCGGCGACGGTGGTGGCCGCTGGTCGCAGTGCGGTGTTGATGGTGCCGGATCAGCGGGACCTCGATCGGTTGCTTGCCGAATGTGTCGCACTGGTGGGTGATTCGGCTGTCGGGCTGTCGGCGGGCTTGGGTCCCGCAGCGCGGTATCGACGGTGGTTGGCGGTGTTGCGGGGGCAGGCCCGGATCGTGGTGGGCACTCGGGCGGCGGTGTTCGCGCCCGCACGGGACCTAGGGCTGATCGCGATGTGGGACGACGGCGACGACACCTACGCCGAGCCGCGTTCCCCGTATCCGCACGCTCGCGAAGTGGCGATGTTGCGGGCGCACGAGACAGGTGCCGCGTTCGTCGCCGCCGGTTTTGCGCGCACCGCCGAAATCCAGGCAGTGGTCGAATCCGGTTGGGCGCGAGACCTTCTCGCGGAACGTCAGACGTTGCGCGAGGTGACGCCCCGGATCAGCGCGCCCGGCGACAGCGATTACGCGCTGGAACGCGACGCGCTGGCCCGCTCGGTGCGGATGCCCGGCGTTGCGTTCGCGGCCGCCCGCTCCGCGATCAAGGAGAACGCCGCGGTGCTGGTCCAGGTGCCGCGGCGAGGCTATGTTCCGTCGCTGGCCTGTGCGAAATGTCGCACCCCCGCGCGCTGCAGGCACTGCAACGGACCGTTGGCGCTACCGCATTCGGGCAATGGTGAAGCGGCGAGCCCACAGTGCAAGTGGTGCGGCATCACCGAAGCCGCGTTCCGCTGCCAGGCCTGCGGTGCGCGAGCGCTGCGGGCGACGGTGATCGGCGCGGCTCGCACCGCCGAAGAGCTCGGCCGCGCCTTCTCCGGCGTCCCGATCCGCGCCTCGGGGGGTGGGGAAGTGCTCGATACCGTCGAGCCGGGTGCTCAGGTGGTCGTGGCTACCGTCGGTGCCGAACCGCTCGTGCGCGGCGGTTACGGTGTCGCTCTGCTGCTCGACGGATGGGCGCTGCTCGGGCGCGCCGACCTGCGCGCGAGTGAGGACACTTTGCGCCGCTGGATGGGTGCTGCGGCCCTGGTGCGGCCTCGCGGACAGGTCATCGTGATGGCCGAGCCCTCCCTGCCCACGGTCCAGGCACTGGTTCGCTGGGACCCGGTCAACCATGCCGCCGCCGAGCTCGAAGCCCGCGCCGAGGTCGGCTTCCCACCCGCGGTCCGTCTCGCCGCCGTCGACGGTACCACCGCCTCGATCGCCGAATTGCTCGACGCCACAACACTTCCCGACGGCACCGAGATCCTCGGCCCCGTCCCCCTACCGCCGACGGCCCGTAAACCCTTCTCCGGCACCGACGCTCCCGCCGAAGTCGAACGCATGCTCCTGCGTGTACCCCGCTCGGGCGGCGCGCCCCTCGCCCGCGCCCTCACCGCCGCCCAAGCGATCCGCAGCTCCCACCGCTCCGACGCCCCCCTTCGCGTCCAGATCGACCCGGTCGACATCGGCTGACCGGGGCACCTCGGTCAGGTGTACATCGTCCGGTGGCGCCTTGCCCACTGCGCGTAGGCGGTGGCCGGTCGACCGAGAATCTCCTCGATATCGTTGCTGACCTGCTGCTCTTGCGCCGTGGGCGTGCCGAGGATGGTCAGGGTGTGGTCGGCGACTGGCTCAGGCATGAAGCGGAGCATGTTCTGTTTGGCTTGTTCGGCGGTGAGTTCGAGGAAGGTGAGCGGGGTGTCGATCGCTTCGGCGAGTGCTGCCGCCTGGTCGCGGGGAGTGACCACCGCGGGGCCGGTCAGCGTGTAGGCGCGGGTGTGGTGGCCGCCTTCGAGCAGGGCTGCCGCGGCTACAGCGGCGATATCGGCGGGGTCCACGGCGGGCAGGCCGATATCGCCGAAGGGCGCCGCGACGATGCGCTGGGTCCGGACCGGTTCGATCCACGCGAAGGTGTTGGAGAAGAACGCGCCGGGACGCAGAGCCGTCCACTCGAGGCCGGACTCGGCGAGTGCCTGTTCGAAGGCGATGGTTCTGGCGTAGCCGTCGGAGTGGGGGCGGGTCACCGCGCCTTGCGAGGACACGAAGACGACCCGGCGCACGCCGGCGTCGGCGGCCGTTTTCAGCAGCAGCGCGGGCTCGGGGCCGGTCATCAGTTGCTCGCCGGTGATCAGCAGGAACAGCGCGTCGGCGCCGTGCAGGGCGGGGGAGAGACTGTCGAGATCGCCCAGCTCGGCGACCGCGTGCTCGACGCCTGTGGGCAGCTCGACGGGGCGAGTACCTCGGGATACGGCCCTGACCTGCGCACCCGCGTCGGCGAGTAGTTCGACCAGGGTGCTGCCGATGTTGCCGGTCGCTCCGGTGACGACGATCATGTGAATCCTTAGTTAGTTGGCTGACTGAATTGCTGAGCAGAACGTATCCCATGAGCCGTCAGCTGTCTATAGTTAGTTGTATGACTAAATCGGACGCGCAGGTCAGCCCGAAGATCGGGAAGCAGGAACGCCTGGTCCAAGCGGCGATGCGCGTGTTCTACCAGCAGGGCATCGAGAAGACGACGATCGCCGAGATCGCGCGCGAGGCCGACGTGCCGGTCGGCAATGTCTACTACTACTTCAAGACCAAGGACCAGTTCATCGCCGCGGTGATCGCGCTGCACGCGCAGGTGCTGGCCGGAGCTGTCGCCGAGATCGCCGAACTGCAGGGGCCCGCCGAGCGGTTGAAGGCGATGGTGCGCAGCTGGGTCGACGAGCGGGAGATGGCGGCGCGCTTCGGTTGTCCGTTCGGCTCGCTGGCCGCCGAGCTCGACAAGCGGGAGGACGCCTTCCGTGGCGAGCCCGCGCGCGTGATGGGGTTACTCGTGGACTGGGCACGCACGCAGTTCGCGGAGCTGGGGCGCGCCGACGCCGCTGAGCTCGCGATCGCGTTCGTCGCGGCCTATCAGGGAATCTCGTTGCTCACCAACACCTTCCGCGACCCGCAGCTGATGGTCACCGAGGGTGCCCGGCTGGAGCGATGGATCGACGAGCTGGCCGTGCGGTAGGCGCGTCGCGACGCCCGCGCGCGGGGGGGCGGGGGTGGGGGTTTCACAAAAACGCGCCCC
>NZ_JBHXNJ010000015.1:46320-118302 GCF_042719655.1 Nocardia sp. NPDC058518
CCCGCGTGGGGGGGCCCCGGGGGGGGCGCGGGGGGGGGCGATGGCCCGGCGGGGGGGGGGGGGGGGGGGGGGCGGCGCCCGCCGGGGGGGGGGGGGGGGGCCCCCCTCGACTCGGGTGAAATCCGTTCAGGCCGTGATGGTTTCACGCTCTGACCGAACCCCTGGGGCTTTCGGCAGCGACTCGCCTTCGATGTCGACGTGGGGCAGCAGCCGCTCGAGCGGACGCGGCAACCACCACGCCCAGCGACCGAGCAGCGCCATCACAGCGGGAATCAGTGTCATGCGCACGATCAGCGCGTCGAACAGCACGCCGACGCCCATCGCGAAACCGATCGGGCCGATCATGGTGTTGTGGCTGAACAGGAATCCGGCGAAGACCGCGATCATGATCACCGCCGCCGCCGCGACCACCCGCACGCTGTGGGCGTAACCGGTGCGCACCGCGGTGAGCGCTGATCCGTTTCCGGTGACGTAGGCCTCGCGCATCCGCGACACCAGGAACACCTGGTAGTCCATCGCCAGGCCGAACAGCACCCCGATCAGCAGGATCGGCAGGAACGCGAGGATCGGCGCCGGGTGGTGCACATTGAGCACCGAACCCAGCCAGCCCCACTGGTACACCGCGGTGGTCGCGCCGAGCGCCGCGGCCAGGGAGAGCAGGAAGCCGAGCGCCGCGGTGAGCGGAACCAGCAGTGAGCGGAAGGCCAGCATCAGCAGGGTCAATGCCAGGCCGACCACCACGATCAGAAACGGTGCCAGCGCGGCGGAGAGCTTGCGTGCCACATCGATCGCGATCACCGTCTCGCCGGTCAGGTGCAGGGTCGCACCGTGATCGGCGTGCAGGTCGGCCCCGCCACGCCGGATCGACTTCACCAGGGTGGCAGTGTCTTCCGAGCTGGGTTCGGTGGTCGGGACGACCACGAACTGAGCGGTGTCAGCGGCGGCGTTCACCTCGGGTGGCAGCGTCATGGCGACGCCCGGTAGCGCGGCGATCTGCTCGATCGCGGCCTGGGTCTGGGCTTGGATACGGCTCGGTTCACCCTGCACCACCGCGACGAGCGGCCCGTTCAGGCCGGGCGTGTAGGCCTCGGCGAGCAGATCGTAGGACTGACGCGCGACGGTATCGGTCGGCTCCTGGCCGGCATTGGGCAGGCCCAGACGCAGCCCGAGCGCGGGCAGCGCGATCACCGCGAGCACGCCGATGCCCGCCAGCAACGTGAGGATCGGGCGTCTTGTCACCAGCTCGCCCCAGCGATTGGGGCGCTGCGACGCCTCGATCGAGGCAAGTCCCCGGCCGCGCGGAATCAAGCGTTCGCCGGTGAGCCCGAGAATCGCGGGCAACAGCGTAATCGATAGCAGTACAACAACTCCCACGCTCGACGCGGCCGCGAGGCCCATGCCGGTGAGGAACGGGATCCGCGCGATCGCCAGGCCACACAGGGCGATCAGCACGGTGGCGCCCGCGAAAACGACCGCACTGCCCGCCGTCGCGATGGATCGCGCCGCGGACTCGCGCACCGGCATCGCCTCCGCCAATTGCTGACGGTGCCGCGACACGATGAACAGCGTGTAGTCGATTCCGACCGCCAAACCGAGCATCAGCGACAGTGCCAGCGTGGCCGACGACGCGTCGAACAGGGTCGAGGCCGCGACCACGCCCCCGGTGCCGATACCGACCCCGACCAGCGCGAGCAGCAACGGCAGACCCGCCGCGAGCAGTGAACCGAAGGTAATGACCAGCACGGCCATCGCGATCGCCACCCCGACCGCCTCGGACGGACCGACGAACGACGCCTCGGTGTAGAACGGGCCACCGGTGAGCAGCGGCCGCAATCCCTCGGCGCTCAACCGGTCGCGCACCGTCTCCACCGACGCTGTCGCGGTCGGATTCACCGGGGTCGCGAAGGTGATGTCGACGAAGGTGACGGCACCGTTTTCCGAGACCGCGAACGCCGCCGGGGTGACGCTGTCGATGCCGGGGGTGCCGCTCAGTGTCGCGAGTTCGGCGTCGATCCGGGTCAGCGGCAGCGGAGCGCCGTCGGGTGCGCGCACGACGAGCCTGGCAGGCGCCTCGCCCGGTGTGGTCGGCGCGCCCTCGCCGAAGCTGTCGGCCAGCACGATCTGGGCGCGGTCGGATTCGGTGCCGGGAATGTCGAACCGATCGGAAACCTTGGCGCCCAAGGTGATTCCGACCAGTGTGACTGCAGTGGCGAGCAGTGACCAGACGGCGACCACCCGCCACGGATTGCGAAAACAGAGATCGCCGAGGCGATAGAGAACTCGCGCCATGGGGTACCCCTTCAGGGTATTTAGCCTACAACTGTCTGATTACCTACATGTGTAGGATAGGCGCGGTGGCCCGGCGGACGTCAACGTGTCGCGCGACACAGGGATCGGTGGATGTGAAGGTGGAGAAGTGATCAGAACGCAGCCGGTAGGGCGCAAGCAGACCTCCGACGATCCGCGGGTACTGCGCAGCCGGGGTCTGCTCCAGGACGCGATCCTCGAGCTGGGGCTGGAAGGCCCGGTCGACGGCATCGCGATCTCCGACATCACCGGTCGCGCCGGAGTGAGTCGCAGCACCTTCTACGACCACTACACCGACAAGGAAACCCTGCTCGCCGACGCGATCGAACGCCATGCGCTCGACGCGGGGATCTCACTGCGCGAAGGCGGGTTCGGTGACGGTCTGCCCGACCGGCCGCCGCATTTTCTGCTCGGCTACATCCAGCACATCGCCGACCACGCCCAGCTCTATCGCAATGTGCTCGGCGAGCACGGATCCGCCGCGGTGCACGCACGGCTGGCCCGCCGCATCGCGACCATCCTGGCCGACGGCATCCGGCTGCTGGGTGAGCAAGAGCCGGTCGTCTCGGGTGTGCCGATCGAGGTCGACGCGGCGGCGCTGGCGGGCGCGATGCTCGCGGTGCTCACCTGCTGGCTCGAACAGTTGCCCGAGACGTCACCCGCGGTCGTAGCGGAATGGATCTGGGAAATCCTCACCAGGGAATGAGGCGCGCCGGCGAGCGCGGTGAATTCAGTTCTCTCCTTGCATTCGATGCATTGCCGATATATCGTCGATAGTGTCAAGTACAACGAGAGAGCCACAGGAGGCTGTCATGCAGAACCAGGAACAACGAGAATTCGGACACTTCCGGCGCGGTCGTGGACCGGGCCCCATGGAATTCGGTCCCGACCGGCGGCAGTTCCGTCAGGGCGGGCGGCACGGGCACGGCCCCGAGTTCGGACCGGGTTTCGGACCGGGATTCGGCCCCGGATTCGGCCGTGGACGCGGCCGCGGCGGTCGTGGCAGGCGCGGTGACGTGCGGGCCGCGGTGCTGCTGCTGCTCGTCGAGCGCCCCATGCACGGCTACGAACTGATCCAGCAGATCCGCGATCGCAGCGACGATGTCTGGCGCCCCAGCCCGGGGTCCATCTACCCGGCATTGGCCCAGCTCGAGGACGAGGGCCTGGTGCTTATCGAGAAGGTGGCCGGTCGCAAGACCGCGCAGCTCACCGACGAGGGCAAGACCTATGTCGAGACTCATCGTGAGGATCTCGGCGACCCGTGGGCCGAGGTCAAGCAGGATGTCGGCGCCCAGGCGCTCGACCTGCGCGGCCTGGTCGGACAGGTGATGGGCGCGGTCGGCCAGGTGGCCCAGGTCGGCACGGCACAGCAGGCGGTGAAGGCGGCCGAGGTGCTCGCCGAGACCCGTCGGGCGCTGTATCGAATCCTCGCCGAGGACGACGTCACCGTCGAGGGCGACGCAACCCCCGAGAAGTGAGGGCGTCGTGAACCCCCTGCCCGGCGTGCGGTTGTCGGACCGATGGAGTAAATGTTTGGGACATGGAACAACCGGGAATGTTGTGGGGTTGGGGAACATCACGATTGCGGGGCGCGGTGTCGGTCACGGCACTCGCCTGCGCGGCGGTGATCGGTGTGTCTTTCGCGCCGATCACCGCCGCTGAACCGGCGGGCTATCGGCCCGCTGTCATTCCGATGGAGGCGGGTCCGGCACAGGCTGATCATCTGGACGCCGCCCATTACATTAATGCCCATCCGAACTCGGTTCCGGTGGGCCTCAACAACTTCGGGTGTATCCCGAGCGTCGAGCATCCGCGGCCGATCGTGTTGGTGCACGGCACCGACTCGAGCGCGTACTCCGACTGGGCGGGAATCGGACCGCAACTGGTGTCGGCCGGCTACTGCGTCTTCGCGCCGAACTACGGCGGGGCGCCGGGTGCCGACACCTACGGCACCGAGGACATGCGGATCAGTTTCGCTCAGCTCGCCCAGTTCGTCGACGATGTTCTCGCCGCGACCAAGGCGACCAAGGTCGATCTGGTCGGGTTCTCGCAGGGGGCGAACGTCAGCCGGTTCTACGTCAACAAGCTCGGGGGAGCGCCGAAGGTCGGGACCTGGGTCGGCCTTGCCTCACCCAGCTACGGCGGGGTCATGTACGGGCTGGTTCCGGTAGGACAGGCCATTCCCGGAATGATGGACGTCTTCGCGAAGGTCACCTCGACGGCCGCGGTCCAGCAGGCCCAGGGCGAACCACTCATGGTCGAGCTCAACGCGGGTGGCGACACCGTGCCCGGTGTCCGTTACGTCACCGTCGGCAGCCGGGTGGACGAGATGATCCAGCCCTTCTCCAATATCGCGCTGCGCGGTGCGGGCGCGGAGAACCTCGTCCTGCAGGACCTGTGCGCCGACGACATGACCGGCCACTTCCACCTGGTCTACGACCCCTTCGTGCAGCAGTTGCTCCAGCGCATCCTCGACCCCGTCCGGGCACCCGCCCCGGTCTGCAAGCCGGTCCCGCTCGGCACCGGCATCCCCGAGGTGATCATCGCGGGCAACTCCTGACGGCCGGGCTGGGCGGAAGCACCTCCCGGGGTCACTAGACTGGGACGACCGCAATTCGTCCTCCCCGGGAGCCGCCGTGACCATTCAGCCCGTTCGCCTGTTCGGCGACCCGATCCTGCGTTCGCGTGCCGACGCGGTCACCGAGTTCGGTCCCGACCTCGCCACGTTGGTCGCCGACCTCACCGAGACCATGCACGACGACGGTGGGGTCGGGATGGCCGCGCCGCAGATCGGGGTCGGGCTGCGGGTGTTCGTCTATGACACCGGCGATGCCGCGGGTCACGTCGTGAATCCGGAATGGTCGGCCATCGGGGCCGACGAACAGGTCGGTCCCGAGGGCTGCCTGTCGATTCCCGGCGTGCGCTACGACGTGCGCCGGGCATCGCGCGTTCGGGTCACCGGGGTCGACGTCACCGGTGCGCCGGTGGAATTCGAGGCCGACGGCCTGCTCGCGCGCTGCGTACAGCACGAACATGATCACCTCGACGGCGTGCTGTTCATCAGCAGGCTCGAACCGGCCGACCGCAAAGCCGCGATGCGCACCATCCGCGAATCCGACTGGTTCCGCGGCGGAGTCACCGTGCGCGAATCCAGTGGCGTCGGCGGTGGTCGCTGATGCGCCTCGTTTTCGCGGGCACGCCCGAACCCGCGGTGCCGTCGCTGCGCCGGTTGATCGAGAGCGAGGGCCACGAGGTCGTCGCGGTGCTCACCCGGCCCGACGCGGTCGCGGGCCGCGGCCGCAAGATCATGCGCTCGCCGGTGGGACAGCTCGCCGATGAACACGGCATCCCGGTGTTCACCCCGCGCAAGCCCTCCGACCCCGAATTCGTCGCCGCGCTCACCGAACTCGCGCCGGACTGCTGCCCGGTCGTCGCCTACGGCGCGTTGCTGCCGCAGCAGGTGCTCGATATCCCCGCGCACGGCTGGATCAATCTGCACTTCTCGCTGCTGCCCGCCTGGCGTGGGGCGGCTCCCGTGCAGGCGGCCATCGACGCGGGTGACGACATGACCGGCGCGTCGACCTTCCTGATCGAAGCGGGCCTCGACACCGGCCCGGTGTTCGGGGTGATGACCGAGAAGATCGGGCTCACCGACACTGCGGGTGAGCTGCTGGCCCGGCTGGCCGAGGCGGGCGCCGTCTTGCTCGAGAAGACCCTGGACGGAGTGGAAGACGGTTCGCTGCGAGCGATTGCGCAACCCCACGACGGCGTGTCCTACGCACCGAAGGTGACCGTGGAGGCGGGGCGGATCGGTTTCGCCGAACCCGCGCTGGCCATCCACCGTCACATCCGCGCCGTCACTCCGGCGCCCGGCGCGTGGACCGAGGTGAACGGGCTGCGCCTCAAACTCGGCCCGGTGGAAATGGTGGAGGAAACCTTGCCCGAACGCGAGATCGAGGTGCGCAAGTCCGGCGTCTTCGTCGGAACATCGACCACAGCGGTCCGCCTGGGGCAGGTCCAGCCACCCGGCAAGAAGATGATGAACGCCCTCGACTGGGCCCGCGGCGCCCGCCTCACCCCCGGCACGGTGATCGGATGAGTGCCTCGGACCGTCGACGTCGACGCGAAGCCGATGCCGCGAAAGGCATCACGTCCGGCGAGGACCGCAAGCCCACCGGAAAGGCGGGCGCGCCGCGCGGCAGCAGCCCCCGCGACGACCGCAAGATCACCGGTAAGAACGTCGACGGCGGCTGGGCAGCACGCGCCGCGAAGGGCACCACCACCCCGCGCGCGGACGGTGACCGCTGGACGGGTGGCCGCGACGACCGCGGCGGCTCCGATCGACCCCGCCGTGACGACCGCGACGGCGGCAACCGATCCGGCGCACCCCGCCGTGCGGACGACCGCCCCGGTTTCGCTCGCGGCCCGCAGGGTCGTGACGCGGGCGAACAACGCGGCGACGCTCCGCGATCCCGTGCGCCCCGACGTGCCGATGACCGTCCCGGCTTCGGCGGTGCGAAGGCACCCGCGCAGCGGCGTGACGCGGCTGATCAGCGCGATGAGCGTGGGTCGACCGGTCGCTCCGGCGCGGCACGTCCCGGCGACGGACGACCCGACCGTGGCGCCTCCCGTCCCGATCGTGGTGCGCGCGAAGGAGATGCGCGTGGCCGTGGCGCGGGCAGCCGAGCTGCCGGTGCGGGACCGGCGGGCAAGGCCGCCGCTGCGCGTCGCCCCGAGCGGCCCGATCCCACCGTCCCGAGTCCGCGCAAGCGGCGCGGCGAACCCGTGGATCCGGCGCGCGAGGTCGCCCTCGATGTACTGCGTGCGGTGCGTGAGCGCGATGCCTACGCCAACCTCGCGCTGCCGAAGCTGTTGCGCGAGCGCAAGATCAGTGGGCGCGACGCCGCGTTCGCGACCGAGCTCACCTATGGCGCCAGCCGTTCGCAGGGGCAGCTCGACGCGGTGATCTCGGCGTGCGCGGGCCGCCCGGTCGACGAGATCGACGGACCCATCCTCGATATCCTGCGCCTCGGCGTCTACCAGCTGCTGCGGACCCGCACCAGCGCGCACGCCGCCGTCGACACCTCCGTCGACCTGGCCAGCGCCGAATTCGGCCAGGGCCGTGCCGGTTTCGTCAATGCCGTGCTGCGCAGGGCGGGGGAGAAGACCGCCGAGGAGTGGATCACCGAGCTGGCCCCGGCCGACCCGGTCGGCAAGCTCGCCTTCGAACACGCGCACCCGAAGTGGATCGCCCAATCCTTCGCCGACGCGCTCGGCGCACAGGCGGGCGAGCTGGACGCACTGCTGGCGGCCGACGACGAGCGCCCGGTCGTGCACCTGGTCGCGCGGCCCGGCGAGATCACCTCCGAAGAGCTCGCGCTGGTCACCGGCGGTGAGGAAGGCCGCTGGTCGCCCTACGCGGTGTACCTCGATGGCGGCGACCCCGGCCAGCTCGAACCGGTCCGCGACGGCATCGCCGCCGTTCAGGACGAGGGCAGCCAGCTGGTCGCGCTCGCCCTCACCCGCGCGCCGCTGCAAGGCGAGGACAAGGGCCGCTGGCTCGACCTCTGCGCGGGTCCCGGCGGTAAGGCCGCCCTGCTCGGCGCGCTGGCGGCGATCGACCTGTTCACCGTCGACGCCGTCGAACCGGCCGAGCACCGCGCCGAACTGGTCCGCAAGTCCACCCGGAACCTGCCCGTCACCGTGCACGTCGCCGACGGTCGCGACAGCGGTCTGACCCCCGGCTACGACCGCGTTCTGGTCGACGCGCCGTGCACCGGCCTCGGTGCCCTGCGCCGGCGCCCCGAGGCGCGCTGGCGTCGCACCCCGGCAGACGTGGCCGAACTGGTCACCTTGCAGCGTGAACTCCTCACCGCCGCATGGGATCTGGTGCGTCCGGGCGGTGTCGTCGTGTATTCGACCTGCTCGCCACACCTCGCGGAAACAGTGTCGGTGGTCGCCGATTTCGTCCGTCGCACCGGCGCCGAAGAACTCGACAGCCGCGAGTTCCTGCCCGGCGTCACCGATCTCGGTGACGGCCCGTCCGCGCAGCTGTGGCCGCACCGCCACGGCACCGACGCCATGTTCCTGGCGACTTTGCGCAAGAAGTAGACGCGACGATACGACGGCGCCGTTCCCAGTACAGGGGACGGCGCCGTTCCATTTGTCCAAGCGGGAAGCGATCGCCGAGGAGGAGAATCGGCGTATGACGATGACGTGGGAGCAGGTGGTCGCGATGGCGACGGCGCTGCCGGAGGTAGCGGAGGGCACCTGGTGGCGCAGTCCGGGCCTGAATGTCGGCGGAAAGGGTTTCGCCCGATTACGTGACGAAGCCGAAGGCGGCCTTGTCCTGCTCTGTGAACCCGCGGAAAAGGAGGCGCTGCTGGCCTCCGGCGACGCGGCCTTCTACACCACCCCGCACTACGACGGGCACCCGTACATCCTCATCGACCTCGACGCGGTCGACCCGCAACAGCTCGCCGAGTTGCTCGACAGCGCCTGGTGGCTGCGCGCACCCGCGAAGCTGCGGCGGGCGAGGCAGGGCGCGTAGGACACCGTTGTCCGGTCCGCGCGAGTCAGTCCCGTTCGGACAATTCGCGCAGGCGCGCCAGGGTTTTCGCGAGAATTCGCGACACGTGCATCTGCGAGATCCCCAGCTGCGAAGCGATCTGGGTCTGCGTCATCGACTCGAAGAACCGCATGGTCAGAATGCGGCGCTCACGTTCGGGCAGGCCGGCCAGCAGCGGCCGCACCGCGATGTACTCCTCGACCCGGTCGAACTGCGATTCCTCCTCGCCGAGGGTGTCGAGCAGCGACGCGTCGCTGTCACGCCCGATCGAGGCGGCGTCGATCGACGTCGGCTGATAGGCGTTGCCCGCGATGACCGCCTGGGTCACCTCGTCGGGGTCGACATCGAGTTCGGCGGCGATCTCCTTGGCGGTGGGGGAGCGCCCCAATCGCTGCGACAGCTGATCCACCGCCGCGCCGATGCGCAGGTGAGTTTCCTTGACGCGCCGCGGAACCCGCATCGCCCAGGTGTTGTCACGGAAATACCGCCGGACCTCACCCATGATCGTCGGCACAGCGAAGGACAGGAAATTCGAGCCGCGGCTCAGATCGAACCGATCCACCGCGTGCACCAGGCCGACCCGCGCCACCTGCGACAGATCGTCGAACGGCTCACCGCGCCCGCTGAACTTGCGCGCGATGTGGTCGGCCAGCGGAATGCAGCGGTTGATCAGCGCGTCGCGCGCCACCGCGTGCGCGACGCTGCCCGGCTCGGTCGCCGCGAGGCGCTCGAACAGGGCGCTGACATCGTCGTATCCGGACACCGGTTCGGGGGTTTCGGTCTCCTCGTCGAGAGTTTCCTGCTCGAGGGTTTCCTTCTCCGGTTCAGCGGCCTTGTCCGAATCCGCGGGAGGGGAGTCGGGTTTTCCTGGTTCGCCGAGATTGTTGTGGTCGGGCTCGTTGTCTTCGCCGTGCACTACGCCTTCCCCCGGACCCGACGGAATCGGACCGTCGTCGGAAAACCGGACACACCGCTGTCGAAATCCTGCTGCTCGGCAGTCACCTCGTCGCACAGCGTGCGCAGCACATGCCACCCGAAGCTGCGCTGGTCCGGCATGCCCTGCGCCGCCGCGACACCGTCGACGCGCACCTGCAATTCGGTGTCACCGACAAGGAATTGGCAGGTGAGCAGCGTATCCGGGGCGGCGATCGCGATGAGCGTCGAGCACACTTCGTCCACGGCGAGGCGCACATCGGCTACCTCGTCGAGGGTGAAATCGCTGAGTAGTACCAGTGTTTCGGCCAGTCCGCGCACGATTGGCAGCTGCGTCAGCTGTGCTGCCACACGAATCTCCACCGGGGCGCCGAAGGGCCCATGTTCCGCCGAAAAATTGGTCACCCTGAGAAGGCTACCCATATCCCGGCAGGGCAATCACCATTGCCGTCGCTACACTGGCGCGCTGTGTCCACACCGACGTTCTCTCGTCCGTCCCAGCCGATGATCGCCCCGTCAATCCTGTCCGCGGACTTCGCGAACCTCGCCGCCGAGGCCGCGGCTGTCGAAGGATGCGACTGGCTCCATGTCGACGTCATGGACGGCCACTTCGTGCCGAACCTCACACTGGGTCTGCCGATCGTGCAGAGCCTGCTCAAGGCCACCGACATCCCGTTCGATTGCCATCTGATGATCGACGATCCGGGCCGCTGGGCCCCGAGCTACGCCGAGGCGGGCGCCTACAACGTCACCATCCACGCCGAGGCGGCCGACGATCCGATCGCGGTGGCGCGCGATATCCGCGCCGCGGGTGCCCGAGCCGGGCTGTCGGTGAAGCCGAACACTCCGATCGAGCCGTACCTGGAAATCCTGCGTGAGTTCGACACCCTGCTGGTGATGAGCGTGGAACCCGGTTTCGGCGGGCAGTCGTTCATTCCCGGCGTGCTGGAGAAGGCGCGGATCGTGCGCAACCTGGTCGACTCGGGTGAGTTGCGCCTGGTCGTCGAAATCGACGGCGGCATCAACGCGGACACCATCGAGCAGGCCGCCGCGGCCGGAATCGATTGTTTCGTGGCCGGGTCGGCCGTCTACAACACCGCCGATCCCGGTGCCGCCGTGCAGACGCTGCGCAACCTCGCCGCGTCGGTCTGGCTGCCCTAGTTACAGGGCGCGGAGTTTGCGGGTGCCGAGCGCCCGTGCCGCGTCGACGACTGCCTGCACCGGCGGCCGATGGTCGCCGGACTCGGGTTCCTGCACCCAGGTGCGGTAGCCGGTGCGCTCGTCGTCGGGGGAAGGCAGCACGATCTGGCTGCCCGCGCAGGCGACGGTCGCGTAGAGGCGGAACAGTTCGGCCGAGGCGGTCGCGGTGAGGGAGTCGGGCCGGCACGGGCCGGTGAGGAACGTCCAGCGCCGGGCGCGGGGGTGATCGACGACCGGGCCCGCGATAGCGGCCTCGCGCAATCGGGCCTGCACTCGCTCGCCCAGGTCGCCGGGCATGGTCACCGCGCCGTAGTGCGCGCCGATCTGGAGCAGAATGCGGCGGGAATCGAAATCGATCTTGGCCGGCAGATGCAACTCTCGCCGATAACGCACGCAGCGCATTTCCAGCGTCGAATCGATCAATGTGCTCACGCGGCACCCCCACATATAGCGAACCTGTTGTAACCCACAGTGTTGTCTTCCTGGAGTGGTGGACTATCCCTGGGGCGAACTCCCGGTAGCCGCAGTGCTCCGGGCGATGATGTCGGGAGAACCCGCAGTTCCAGGCCCCGACATCTGGTTGAACAGCAGGAATCGTTGACGTAACAATATTGCGTCAATGGCGCGGCGGGCGCAAGCATTCCACTCACCGTGTTTCCAGTTCGTAATGGCGGGTAATACCAGGTTAAGGCTGCCGGATGAATGCAGGGGGCCGGTTCGTCGAAAATTGGATTGAACGACAACCGCCGGACTGATTAACGGCGGCGTTCCGTCATGTCGGTACACCTTTGCCGCCCGATCGCCGGCCCGCCGATCGCTTTCGGTGACCGAGTGCTGCGCGTGGTCGGGTTCGGCCCCCGCCCCGGGCTCACCGGCCGCGCTACTAGGCTGTGCGACGAGCTGGGCGGCCGCGCGGGAATAGCGGCCACCCACCTGCTGTTGGGCCCAACGGGTACGGATGACGCGACAAGGGAGTCAGGCATGTTCACAGGGATCGTCGAGGAGCTTGGCGAGATCGTGGCCACCGAAGCGCTGACCGACGCCGCCCGGTTGACGATCCGCGGCAAGCTGGTGACTTCCGATGCCGGACACGGCGATTCGATCGCCGTCAACGGTGTCTGCCTCACCGTCGTCGACGTGGTCGACGGCGACAGCTTCACCGTCGATGTCATGGACGAGACGTTGAAGCGTTCGAGCATCGGCGGGCTGGTCGCCGGTTCGCCGGTCAACCTCGAGCGCGCGGCCGCGCTGAACAGCCGCCTCGGCGGGCACCTCGTACAGGGCCATGTCGACGGCACCGGCACGGTCCTGCGCCGCAGCCCGTCGGAGAACTGGGAGGTCGTGCGGATCTCGCTGCCGGATTCCATCGCGCGCTATGTAGTGGAGAAGGGCTCGATCACCGTCGACGGCGTCTCGCTCACCGTCTCCGGCCTCGGCATCGAAGCGGAACCGAACGCCGACGGATCGCGTGACTGGTTCGAGGTCTCCCTGATCCCGACCACCCTGTCTTTGACGGTTCTCGGCACCGCCCCTGTCGGTGCCACCGTGAACCTCGAGGTGGACGTCATCGCGAAGTACGTGGAACGTCTCGCCCAACGAGGCTGAAACCGATCGGCGTCGGGCCTGACCGAGCACCCAGGGACCACGCCGTAATGTAGGACTAGTTGCCATCCCCACGGCAAACCCGCGGCCCCGGCCGCCAAAATTACGGAGCAAGCAGACGTGACCAGGTTGGACAGCATCGAGCGCGCGGTCGCCGATATCGCGGCCGGCAAGGCTGTTGTCGTCATCGACGACGAGGACCGGGAGAACGAAGGCGATCTCATCTTCGCGGCCGAGAAGGCCACCCCGGAGCTGGTCGCGTTCATGATCCGCTACACCTCCGGCTACATCTGCGTGCCGCTCACCGCCGACGACTGCGACCGCCTCGGCCTGCCGCCCGCGTACGCGATGAACCAGGACAAGCACGGCACCGCCTACACCGTCTCGGTGGACGCGCGCGAGGGCATCACCACCGGCATCTCCGGCGCCGACCGGGCCGTCACCATGCGCCTGCTGGCCAGTGCCCAAGCCAAGGCCGACGAATTCACCCGCCCCGGCCACGTGGTGCCGCTGCGCGCCAAGGACGGCGGCGTGCTGCGCAGGCCCGGCCACACCGAGGCCGCGGTCGATCTGGCCCGGATGGCCGGACTGCGCCCCGCGGGCGTGATCTGCGAGATCGTCAGCCAGAAGGACGACGGGCACATGGCTCGCACCGACGAGCTGCGCGTGTTCGCCGACGAGCACAACCTGGCGATGATCTCGATCGCCGACATGATCGCCTGGCGGCGCAAGCACGAGAAGCATGTCGTGCGGGTGGCCGAGGCCAGGATCCCGACCGCGCACGGCGACTTCAAGGCCGTGGGCTACCAGAGCATCTTCGACGACGCCGAGCATGTCGCGCTGGTGCGCGGCGACATCGGCGACGGCGAGGACGTGCTGGTGCGCGTGCACTCCGAGTGCCTCACCGGCGATGTCTTCGGCTCGCTGCGCTGCGATTGCGGCCCGCAGCTGGACGCGGCGCTCGAGATGGTCGATCAGGAGGGTCGCGGCGTAGTCCTCTACATGCGCGGGCACGAGGGCCGTGGCATCGGCCTGATGCACAAGCTGCAGGCCTACCAGTTGCAGGACACCGGCCGCGACACCGTCGATGCCAACCTCGATCTCGGCCTGCCCGCGGACGCCCGCGATTACGGCACCGGCGCGCAGATCCTGGTCGATCTGGGTATCCGCTCGATGCGCCTGCTCACCAACAACCCGGCCAAGCGGGTCGGTCTCGACGGCTACGGCCTCGCGATCACCGAGCGTGTCCCGATGCCGTTGCGGGCCAATGCCGAGAACTTGCACTACCTGCGCACCAAGCGGGATCGGATGGGCCACGACCTGGTCGGCCTCGACGATCTCGACCTGGGCGAAACCGCGCAGTGATCACTCCTTCCGAAAGGCGGCAACGATGAGCGGCACAGGTGTTCCGACCTTTGCCCTGGCGCAGGCCAAAGACGTCAAACTCGGCATCGTCGCCTCGCGCTGGCACACCGAGATCTGCGACACCCTCGTGGCCAATGCCGAACGGGTGGCCAAGGAAGCCGGCGTCGAGCACGTGACCGTGGTGCGCTGCGCCGGGGCGATGGAGCTGCCGGTCGTCGCGCAGGAACTGGCGCGCACCCACGACGCCGTGGTGGCTCTCGGTGTCGTCATCCGTGGTGGCACACCGCATTTCGAATACGTCTGTGACGCGGTGACGGCCGGGCTGACCCGGGTGTCGCTCGATGCGGCGACCCCCGTCACCAACGGTGTGCTCACCACGAACGACGAGGAGCAGGCGCGCGATCGGGCCGGGCTGCCCGGTTCGGCGGAGGACAAGGGCGAGCAGGCGTGTGCCGCCGCCCTCGATGCCGCGCTCACCTTGCGCGCGCTGCGATCGGTGTGACCGTGCCGGTGGTGCGGACGTGGCGTCGCAGTGCTCCCGGGCCCGACACGGGCTGGGAGTTCGAGGTGCGTCCGCGCCGGGCGATCCGCACCGCCATCGTGGTAGCCGTCGTCATCGTCGTCGCCTTCACCGCCGGTGGGCTGCTGCTGCGAACCGGGTCGACCGGGGTGAACTTCCGGGTCGCCGATCAGGTCGCGATGATCCTGATCGGGGTGGTCGGTGCGGGCGCGGTACTGATGCTCACCCGGCCGCGAGTGCGCGCGGGTAGCCGAGGCGTCGCGGTGCGCAACATCCTCGGGGACCAGGTGTATCCGTGGGCCTACATCCGCGGTGTGTCCTTCCCCGACCGCAAGTCGTGGGCCCGCCTCGAACTGGCCGACGACGACTACGTCCCGATGCTGGCGATCCGGTCCAACGACAAGGCGCACGCCGCGGATGCCATCGAGCGGGTGCGCGAACTGGGCGCCCGCTACGCCCCGCAGGACTGAGCGCGGGCGCCCGCCGCCTCAGCGGGTATCGCCGAGGACCGCTCCCTCGCGTCGCGGATCCGCGCCGCCGATCCAGCCGTCCTTGCCGTTGTGCTGCAGGGCGCTGAGTCCGCTGGACTGCGGCGCGACCGACACCTGGTGACCCATCGCCCGCAGCTTCTCGACCAGCGGATCATGGTCACCGTTGTCGGCGGCATCGATGTCGGGGTGCTCGCCGCCTACCCCGGTGACCGGCGTATTGCCCGCGCCGAACGACACCCCGGACACCGCCTGTTGCGGGTCGAGGCCCCAATCCAGCACGTTGACCAGCGTTTTCACGACGAACTGGATGATCACCGAACCGCCGGGTGAACCCGTGACGAGCTTCAGTTCGCCACGATCGCCCTTGTCGTCGCGTTCGAACACCAGGGTCGGGGCCATCGAACTGCGCGGGCGCTTGTTCGGCTGGAGGCGGTTGGCCACCGGGGTGCCGTCGGGATCGAGTGGGTCGGCGGCGAAGTCGGTGAGCTGATTGTTGAGCAGGAACCCGTCGACGAGATGGAACGACCCGAACGCCGATTCGACCGTGGTGGTCATCGCGGCGGCATTGCCGTACTTGTCGACGACGGAGATGTGGCTGGTGCCGTGCTCGGGCGGCTGTGGGCCGGTGCCGAGGGGGACCGGTCCGAGATTGCCGGGCTTGGCGGTACCCATGCTCTTCTGGGGGTCGATCAGCGTCGACCGCTCCTTCAGATACTGCGGGTGGACCAGCGAGAGGGCCGAATTTCCCGGCAGCGGAACGAAATCCGGGTCGGCGACATACTTGTTGCGGTCGGCGTAGGCCAGCCGCTCGGCCTCGGAGATCAGGTGCACGGCCTGCGCGTCGGGGCGCCCGCCGTTGGCGTCGAGCTCCTGGGGGCGCAGCGCGGGGATGTCGAAGTTGGCGAGGATGCCCAGCGTCGCGGCGACGGTGCTGCCACCCGAGGACGGTGCGGGCATGCCGCACAGTTCGTACTTGCGATACCCGGTGCACAGCGCCGTGCGCTTCTTGGCCTCGTAATCGGCCAGGTCGGTGGTGGTCAGCGCACTGGGGGTGCGCCTACCCGCCGTGCTGCCCGCCGCCTCGACGATGTCCTCGGCGATAGCCCCGCTGTAGAAGGCTTTCGCTCCGTCGGTCGCGATCGTCGACAGCGTTTTCGCCAGCGCCGGATTGGTGAGGACGGTGCCCGCCTTCTTGGGCGAACCATCGGGTTCGAGGAAGTAGCCGCGCGCGGCTTCGTCGGCGGCCAGGTCCTTCGCGGACTCGGCGATCTGCCCGGCCAGGCGCGGACTGATCTCGAAACCGCTGTCGGACAGGCTGATCGCGGGATCGAACAGTTCCTTCCAGGCGCTCATCCCGTGCTCGGAATGCGCGAGTTCGAGCATCCGGAGCACTCCGGGAACACCGATCGAGCGGCCACTGGCCCGGGTGTTCGGCGCGGGTTCGGTGCGGTCGGTGTCGCTGACCCAGCGCAGATAGTTCTCGGTCGCCGCGGCAGGCGCGGTCTCGCGGCCGTCGTAGGTGTCGACCGTGCGCGACTTCGCGTCGTAGTGCACCAGGAACGCGCCACCGCCGATTCCGGACGCCTGCGGTTCGACCAGCCCGAGCATCGCCTGCGCGGTGACCAGCGCGTCGGTCGCGGTGCCACCCGCCCGCAGCACCCGGCACGCGGCCTCCGTGGCGATCGGATTGGCGGTCGACACCGCGTAGGTGCTGGTGCGCACAGCCGTCATGTCCGAGCGGTACCCCGAGGCGATCTCAGGATTGGTGCTGAGATTCTGCGAGGTCGGCGTACCCCCGCCGGTCACGGGCGCCGCGGATACCGGAGTTCCGTTGGGTGTGCTCGTACACTCCGCTGCCGTCTTCTCGTCTGTCGAACAACCGGCCAGTACCCCCACCGCGAGCACTGCGGCCGTCGTGGCCCCGATCCACGTCCGTCGCCTTGGCGTCATGTAGGCAGCGTAGCTCGCCGGTCCGACGGGATTCGATCTTTTTCGGCCCGGGCCGCATGCCGCCGACCTACTCGACGATGTCGACACCCGGATGACGTGTACGCGAATCTTGGGTTCTCCGCCCGATTTCCGCCAGGTGCGCGATCGCCGGCTGGCTACCCTGGCTGATATGGATATCGACGCGGTGCTATTCGACTACTCGGGCACGGTCTTCCGTTTGGAGGACGACCGGACCTGGGCCGACGAACTCGTCGGCGACGACGGAACACCGTTCGACATCGCGGCGAAAGCCGAAGTGCTGCGGCGGATGACGACCCCGGTCGAACAGTTCATGACCTTCGACGCGGCAGGCCAGCACGCCTGGGACAACCGCGATCTGGACCCCGCCCTGCACCGTCACGCCTACCTGGAGGTGCTTCGCGGCTCCGGTGTCCCCGATGCCCAGGCGACGCGCCTGTACGAACGCCTCATCGACCCGCTCACCTGGACTCCGTACCCCGACACCGGAACTGTTCTCAAATCTCTTGCCGCCCAGGGTATTCCGGTCGGCATAGTCAGCAATATCGCCTTCGACATCCGCCCGGCCTTCGCCGAGCGCGGCTGGACGGAGCTGATCGGTTCGATGACCCTGTCCTACGAAGTGGGCGCCATCAAACCGAGCCCGCAGATCTTCCGTGACGCCACCGATCGCCTCGGCGTCGACCCCGGACGCGTTCTCATGATCGGCGACAGCACCGAAGCCGACGGCGGCGCCACCGCCCTCGGTGCCCGCTTCGCCCTCGTCGACGCGGTCCCCACCGTCGATCGCCCCCGCGCCCTCATCGACGCACTCGCCGAACACGGCATCCGCACGGCCGACTGATCCACGCCGGCCGGAGCCGACGCGGACGGGTCAGCGCTCGCGGGTGAACCAGGCGAGCGCCGAGGGTCGAAGAAGCAGACCGGCGACGGCTCCGTTGGAAACGATGCCGACCACCCCGGGCGGCAATCCGGTGAGGATGCCGGTCGAGGACACCAGCAGCGCCAGCACCGCGACCCCGATCGCCGCCTTGCGCACCAGGTCACCGCCCTGCCGGAACAACAGCACCAGCGGGACCAGCGCGAAGGACGGCAGATACCCGGCGAGCAGCGCGCCGAGCGAGCCACCCAGCGCCACCGTGATCGCGATCAGCACCACACCGACGGCGGCCGCGACCGCCGCGATCAGCCGCGCCCCGCGCACAGTGCCGGGCATGACCCCGTAGGGGGTCACCTCGTCGTCGTACCGGTCATCGCCGGCGTACGGCAGGGCAGCAGCGTTGGTCATCGGACGTCCTTCCAGACACAGAATCCGCGCACTCACGCTACACAGCCGGTTCCGGCGCGCCTGCCGCAGTCCTCGACCCAGGGAACTTCGACGGCGACTCGGTCGGCGGTGCGGACCTGTCGGAGCCCCTCGCTAGGCTTGACAGGTGGCAGATCCCGCGACGTACCGGCCGGCGCCGGGCACGATTCCCGTCGAACCCGGTGTGTACAAGTTCCGGGACGTGCACGGGCGGGTCATCTATGTCGGCAAGGCCAAGAGCCTGCGGAGCCGGTTGAATTCCTACTTCGCCGATGTGTACTCGCTGCATCCGCGCACCAAGCAGATGGTGACCACGGCGGCCGCTGTCGAGTGGACGGTGGTGTCCACCGAGGTCGAGGCGCTGCAGCTCGAGTACAACTGGATCAAGGAATTCGATCCGCGGTTCAATGTGCGTTACCGCGACGACAAGACCTACCCGGTGCTCGCGGTGACCCTCAACGAGGAGTACCCGCGGCTGTTCGTCTACCGCGGTGCCCGCAAGAAAGGCGTGCGCTACTTCGGCCCCTACGCCCACGCCTGGGCGATTCGCGAGACCCTCGACCTGCTGCTGCGGGTGTTCCCCGCACGCACCTGCTCCAACGGAGTCTTCAAGCGGCACAACCAGATCGGGCGGCCCTGCCTGCTCGGCTACATCGACAAGTGTTCCGCGCCGTGCGTGGGCCGGGTCGATGCCGACGAACACCGCCAGATCGTCGAGGACTTCTGCGACTTCCTCTCCGGCAAGACCGACAAGATGGTGCGCGCACTCGAACGCCGTATGCACGAAGCCGCCGAAGACCTCGACTTCGAGAACGCCGCCCGGCTACGCGACGACGTCCAGGCGCTGCGCCGCGCACTAGAGAAGCAGGCCGTGGTGCTCGGCACCGGCACCGACGCCGATGTGATCGCCTTCGCCACCGACGAACTCGAAGCCGCGGTCCAGATCTTCCATGTCCGCGACGGACGTGTGCGCGGCCAGCGCGGCTGGGTCGTCGACAAAGCGGGCGACGCACTCGACGTCGCGGAATCGGGAACCGAGCTGGCCGCCCTGGTCGAACAGTTCCTCACCCAGTTCTACGGCGAACAGGCCTCGATGGCGGACCAGAACGGCGACGCGGCCATCGTCGTCCCGCGTGAGGTATTGGTGCCCGAACTGCCCGCCGACGCCGTGGAGATCGGCGAGTGGCTCAGTGAGATGCGCGGCTCCGCGGTCTCGCTGCGCATCCCCCAGCGCGGCGACAAGAAGGCGCTCGCCGAGACGGTGCAGCGCAACGCCGCCGAGGCACTGGCCCAGCACAAGCTCCGCCGTGCCGGTGACCTCACCTCGAGATCACAAGCGCTGCAAGACATTCAAGACGCACTCGAACTCGACAGCGCCCCGCTGCGGATCGAATGCGTCGACATCAGCCACGTGCAGGGCACCGACGTGGTCGCCTCACTGGTGGTCTTCGAAGACGGCCTGGCCCGCAAGTCCGACTACCGGCACTACGCGATCAAGGAAGCCGCCGGCGACGGCCGCTCCGACGACGTCGGCAGCATCGCCGAGGTGACCCGCCGCCGCTTCGCCCGCCTGGCCCGCGACCGCGAACAACCCGTCGAGATCGAACCCGACGAGGTCGACGAACCCGCCTCACGCCCCGGCATCGACCCGACCACCGGCCGGCCGCGCCGCTTCGCCTACCCGCCCAACCTCTACGTCGTCGACGGCGGTGCACCCCAGGTCGCCGCCGCCGCCGAGGTCCTCGACGAACTCGGCATCACCGATGTCGCGGTGATCGGCTTGGCCAAACGCCTCGAAGAGGTCTGGGTGCCCGGCGAGGCCGACCCGGTGATCATGCCGCGCAACAGCGAGGCACTGTTCCTGCTGCAGCGTGTGCGTGACGAGGCCCACCGCTTCGCCATCACGTTCCACCGCAGCAAACGCTCACGCCGGATGACGGCATCGGCACTGGACTCGGTGCCGGGCCTCGGTGAGACGCGGCGGACCGCGCTGGTCACCCACTTCGGTTCGGTCGCCAGAATCAAGGACGCGACTGTCGAAGAAATCACCTCGGTGCCCGGAATCGGGGTCTCGACGGCAAAAGCAGTGCTCGCGGCACTCAACAGCCCGTAGCCGCGACGGCCGGGATCGCAGGACGCAACATTGCGTGTGCCGTACGTTGTGTGTCTGCGCCCGATACCCGAACCGGTGCGGGATGATCGAAAGGCACCCAGAAACGGATCCGGTAGGACATGACACGCGTCGAATCGAATAACAAGGCGGGGGCGGCACCCGGGCAATCCGGGACGGTCACCGACACACAGCAACCAGTCGAAGTGGTTATCGTGACCGGCTTGTCCGGCGCGGGCCGCGGCACTGCCGCGCGCGTGCTGGAGGATCTCGGCTGGTACGTGACCGACAACCTACCGCCCGAACTGATCGGGCGGATGATCGAACTAGGCGCCGCGGCCGACCCGCCGATCCGGCGGCTCGCGCTGGTCATGGACGTGCGCAGCCGATTCTTCACCGGCGAGCTCTCCGGTGTCACCGAGCAACTGCGCGGCGCGGGCATCCGCACCAGGGTGCTGTTCCTCGAGGCGTCCGACGATGTGCTGATCCGGCGGTTCGGGTTCGCCCGGCGTCGTCATCCGCTGCAGAGCGACAGCCCCGACGGGACGCTCTCGGCCGGTCTGGCCGCCGAACGAGCCAGGCTCGCCCCGGTCAAGGGCGCCGCCGACCTCGTCATCGACACCACCGAGCTGTCGATCCACCAGCTGCACCGCAAGCTGGAGGAGGCATACGGCGCGGGCGCGCCAGCCGCACTGCAACTGACCGTGCAGTCGTTCGGCTTCAAGTACGGTGTTCCCCTCGACGCCGACATGGTGTTGGATGTGCGATTCCTGCCGAACCCGCATTGGATTCCGGAATTGCGGGAACACACAGGACAGGAGTCGGTGGTCAGCGATTACGTGCTGTCCCGGCCCGGCGCGCGGGACTACCTGCAGACCGGCAAACACCTGGTCGACCTGACGACGACCGGATACCGCCAAGAGGGGAAGCGATACATGACCGTGGCAGTGGGGTGCACCGGCGGCAAACATCGCAGCGTCGCTATCGCCGAGGCACTGGGTGAGCGCATCGGCGCCGATACCGGGCACGTGGCGGTGGACGTCGTTCGCGTCGTGCACCGGGATCTGGGGCGCGAATGAGTGGAACCGAAGCCGACCCAGCCGTCGTCGCGCTGGGCGGCGGACATGGGCTGTACGCGACATTGACGGCGGTACGCAGGCTGACGAGGCGGATCACCGCCGTCGTCACAGTCGCCGACGACGGCGGGTCGTCCGGTCGGCTACGCGCCGAGCTGGGCATGCTCCCGCCGGGTGACCTGCGAATGGCACTGGCGGCGCTGTCCGACGACGCCGACGATGTGTGGACCACGACGGTGCAGCACCGCTTCGGCGGCACCGGCGCGCTCGCCGGGCACTCGGTGGGAAATCTGATCCTGGCCGGGCTCACCGATATCCTCGGTGATCCGGTGGCCGCGCTCGACGAGGTGGGCAGGCTGTTGCGGATCACCGGCCGGGTGCTGCCGATGTCGCCGATCCCGCTCGACATCGAGGCCGAAGTGTCGGGCCTGGAATCGGATCCGCGGATCGGCCGGTGCGTGCGCGGTCAGGTTGCGGTGGCGACCACGCCGGGTAAGGTCCGGCGGGTGCGGCTGATTCCGTCCGATCCGCCTGCCAGCCCCGAGGCGACCGCGGCTATCGACGGCGCGGATGTTGTTGTGCTGGGACCTGGTTCGTGGTTCACCAGCGTCATTCCGCATGTCCTGGTGCCGCAGTTGCACGCGGCGCTGGTACGTACCAGGGCACGCAAAGTACTGGTTCTCAATCTGGCCGCGGAGCCGGGCGAGACCGCCGGCTTTTCCGCGGAGCGACATCTGCATGTATTGTCCCAGCACGCACCGGATTTCGCGGTCGACGACGTGCTCGTCGACTCGGCGTCGGTGCCCGAGGGGCGGCAACGGGAACATGTGGCAAGAGCCGCCGAACAGTTGCGTGCACGGGTAACGTTCTGCGATGTCGCCGAGCCGGGAACGGATCGGCATCATCCCGGAAAACTTGCCGCCGCACTGGATCAGCTGATCCGATCGCCGCGGTCGCAACTGGCTGGGCTTCGAGTCGAGGGACGGCACAGTGCGTCAGATGTGCACAGTGTTGCAGATGAGCGTTCGGGGTCGGTGGGAAAGGAGCGCGTCTCGTGGCGATGACAGCCGAGGTGAAGGACGAGCTGAGCAGGCTCGTGGTATCGCAGGTCAGCTCGCGTAAAGCGGAACTGTCGGCGCTGCTGCGGTTTGCGGGCGGTCTGCACATCGTGGGGGGCAGGGTGATCGTGGAAGCCGAGGTGGACATGGGGTCCATCGCCCGGCGACTGCGCAGAGAGATTTTCGAGCTGTACGGATACGGCTCCGACGTGCATGTGCTCGGCGCGGGTGGGTTGCGTAAGACCTCCCGCTACGTCGTGCGGGTGTCGAAGGAAGGCGAGGCGCTGGCGCGCCAGACCGGTTTGCTCGACGTGCGCGGACGCCCCGTTCGCGGGCTGCCCGCGCAGGTGGTCGGCGGCAGCATCGGTGACGCCGAAGCGGCATGGCGTGGCGCGTTTCTCGCGCACGGTTCGCTCACCGAGCCGGGTCGTTCCTCGGCGCTCGAGGTGAGCTGCCCCGGTCCGGAAGCGGCACTGGCGCTGGTCGGTGCGGCGCGCAGGCTCGGCATCACCGCGAAGGCGCGGGAGGTGCGCGGCACGGATCGAGTCGTGGTGCGTGACGGCGAGGCGATCGGCGCCCTGCTCACCCGGATGGGCGCGCAGGACACCAGGCTCACCTGGGAAGAACGGCGGATGCGCCGCGAGGTGCGGGCCACCGCGAACCGGCTGGCCAACTTCGACGACGCGAACCTGCGTCGTTCCGCGCGTGCGGCCGTCGCGGCGGCAGCGAGGGTGGAGCGGGCGCTGGAGATCCTCGCCGACGATGTTCCCGAGCATCTCGCCGCGGCGGGCAGGCTGCGTGTGCAGCACCGGCAGGCCTCGCTCGAGGAACTCGGTCAGCTGGCCGAGCCGCCGATGACCAAAGACGCTGTGGCGGGCCGGATCCGCCGCTTGCTGTCGATGGCCGACCGCCGCGCCAAGGATCTCGGTATCCCCGATACCGAGTCCGCGGTGACAGCGGAACTCCTCGACGACGCGTAACCGGGAACCGGGACAGACTCCTCGCGCCGAAAGCTGTGGCGAATCCGACGATTAGGGCAGAGCGGTCATGCATGACCGCTCTGCCCTTTATTCTGATGGCTCCTGGAGGCGTGGGGCCCGGGGGTGCAATAAACCGCAGGTGGCTGTCGGTGGGGTGGTGATGGCCACTACTGTGGTTGTGGTCGGAATGAATCCGCTTGAAAGCTGAGGAGCGATAACGTGACTGTCCGGGTAGGTATCAACGGCTTCGGTCGTATCGGACGTAATTTCTTCCGTGCGGTGGAGGCTCTGAAGGCCGTCGGCGAGACCGATATCGAGATCGTCGCGGTCAACGACCTCACCGACATCAACACCCTCGCCACCCTGCTGAAGTACGACTCGATCCTGGGTCGTCTGCCGCAGGACGTCTCCGTCGACGGCGACACCATCGTGGTCGGCGAGCAGCGCATCAAGGCGCTCGCGATCAAGGAAGGCCCCTCCGCACTGCCGTGGGCCGACCTGAACGTCGACGTCGTCGTCGAGTCGACCGGCATCTTCACCGCCGCCGAGAAGGCCAAGGGTCACCTCTCCGCCGGCGCCAAGAAGGTCATCATCTCCGCGCCTGCCACCGGCGACGACATCACCATCGTGATGGGCGTCAACGACGACAAGTACGACGGCAGCCAGAACATCATCTCCAACGCCTCGTGCACCACCAACTGCCTCGGCCCGATCGCCAAGGTGCTCAACGACTCGTTCGGCATCGTGAACGGTCTGATGACCACCATCCACGCGTACACCCAGGACCAGAACCTGCAGGACGCTCCGCACAAGGACCTGCGTCGCGCCCGTGCCGCGGCCCTGAACATCGTCCCCACCGGCACCGGTGCCGCCAAGGCCATCGGCCTGGTGCTGCCCGAGCTGCAGGGCAAGCTCGACGGCTACGCGCTGCGCGTTCCGGTCCCGACGGGCTCGGTCACCGACCTGACCGCGACCCTGGCCAAGCCCGCCACCATCGAGGAGATCAACGCCGCGATGAAGGCCGCCGCCGAGGGCCCGATGAAGGGCATCCTCAAGTACAACGAGGACCCGATCGTGTCCAGTGACATCGTCACCGACCCGCACTCGTCGATCTACGACGCGCCGCTGACCAAGGTCATCGACAACCAGGTCAAGGTCGTCTCCTGGTACGACAACGAGTGGGGCTACTCGAACCGGCTGGCCAACCTGGTCGATCTCGTCGGCAAGTCGCTCTGACCGCGATGACAGTCCAGACACTTCAGGATCTCCTGGCCGAGGGTGTCGAGGGCCGGGGCGTGCTCGTGCGCTCCGACCTCAACGTTCCCCTCGATGACAACGGCCAGATCACCGACCCGGGCCGCATCATCGCCTCGGTGCCGACCATTCAGGCGCTGGTCGACGCGGGCGCCAAGGTGGTCGTGATGGCGCACCTGGGCCGCCCCAAGGGCGAGCCCGACGCCAAGTTCTCCCTCGCCCCCGTGGCGGCGAAGCTGGCCGAGCTGCTCGGCCGCAATGTCCAGCTGGCCGGTGACGTGGTTGGCTACGACGCGCTCTCGCGCTCGGAAGGCCTCACCGACGGCGACGTGCTGCTGCTCGAGAACGTGCGTTTCGACCCGCGCGAAACCAGCAAGGACGACTCGGAGCGGGCCAAGCTGGCCGCGGCGTTCGTCGAGCTGGTCGGTGACGACGGTGCTTTCGTCTCCGACGGTTTCGGCGTGGTGCACCGCAAGCAGGCATCGGTCTACGACGTCGCGCAGGTGCTCCCGCATTACGCGGGCACGCTGGTCGCGGCCGAGGTCGAGGTGCTGCGCAAGCTCACCCAGGACCCGGCCCGCCCGTACGCGGTGGTGCTCGGTGGCTCCAAGGTCTCCGACAAGCTCGCGGTGATCGAGGCGCTGGCCCCCAAGGTCGACACCTTGGTGATCGGCGGCGGCATGTGCTTCACCTTCCTTGCCGCGCAAGGACTTCCGGTCGGTGGTTCGCTGCTGCAGGCCGAGATGATCGACACCTGCAAGTCGCTGCTCGAGCGCTTCGGCGACGTGCTGCACCTGCCGGTCGACATCGTGGTGGCCGACAAGTTCGCGGCCGACGCGGACACGAAGACCGTCGCATCGACCGAGATCCCCGACGGCTGGCTCGGCCTGGACATCGGCCCCGAGTCGGTGTCGCGGTTCTCCGCGCTGCTGACCGAGGCCAAGACGGTGTTCTGGAACGGCCCGATGGGCGTGTTCGAGTTCGACGCGTTCGCCGCGGGCACCCGTGGTGTCGCCGAGGCCATCGTGACCGCCACCTCCAAGGGTGCGTTCACGGTCGTCGGCGGCGGTGACTCGGCGGCTGCCGTGCGCACCCTCGGCCTGCCAGACGACGGCTTCTCGCACATCTCCACCGGTGGTGGCGCTTCTCTGGAATACCTGGAAGGCAAAGAGCTGCCCGGTATTTCGGTGCTGGAGGGCTGAGCGATGGCTGCGCGTAAACCGCTCATCGCGGGCAACTGGAAGATGAACCTCAACCACCTCGAGGCCATCTCGCTGGTGCAGAAGGTGGCGTTCGCGCTGCCCGAGAAGTACTTCGCGAAGGTCGACGTGACGGTGATCCCGCCGTTCACCGATCTGCGCAGTGTGCAGTCGATCGTCGACGGCGACAAGCTGCTGATCACCTACGGTGCCCAGGACGTCTCGGCGCACGACTCCGGTGCCTACACCGGCGAGGTCAGCGCGCCGATGCTGGCGAAGCTCGGCTGCGCCTACGTGGTGGTCGGGCACTCGGAGCGCCGTCAGTACCACCACGAGGACGACGCGACCGTGCTGGCCAAGGCCAAGCAGGCGCTGAAGTACGAGATCACCCCGATCGTCTGCATCGGTGAGGGTCTCGGCGTCCGCGAGGCGGGCACGCACGTCGAGTACAACCTCGAGCAGCTGCGTGGTTCGCTCAAAGGCCTGACGGCGGAACAGATTTCGCAGGTCGTCATCGCCTACGAGCCGGTCTGGGCCATCGGCACCGGCAAGGTCGCCTCGGCGGCCGACGCGCAGGAAGTGTGCGGCGCGATCCGCGGCGAACTGGAGAAGCTGGCTTCCCCGGAGGTCGCCGCCGGTGTGCGCGTGCTCTACGGCGGCTCGGTGAACGCCAAGAATATCGGCGAGCTGATCCGTCAGCCCGATATCGACGGCGCGCTGGTCGGCGGTGCTTCGCTCAAGGGTGACGAGTTCGCCACCCTGTCGGCGATCGCCGCGGGCGGTCCGCTGCCCTGATCGGGCACTGAACATCGAAGGGCCGGAAGCCACTGGGTTTCCGGCCCTTCGCTTTTCGTCGTAGGGCTACTGCGCGCGCAGGATCAGGCCGTAGCCGTTGTCGTTGCGCAGGGTGAGGGCGTCGGCGTCGATGGTGGCGGTGGTTCGGCCGTCCAGCGCGCGCAGCACGTTCTGCTCGACTTCCATCACCTCCGGCGGGCACATCATCTTGGTGGTGGCGACGGCGAAGTTCACCGCGTCGCCGGGACCGACCCCTGCGGTGCCGGTGATCCGGTTGCAGCCCGCGGTGCCGCTGACGGTGCCGCCGTCGCCGATGGTGAGATTCGGGCTCACCTGGTCGAGCGTGGTCGAGCGGATCTGCGCGTCCGGGGTGAGCATGGTGGTGACCACCCACGCGGTGCCGGTCAGCGGCTTGTCGGGACTCACGATCTTCTTGTCGGTGAGCTGGATGGTGACGGACTTACCGGTCAGCGTCAGCCGGTCACCGTCGAGGCGCCAGGTGGGGTCGGATTCCAGGAAGTCGCTCTGCCAGGCGTCGGCGCGTTCACGGTCGCCGGGGCACGCCATCAGCGTGCTTGCCAGCGGCGAGGTGTGCAGGACGTGATTGCTCAGGTCGACGGTGCCGCCCGCGGAATTGCAGCCGGAGTTCGCCGAGATCCGGCCGTCGGTGAAGGTGAGCGTCATCGGACCGCCGCCGGGGATCTCGCCGCCGACGACCTCGGTGGAGATATAGGTGTGACCCATCGGCGTGGCGGTGTCGTCCGCCGGTTCCTTGTCGGCTGATCCGCACCCGGCCACCACCGCGCCGACCAGTGCGAGCAGGACAGCCAGAGGACGAGGTGATATCCGCATGGAGCCGATGGTACGGGCCGCCCCGAACACCGCTTGTCGATGTTCGGGGCGGGTCGCGATCGGAGCAGGAACTACTTGCCCGCGTCGCCCTGGCAGTCGGCGGTGGCGAGTGAACCGCTGGCCTCGTCCTGCGCGATCACCTTGCCGTCGACGACGATCTTGCAGGAGACAGTTCCGCCGTCGATGCCCGCCATGACGCTCAGCGCGGAGTGCTTCACCAGCCCGGTGATCGTCACGTTCTTGGACCACGGCAGTGGCACGTCGGATTCGGTCTGAACGTCCAGGGTCCCGTCGGAGTAGATGACGGTGCCGGTGCCCGAACCCGCGGCCTGATAGGAGACGGTCACCTCGCGGCTGACCTCGTTCTCGATCTCATTGGCGACGGTGCCGACGAACGCCACGCAACCACCGACGATCAGCAGCAGCACGACGAGAATGCCGCCGAGTACCCACGGCCACACCTTCTTCTTGCGCGGCGGCTGCGGGTAGCCACCCTGCGGCGGGTAGCCACCGCCGGGGGGTTGCTGGCCGTACGGCGGCTGCTGACCGTAGGGTTGCTGGCCATACGGCTGCTGCGGGGCATTCATGCGTTGTCCTCCGTGTCGTACGAGCTCCCCCCGAACGAAACGGGAGCTGCGGTTCTGATCGCTCGAAAGCGCTCAGAAGATAACACCGTATCGGTCGATCGCTTTTCTATTGTCGTGGGCCACAAGGTATCTGATAGTTCGCCGGGATCATTCCCAGCGGGTGTGCGCCAACGGCGAGCGATGATCTCAGCAGGGGCGCATCGCGCGGGATGGCAGTCGCCGGGGATAAGCTCGTCGGGTGGGCAACGTCGCGGCGGAACGGATCTCGACCTGGGCCCCGTTGCGGTCGCCGCTGTTCCGGGCGTTGTGGATCGCTCAGCTGGTGTCGAACCTGGGCACATGGATGCAGACCGTCGGCGCGCAGTGGCTGGTGGTCGACCAACCGAACGCGGCCGCGCTGGTGGCCTTCGTGCAGACCGCGCTGACATTGCCGGTGATGTTGCTGTCGATCCCGTCCGGGGTGCTGGCGGACCTGGTGGATCGACGCCGACTGCTGCTCGGCGCGCAGACCGGGATGGCGCTGGTCTCGCTCACCCTCACGGTGTCCACGGCCACCGGCCACACCACACCCGCGGTCCTGCTCAGCCTGCTGTTCCTGCTGGGCTGTGGGCAGGCGCTCACCGCGCCCGCCTGGCAGGCGATCCAGCCCGAGCTGGTGCCGCGCGACCAGATCACCTCGGCGGCGGCGCTGGGCAGTATGAGCGTCAATATCGGTCGAGCCGTCGGCCCGGCGGTGGCGGGTGTGATCGTGTCGATAGCCGGGCCCACCGTGGTGTTCGGGTTCAACACGGTGTCGTTCGTCGGCATCGTCGCGGTACTGCTGGTGTCGAAGTGGCCGACGCGAACGAGCCCGCTACCCAGTGAACGGCCCCTCGCGGCGTTGCAGGCAGGTACCCGGTTCATTCGAGCCGCGCCCGCGATCAGGCGGGTGCTGTTCCGCGCGATCCTGTTCATCGCCCCCGCCAGCGCGGTGTGGTCGCTGCTGCCGGTGATCGCGCACGACCGGCTCGGACTGTCGTCGTCCGGCTACGGTCTGCTGCTCGGCGCGCTCGGGCTCGGCGCGGTCTGTGGTGCGCTCGGATTGTCGCGGCTGCGGGTCCTGTTCACCCCCACCCAGCGACTCGCGTTCGCCGCGGTCCTGTTCGGCCTCGGCGCCGTCGCGACCGCGCTGGTCCACCACGTGGTGCTGGTACTCGTGCTGCTGGTGGGGGCCGGGCTGGCGTGGTTGCTGGCGATGTCGACGCTGAACTCGACCATGCAGTTGCTCCTGCCCGCCTGGGTCCGCGCCCGCGGTCTGTCGGTGTACATGCTGGTGTTCATGGGTGGGCAGGCCATCGGTTCCCTGCTCTGGGGTCTGGTCGCCGGCGCCTACGGTGCCGTGACGGCGCTGCTGATCGCGGCGGTGATGCTGGCGTGCTGCGCGGTGAGCACGGTGTGGTGGCCGATCCGGCACAACGTCGAGGACATCGACCTCTCACCGGCGGCGTACTGGCCCGAACCACAACTCGTCGTCGAGCCCGAACCCGCGGACGGCCCCGTCCTGGTGATGCGCGGCTACGACGTGCCACCGCAGGACGTCGCCGCCTTCACCGAATCGATGGCGCTGGTCGGGCGATCCCGGCAGCGCACCGGCGCGATGGAATGGCGGCTCTACCGCGATGTGGGCACCGTCGACCGCTTCGTCGAAGCCTTCGTCGTCCGATCCTGGGCCGAGCACATGCACCAGCACCAGGTGCGCCTGACCGCCCGTGACCAGGAGATCGAACAGACCGTCGCCCAGTACTCCGCAGGCCCCCACACCGTCTCACACCTGGTCGCCGTCGAGCCTGGTTAGACCAGTCGGTCCTCCACCACCTAGGATGAACCTCATGTCGCTGTTCCTCGATATCCTCCTTGTGATCACCAGCTTGCTGTTGGTGCTGCTGGTGCTGTTGCACCGCGCCAAGGGTGGCGGCTTGTCCAGCCTCTTCGGTGGCGGCGTGCAGTCGAGCCTGTCCGGCTCCACCGTCGTCGAGAAGAACCTCGACCGCATCACCATCTTCGTCGGCATCGTCTGGTTCATCGCGATCCTGGGCATCGGCCTGGAGATCAAGTTCGCCTGAGTTCGCCGCTTCCCTCACCTGCTGCGCCCGTAGGGTGGCGTGCATGAGTTTTGGGGGAGAATTGCCGTCACGTCGGCTGGTGCCGGTGTGGTGGACCATCGTCATGAGTACCGTGACCGGCCTTGCTGTGCTGGTGTGCCTGTGGCTGGTGTGGCAGAACATGGTCGACGGTCCGCTCGATCGCACGGGCTTGCTGTTGCTCGCGCTCGGTACGCTCGGCGTGCTGTGGTTAGGGTTCGGGGTGGCCGGGGTCGTCGCCTATCGGCGGTTCGTTCTGGTTGTAGTCGCGCCCGCGGTCGTCGCGGTGACGGGCGTACTCGGTTGGAGTGGCGTGCCGGAACGGTTCGGCTGGTGGGTGTCGAAGCCGCACTTCGAGCAGGCGGCTCAGGTCTGTGAGAAATCCGGTGCGAGTCAACGAATTGGCCTCTACACCGTTGAAGCGGTTCGGTCAGCAGATGGCGGTTGCCTGTTCCGGACGCAGGGCGGATTCCTGGGCAGCGTGGGATTCGCCTATCTACCTGAGGGCGCGCCACCTCGCTCCGGTGAATATGACGAGAGCTATCGATCGTATGACGGTGTCTGGTACCGGTATTGGATCTAGCTGAGCTCAGTGCAGAAGACGGTCGGCGGCTTCTTCTATGTCCGACTCGCTCAGCAGGACAGTGTCGGCGGCGGGACCGAGTGGAACGAAACTGTCTGCACTCGTGACCCGGGCGAGCGCACCGCGATAGCCCGCATCGATCAGCGCCGCGAAAACCGACTCGGAAACCCCACCGCTGCTACGTGTTTCGTCGGCGACCAAGACGCGTCCGGTGGCTTCGGCATGATGGAGCAGGTCAGTGGTCGGAAGGGGATTGAGCCAGCGGAGGTCGAGTACGCGTGCGTGAATTCCTCGGGCGGCCAGGCGATTCGCTGTGCGCAGGCTCATCGGGACGCCGTTGCCGAAGGTGACGATGGTGAGGTCGGTGCCGTCGCCGTAGGTGCGCGCATCGCCGATCGGGACGTGTTCGGTGGTGGGGGAGGCCAGCCAGGCTTCGTCGCCTGGATGTAGATCTTTCGTGTGGTACAGCGCAATCGGCTCGACGAACACGCATACTCGGCCATCGACTCGCGCTGCTGACACGCAGGTGCGCAGCATCGCCGCCGCGTCGTCGGCGCGCGCGGGCACCGCGACGACGACGCCGGGGATATCGCGCAGTGCCGCCAGGGAATCGTCGTTGTGGAAGTGGCCGCCGAAACCCTTTTGATAGGCGAGGCCGGCGATGCGCACGACCATCGGGTTGCGGTACCGGCCGTTCGAGAAGAACTGGAGGGTGGCCGCTTCGCCGCGAATCTGATCGGCCGCGTTGTGGACGTAGGCCAGGTACTGGATCTCGGGGATCGGGATGAATCCGGCCAATCCCGTACCGAGCGCGGTGCCGAGGATGGACTGTTCGTCGAGGAGGGTGTCGAAAACCCGGCGCGCTCCGAAGCGTTTTCTGAGTCCCTTCGTGACGCCGTACACGCCGCCTTTCCGGCCGACATCCTCGCCGAACACCAGCACGTCGCGATCCTCGGCGAGCAGTTCGCCGAGCGTGTGGTTGATCGCCTGCGCCAGCGTCATCGGGGGAGCGGGGTCCGGTGCGTGCATGCGATTCACCTCGTCGCGGACCGCGTCGGGGTGGGCCGGTGCGAGCGGCGCGATCACGGCGGCCGCGGAGTCGAGCCGTGCCTCTCGAACCACATCGTCGGCGGTCTCACGCACGCGCGCACCGATTCGCTCGTAGCGGTCGAGAAGGTCGCCCGCATCGGCGACACCGGCGGAAATCAGGTAGCGGGCGGTGCCGAGGAGGGGATCGCGGGCGAGGTCGGCGGCGATATCGGCCGGGCCGCGATAGGCCGACTCGACGTCGGATCCAGCGTGCCCACCCAGTCGGACGGTGCGCAGGTGCAGGAAGACCGGCACCCGCCAGGTCCGCGCCAGTTGCACCGCGTCCTGGGCCGCGCCGAGCGCATCGGGCAGGTCGCACCCGTCGGCGGCGAGGTAGGTGAGTCCCGGGCGTGGGCCGTAGGCGCGCTCGATCCAGTCCGGTGCGGTGGGCACGCTGATACCGAGACCGTTGTCCTCGCAGACGAAGACGAGCGGCATCGGTACGCCCTGATGGGCGGCATGCAGCGCGGCATTGACGGCACCGACTGCCGTCGAATGATTGGCCGACGCATCGCCGAAACTGCACACCACCACCGCATCAGCGGGCCACGGACACGAAATCCCTTGCTTCGCAGCCCGATCCAAAGCGAAGGCCAACCCCACCGCACGCGGCAGATGCGAAGCGATGGTCGAAGTCTGCGGAATGATCGACGCCGCCGCACTGCCGATCACTTTGTGCCGACCACCGGAGATCGGATCAGCAGCCGCCGCGACAACCCCGAGCAGCACATCCCGAATCGGATCCGACCCCGGAATCCGCCGGCACCGCTGCACGAAGAACGCCGCCGACCGGTAGTGCAACAACGCCGGATCATCGACGCGCAACGCGGCCGCCACCGCCGCGTTGCCCTCATGACCCGAAGACCCGATGCTGTAGAACCCCTGCCGCGCGGCCCCCAACCTCCGCGCCGCCAGATCGAGATGCCGACTGGCGACCTGTGATTCGAACAATTCGATCCCGAACGCGGCGTCGATGGTCGCGATCGGGTCGATCCGGTTGGGCACAGCGAGACTGTCCATCGCGGCCCGAAAAGCCCCATCCAGGTCAAGCGATCCCAGCGCCACCGCAACACTCCTCGCCCGCAGTCGAGTCGACGTCCGAACCGTCGGCATGCCAAGAAAGTTACTGCGAACTTCGATGAACGGCGTGCAATTTCCGCCAGAAGCGCGCAACTGTGTGTTCGTCCTCCGGCGAACGTCGATCGCGTAGCTGTAGCTCGCACGCGGGCCGGTTCGGATGGACCGGTAGTGTCCGGTGTTCACGTGGGACGGGTGAAGGAGGGGCTATGACTACGCCAGGTGGACCGGGAGGTCCGTGGGGATATCCGCAGCAGTCCGGGCCTTTCGGGGCGCCGCCGCAGCAGCCGTACCCGCAGCAGCCGCACTTTCCGCCGCAGCAGCCGCAATACCAGCAGCCACCCGCTCATTACGGTGCGCCTCAGCCGAATTATGTTGCGCCGCAGCAATCTCCGGCACCGGGTGCGCCCCAGGAGAGCGCGGCGGTGCAGGCTTATCTGGCGGCCGTCGCTCACCATATGAATATGGGCGGCCTCCAGGTGAGCCGGAACTGGGTGGGCCCGGTGCTGTCCCTGATCGGTGTCGGTGCGGTGATCAAGAGTTCGCTGAACCCGATCGAATTGGCCGTGTGTGTAGGTCACGCAGGTGAGATCTCACCCGCCACCGTCGCCGGATTCACCAGGCAGGTAGACGAATTCGCCCGCTCGATCCGCCGCCCGAGCGCCTTCGCGGTGAAGGGCGGTGCGTGCGCGATCGCCGCGCTGATATCCGATCGAGTTCATCCGGCCAGCTTCGGCGCCGTCACCAACAAAGCGATGAGCTTCGGCACCGTCGTAGTACCCGCCGTCATCGACCTCGGTAATCGACAGATGATGATCGCCCAGAATACTCCCGTGATGGGATTCGCCATGTGGAGTACCGTGCGCGGCAAAGCCGGCATGTACCTCCCGGATCCGCGCGCGGTCTTGGGCTGATCGTCGACAATGGGTACCACGCCCAGGTGATCTCTCGAATGGTGTAAGGGCGTGGCGAGAACCGGTAGTGAGTGACGACACAATCGACCTGGAGTGGCCGGAATGGCGGGTGAAGATTCCGCTGGTAGCGGGGCGTTATGGAATCGGACCGGGGCGTTACCCGGTGATTGTCAACCCACACTCAGGTTTTGACGGCCCCCCAGTGGTCATGTCTACAGTGGCGCGTCCGGCACCGTGACGGTGCCGTATGTCGACATGATCAGAAGCGGGGAGTTCGAGATGGCCGGCAAGCACCGAAGAATCAAAGCAGGAGCGATCGCGAGGCGCGCGGCACCGGCATTAGGGATCCTTCCCGTGATGTTCGCTGTGGCCTGCTCCAATACCAGCACCGATGTCGCGAGTTCGACGTCGACGAGCGTGGCACCCAGCGATACCCAGTCGCCCGAATCCACCACGGTAACGCCGAAACCGGCGAAACCGGAACCGGGAACAGCCACTCCGCCGCTGCCCGGCGATCGGGGCGGCGCGACACCCGTGGTCGGGCCGGGACGCACCACCACCGTGCAGCCGGGCGTCACCGCGCCGGGCGACGATCCGAACGCCGCGTTCGGGCCGCGCACGACCCCGCGTCAGCCGGGCGTCACGGTGCCGCGCGAGGCCCGACCTGGCCCGTTCGGTGACTATGCTGTCCCGCCGGGCCACCGGACTGTGCCGAGCAATGAGAGTGCGCCGCCGGTCAACCTCGGTGCGCTGCACGCACCGCAAGCGGTGGAGCCGGTTGCTCCCATCGCCCCACCAGACCGCACGCTGCGGCTCGGCGACTTCACCTCGCCGGTGCCCGACGCGGTGCCGGAAGACCTTCTCGACGGAGTGAACTCGGCTGCCGCCAACACCGAAGCCGCGATCGCCACAGGCGGAAAGTCGATCGGTATCGACCCGAGTCGCTCGGACAAGATCGCCGCGGGTGCCCTGGCGGGTGCGGCGGTGGCCGGCGTGCCGGCAGCGGTCGTGTGTGGTGTGGCCGGCGGGTTGATCACTTCCGTCACCCTCGCCCCCGGTGCCGCGGTAGCAGCCGGTGCCGCTGCGGGCGCCGCATCGGGTGGTGTCCTGGCGGCTCCGGCCGCGGGTGCGGCATACGCGGCGACAGTCGCCGCGGGTTCGGCAGTCGGCGCTGTCGCCTGCGGAGTGCCTGCAGCCGTCGTCGGCGGCGTTGTCGGTGGTGCGGTGGGAAGCGCGATCTGACGCTGCACCGACAACTGATCTGACCACGTTGCCCTCCATGCCGATTCGGCTGGAGGGCAACGGCATTCAGCGGAACGGAGCGGATCTCACTGTCCGCGTTCGACAATCGTCGCGATCAAGGTACGCCCGTCGCGGACGGTCGTGGTGATGAGCTGGGTGTAGAGCAGGTCCTCTGCTGACGTGCCGCCGGGGCGACGCTCGGTGAGGTCGAGTTCGTAGCTGTCCGGGCCGATCTGGTTGATCTGGGCGCAGTAGGTGGTTCCGAGCGGGACGTACTTGTCGATGCCGCCCTGGATGATCGGGGCCGAACCCACGGTGTCGGCTTCGGGCGCCACGAACGAGCGCGCCTTCTCGCCGTTCCGGTCGGTGTAGAACGCGTACTCGAATCCGAGGATCACGCCGGGGCCGGAGCTGTTGTCACCGGGACCGCGGCCGATGGTCAGACTGCCGCGCTGTTCGTCGACACAAGGCAGTGGTCCTGCTGTCTTTCTTGTCGTCGTAGGCGGGCTGGTGGCAGCGATGACCACGGTTTCTTCCGGTCCGCTGTCCTGACCGGCCAGGACGACGAAGGTCATCGCCGCCGCCACGCCGACTGCGATCGTCGCCACCGAACCCAGCAGCATGATGCCGATCCTGCTCCGTCCCGATTTCGACGCGGCGGGGAGCGTATTGTTCGCGCGGCTGTCGTTGTACAGCTCATCGAACAGGTCGTCTTCATCCCACGAGGACTGCGACCGTTGACGAGGAGATGCCTTGCCAGGCTTGAAGATCGCGGCCATCGGGTCGTGGTCCCACGGCGGCGGGGGTTCGCGATTCGGTTCCTGCTGAATCGGCCGTGCGGGCACCGGTGCCGACCAGTCCGGCAGTCCATCGGCGCCGGTGGTGTGCGTCGGCTCATTCCCCGCAGGCGCCCGGAACCGGGGCGGCGGCGCCGGGATCATCGCTTCCGGGGCGGGCTCCGGATCGGCCGGTCGCCACGAAGTCGGGGCCTGCTCGCGCAAACCCGCCACTGCGGCAGGATCAGGCCCGAGCGCGTCCAATGGAGGACCGAATGGTGACCCCGAACTCTCGTCCTCCCATGGTCCTGTGAAACCCACCCATCACCCTTTCCCTTCCCATGCCGGCGCCTCGCACCCGGCCCAAGCGCAACTCAGCGCACGGGGCACGACAGCACCACAGGCAGGCAACCCGTGACGTTCCCGGTTTGGCAACTCGCGTCCCCCGCCACACCGATCGCCCGAGATTTTACCCGGTGTTCCCAGGTGTGGGTCCGGACGGGATGGGCGGACAGGGAGCTCGGCCGACATGCTGTGGGATCGATCATGATCCGACGGAAAAATGTTTGAACGACTCGAACACGGCGCATTGCCGAGCGAGCCGGTCGTCGACGGTGACCGCATGTTTCCGAAAGCGCAGTGGTGGTCGCGGCTGTCATGGTTGCTCCACGCCGCCGGGAGAGCGGGTGGTGAGTGAGCGCCAGGAGGCACATCATGCGAGGCAGAGTTCCCCTACGGATGCGGGTGTTGGCCGCGCTCAATGGTGGGCCGGATTGGGATTCGATCACCCCCGCGGAGGTTGTGGAGGCGCGCGGGGCGCAGGAGAAGTTGCGTCGGTCCGCGATCGGGGCACTCATCACGGGTAAGCCGGACCGCGGTGCGCGCACCACGACGCACACGCTCGAACTGCCTGGTCGCGCACTGAATGTTCGCGTGCATCGGCCCGTGCGAGGAGGTTCGGGGCTGCCTTTGATCGTCGCGTTCCACGGTGGCGGATTCATCAGTGGGGTGCCCGAGCAGGACGATTGGCTGCTGAGTCACCTGGCTGCCGAGTGTCCGGCGGTGGTCGCTTCGGTCGATTACCGGCTCGCGCCTGAGCATCCGATTCCCGCCGCTGTCGAGGATGCCCGCGACGCAGTGCCTCGACTTGCCGCGCAGGCAGGGCAGTGGGGCGCGGACGCGGACGGAACTCGGCTCGCACTGCTCGGAAGTAGCGCGGGCGCGTCACTCGCGGCGCTGACCGCCTTCGAGACTCCTCACCTGCGGACACAGGTATTGATCAACCCCCAACTCGATTGGACCGATGGGGTGTTCGAATATCCCTCGTTCACCGAGAACGCGGACAGCCCCACGGCGACCCCAGCCAATTGCCGTGCGGTGCAACGTATCGCGCTGCCCGAAGGTTTCGACGCGCGAACGATTTCGCCGATGTTCCACGACGACCTCGCCCACTCCGTCCCCACGCTCATCCAGTCCGCGGGTCTGGATCCGCTGGAAGATCAATCGCCCGCCTACGCCGCTCGTCTGCGGCAGGCGGGTGTCGAGGTGACGCTGACCCGTTATCCCGAAGCGACGCACGGATTCCTGAGCATGTCGGGGCTGATCCCCGCCGCCGGACCGGCCCGCGCGGAGATCCTCGACCATTTGCGAAGCCACCTGGCTGTGCGTTCGGGAGCACGTCGATGACAACCAGCAGTGAACAACTGATTCGGACAACGAGTCTCATGAGACTGCTGCGCCCGTATCTCGGCAGTTTCGGCGCAGTGGTGATCCTACAGGTCGTCGGCGCCGTGGCGGGGCTGGCTCCGTTGCTGGCAGTAGTCGAGCTGGGTCGTACCCTGCTGTCGCCCGACGAGGTCGACCACGCTCATGTATGGCTCGTCGTGCTGGCAGGCGCGGTGGGTCTGCTGGTCCGATTACTCTGTACCGCAGCGTCTTCGGCTATCGGGCATCTCCTCGATGATCGAGTCCAGCTGTCGTTCCGGCGGCAGCTGGCCGATCAGCTGGCGCGGGTGCCGATCGGCTGGTTCGCGCGGCGTCGTACCGGTGAGCTGGCGAAGATCGTCGGCGACGATGTGAGCGCCGTGCATCCGTTCATCGCCCACGCGCCCGGCGAACTGGTGTCCGCGTTCGTCGTGCCGTCGGTTTCACTGGTCTACCTGTTCACCGTCGATTGGCGGCTCACCCTCATCACCCTGATCCCGGTGGTGGTGGCCATCGCGCTCGTCCCGTTGATGATGACCCCCAGCCGACTACGCGAACAGCAGGATTTCGATACCGCCATGGGTGGTATCGCCAGCTCGGTCGTCGAGTTCGTGCAGGGCATCGCGGTGGTGAAGGCATTCGGCGGGTCCGAGCGCGCTCATCGCAGATTCCGCACGGCCACTGACGATTTCGCCGACATCTTCCTGCGGATGGTGCGTGGGCTGGCGGGGATCGCGGCGGGCATGCAGGTGGCGCTGTCGCCGCCGTTCGTGCTGCTGGTCGTGCTGATCGGCGGCACGGTGCTGATCACGAACGGTGCGATGGCCCCGGCCGATCTGCTGCCGTTCCTGCTGCTCGGCATCGGCCTGACCGCACCCGTGGCCGCGCTCGGGCACGGTTTCGACGATCTCCAGGCAGCTCGGCGCGCGGCAGGCCGGATTCGCGACGTGCTCGACGAGGCGCCGCTGCCGGAGCCGACCCGGCCGATGGCACCGCGGGGGCACCGGGTGGAGCTGCGCGGGGTCCGATTCGGCTACGACGCCGAACACGAAGTGCTGCGCGGGATCGACCTGGTGCTCGAGCCCGGCACCGTGACAGCACTCGTCGGGCCGTCTGGCAGTGGCAAATCCACCCTGGTCCAGCTGCTGCCGCGGTTCTTCGACCCGACCCACGGCACGGTGACACTCGGCGGCGTCGACCTGCGTGAACTCGGTAGCCGCGAGCTCTATCGGACGGTCTCGTTCGTCTTCCAGGATGTGCGACTGCTGCGCGCGTCGGTCGCGGACAATATCGCCCTCGCCGTCCCACATACCGACCGCGACAACGTGATTCGTGCCGCGCGTCTGGCGAATATCCACGACCGCATCCTCGAGTTGCCGCACGGCTACGACACGGTGATCGGTGACGACGCGGCCTTGTCCGGCGGTGAGGCGCAACGGATTTCGCTGGCACGAGCCTTGCTCGCCGACGCACCGGTGCTGGTCCTCGACGAGGCGACCGCCTTCGCCGACCCACACACCGAACGGGCGGTGCGGCAGGCATTGACCTCGCTCGGCCGCGACCGGACCATCCTGGTGATCGCCCACCGGCTGGAGACGATCGCCGACGCCGACATGGTCGTGATGCTCGACAACGGCACCATTGCCGAACGCGGCCGACCCGCCGATCTGCTTGCCCAACAGGGAAAGTTCGCCGATTTCTGGCACTCGCACCGAACGGTGACCGAGGAACTACAGGGAGACCCACGATGATTCGCATGTTGTTGCGTGTACTCGGACCCGAGTACGCCCGACCGGTCCGGCGCACCGTCGCGCTGATGACCGTGACCGCGGTCGCCGAGGGATTGTCCTACGCGCTGCTCGTTCCCGTACTGCGAGCGCTGTTCGGCGACGATCCCGCCGACGCCAGGCCCTGGCTGATCGCACTGGGTGGTGCCGTTGCTCTCTACGCGGTCCTGCGATATCTCAGCGACCTGTCCGGTTTCCGGGTCGGGACCACACTGCTGCGTGGTGTGTACTACCGACTCGGTGATCATCTGGCCCGGCTGCCCATCGGTTGGTACACGGCAGGTCGTGTCGGTGAGGTGTCGGTGCTCGCCAGTCGTGGTGTCCTGCAAGCGTTGAGTGTGCTCGCACATTTGATGTCGCCGCTCATCTCCGCCGCGGTGACGCCGCTGACGATCATCGTCGTGATGTTCGCGTTCAACTGGCAGCTGGCGTTGGCCGCGGCCGCCGCCGTGCCGATCGTCGCGGCGATCCAGGTCTGGTCGGGGCGCGCGATGGCGGTCGACGACGCGCGGCGGCACGAACGTGACCACGACGCCGCGCAACGTGTCATCGAATATCTGCAGGCCCAGCCGGTTCTGCGGGCTGGAGGGCGCACCGCGCAACGGTTCGGCCTGCTCGACGATTCGCTGCGGGAAGTCGCTCGCATGTCGCGCCGCCGAGCATTCACGGCGCTACCCGGAATCCTCGGCCTCTCGCTCGCGGTCCAAGCGATGTTCACCGTGCTGCTGGCGCTCGGCACCTACCTCGCCCTCGGTGGAAACATCGGTGCGGCAGAGTTTCTGGCGATCCTGATCCTCGCCGCCCGCTGCGCCGACCCACTCCTGTCGCTCGCTGATATCGGCGGCCAACTCCGCAGCGCCCGATCCGAACTGGTGCGTCTCGACGCACTCCTGCGGACGGAGACCTTGCCGGAACCCAGTACCCCGCTCCAGCCGCGAGCCCACGACCTGAGCTTCGAGGCCGTCACCCTCCGGCACGGCACCCGCACGGTGCTCGACGAGGTATCGCTCACGGTTCCCCAAGGACAACGGCTGGCCGTCGTCGGGCCGTCCGGAGCGGGCAAAACCTCGCTGCTGCAACTGATCGCCCGCTTCTACGATGTCGACTCGGGCACCGTACGCATCGGCGGCGTCGACGTGCGCTCCATCAGCACCGAAACACTGATGGCCCAGTTCGCCATCGTGTTCCAGGACGTCTACCTCTTCGACGGCACGATCGAAGACAACATCCGCCTCGGCCGCCCCGACGCCACCGACGACGAGGTGCGAGCAGCAGCAGGCGCGGCCCGCCTCGACGAGGTGATCGCCCGTCTCCCCGGCGGCTGGGCAACGAACGTCGGCGAAGGCGGCACATCACTGTCCGGCGGTGAGCGCCAACGTGTTTCGATCGCCCGAGCCCTCCTGAAGAACGCCCCGATCGTCCTGCTCGACGAGGTGACCTCCGCCCTCGACCCCTTGAACGAGGCCGCGGTCCACGCGGGAATCGAACGCCTGATGGCAGGCCGAACCGTCGTGATGGTGGCCCACCGCCTACGCACCGTCCGCCGCGCCGACCGCATCATCTTCCTCGACCACGCCCACATCGAGGAAGACGGCACCCACGACGAACTCCTCCACCAAGGAGGCCGCTACGCCGACTTCTGGGCGAGCTCTCTGACCCCAGTCACCTGACAGCTGTTATCGCCGCCATTCCCACCAGTCGTCGGACAGCATCAGATTGTCGTCGGGAAGCCAACTCCCCGGCGCGATTCCAGTGCCGTCACCGGGCTCGCCCCACGAGGCGAACGGATCGGCAGGGACGAAGTCGGTTTCCGTCGCCGCCAGCTCGATGCTCAGTGGTCTGCTCGCCGGTTCGGCATCGCTACCGACGTCTCGCGCGTCGTGGGTGATCGGCTTTTCGGGGGACGCGCCCGAACTCGTGCCGCTCAGATCAGGCGCGATGGAACGCTGATTCGGCGGCACGGGACGGTTTGCCCTCGGCAGCGGTGCGAAGGTGACCGGATCGAACGCCGAGAGTTTCGGCGGCGCTGCCGGTTTTTGAGGCGGTGTCGGAAGAGGTGCCGACCTGGCGCGCTCCGGTTCCTTATGTGGCGTCGGCCGCCTCTGCAACTCACCTGACGGCGAACTATTCCGCACGCGTGGAGCGCCGTTGGCTTCCCTGGTCGTGCTGGACTGGTGCGGCGAGTAGTGCTGTGGTGCTGCAACATATTCAGACTCAGGACGGGGCCGTGCAAGCTTGCCGACGACCTCCTGGCGGTCCTCGTGCAGCCGTGGATCGCTGCTCAGCGCCGCCACTGCCGCACGCATGGTCGCGGCAGCCTCGGCGACTGCTTCGCGATGCAGCTCGAGGATCAACGAAACCACCGCAGCCGCACCGAGATCGGCGCCACTATCGCCCAACTCGATGCTGTGGATCGTGCCGTTCGCACCTGCTTCGAGGCGAAGTGACCCATCAGCGCTGACCGCCCGGCCTCTCGCGTCGGTGAGCGCCCGTTGGAGCTGTTCGATATGGCCCGAGACCGGGTCGACGTCCGCCATGCGTTGAACCTTCTGTCCGACTTGCCGCCCCGCTGTGGCATCACGGCATCGCAGTGCTGCTTCGTTCGCGTGACCCAGCAGCGGCCGAATCATATCGGGCTGGTGCGAGCACGTCGACGGCTCGAGGCCGTCGTCATTGCGTGGGCTGGTCGCTGTCGCTACGGTGACGGCCGGAGGGAACTACGGGAAATGGGGAATCATGGCTGGCGCATCGGATTTGGATCTCGATCCGACACGGACACAGGAGCTCGCGACCACACTTGGCAGGGCCGAGGCCGAGATGACCGGTGTTTTTACCGGTGAGACCGGTGAAGCCGTGGTGACATTGCCGGGAACGAAAGTTCCTGACGTGGCGACAGCGGCGATCGGGAAGGTCATCAAGGCGGCCAAGACGGTGATCGCGGACTATGACGCGCTGTCGACGACGACGTCGACCGTGGTCACCGAGTTTCAGAGCACGGACATGCAGAACGCGGGCGACCTCGCAGCTCAGCAGGCGGCGCTGGCATGAGCACGCTCGGCACCGAGGAACAGCAGTCGGGGGCCGCAGGCGCGGATACTCTCACCGTCGCACAGGTTCTGGCGTGGGAACCTGCGACCCTTGCCGCGCGGGGTGACGCGTGGTCCTCCCAGGCGCAGAAACTGACGACTTTCGATGACACGCAGTACCGCGCGGTTGATGGTAGCCGGGATTTCTGGACGGGCAGTGCGGCGGACGCGATGCGGACAAAGCACGAGGAGATCCGCACTACCACTAGGATTTTCATCACAGCGTTGCAGGACGGCGCGACCGTGGCACAGTCGGGTGCAGGCACACTGGCCGCGGCAAAATCTGCGCTGGTGAACGCCGTGAAGTCAGCGGAATCCAATGGGTACGAGGTTGGTGACGACGGTACGGTCAAGATCTCGACGAGTACGCATCAAACGCTGTTGTTGCAGTTGCCGGACGCAACCTCCTATTCGGTCGCGGCCGGAGCCCTCCAGGTCGATGCGGATGCGTCGACCACTGCGGTGAAGCAGGCGTTGGAGAACGCGCGCACTGCGGCTTCCTCGGTACAGAGGGCGATCGAGGAAGCGTTTGTCGACCTCCCCGAGAACCTGGACACCGGTGCGGTATTCCAGGTACCTGGTCTGCCTCAGCCACCCGGCGGATGGAGTAGTGACCCCGCACGACGTATGGCCCAAGAAATCGCGTACGGGCATGCGTGGACGAAGCACACTGACGATTTCAAGGGAATGACACAAGATGATCTGGCAGAGAAGGTCTACCAGATCATCTCTGGCTCGCAGATGGAGCGGCTCGGCAAAGACCACAAGGGTGATCCGGTGATGATGAGCTATGACGGCTTCATCGTTATTATCGATCCGAATACAACCGACCACGGCACCGTCTACAGACCTAAAGACCCGTTAGGCGAGTTCATTCGACTAACGGGTCAGGTCAATGACCCATCCCTTGGCGACGGAAAAGACGGGACGCGCACTGGATCGCAACCCCCTGGTGGTACCGGAGGCACGCAGTCCGGAAAGACTGGTGCGAAGTAAGTGGGCGGGGCTCAATCGAAGGGAACTACGGTGGAATACGACATGGCGGCGTTGAGTATTCGAGAGCGCGACTTCGTCGACGCATGTCTTGCGAGTTGGGCGGGGATTTCGACGCGCGCGCCGATACCTATACGCGCGCTCGGATATTCGGATCGAGATCATTTCGATGATGATGTGGACCGGTTGCGTCGAGCTACCTCTGCCGGGGAGAAACTTTCTGAGGTCGACACGGCTCGGGTGCTGTTTCTGAGCGAACTCGCCTTCGGCAGTGACCTATTCGGTGCAGGCGTGGAATTCCGTCTGGTCAGCTCGTTTCCCGACGCCGAGGGTATCGCTGTACTCCGGACACTGCAGCGCAAGCTGTACACGCATTCTGGCGCGCGTTCGCTATTCAATCCCGAGCTCTACGCGCCGCGTGACGATTAGCTGACGGTTATCGCGAGTGGGCCGGGCCGGAGAAACACCGGCCGCCGAATTCGGTGAGCAAGCACCCTGACCGTTCCCTTGACCTGAGGAAGCCGGGCCCCAGATTCACGGGACCGGCTTCGTCAGGTGTGTTATTCCTCGTCGAGCAGGAGACCCGTCGCCGCGGCCTCGTCGATGACCCAGGTGGTCGACTCGATGCCGACCGCACCGGCCGACGGGATGTCGTCGGGGGAGGCGCCGCCTACCGCGGCGGCTACCGCGGCGGCCTTGCCTTCGCCGCTGACCACGAGCATCACGTGGCGGGAGCGGTGGATCGCGGGCAGGGTCATCGTGACCCTGGTCGGCGGGGGTTTCGGGCAATTGTGGACGGCGACAACGTAATCGGTTGTCTCCTGCACCGCGGGGGAGTGCGGGAACAGGGAGTCGATGTGGCCTTCGGGGCCCATGCCGAGGACCGTGAGGTCGAACTCGCCGCGTTCGTCGAGTTCGGTGTGCACGAGCTGGGCGTAGGCGGCCGCGGCTTCCTCCGGGGTGCTGTAGGGGCCGTCGGAGGGGCCTATCGGGAAGACATGGGCGGGGTTCAACGGGACGAAGTCCAGCAGCGCCTCGCGGGCCTGGAGTTCGTTGCGGTCCTTGTCGCCGGAGGGAACGAAACGCTCGTCGCCCCAGTAGACGTAGAGGGTGGACCAGTCGATGTCGCCGGGGGACTGGCGGACTCGCTCGAGCAGGCGGATGCCGTCGCTGCCGCCGGTGAGGGAGACCGAGGCATTGCCGCGTTGGGCCTGGGCGGCGACGATCACGTCGACGAAGCGTTCGGCGGCCGCGTCGGCGAGCAGTTCGGCATCGTCGTGGATCTCGATCGTATTCGCGGGGAATTCGGCACCGAGGTCGTCGTGTACGTCGATATGGTCACTCATAGGTCACCTTCTCGATTCCGGCGAGCGCCTCGGCGTAGATCTCGTCGGCGTCGAGCCGGCGCAGTTCTTCGGCGAGGCAATCGCGAGTTTCCCGGCGTGCCAGCGCGATCCGCTGGTCGGGTTCGCCGGTGCGGGTCAGCGTTGCCGTCCTTCCTAGTTGCGGGCGTTCGATGGCGATCGAATCGGTGGCACGCTGGATTTCCACCTTCAGCTCCCCGGTCTTGCGGATCACCGGGCAGTGCAGACGGGAGGCCAGCCAGCCGGCCAGGGTGTCGAGTGCGGGTTCGGAGGCCAGGCCCGACACGGTGACCGAGGTGACCGGTTCGAACGGCGGCTCGTCCAGCGCCGCGGCCAGCAGGGCCCGCCAGTAGGTGATGCGGCTCCACGCCAGATCGGTGTCACCGGTCGCATAGGAGAAGCGGCGCTTCTTGATCGCGGCCTGCGGATCGGGGGCGTAGGTGGCATCGGTGATGCGGCGCTTGGCCAGCTTGCCCACCGAGTCCATCGACGGGTACTCCGGCGCGCCACGCGGCCACCACGCCACCACCGGGGTGTCGGGCAGCAGGAACGGGGTCACGACGCTGCTCTCGTGGTTCACCAGCGCACCCTGCAGGCGCAGCACGATCACCTCGGCCGCACCGGCGTCACCACCGACGCGGATCTGGGCGTCGAGGCGGGTCTCGGCGTCGCGGTCACCACGCGCCAGCACGATGACCCGGCAGGGATGTTCGCGGCTGGCGTCGTTGGCGGCGTCGATCGCGTCCTCGGCCTCCGAGGAGTCCAGGGTGCACACCACCAGCGTGAGCACGCGGCCCTGGGTGATCACGCCGTTGGTCTCGCGCAACAGCACCATCCGCTTACCGACATCGACGGTGTTGGTATCGGGCATGTCGACGATCACGGACGCCGCCATTCCCGCCCGCTGCGCGCGAGCATCTCATCGGCCGAGGTGGGACCCCAGGTACCGGCCTCGTAGGGTTCGGGTTTGCCGCCCGCGGCCCAGTGCGCGAGCACGGGATCGAGGATGCGCCAGGACAATTCGACCTCCGCGTTGACCGGGAACAGCGACGGCACGCCGAGCAGCACGTCGAGGATCAGCCGTTCGTAGGCCTCGGGGGAGGACTCGGTGAACGCTTCGCCGTAGCTGAAGTCCATGTTCACGTCGCGTACTTCCATACCGGAGCCGGGGACTTTGGAGCCGAAGCGCAAGGTGATGCCCTCGTCCGGCTGCACCCGGATGACCAGCGCGTTCTGGCCGAGTTCCTCGGTCATGGTCTGGTCGAAGGGCAGGTGCGGCGCGCGCTTGAACACCACCGCGATCTCGGTCACCCTGCGGCCCAAGCGTTTTCCGGTCCGCAGATAGAACGGCACACCCGCCCAGCGGCGGTTCTCCACATGCAGGGTGAGCGCGGCGTAGGTCTCGGTCCGCGACTGCGGATCGAAGCCCTCTTCCTGGTGCAGGCCGACCACGTGCTCGCTGCCCTGCCAGCCCTCGGTGTATTGCCCGCGCGCGGTCGTCTCATCCAGCGGCGCAACGAGTTTGGTGGCCGAGAGGGCCTTGATCTTCTCGGTGGTGAGCTGCATCGGTTCGAAGGAGGTCGGCTCCTCCATCGCGGTCAGCGCGAGCAGCTGCAACAGGTGGTTCTGGATGACGTCACGCGCGGCGCCGATCCCGTCGTAATAGCCCGCGCGACCACCCAAGCCGATGTCCTCGGCCATGGTGATCTGCACGCTGTCGACATAGTTGGCGTTCCAGATCGGCTCGAACAACTCGTTGGCGAAGCGCAGCGCCAGAATGTTCTGGACCGTTTCCTTGCCGAGGTAGTGGTCGATGCGAAAGACCTGCTCCTCCGGGAAGACCCGGTTGACCAGGGCGTTGAGCTCCTTGGCGCTGGTCAGGTCGTGGCCGAACGGCTTCTCGATCACCACGCGCCGCCACGGGGTGTACCCGTCGGGCTCTGCTTTGGCCTGGGCCAGGTCGTGTTCGGAGAGCTGATCGAGCACCACCGGGAACATATTCGGCGGAATCGACAGGTAGAAGGCGTAATTGCCGCCGGTGCCCCGGGTCTCGTCGAGGTCGGCCAAGGTATCGGCGAGCGTCGCGAACGCCGCGTCGTCGTCGAAACTGCCCTGCACGAACCGCAGCCCCTCGGCCAGGTGGTCCCAGACCTCCTGGCGGAAAGGGGTGCGCGCGTGCTTCTTCACGGCCTCGAGTACCACCGCGGCGAAGTCTTCGTCGGCGTAGTTGCGCCGGGCGAAGCCGACCAGGGCGAAACCAGGGGGCAACAGCCCCTGGTTCGCCAGGTCATAGATGGCCGGCATCAGCTTCTTGCGGGACAGATCTCCGGTGACACCGAAGATCACCAGGCAGCACGGGCCCGCGATGAAGGGAACACGTTTGTCGCGTTCGTCGCGCAGCGGGTTGTGCCACAGCCCCGCCGCCTGATCCGTCGATGCTGTGCCGGCCATCGTGTCAGTTGCCCTCCGCCGCGACGCCGAGCGCGCCGGTGGTGGCCTCGATCAGTTCTTCCCACGCGCTCTCGAACTTGTCGACGCCTTCGCGCTCGAGCAGCGCGAACACGTCGTCGAGATCGATACCGGCCGCGGCCAGATCGGCGAAGACCTGGGCACCCTCGGCACCGCGGCCGCTGAGCGTGTCGCCCAGCACCTCACCGTGATCGGCGAACGCCTGCAGCGTCTTCTCCGGCAGGGTGTTGACCGTGTTCGGGCCGACGAGTTCGGTGACGTAGAGGGTGTCGGGGTAGTCCGGGTTCTTCACCCCGGTCGACGCCCACAGCGGCCGCTGCCGGTTGCCACCCTGCGAGGCCAGGTGGTTGTAGGTGGAGGTGTGCGCGCCACCGTCGAACACGTCCTGGTACTCGGCGTAGGCCAGGCGAGCGTTGGCCACACCGGCCTTGCCACGCAGGGCAAGAGCCTCCGGGGTGCCGATCGCCTCGAGGCGCTTGTCGATCTCGGTATCCACCCGAGAGACGAAGAACGACGCGACCGAGTGGATCTTGGCCAGGTCGTGGCCGACGATCTTGGCGTTGCGCAGACCGTCGAGGTAGGCGCCCATCACCGCGCGGTAGCGCGGCACGGAGAAGATCAGCGTCACGTTCACGCTGATGCCCTCGCCGATCACCGAGGTGATCGCGGGCAGGCCCGCCTCGGTGGCCGGGATCTTGATGAACAGGTTCTTGCGGTCGACGATCTTCCACAGCTCGATCGCCTGGGCGACGGTCTTGTCGGCGTCGAAGGCGAACCGCGGGTCGACCTCGATCGACACCCGCCCGTCCACGCCACCGGTCGCCTCGAACACCGGCGCGAGCACGTCGCAGGCGGCGCGCACGTCGTCGGTGGTCATCGTGCGGATCGCCGCGTCGGCGTCGGCACCTTGGGACGCAAGGTCTTTCAGCTGCGCCTCGTAGGCGTGGCCCACACTCAGCGCGGCCTGGAAGATGCTCGGGTTGGTGGTGACACCGACGACGCTGCGGGTCGCGATCAGTTCGGCGAGATTGCCGGACTGGATGCGATCACGCGAGAGATCGTCGAGCCACACCGAGACGCCCGCGGCCGAGAGCGCGGCGAGATTCTCGTTCTGTGCCATGGTTCTACCCCTTCACCTTGTCGGTGGAACGCAGTGCCGCGCGGACGACGGCATCGGGGGTGATACCGAATTCGCGGTACAGAGTCTTGTAATCGGCCGACGCGCCGAAGTGATCGATGGACACGATTTCGCCCGCGTCACCGACGAATCGGTACCACGGCATCGCGATACCGGCTTCGACCGCGACCCTGGCCCGCACCGACGGGGGCAGCACCTCGTCGCGGTATCCCTGATCCTGCACGTCGAACCACTCCACACACGGCATCGAGACCACGCGGGTCGGGATGCCCTGCTCTTCCAGGGTAGTGCGCGCGGCCACCGCGAGGTGGACCTCGGAGCCGGTGCCGATGAGGATCACTTCCGGGGTGCCGGTGGATGCCTCGGCCAGCACGTAGCCGCCCTTCTTGACACCCTCGTAGCTGGTGCCCTCCAGGGTCGGGACGTCCTGGCGGGTCAATGCCAGCGCGGACGGGCCGTCCTGCTTGGGCGACTCGTGCACCGGGAAGTGCGAGATGTGCTCGTCGGAGTCACGCTCGAGCACGGTGCGCCAGGCGTGGACGGTCTCGTTGGCGTCGGCCGGGCGAACCACATTGAGGCCGGGGATCGCGCGCAGCGCGGCCAGGTGCTCGACCGGCTGGTGGGTCGGACCGTCCTCGCCGAGGCCGATGGAGTCGTGGGTCCACACGTAGATGGCGGGCACCCGCATCAGCGCGGCCAGGCGGACGGCCGGGCGCATGTAGTCGCTGAACACGAGGAAGGTGCCGCCGTAGGGGCGGGTCGGGCCGTGCAGGGCGATGCCGTTGAGGATCGAGCCCATCGCGTGCTCACGGATACCGAAGTGCAGGGTGCGCCCGTACGGGTTGGCCTTCCACGCGCCGGTGGAGATCGACTCGGGGCCGAAGCTCGCCTGGCCGGGCATCGTGGTGTTGTTGGACTCGGCCAGGTCGGCCGAACCGCCCCACAGCTCGGGCAGCTCGTCGGCGACCGCGGCGAGGAACTTGCCCGACGCCTTGCGGGTGGCCATGCCCTTGGGATCGACCTCGAAACTCGGCAGCGCCTCGGTCCAGCCCTTGGGCAGTGAGCGGGTCTGCAGGCGATCGAACAGCGCCTTGTTGGCCGCGTTGGCCTCGGCCCACTGGTCGAAGCTCTGCTGCCACTTCGCCTGTGCTTCGGCGCCGCGGGCCAGTGCCTTGCGGGTGTGCTCGATGACGGCCGGGTCGACGTCGAAGGACTTCTCCGGATCGAAGCCGAGCGCCTTCTTCACCGCGGCGACCTCGTCGGGGCCGAGCGCTGCGCCGTGCGCGCCACCGGTGTTCATCTTGTTCGGAGCCGGGAAGCCGATGATGGTGCGCAGGATGATGATCGAGGGCTTGGACGTCTCGGCCTTGGCCGCTTCCAGAGCCTTCTCGATGGCGACCACGTCTTCGCCACCCTCGACGATCTGCACCTGCCAGCCGTAGGCCTCGTAGCGCTTGGCCACGTCTTCGGTGAAGGCGATGTCGGTGTCGTCCTCGATGGAGATCTCGTTGTCGTCGTAGATCACCACGAGGTTGCCCAGCTGCTGGGTGCCCGCGATCGAGGAGGCCTCGGCGGTGACGCCCTCCTGCAGGTCGCCGTCGGAGGCGATCGTGTAGATGAAGTGGTCGAACGGGCTGGTGCCCTCGGGGGCGTCCGGATCGAACAGGCCGCGCTCACGTCGTGCGGCCATCGCCATGCCGACCGCGGAGGCCAGACCCTGGCCCAGCGGGCCGGTGGTGATCTCGACGCCGTCGGTGTGGCGGAATTCGGGGTGGCCCGGGGTGAGCGAGTCCCACTGGCGCAGGTGCTCGAGATCGGTCAGCTCCAGGCCGAAACCGGCCAGGTAGAGCTCGATGTAGAGGGTGAGGCTGGAATGCCCACAGGACAGCACGAACCGGTCGCGGCCGACCCAGCGCGGCTCCGCCGGGTTGTGGCGCATCGTGCGCTGGAACAGCGTGTAGGCGACCGGCGCGAGGCTCATCGCGGTGCCGGGGTGCCCGTTGCCCGCTTTCTGCACGGCGTCGGCAGCGAGTACCCGGGCGGTGTCGACGGCCAAGGTGTCGAGGTCCGTCCAGTCGCTGGGATAGTTCCGCTGAGTGAGGGCGCGAATGTCGTCTGTGACTGGCACGACCGTGGTTCTCCTGACCTAGGTTTCGTCGACGGCGATAGCTTGGCAGCGGCGATGAGGATCCTGCGGGTCGCACGCGGCCGGGGTGCGTACCGATGTACAGGAATACCCTAGTGGTGCCGCTACACCGGATTGGCGCGAACCCTGGCGATGAGTCTAGTTCGGATCGCCGCGTACCGGCGGGGTGCGGTGTCGACCATCGTCGGGGCGCACGCCGGCCACGTCGCGATGGGCGTTCACCTGCGCGTCGGCGCGGGTTCACCGCCACGTGGGCCCGGGATAGACGGTCTCGGGGCGTAGTGACCGCGCCCACGGTGGCGGGGGTCTGGCGCGGAGCGGCAGGTGAGTGGGTCTACCATCCTCTGTAGTAGTGGCCGCGCCGCAGCCGCGCGCTGCTCGTTCCATTACCGGATGCGAAGCGAAGCACAGCGTGCGAGGAGAAACAGTGCGGATCGGTCACGAGCCGGGTAGTAGCGGTGCGCACGGAACTTCGTCGACGGCGCTGGCCGACCGCCTCGCGGGCGACAGCCTCGCCGCGCGGGTAGTGCGCAAGCCCCTTGCCTACATCGCCCTCACCAAGCCACGCGTCATCGAGCTGCTGCTCGTCGCGACCATTCCGACGATGTTGCTGGCCGACCGCGGCACCGTCGACATCCGGCTCATCCTGGTCACCCTGTTCGGTGGCTGGATGGGCGCGGCCAGTGCCAACACCCTCAACTGTGTCGCCGACGCCGACATCGACAAGGTGATGAAGCGGACCGCACGCCGGCCACTCGCCCGCGATGCGGTGCCCACCTCACACGCGCTCGTGTTCGGTGTTGTGCTCGGCGCGATCTCCTTCGCCTGGCTGTGGTGGCAGGCCAACCTGCTCAGCGGCGCGCTGGTCGTCGCGACGATCCTGTTCTACGTTTTCGTCTACACCAAGGGCCTCAAGCGCCGGACCTCGCAGAACGTGGTGTGGGGCGGCGCGGCCGGGTGTATGCCCGCACTGGTCGGCTGGTCCGCGGTGACCGGCGATATCGGCTGGCCCGCACTGGTGCTGTTCGCGGTGATCTTCTTCTGGACGCCGCCGCACACCTGGGCATTGGCCATGCGCTACAAGGAGGACTACCGCGCGGCCGGTGTGCCGATGCTGCCGGTGGTCGCTACCGAGCAGGTGGTGACCAAGCAGATCGTCATCTACACCTGGCTGACGGTGCTCGCCACGATGGCGCTGGTGCCCGCGACGGGTGTCATCTACGCGGCGGTCGCGCTCGTGGCCGGTGCCTGGTTCCTGCTGATGGCGCACCAGCTCTACGCCGGGGTGCGCCGTGGCGAGTCGGTGAAGCCGCTGAAGCTGTTCCTGCAGTCGAACAACTACCTCGCGGTGGTGTTCTGTGGTCTGGCCGTCGACTCGGTGCTCGGATGGGACACGATCGGCAGCCTCATCGGGCTGTAAGACATTCTCGGAACAGTGGCCGGGCAGCGATGCCCGGCCACTGTCGTTTCCGGACCACCCGTTACGACGCGGCTGACCGTCGGTGAAGGACTCACCAGCGATAGGCGAGGTGGCCGTCCGGGCGGATCAGGACGTGATTGCCCGGCACAGCGGCGTAGGCGGTGAACGCGTGGCCGTCGGTGTCGACGAGCGTCGTGCACGCGGGCCGGTCGGTGTCGGCGGATCCGTTGGTGGGGGCATCGACGCGACGAATGTCGACGGTGCGGATGCCGGAATGCGCGTAGCCCGCTCGCCCGGAGGCTGCGAGAGCTGAGAGCTCGGCGTCGGGTGCGCCGGTTGCCGGGGCGAAACGGAGCAGGGTGGCGTGGGGCCCGCGGAAGAGGTCGAACAGACGGAGTGGGCGGCCGACTTCGTCGTGGAGCAGGGCGTCGGGCGCGCGGTCACCGGCCACGAGCGGGCCGTGGTCGGTGGGGGAGCGATAGGTGATGCCGAGTTGGCGGGTTTCGGGGCCGCGGCGCATCGCGTCCTCGTCACCGTCGACGAGCTTGTCGAGGAGCTCGGTGCTCAGGCCGAGGATTCGGGCCGCGACGGTGCGGCGTTCGGGTTCGTAGGTGTCGAGCGGGGCGGGGTCGCCGCCGAGGGCAGCGGCCAGTTTCCAGCCCAGGTTGTAGGCGTCCTGGACACCGGTGTTCAAGCCCTGTCCGCCGGTCGGCGGGTGGACGTGGGCGGCATCGCCTGCGAGGAACACCCGGCCGTCGCGGAATCGTTGCGCGAGTCGAATATTGGGGCGCCACACCGTGATCCAGGACAGGTCGCTCAGCAACAGACCTGCCTCGGGGCCGTGGCGGTCGGCGAGATCCTGCAGGGTGGCCAGATCGGGGGAGCGGTCGTCGGCCAGCGGGGCGGCGAACTGGAAGCGCCGCGCGCCCGGTAGTGGGGACAGGGCGAAGCCGGTCATCGGCTGGTCGGCCGCGGCAGCGAACCAATAGCCGTAATCGTGGTCGAGGGCATCGGCGCGGACATCGCCGAGCAGCATCTTGATCGAGTCGTCGGTGCTGCCGTCGAACGCGATCCCGAGGCGCTTGCGCACCGCGCTCGCGCCACCGTCGGCACCGACCAGATAGCTCGCGCGCACCGTCTCCGGTGTGCCGTCCCGGTGCAGTGTCACCGTGACGCCGGTGTCGTCCTGGGTCACATCGACCAGCGCCGTGCCGAATTCGACCCTCACCCCGAGCTCGGCGAGCCGCGCCCGCAGGATGGCCTCGGTGTCGGACTGGCCGAGCACCCAGGCATTCGGATACGGCACATCCGGTGTCGGCTCGACCGGTTCGGCCATGCGGAGCTCGCCGGCGAAGATCCCCGCGAAGTAGGCACGCATCACCGGGAGCTCGCGCCCGGCGAAGATCACCGACATCACCACCGCCGCGGGCCGCGCCGCCGGCTCGTTCTACAACCACTTGCGCGAGCAAAGAGGAGCTGCTGCAAGCACTTCTGCGCGATATGGCGGTGGCGGGCGACGAGCGAGCGGCCGATCCGGCGCACAACGGCGACTTCACCGATCCGGCGGCAGTGCGATACCACGTCCGCGGCTACTGGACCTTCGCCCGCGAACACGCCTCGGTCCTGCGCGCGATGGGTCAGGCAGCCCAGGTCAGCCCGGATTTCGCGCGGATCGTCGCGGGCTTCGGCGCCGAACAACGCACCGACATGGCCGACCACGTGGCGGATTTCCCGGAACGCGGGCTACGCCTGCCGGGAACGGTCGATGCCAGCCTGGCCATGATGTTCGCCGCGGTCGACGGGATGTTGCGCATGGTCGAGGACGGTTCGGTGCCCCTCGCCGACGAGGAGGCGATCGAGTCGATCACCCGCTTCGTCTACCGCGGCCTCACCGGCCGCGACTACTGAGCTGAGCGCGAGGCCGGACACCGGAGTGCCCGGCCTCGCCGACTAGGGCAGCAGGACGATCGAGCCGGTGGTCTTGCGGTCGGCCAAGTCGCGGTGGGCCTGGGTGGCATCGGCCAGCGGATAGGTGGCACCGACGCGAAGGTTCAAGGTTCCGGCGGCGATCCAGTCGAAGACATCCGTTGCACGCCAGAGGAATTCGGTGCGGTCTCGGGTGTACGCGCCCAGGGAGGGGCGAGTCAGCCACAGCGAACCGGCAGGGTTGAGGCGCTGGGGGTCGAAGGGCGGGACCGCGCCGCTGGCTGCGCCGAAGAGGGCTAGGGTGCCGCGCACGCGCAGGGAAGCAAGGCTTGCTTCGAACGTGCTGGCGCCGACGCCGTCGTAGACCGCGGCGACGCCGATGCCGTCGGTGAGGTCGCGGACTCGGGCGGCGAGGTCGTCGCCGTAGTGCAGGACGTCGGTGGCGCCTGCTTCGCGGGAGAGTTTTTCCTTGGCGTCGGTGGAGACCGTGGTGATCACCCTGGCTCCCTTCGCGACCGCCATCTGGGTGAGCAGCAGCCCGACGCCGCCCGCGCCCGCGTGGATGAGCACCGGGTCGCCGGGTTCGGGGGAGAACACCGATTCGATCAGGTAGTGGGCGGTCATGCCCTGGAGCAGGGCGGCGGCCGCGACGGCGGGTTCGACGTCGTCGGGCACCTTCACCGCGACGGCCTCGTCGACGGCGACCATCGTCGCGTAGCTGCCGGGTGCCGACGCCCAGGCGACTCGATCGCCGATCGAGAACTCGGTGACGTCCGAACCGATCGCCACCACGACGCCCGTGCCCTCGGAGCCCGGGATATAGGGCGTCGCCTGTGGGTACTGGCCCGTGCGGAAGTAGATGTCGATGTAATTGACACCCACACCCTGGGTCTCGACCAGCAGCTGACCGGGTCCGGCCTGCGGGTCTGCCACCTCGACGGACCGCAGGACCTCGGGACCACCGTGCTCGGAAACCTGAATCGCGCGCATGAGTCCCCTTTCTACACCCCGTGTTCCAGACCACTCGGGGCTGGACTGGAAACTACCGGCCGGTAAACTGCGGTTCATGAGTACAACCGCCGCCCCCGAGGCCGTGAAGGTGCCGGCCGAGGTCGAGAAGTCCATCGTGAAGTTCCTCGCCCAGCACGGTGGTTCGGGAACCGCCGTGCTGCAGTACATCGGCAAGCAGGGCGTGCGGATCACCCTGGTCGGTGCCGACGGCATCCTCGGCGACCGGGTGGTCGGCGATATGGCGACCGCGAAGGCGATCGTCGAGCGCGTCGACGGTCTTGCCGAGACCGACGAGTGGAGCCGTGAGCTGGGCTCGATCGTTACCCCTGCTGCGTCGCACTGGGCCAAGATGGCCGGTTGGGTCGCCCGTCAGACCAAGTTCCCGAAGGCGCGTAACGCGAAGTTGTTCGCCGGCGCCTGACCCACTGACGAGAAAAGCCCGCGAATCGCACTGCGACGCGGGCTTTTTCGTTGTTCGAGAGGTACCGGAAACCTCAGTGCACGGAAGTCTGTGACAACGCGGGCGCGTCGATCTTCTCGCGGGTACGCAGCGATGCCCACAGCGCGGCGGTCGCCGCGGTACAGGCCGCGGCCCCGCCGACATGGATGGCAACGAGCGCGGCGGGCACATCGGTGAAGTACTGGACGATGCCGACGAGCGACTGCGCCAGCACCAGCCCGAGCAGCACGAACAACCGCTTGCGGATGGCCGCCGACATGCCGACGGCGTACAGCCCGAAGGCGAGTCCGATCAGCAGCGCCAGGTAGCCGATCAGCAACTGCGAGTGCAGGTGCACCAGCGTGACGATCTCGACTTCCAGCCGCTCGACCTGTCGCTCGATGCTCTTGTCGCCGGCATGGGGCCCGGCCGCGGTGACCAGGGTGCCCGCGATGAGTACCCCCGCGAGCGCCACGCCCGACAGCGCGGTGAGCCAGCGCAGGGGAGCGGGCACCTGGACGGTCTCGATGCCGTCGTCGGGTTCGCTGATCTTCGCGTACAGCACCACCGCGAGCCACACCATCACCATCGAGGCGAGCAGGTGCACAGCCACGGTCCACCACAGCAGACCGGTGCGCACGGTGATCCCGCCGATGATCGCCTGCACGACGGTGCCGCCGGGCATCAACCAGGCGTAGACCAGAACTTCCTTGCGCCTGCGCGCCCGGACGACGGCCAGCACGATCAACGCCGCGCACAGTGTCACCACGAAGGTGAGCAGCCGATTGCCGAACTCCACGGTCTGGTGCAGGACCGGCACTTCCGATACCCCGATCGGGGTGAAGCTGCCGGGGAAGCACTGCGGCCAGGTCGGGCAGCCGAGCCCGGAGGCGGTGACGCGCACGATGGCGCCGGTCACCGAGATTCCCGCCTGGCTGAGGATCACCGCGATGGCGATGAGCCGCTGCACCCGCAGCGAGGGGAGCGGCAGCCGGTCGACGAGGCCAACGAAGGCGCGATACAGCACGTCAGGAATGGTACCGGCCGGGAATTCGGCGCTGATACCAGGGCTACTACAGTGCGTCGTTGGTCACGTCAGCTGAACCGGAACAGCCGGGTCGCGAGCCACCCGCACACCACGCCCCACGCCGCCAGCACCGCCACCCCGAACCAGTCGATCGATCCCGACAGGGCCGTGTCCAGCGCATAGGCCAGCGCACCGGACGGGATGAGCCGCGCGAGCATGCTCAGCGCGGTGGGCAGGGTATCGCCGACGAGTACCAGGCTGGCGATGCCGAGCATGATGAACCACAAGATATTGGCCAGCGCGAGCACGATCTCGGCTTTGAGCGTGCCGCCGAGCAGCAGCCCCATCGCCGCGAAGGTGGCCGTGCCGAGCGCGATCACCAGCGCGCCGAGGGCGAGTCCGCCGATGCCGGGCCGCCACCCCAGCGCGACGCCGATGGCGCCGAGCAGCATCGCCTGCAGCACCACCACGATCAGCACGGCAGCGCACTTGCCCGCGATCACGCCCCAGCGGGGCAGCGGCGTCGCGCCGAGCCGTTTGAGGGCGCCGTAGCGGCGGTCGAAGCCGACGGCGATGGCCTGGCCGGTGAACGCGGTCGACATCACCGCGGTCATCATCACCATCGGCACGATCCGGTCCACCCGGTGCTCGCCGAGGTCGCCGAACGGCAGCAGGGAGAGCCCGATGAGCAGGGTGATCGGGATGAACATGGTGAGCAGCAGCTGTTCGCCGTTGCGCAACAACAGTTTCAGCTCGAGCCCGGTCTGCGCCGTGAGCATCGTGGTCCGCGTGGCGGGACGCGGATCGGGGGTGAAGGTGCCGGGCAGGAAACGGCTGGTGGTCTCGCTCATCCGCGCAGGTCCCGTCCGGTCAGTTCGAGGAAAACGTCTTCGAGGCGGCGCTGGTCGATGCGGATGTCGGTGGCCAGCACGTCCATCCTGGCGCACCAGGCGGTGACGGTGGCCAGCACCTGCGGGTTGATCTCACCCTCGACGAGGTAGGTGCCCGGCGTCGTCTCGCGCGGCGAAAAGCCTTCCGGGAGAGCCGATGTCAGCAGGTTAAGGTCGAGTTTCGGCGGTGCGCAGAACCGCAGCTGGCCCGCCGCGCCATGGGCGGTGACCTCGGCGGGAGTGCCCTGGGCGACGATCTGCCCGTGATCGATGATGACGAGATGGTCGGCGAGCTGTTCGGCCTCGTCCATCATGTGCGTGGTGAGCACGACGCTCACGCCGTCGCGGCGCAGCGCGTCGATGAGTTCCCAGACGATCAGCCGGGCCTGGGCGTCGAGCCCGGCGGTCGGTTCGTCGAGGAACACGATCTCGGGCTTGCCGACCAGCGCGCAAGCGAGCGCGAGCCGCTGCTGCTGGCCGCCGGACAGGCGTCGATAGGGGGTGCGGCGATTGTCCTGCAAGCCCAGCGTCGACAGCAGCCAGTCCGGGTCGATGGGATCGGCGGAGTAGGCGGCGACCAGGTCGAGCATCTCGCCGGCGCGGGCACCGGGGTAGGCGCCGCCGCCCTGGAGCATCACGCCGATGCGCGGACGCAACTGCTCGGAGTCGGCGATCGGGTCGAGGCCGAGGACGCGAACGGTGCCCGCGTCCGGGCGCACGAAGCCTTCGCACATCTCGACGGTGGTGGTCTTGCCCGCGCCGTTGGGGCCGAGCAGAGCGAACACCTGGGCGGGCTCTACGTCGAACCGGAGACCGTCCACTGCGGTGGTCTCGCCATAGCGCTTGACCACACCGTCGACGCTAACGGCGGGTCCAGGGCGACTTGTCACGATGTCACACGGTAAGGCGTGCCCTCCTGTGACGGAGCCGACACCCCCGCCTGCGACCGCCAGGGCAGGGTGTGCCGGGTGAGCGCGAAGAACAGCGCGAAGCACACGACGGCCGCCAGCGCGGCGCCGATGATCTGGAAAACCTGGAACTCCGCACCGCGCGGCATCACCAACATCGACACCACCGCCGAGAACGCGACCGCGGGCACGCGGAACACCGGCTGGGTGGCCCATGCCGCCAGCGGCACGATCGCCCAGAGCAGGTACCAGGGCTGTACCACCGGGAACAACAGCACGATCGCCGCCAGCGAGACGCCGAGCGCGCCCACAGGATGCAATCGGCCCATCCCGGTGGCGACGAGCATGCGAACCGTGATGAAGGCCGCCACCGCACCCGCGATCGGGCGGGTGATCGACAACAGCGCGGTCGTGTGGTCACCCAGGCCGAGCAGCACGCCGCCGAATCCGGTGACGATCCCGATGATGGTCGGCAGCGACATCCAGCTCCGCACGGCGTTGGCGACGCTGAGCGTGTGGATCCAGCCGAAGCCGAGCCCGCTGGCGAAGCCGATGAAAAGTGTTGCCGCCCCGGCGATCACGCCCAGCAAGACCGCGGCCTTGACGACAGCTTTGAAGGTGCCGCCCCAGCGTCTGGCCAGTGCCATGCCCACGAATCCGAGCGCGATGATGGAGGTGAGCTTGATCGATGACGACAAGGTGATCACCACCGCGCCACTGATCAGCAACCCGTAGGCGCGAGCGTCGAAAGGTGGCAGATTCGTGCCCGTCAGCCGGTCGGGTTTGCCGCCTTCGCCGTAGATCGCGCGCAGCATCAGCTCCATCCCGGCCAGCATCAGGCCGAGCATCAGCGCGTCGTTGTGCACGCCGCCGACCAGGTGGAACAGCACCAGCGGATTGGCCGCACCGAGCCACAGCGCACTCACCGGCGCCACCCCGCAGCGCACCGACAACCGCGGCAGCGCCCACACGATCAGTGCGACCCCGGCCAGCGCCAGCAACCGGTGCACCCACACCCCGGCGATGATGTTGTCCCCGGTCAGCTCCGCGATACCGCGGCCGATCCACAGGAACAGCGGACCGTACGGCGCGGGCGTATCACGCCAGATCGTCGGCACATTGTTGGTGAGCACATTGTCGATCCCGAGTCCGGCGACCGGCCCTTCGGAATACGGGTCGATCCCGCGGGCGGCGATCTCGCTCTGTGCCAGATAGGAATAGACGTCGTTGCTGAACATCGGCGGCGCCACCGACAGCGGGATGATCCACAGCAGCAGGGTGCGATCCAGTTGCGAGCGGGTCAGACGGTGCAAGGGTGATCCCGCGAGACCACCGATCGCGAACCGCCCAAGCAGCAACCACGCACCGATCACCAGCGCGGTGCCGAACATGCACATCGCGAGCGACCCGGTGTGCGCTCGCGCGAAGATGCCGAGCACCCGCACGCCCGAGACCGGGTTCTGATGCACCGGCTGGGCGCCGATCCCCAGCGCCGCGATCGCCATGAGCACCGTGCCGGTCGCGCCCATGAGCCGGATCCGGTCCAGTTGCGCGCGTTCGCGCTTGTCGAGCCCGGGGACCTCGGTCTCGTCGCGATGCAGCACCGCGACGGTGTGATCGGGCGTCGACACGTCGAGCCCGAGAGCTCGCCGCCCGAACGCCAGTGTCTTGCGCGCCGCGCCCTCCAGTACCGCCACGAGCTCAGAGCCTAGTGGGCACAGGCGCCACCGCGTTCCTCAGTTGTCTCGCGCATGGTCGCGGCGAACTACCTCGGTGCTTCGACAGGGGTGGGCGCGCTCACGGCAGGCGGTCCGACGAACACCGGCTCCGAGCGCAGCGAGAGCACGGCGGCGATGATCACGGCCACGCAGATCACCGCGACCGCGCCGAGCGCCGCCCAGCCGATGCGCTGCGCGGACCCCTGATCACGGGCCGACAGCCAGCCGGGCACGAACAGGATGCCGAGCGCGCTCAACGTGCCCGCGGCCAGACCGCCGAGGTGGCCCCACAGCGAGATCCCCGGGATCGAGAAACTGATCAGCACGTTCACACCGATGACCACCAGCATCGGCGTCGGGCTCTGCCGCAACCGGATCAGTGTCACCGTGACAGCGCCGAACAAGCCGTACACCGCGCCGGAGGCACCGGCAGTCGCGGTCACCGAGTCCGACAGTGCCATCACCGCCGCCGACCCACCCAGCAGCGAGACCAGATAGACGCACCCGTACCTGACCCGGCCCAGCACCTGCTCGAGGTCGCGACCGACGACATAGAGCGCGAACATGTTGACCAGCAGATGGATCGCGCCGTAATGCAGGAACCCCGACCCGAGCAGCCGCCACCACTCGCCGTCGGCCACCAGCAGCGGGACCAGGACGAACTCGCGGAACACCGACGATCCGCGATAGTTGTCCATCGGACTTCCGGCCTGCGCCGCGGTGATCACATAGACCAGCACATTGACCGCGATCAACCCATAGGTCACATAGGGAACGGCCCCGCCCTGGCGTGCCCCGCTGACGGTCCGTACCGGCCGCACGTCCTGCTGCCCCTGCCGCACGCAGTCGACGCAGTGCTGCCCGACCGACGCCGGGCGCAGGCAGTCGGTACAGGCGGGCCGCCCGCATCGCGTGCACGCGAGTCCGGTAGGCCGATCAGGATGACGGACACACGTTGGTGTGAGCGGGTTCGACACCCTGCCATCGTGCCAGACCACGGCCCCCGACCGCCTCGTTCGCCACGGCGGACCCGGACAGTCGATCGCGATGCTGTGGTGCGGATATCGCCCGCGAGCAACGCTGCGAGAGCGTGCTGACGCACTGTCCGGCGCCGGGCGTGGCCGCTCGGGCCGCCGGGTGGTCGCGGTCGAAGACCTGTGCGATGGGTCACCTCGCCGAGCCTCGGCGATCGGTCCGCAGGGGCCGCACCTGGGGTTTTATCGGGCAGGGGAGTGACCCGATGATCTTCGTCGCAGGTCAGGGCACCCTTTGTCAGGTGACCCTTATTAGATTTAGGGAAGCAATTCCGCCACACTGGTGTTGTGAAAACCGTGGGTTTGCGGACAGACGTGGGAAGTGACGGTCGTAAGACGACCGGCGCTCGGTCGTCTGCTGTTCCCGCGGCAGCCGCACACGAGGGGCAGACCAGGGCGGCCATCGTCCAGCTGCTGCTCGAGCAGGGGCCGATCACCGCGACGGCGATCGGCACCGAACTCGGTCTCGCGCCCGCCGGGGTGCGCAGGCACCTCGACGCGCTCATCGACGCGGGCCAGGCTCGGGCGAGCCGCTCGGCGCCGTGGCAGCAGAAGGGTCGCGGCAGGCCGGCCAAGCAATACCAGCTCACCGCGGCGGGCCGGGGCAATCTCGGTCACGCCTACGACGATCTGGCCGGGGCGGCGATTCGCCAGCTCGGTGAGATCGGTGGCGACGCCGCGATCGCCGAATTCGCGCGCAAGCGGGTTCGCGTGATCGTCGACGGCATCGAGCCCGTCGCCGACCACACCGCACCGGTGATCGAAGCCAAGGTCGAGGAGATCGCGGAAGCGTTCGCCGAGGCCGGTTTCGCCGCCACCACCCGTCAGGTCGGCACCGGTGTGCAGATCTGTCAGCACCACTGCCCGGTGGCTCACGTCGCCGAGGAGTTCCCGCAGTTGTGCGCCGCCGAATTGGACGCTTTCCGCGACCTGCTCGGCACCCACGTGCAGCGACTTGCGACCATCGCCAACGGCGATTGCGCCTGCACCACCCACGTACCGCTGGTCGCGGTGCCGAAGATCCCATCCGCCGCACAGCCCGCGGCGGGACGAACGAACGACTCCGGAAGGAGTGCCGAATGACGACCCCTACCGACCAGGTGCAACCGCTCACCCAGGACGAAACCATCGCCTCGCTGGGCACCTACGGTTACGGCTGGTCCGACTCCGATGTGGCCGGCGCCAGTGCGCAACGTGGCCTGTCGGAGGCCGTCGTCCGCGACATCTCGGCGAAGAAGAGCGAAGAAGAGTGGATGCTCGACGTGCGCCTCAAGGCGCTGCGCATCTTCGATCGCAAGCCCATGCCGAACTGGGGTTCCAACCTCGACGGCATCGACTTCGACAACATCAAGTACTTCGTGCGCTCGAGCGAGAAGCAGGCCGAGAGCTGGGAAGACCTGCCCGAGGACATCAAGAACACCTACGACAAGCTGGGCATCCCGGAAGCGGAGAAGCAGCGTCTGGTCTCCGGTGTCGCGGCGCAGTACGAGTCCGAGGTCGTCTACCACTCCATCCGCGAGGACCTGGAGTCCCAGGGCGTCATCTTCCTCGACACCGATACGGCGTTGAAGGAGCACCCGGAGATCTTCCACAAGTACTTCGGTTCGGTCATCCCCGCCGGTGACAACAAGTTCTCCGCGCTCAACACCGCCGTCTGGTCGGGTGGCTCGTTCATCTACGTGCCGCCGGGCGTGCACGTCGACATCCCGCTGCAGGCCTACTTCCGGATCAACACCGAGAACATGGGCCAGTTCGAGCGGACGCTGATCATCGTCGACGAGGACGCCTACGTCCACTACGTCGAGGGTTGTACAGCCCCGATCTACAAGTCCGACTCGCTGCACTCCGCGGTCGTCGAGATCATCGTGAAGAAGGGCGGCCGCTGCCGCTACACGACCATCCAGAACTGGTCGAACAACGTGTACAACCTGGTCACCAAGCGGGCCAAGGCCGAGGCGGGCGCCACCATGGAGTGGGTCGACGGCAACATCGGCTCCAAGGTCACCATGAAGTACCCGGCGGTCTGGATGACCGGTGAGCACGCGCACGGCGAGGTCCTCTCGGTCGCGTTCGCGGGCCCCGGCCAGCACCAGGACACCGGCGCCAAGATGCTGCACCTGGCCCCGCACACCTCCTCGACCATCGTGTCGAAGTCGGTGGCGCGTGGTGGCGGTCGCGCGTCCTACCGCGGTCTGGTCCAGATCAACAAGGGTGCCAACGGTTCCAAGTCGACCGTGAAGTGCGACGCGCTGCTGGTCGACACGATCAGCCGCTCCGACACCTACCCCTACGTCGACATCCGCGAGGACGACGTGACGATGGGTCACGAGGCGACCGTCTCGAAGGTCTCCGAGGAGCAGCTGTTCTACCTGATGAGCCGCGGCCTCACCGAGGACGAGGCAATGGCCATGGTGGTGCGCGGCTTCGTGGAGCCGATCGCCAAGGAATTGCCGATGGAATACGCATTGGAACTGAACCGGCTCATCGAGCTGCAGATGGAAGGGGCCGTGGGCTGATGTCGACGCTCGAGACGCCGACCCAGAACCCTGGCGCGGGCGCCGCGGTCAACAAGGGCGAGGTCTTCACCTCGTTCGACGTCGACCAGTTCGAGGTCCCGTCGGGTCGCGACGAGGCGTGGCGGTTCACCCCGCTGCGCCGGCTGCGCGGCCTGCACGACGGCACCGCCGTTGCCGACGGTGTAGCCACCGTCGAGGTGAGTGAGGTCGCCGGGGTCACCGTGGAAACGGTGGGCCGCACCGACTCTCGCCTCGGTCAGGCCGGTACCCCCGCGGATCGTGTTGCCGCCCAGGCCTATTCGGGCTTCGAATCGGCGACCGTGATCACCGTCGGCCCGGAAACCGAAGTCTCGGACCCGGTCACCGTCACCATCACCGGTCCCGGTGAGGGCAAGACCGCCTACGGTCACCTGCAGGTGCGCCTGGACAACTTCGCCGTCGCCACCGTGGTCATCGACCAGCGCGGCAGCGGAACCTTCGCCGAGAACGTCGAATTCGTGCTCGGTGACAGCGCCAAGCTCACCGTCGTCGCGGTCCAGGAATGGAACGAAGACGCCGTGCACGTCACCGCGCATCACCTGAAGCTGGGCCGTGACGCGAACCTGCGCCACGTGTCGGCGACGCTCGGCGGTGACCTGGTTCGCCTGTCCGGCACCGTGCGCTACGCCGGTCCCGGTGGCGAAGCGGAGCTGTTCGGCCTGTACTTCGCCGACGCGGGACAGCATTTCGAGCAGCGTCTGCTGGTCGATCACGCCGAGCCCAACTGCAAGTCCAATGTGCTGTACAAGGGTGCGCTGCAGGGCGATCCCGCCTCGGACAAGGGCGACGCTCGCACGGTCTGGATCGGCGACGTGCTGATCCGCGCGGCCGCCGAGGGCACCGACACCTACGAGGCGAACCGCAACCTGGTGCTCACCGACGGCGCGCGCGCCGACTCGGTGCCGAACCTGGAGATCGAGACCGGCGAGATCGCCGGCGCCGGACACGCGAGTGCCACCGGCCGTTTCGATGACGAGCAGCTGTTCTACCTGCGCGCTCGCGGCATTCCCGAAGACGTCGCCCGCCGCCTGGTGGTGCGTGGCTTCTTCTTCGAGATCATCCAGAAGGTCACGGTCCCCGAGGTCCGGGAGCGGCTCGAGGCGGCCATCGAGGCCGAACTCGCCACTGTCGGTATCTGACTCACCTACTTCCCACGAAGGATTCGAATTCGATGACCACCTTGGAAATCAAGGACCTGCACGCCGAGATCACCACCCCCGAGGGTGAATCGAAGCAGATCCTCAACGGCGTGAACCTCACCGTGAAGTCCGGCGAGACGCACGCCATCATGGGCCCCAACGGCTCGGGCAAGTCCACGCTCTCCTATGTGATCGCTGGCCACCCGAAGTACACCGTCACCCAGGGCACCATCACCCTCGACGGTGAGAACGTGCTCGACATGTCGGTCGACGAGCGCGCCCGCGCCGGCCTGTTCCTGGCCATGCAGTACCCGGTCGAGGTCCCCGGCGTCTCGATGTCGAACTTCCTTCGCACCGCCGCCACCGCCGTGCGCGGCGAGGCCCCCAAGCTGCGCACCTGGGTCAAGGAGGTGAAGGAGTCGATGAAGGAACTCGACATCGACTCGGCCTTCGCCGACCGCTCGGTGAACGAGGGCTTCTCCGGTGGCGAGAAGAAGCGTCACGAGGTGCTGCAGCTGGGTCTGCTCAAGCCGAAGATCGCGATCCTCGACGAGACCGACTCCGGCCTCGACGTCGACGCGCTGCGCATCGTCTCCGAGGGCGTGAACCGCTACAAGGAGCGCGAAGAGGGCGGCGTGCTGCTGATCACGCACTACACCCGCATCCTGCGCTACATCAAGCCCGACTTCGTGCACGTGTTCGTCAACGGCAAGATCGTCGCCGAGGGTGGCTCCGAGCTGGCCGAGGAACTCGACGCGAACGGCTACGAGCGCTTCACGTCCGCGACCGCTGGAGCCTGACATGACCGCTACGGTGCCAGCCCTCGACGTGGCCCGGATCCGGGCCGACTTCCCGATCCTGCACCGCACGGTGCGGGACGGGAAACCGTTGGTGTACCTGGATTCCGGTGCCACCTCGCAGCGTCCGCTGCAGGTGCTGGACGCCGAGCGCGAGTTCTTGCTCACCCGGAACTCCGCCGTGCACCGCGGTGCGCATCAGCTGGCGGAGGAGGCGACCGACTCCTACGAACAGGCGCGCGCCGATATCGCCCGCTTCGTCGGCGCGGATCCCGGCGAGATCGTGTTCACCAAGAACGCGACCGAGTCGCTGAACCTGGTGGCCAACGCGTTCGGTGACGACCGGTTCCCCTACAAGGTCGGCCCCGGCGACGAGATCGTCATCACCGAGCTCGAACACCACGCGAATCTCGTTCCGTGGCAGGAGCTCGCGCGTCGTACCGGTGCCACGCTCAAGTGGTACGGCATCACCGACGACGGCCGCATCGACCTGGATTCGCTCGAACTGTCGCCCGCGACAAAGGTTCTCGCGTTCAGCCATCAGTCGAACGTGACCGGCGCGGTGGCTCCGGTGGACGAATTGATCCGCCGCGCGAAGGCAGTCGGCGCGCTCGTCGTGCTCGACGCCTGCCAGTCGGTGCCGCACATGGCGGTGGACTTCCACGAGCTCGGGGTGGACTTCGCCGCGTTCTCCGGCCACAAGATGCTGGGCCCGATGGGCGTGGGCGGACTGTACGGCCGCCGTGCGCTGCTGGAGCAGACGCCGCCGTTCATCACCGGTGGGTCGATGATCGAGACCGTCACCATGGAGAAGACCACCTACGCGCCGCCGCCGCAGCGCTTCGAGGCGGGCACGCCGATGACCTCGCAGGTGGTCGGGCTGGCCGCCGCGGTGCGTTATCTCGAGGACCTCGGCATGGACGCGGTCGCGGCGCACGAGCACGCGCTCACCGGTGCCGCGCTCGACGGTCTGTCCGGCATCGACGGTGTGCGGATCATCGGGCCCGCCGAGAACGTCGATCGTGGTGGCGCGGTGTCGTTCGTGGTCGACGGGATCCACGCCCACGACGTGGGCCAGATCCTCGACGACGAGGGTGTCGCCATCCGCGTCGGGCACCACTGCGCCTGGCCGCTGCACCGCAAGTTCGGTATCGCCGCCACCGCGCGTGCCTCGTTCGCCGTCTACAACACCCTCGACGAGGTCGACGCACTGGTCGCGGCCGTGCGGAAGGCCAAGACCTTCTTCGGAGTTGCCTAGATCATGCGTATGGAGCAGATGTACCAGGAAGTGATCCTGGATCACTACAAGCACCCGCACCACCGCGGGCTGCGGGAACCGTTCGGTGCGCAGGTGCACCACGTGAACCCGACCTGCGGTGACGAAGTGACGATGCGTGTGCAGATCGACGACGCCGGTGAGGTCGCCGACGTCTCCTACGATGGTCAGGGCTGCTCGATCAGCCAGGCCGCCACCTCGATCCTCACCGATCAGGTGATCGGGCTGCCGGTGCAGCAGGCGCTGAAGGTGGTCGACTCGTTCAGCGAGATGATCTCCAGCCGCGGCACCGTCGAAGGTGACGAGGACATGATCGGCGACGGCATCGCCCTCGCCGGTGTGAGCAAGTACCCGGCGCGGGTCAAGTGCGCGCTGCTCGGGTGGATGGCGTTCAAAGACGCTGTCGTGCAGATCAGTTCGGCCGAGGAAACCAAGGCACCGATGGGAAATGGGGAGTCTGCCACATGAGTGAGAGCACCGATACCGCACAGATCCCGGAAGCCGCTGAGGCCGTCGAGGCGGAAAAAGCCGTCGAGGTCGAGCTGACGGCCGAGCAGATCCAGCACATCGAAGACCTCGAAGAGGCGATGCGCGACGTCGTCGACCCCGAACTCGGCATCAATGTCGTCGACCTCGGCCTGGTCTACGGCCTGTCCGTCGACGACGCGAACATCTGCACCCTCGACATGACGCTCACCTCGGCGGCCTGTCCGCTGACCGACGTCATCGAAGACCAGTCCCGCAACGCGCTGGTGCGCAGCGGCCTGGTCGAGGACCTCAAGATCAACTGGGTCTGGATGCCCCCGTGGGGCCCGGACAAGATCACCGACGACGGCCGCGAACAGCTGCGCGCCCTCGGCTTCACGGTGTAGCACCGCGCTTTTCGGGCCCGGATCCTGTATGGATCCGGGCCCTTTCATGTTCTGGCGGTATTGCATTGACCGGTCGCGATGTGACCTTGCGCGGTGCGGTTGGCTATCACCGGACGTTCGATGATGATCTTAAAGGTTCCGGACTTCCGGAACAGCTTTCACGAGGAGTACTTTCGAATGAGTTTCATGGGCAAGGTCGGCTTCGCCGTCGCGGCGTCGGTTCTGGCGGCCGGGTCTCTGCTGGGTGCCGGTTCGGCGAATGCGGCCGGCGACAAGTGGGGCGCGATGGCCGTAGACGGTAACTGGGACAATGTTGGTCGTTCGATCAACTATCCGACGCGTGCCGAGGCCGAAGCCGCTGCGTTGGAAGAGTGCGCCGCGGATGGTTGCTACGTGGAGGTCACCTGGGCGAACGGGTGCCTGGCCTTGGTGGACAACGATGAGTTCTTCGCCTGGGGCAAGGGATCGACCCGCGCCGAGGCGGAGCGGGAGGCCTACCTCGCGCTGACCGAGGGCACCCCGCAGAACCTGCTCGTCAACGTCGGCTCGTCGCAGCTGGCCGGCGGTCGCGTGATCGACACGCTCTGCACCGACAACGCGGGCTGATCCGCACGGCGATTTTCGGGCCCGGATCCTGCAAGGATCCGGGCCCATCTTTATGACGGTTATGTGTCGAGGAGCCGCGGTGTGATGTTTACCGTTCCGGTTGGCTGCCAACGGCATTCGATGATGATCTTGACGGTTCCGGATTTCCGGAACAGTTTCAAGAGGAGATCTTTCGAATGAGTTTCATGGGTAAGGTCGGCTTCGCCGCGGCGGCGTCGGTTCTTGCGGCCGGGTCGGTGCTGGGTGCCGGTGCGGCGGACGCCGCGAACAACAAGTGGGCCGCGATCGCGTTCAGCTCGGAGCAGTGGGAAAGCTGGAGCACAAGGGACTGGCCCACCGAGGAGGAGGCGACCTCCAAGGTGCTGCAGGACTGCGGCATGGAGGACTGCCGGATCCTGACCTCGTGGGCCAATGGCTGCGGGGCGTTGGTGTGGAACGACCAAGGCTGGGTCGCCGCCGCGTCAGGACCTACCCGCAGCGAAGCGGTGCGAAAGGCTATCGACAGGCTGTCCGATGGTGTTCCGATCGCACGACTGGCGAACTTCGGGTCATCGGACTTCAGCGGCACGAAGGTCGTCGATGTGTTCTGCACATCGAACGTGCGCGGCTGACGCGAGCGGCGAGCCGCACGGCGAACGCCCGCTGATCATCGCACGGTGAACGGGCCCGAATCCTCTCGAAGGATTCGGGCCCGTTTCGTTGTGTACTAGGCGTTTTCGGCCGCGGAGACCGCGTCGATCCAGGCGCTGATCATGTCGGCGGTGCCGGCGATGATGGCCTCGAGTTCGACGTCGTCCAACTCGACCGAACGCAACGCCGTGGCGAAACCGGCGTTGAGTACGACGAAGGCCATCACGTCGATGTCGACATGCTTGATCGGGCCGATGATCTGGAGGAGGTAGAGCTTGATGAGCATCCGCAGTCGGGGTTCGAATTCGGGGATACCGCTGCCGTAGAACTGCAGATCGGCGACCAGGGCCCGCACGAGCGGCCCGTTCGTGACGAGGATGTCCACGGCCGAGCGGATCAGGTCGATCACGGCATCACGGGGGGATTGGTTCGCGCTCGCACTCAGCAGCTGGCTGTAGCGCTCCTCTACCTGCAGAAACAGGCTGTCGTTGAGTTCTTTGACGATCTCGTCGCGGTCGCTGAAATATCGGTAGAGCGTACCGATGCTCATGCCCGCTTCGGTCGCGATCCGATTCGTCGAGGTATTGCCGATCCCACGGGTGCCGAAAAGATGAGCGGACACCGTGAGAATACGTGTTCTGGTTTCCTTCGCCCGGTCTTGCTTGGGACGTTTGCGCTGCTTATCGGCTTGCGGGGGCATTTTCGGACCTCGACGGAAAGAAGAGTAGAAGGTGAGCTGTCGCTCACCCTACAGTCATGATCACAGAGAAACCGAAGTGTCGGTCATCACCTGGACCAACACGACGGAGGCACAACCACTACCGGCGGCGCCGGGGTGTAGAAGGAGGAGTCGACGATGACGATCTCACTGGACGAGACGGCCCTGTGGCAGCCCTTGCGTGATGTGCGGACGATGACCAGCCGATTGGTCGGCCATTTCGTCGACAATGTCGCGACCTGCCGGACACTCCCCGGCGATGCGATCGCCGGCGACGTCACCTCGGTCACCAGGATGTGTCTGGAAATCGTCGGCGGAATGCTGGACGGCCGCGACGAGGAGGTGAAACTGAACCGGCTCGCGGTGGCCGCGGCGGGCTGGGCGCGCGAAGGCGTGCCGATCGAGACGATCCTGCACGCCTTCCATGAGGGTTTCCGGCTCTCCTTCGACGCGGTCTACGACGAGGTGGCCGACGCCGACCGCGCGAGCCTGATCCACGGCTTCCGCCGGGTCGTCGAGATCTCGGACCTGTTGTGTACCACCGTGACGCGTTCCTATATCCGCGAGCACCGCGAGGCCGTCGGTGAACATCACACGGCCGTGCACACGCTCACTTCGGCGCTACTGGCCGGTCAGTCGACCGTCACCATGGCACGCGAGGTCGGCATCACCGTCTCCGACGCGTATTCGGTACTCGCGCTGTCGATCGGGGCGCATCCCGACGAGCGCGATCCACGCGTGAACGGGGCCGTGGTGGCCCGGCGCAAACTGCGCCGGGTGCAAACGGCGTTGGCGCACAGGTGCGGTGAACAGGTGCTTGCACTGCTGTCGGTCGACGGTGGCACCCTGCTGATCCCGGCCGATCTGCTGGCCGACGAGCAACTCGACGCACTGGTCGAGGCGTTGTCGCGGGCCGCGCACGTCGACATCACGGCAGCCCTGGTGCCCGCGACCACCGACGAGATCCCCGACGCGGCCCAGCGTGCCCACGAACTCCTGGACATGGTGGAACGTCTCGACAGCGCCCCCGGTCTCTACCGCTTCGGCGACCTGGCCTTGGAATACCAGCTCACCCGCCCCGGCCCCGGCCGCGCCCGGCTCGGCGAACTGCTCGCCCCGCTCGACAACCACCCCGAGCTCTACGAAACCCTGCGCGTGCACATCGCCAACAACATGAACCGCCAGCGCACCGCGCGCCTGCTGCACATCCACACCAACACCGTCGACTACCGCCTGCGCCGAGTAGCCCAGCTCACCGGCCTCGACCCGGCCCAATCCTCGGGCCTGTGGCAACTGCGCTCCTCGATGATCGCCCGCAGCTTCCACACCGGCCGCGGCACCCAACCCACCGTCATCGCCACCCCCGGAATCCCCCGCCGCGCCACCCCCCACCCCTACCTCGACCTGAACAGCGTCCGCTCGGCCTGACCCGACTACTCCCGTATCCGGCCCCGGTACCGCGACCCCCGAACCGACGCGGTGCCGGGCCTTCGAACGCCGGTCCCACAGTCCGCCAGGTGAATACCGGAGGTCGCATCACAAGCGACTAGCACCTGATTCCAATCCTCGGGGCGGCCATCCGTGGGAGGCCGTTAGTTGTCGGAGGGTGTTGTTAATCTGTGGCGGACGGGCGGTTCGGGAGGAATCGGGCGTTATAACCTGCGAGAACTGTTGTTGCCGGGGATGTCTCGGCGCTATGACGGGGCTCGCCGAATGGTCGTCGTGGCGATGCCGGAAAGCTATTTCCGGGGGAGTGGACGGGCGTTCATGATTGGTTCGGCTTCGAGGCGCGGAGTCGGTATTTCGACGGGGAGAATCTCTGATGTCTGTTGTGGGCAAATATGCCCTTGGTGTGGCTGCCGTCTCCGCGGTGGCGGCGTTCACCGTGGTGAGCGCGGGGCCTGCTTCCGCGGGGGCCAGTGGGGTGGCGATCGCCGAGGTGCCGGGGTACACCGCTGTGTCGCGCGATGGTGGATTCCAGGCCGCGGCGGGCGATCTCTATGGGGCGCTGGCGTTGTCGGCGGGCCACGCTGTGGTGGCCTCGGCGGTGAATTACGGAAGCTGGGCGGCGGCGACCCAGGCCGCGCTCGACGAGTGCGGTGTGCGGGACTGCCAGGTCGTCGTCGGGTTCCGCAATGCCTGCGGTGCGGTGGCGCAGGGCGCGGACTACCGCTTCGGCTGGGCGTGGGATCACTCCCTGGCCGCGGCCGAGCGCTCCGCGGTGGATGTGCTCGGCATCAGTGCGGCACCGTTTCCTGATCCGGGTTCGGCGTCGCCGCGTGCGGCAAGCGTCATCCTGTCGGCGTGCACTGCGAACATCTAGACAGATCCAGTAGTGGCACGGGCCGAATCGGCCC
>NZ_JBHXNJ010000015.1:118312-212403 GCF_042719655.1 Nocardia sp. NPDC058518
GGCGCCCAGCCTCAGCGGGGCGGAGCCACCTAACAAATACACACATCCGCTCGGCGCCGCCGGGCCCGCCGCCCCCCCCCCCCACTACTGAATTCAGCGGCGCAGCACTTTTCTGGCGAGCCAGTTTCCGAAGAATTGCACGCCCTGCACACCGGCGATGATGATCAGCACCGCGACGATCGTGACCTGCCACTGGAATTGCTGATACCCGTAGACGATGGCGAAATCACCGAGTCCGCCGCCACCCACAGTGCCCGCCATCGCGGAGATATCGACAATCGAGATCACCACAAAGGTGTAGCCGAGGATCAACGGCCCCAGCGCTTCCGGGATGAGCAACGTGAGAATGATCCGCAGTGGTCCCGCACCGACCGCACGCGCCGCCTCGATCACGCCGGGATCGACCGTCACCAGGTTCTGCTCCACGATCCGGGCGATCCCGAACGAGGCCGCGACGATCATCACGAACAGCGCCGCCTCCGAGCCGATCGTGGTGCCGACCACCTCCAGGGTGACCGGGCCGAGTGCGGCCAGCAGGATGATGAACGGAATCGGGCGCACCACATTGACGAACACATTGAGCACGAAGTAGATCGGCCCGTTCGCCAGCAGTCCACCCTTGCGGGTCGTGTAGAGCGCGGTCCCGAGCACCAGCCCGATCACCCCCGCGACGACGAACGTCACGCCGACCAGATAAACCGTGGTCCCGATAGCCTCGAACAGCGTGGGCCGCAGCTTCTCCCAGTTGGTCTCCATCAGCCCGCCTTCCGTTCCAGGTCGGCGACCACGCGATCCAGCGCGGCATCGGGCCCGTGCAGCGCCAGGGTGACGCTGCCGAAAGTCTTGTCCTGCAACGTACTCACTCCGCCGTAGACGATCTCGAAACGTACGTCGGCGGCGGTGGCGGCGGCCAACGCCGCCCCGATCCCGCTGTGATCGTCGATGTCGACAGTGACCAGCCTGCCCCCGTGCAGCTCCCGCAATCGATCCAGCTCCGCCGCGTCGGGCCGATTGTGCAGCACGGTCGCCACGAACGACCGTGTCGGCGCGGCCTGCGGTGCGGCGAAAACATCGAAGGTGGCCGCCAATTCGACGATCCGCCCCTCGGCGAGCACCGCCACCCGGTCGGCAACCGCGCGGATCACATCCATCTCGTGGGTGATCACCACAATGGTCACCCCGAGCTCGGCATTGATCTTCTTCAGCAGTCGCAGCACCTCGCCGGTGGTTTCCGGGTCGAGTGCGGAGGTGGCCTCGTCGGCCAGCAACAGCGAGGGCGAGGTCGCCAGCGCTCTCGCGATCCCGACCCGCTGCTTCTGCCCGCCCGAGAGCTGATCGGGGTAGGCACGCGCCTTGTCGGTGAGCCCGACGAATTCGAGCAACTCGGCCACGCGGGCCTTGCGCTCGGCCCGTTTCCAGCCCGCCACCTTCAGCGGATACTCGATATTGCCTGCGGCAGTGCGCGATCGGAACAGGTTGAACTGCTGGAACACCATGCCGATATCGCGGCGCAGCCGGCGCACCGCCGACTCCGGCACCCCGGTGATGGGGGTGCCGGAAATCGTGACGGTGCCCGAAGTCGGCTTGTCCAGCGCGTTGATCAGCCGCACCAGCGTGGACTTGCCCGCCCCGGAATAGCCGATGACGCCGAAGATCTCACCCGGCTCGATCCGCAGGTCGATGTCGTCGAGTGCGGTGTGCCGATCGTTGCCGCTGCCGAAAACCTTGGTGACGGAACGGAATTCGACGGCAGCGGGTTGCGCACTCACTTGGTGGTGCGGATGCCCTGCTGCACCCGGTCCAGGATCTGTTCGAGCTCGGCACCGGGCCGGTTCACCGCGACCGCGGTGCCCTTGGTGGTCTCGGCGTGCGCGGTGGCCACCGCCGGATCTTTCCAGATCTCGACCAGCTTCAGATACGTCGGATTCGTCTTGTCCGCGGCCCGGCTGACGATCACATTGATGTAGGGCTCGGCGGCCGGATTTTTCGGATCATCCTTGTACAGCGCCGATTTCGGATCGACGCCCGAACGCTCGAGGAAGGTGTTGTTGATGACCGAACCGTCGACCGAGGGCAGTGACAGCGCGGTCTGGGCGGCATCCACCGGTGTCACACGCACCTTGGAGGCGCCCTTGTCGATGTCGGCGGGGGTCGGCTGGGCCGAGGTGCCGGTGATCTTCAGCAACCCGGCGGCCTGCAGCACGAACAGCGCGCGCGCCTGGTTGGTCGGATCGTTGGGAATCGCGATCTCGCCACCGGCCGGGATATCGGCCAGTGCCTTGTGCTTCTTCGAGTAGAGACCCAGCGGCACAATGTACGTCGAGCCGATCGGGGTGAGCGTGTCCGAGCTCGCCACGTTGTACTGGCCGAGGAACTGCAGATGCTGGAACAGATTGAGGTCGATCTGATTCTGCGACAGCGCCGTATTCGGCTGCTTGTAATCGGAGAAATTGGTGACCTTCAGCGTGATGCCCTGCTCTTTCGCCTTCTGTTCGAAGACCTCGAATGCCCTGTCCTTGTCGGTGGTGCCGATCCGTACCACCGTGCCCGACGCGTCATCGGAACCGCACGCGGTCAGGGTGAGGGCCGCGGTTGCTATCAGCACTGGGATCGCCAGTGTCCGACGGAATTTCACTTGTACTCCCGAATTGCTCGCAGAAGATGAACTCGGTCATCCAAGCTGTCGGCACGACCCGCCGACAACGGTTTGACTTGGCGTGAGCGAAATCCTCGCAAACAGTGGGACGCCCGTCTAACTTACGGACATCAGCGGAGCGGGTGCTCGACCGACAATCTGCCGCGGCGGACGAGGTCGCGTTTGGTGATCGGCGGCAGCGTGGCGTCGTCGTCCGGGGCGGCGGGGTTGGGCCGCACCAGCAGGGTGACGGTCGCGGCGGGCACGAACCCGCTGCTGGTCATCAGCGCGGCCGAGGCGCTGTTGCGGTCCTCGACATCGGTGACGATATGGCGGGCGCCGCGCGCGAACAACGCCTCCGAGCACACGTTCACCAGCCGCCGCGCGATCCCGTGGCCTTGCATATCGGGGGCGACCGCGATCCATTCCAGATACGCCCAGTCGTCGCGATGCTCGAACTCCATCGACCCGAGCACGAACCCGACCACCCGGTCGGAGTCCAGGGCCACCCAGCAGGCGTTGTCGGGGCTGTCGAGGTGCTCGGCGACGGCCGTGAGCGACCACGACGTGTAGGGCTTGATGGTGGTGTCGAAGACCTGATGGCCGAGGTCGAGGACTTGACGCAGATGCCCCAATCCCATCGGCACGACAGCGATGGCGGTGTCCATAGCCGCCAGTGTGCCCTACGCGCCCTTGCGGGTCGCGGTCTTGGACGCGGTGGATTTGCTCGTGGCGGCCTTGCGCGGTGCGGCCTTCTTGGCGGCCTTTTTCGCGGGCTTCTCCGGGGCGGCTTCCCGGCGGCCGCTGGCCTCGAGACTGCGTTGCAGCGCGGCGACCAGATCCACGACTTCGGCATCGGCCTGTTCGACGGGCTCGGTTTCCGCGGCGGGCTCGACCTTGCCGGTGCCGCTGGCGATCGCCTCGTCGAGAAGTTTCTGTAGTTCGATCTGGTATTCGTCGGTGTATTCGGAAGGGTCGAAATCGCCCGACATCGACTCGACGAGAGTTTCGGCCATCTTCAGTTCTTGCGGGCGCGGGGCGGGCGCGTCGTCGAGCGACGGGAATTCGACGGCCCGCACCTCGTCGGGCCACAGCAGCGTCTGCAGGACCAGCACACCGTCCCGCACACGTAATGCGGCCAGCCGGGTCTTCTGTCGCAGCGTGAAATGCACGAGCGCGGTCTTGTCGATGCGTTCGAGGGTCGCCGCCAGCAATTGATAGGCCTTCGGCGTCGCGGAATCCGGTTCGAGGTAATAGCTCTTGTCGAACAGCACCGGGTCGATCTGATCGGACGGCACGAATTCCAGTACCGGAATCTCGTGCTTCTCCGCCGCGGGCAGCTTCGAGAAATCGGCGTCGGTCAGCACCACCTGCTCGCCATCGGGCGAGGTGTAGGCCTTGTCGATATCGGCGAACTGTACAGAATTGCCACACACCTGACAGACCCGGTCATATTTGATCCGGCCCCCGTCCTTGGCGTGGACCTGGTGGAACCGGATGTCATGGTCCTCGGTCGCGGTATAAACCTTGACCGGGACATTGACCAGCCCGAAAGCGATCGAGCCCTTCCAGATCGATCTCATGCACCCCATCATGGTCGAAATGTCGCGCGGGGGCGAGCAAGCGATCCCGAATAGGTGCTGGTCCGTGATCCGCCGGAGCTTGAAATCGTTGCGTCTGGTCCAATCAACGGGTGGGTGTGGAGGTGATCGTCTGTGGGCTCGGTCCGGCGGGGCGGGCTGTTGCTCATCGTGCGCTGGCCGCGGGGCGCGATGTCACGGTGATCGATCCGCATCCGGACCGGGTGTGGACGCCGACCTATGCGGCGTGGGCCGATGAGCTCCCGGAGTGGCTGGATTCCGGCGTGGTGGCGGCGGCGGTTGAGGCACCGACGGCGTGGGCGGTGGGCGAGCATCGGATCGATCGCGTTTATCAGGTGTTCGATACGGCGGCGCTGCAGTCGTCGCTGACGCTGGACGGCGCGACCGTGCTCGCGGACCGGGCCGTGGAGGCGGACGGGCGAGAAGTGCGGACGGCCGGTGGCCTGACCCGCACCGGTCAGGTGGTCGATGCGCGGGGGTTGGCGCGATCGGCGCGTCGCGCCGAGCAGACCGCGTACGGCGTCGTCATGGCCAGTGACGAACTCGAGCAGACGCTGTTCATGGACTGGCGCCTCGACAACGGCGCCGATCCGGACGACCCACCGTCGTTTCTGTACGCGGTACCGCTCAGCGCCGGCACCGCGCTGTTCGAGGAGACCTGCCTCGCCGGTCGACCGGCGCTCGCGCCGGAGGTGCTGCGACGCAGACTCGAACACCGGCTGCGTGCGCGAGGGATCGCGCTCACCGGAGCCGAACCTGTTGAGCGAGTGCGGTTTCCGGTGCAGGGAGGTAGACCGGGCGGTGGTCGATTCGGTGCGGCCGGTGGTCTGACCCATCCCGCGACCGGATACAGCGTCGCCGCCGCACTCGCCGCGGCGGACACCGTCGTCACGGGTGGCACGGTATGGACTCCGCGAGCGCGGGCAGTGGCCGCCCTGCGCCGCGCGGGACTACGTGCGCTGCTGGCCCTTCCGCCCCGCGAGGTCCCGGTGTTCTTCGAGGTGTTCTTCGGTTTGCCTGCCCCTCTCCAGCTTTCCTACCTGTCCGGCCACGGCGACCTCCGCGGCACCCTCGCCGCGATGCGCGCACTGTTCGCCGACCTGCCTCCGAATCTGCGTCGCGCTGTCGCGGCCTCGGTCATCGGTGCGTCCGGTCGGTAGCCGAAGAGCATCGGCTCCTCGCCGCGAGGCGGCGTGCCGGACACTCCTGGGCGTTCACCGCACTCGACTCACAGAGCCCTTGACGCCGCCGGTGGAGGTGGCGAGACGGTCGCCGTGCCGGGGTGGCCGAGACCGGTAGCCGACGGGGAAGAACAAGGGTGTGCCAGAGGCCCGGCGGTGCCGCCACGAAGTTGCTACGATCGCCTCGCGAACGCGCCGACCCGCCAACAGGATCGGGCCGACGAGGCGGACGGCCGGAAGTGATTCGAGCCCCCGCACGTCGATATGCGTGCCGCTCGGTTGTGTGACGAGTTAGGGGACAATCCGGTGTTCGAATTCACCAGGCGGCGCAGCTGCTGGGTGCTCGGCGTTTTCGCGGTGCTCGCGGTGGTGCTCGGCGCACTGGGTGCCACGCTGTTCGAGCGGGTGGAGGGCGGCGGATACACCGACCCCGGCAGCGAATCCAGCCGTGCGCTCGAGGTGTTGCGCGACGAGTTCGGGCAGGCGCCGCCGAACCTGCTGTTGCTGGTGGAAACCGAGTCGTCGGTCGAGGACCCCGAATCCACCGCGGCGGCAACGGCATTGGTCGCCAACCTGCAGGAACGCGCCGGCGTCACCGAGGTGATGTCGTATTGGACCTCCCACCAGCCCGCGCTGCGCAGTGTCGACGGCAAGCAGGGTCTGATCGTCGCCAGTGTGCTCGGCAGCGAACGCGAGATCGACGAACGCGTCACCGCCATCTCCGAGGAGCTGACGGGCAGACAGGGATCGTTGCAGGTCAGGGCGGGCGGATTCGCCATGCTCATGCACGAGACCGTGCAGCAGAGCAAGACCGACATCGCCAAGGGCGAGGCCATCGCCTTCCCGCTCACCCTGATCGCGCTGCTGTTCGTCTTCGGCGGCCTGGTCGCCGCGAGCTTGCCGCTGCTCGTCGCGATCGGCACCGTGCTCACCACCATGGGCGCGCTGTGGTTGCTCACCCTGTTCACCCCGCTGTCGGTCACCGCGACCAATGTGGCGACGCTGCTCGGCCTCGGTCTGGCCATCGACTACAGCCTGCTGATCGTCAACCGCTACCGCGACGAACTCGCCGACGGCCGCACCCCGGCCGGCGCGGTGGCAACCACCCTGCGCACCGCGGGCCGCACCGTCGCATTCTCCGCGCTCACCGTCGCGGTGGCGCTGGCCGGATTGCTGTTCTTCCCACTGCTGGCGATCCGGTCGATGGGGTACGCGGGCATCGTCGTCGCGGCGCTGGCCGCGCTGGTGTCGCTGACCGTGCTGCCCGCCGCGCTGTTGCTGATCGGCACACGCATCGACAAGGGTCAGCTCGGCTGGTGGTTCCTGCGCGCCCCGCGCCCCGCACCGGGTGAGGGCGCCTGGCACAAGCTCGCCACCGCCGTGATGCGCAAGCCGATCTCGATCGGACTCGCTGTCACCGCCCTGCTGCTGTTGCTCGGCGCGCCGTTCCTCGGCGTGAAACTCGGTTTCCCGGATGAACGAACCCTGCCGGAATCGATGAACTCCCGCCAGGTCACCGAGATCGTGGCACGCGACTTCAGCGAGAGCGACCAGCACACGCTCGTCGCGGTGCTCCCTGAAAGTGCTTACAGCGCGGCGGGACTCGACACCATCGCCCGTGCCATGTCCGACCTGGACAATGTCCGCCGCGTCGACACCGCCACCGGCAGCTACGCCCAGGGCGGGCTGTTCGTCGAACCCACCGCGGTCAACACGCGATTCCGGGTCGAGAAGGCCGTCTACCTGTCGATCGTGCCGACCACCGGCGACAGTGATGCCCTCGCCGGTCTGGTCGATCAGGTGCGCGCGGTGCGCACGCCGAGCGAATTGCTGGTGGGTGGCGTGGCCGCGGCCAATGCCGACTCGGTCGCCGCCATCGAGAACGAACTGCCGTGGGCGCTCGGCTTCGTGGTGATCATGATGCTGATCGTGCTGTTCGCGCTCACCGGCAGCGTGGTGTTGCCGGTGCTGGCGGTGATCCTCAGCGCGCTGAGCCTGACCGCGACCTTCGGTGCGCTGGTGTGGATCTTCCAGGACGGGCACCTGTCCGGGGTGCTCGGCTTCACCGTCACCGGGGATCTGTCCGCCACGGTCCCGGTGATGTTGTTCGCCGCCGCCTTCGGGCTCGCGATGGACTACCAGGTGTTCCTGCTGTCGCGGATCCGGGAGGAATACGAACGCACCGGCAAGAACGAGACCGCGGTAGCGCTCGGCCTGGAGCGGGTCGGGCGCATCGTCACCGCCGCCGCGATCCTCATCTCGCTGGTTTTCCTCGGCTTCCTCGCCTCCGACATCACCTTCATGAAGGCGTTCGGCATCGGCCTGCCGCTGGCGGTGATCGTCGACGCCACCCTCGTGCGCGGGTTCCTGCTGCCCGCCGCGATGAAGGTGCTCGGCGAAGCGAACTGGTACGCACCGGAATTCCTGCACCGCCTGCACGACCGGTGGGGCCTGGACGACAGTGGCTCGGTGCGATCGCCGAAACGTGAAGTGGTGGTGCGTGATCCGCTGGCCGCCGCCAGGGCCGAGGAGATCGTCGTCGTGGATCCGCTCGCGCGAGCTGAGGCGGCGCGGGCCGAGGCAGCGCGGGCCGAGGCGACGCGGATCGAGGACAGCACCGGAGTGCGGGAGAACACGCGCGTCCAGGAGAGTCTTTCGGCGTCGGCGGGAAGCCGCGAGACCTCGGACTGACCAGGCGCCGCCGGTCTGATTCAGCTACGACAAGGCGGAAGGGCGGCACCGGTTGAGTTCCGGTGTCGCCCTTCGGCATCCGTGCGATGTCTCAGATGCCGCCGGTGGAGAGGAAGCCGCCGTCGACCCGCACACAATCACCGGTGATCCACGCGGCCTCGTCGGAAACCAGGAACGCGATCAGCCGGGCCACGTCCTCGGGTGCGCCGAGCCGCTTCATCGGATACACGCTCGCGGCGCGCTCCTCGTCGTCGGAATACAGCGCATCGGCGAACTTGGTCTTGACCACGCCCGGCGCCACCGCGTTGACCCGGATCTTGGGGCCGAGCTGCCAGGCCAGCTCCTCGGTGAGCCGGATCAGCGCCGCCTTGGAGGCGCCGTAGGCCGAGATCACGCCGGACGACCGGATGCCCGCGACGCTGGCCACGTTCACCACCGCACCGCCGTGCTCGGCCATCCACGCGCGGTAGGCCTGCTGCACATAGCCCAGCGAGGCCACCACGTTCACATCGAAGATCTTGCTGACGCCGCCCAGATCGGCGTCCATCAGCGGACCGTAGACGGGGTTGATGCCGGTGTTGTTGATCAGGATGTCGAGCGAGCCGTACTCGGTGACGGCTCTGGCCACGGCCTCGGCGCGCGCGTCGGCATCGCCGGCATTGCCGGCGAGAGTGCTCACCTGACCCTTGTGGCCGAGCGCGCGCAACTCGGTCGCGGCGACCTCGAGCGGTTCGGGTTTACGGGCGGTGATCAGTACGTTCGCGCCCCGGCTCATCAGTTCGGCCGCGGTCGCGAGCCCGATGCCGCGACTGGCTCCGGTGACGAGAGCGGTGCGGCCAAGTAGATCGGTAGTCATGGCACGAGAGTAACCACGCTCACATCGGGCAGCGCCGGGTTCGGCTTCCGGAGACGTCGACGGTAAAATAAGTGGTTCTTGCCGAAATACCTTTCCCGTTTGTCTTACTCTGAGGAGAACTCTGTGATCACGGCGACCGACCTGGAGGTCCGGGCCGGAGTCCGCACCCTGCTCTCGGCCCCTGGGCCGGCGCTGCGGGTGCAGTCCGGCGACCGGATCGGACTGGTCGGTCGCAACGGTGCGGGCAAGACCACCACCCTGCGCATCCTCGCGGGCGAGGGTGAACCGTACGCCGGAAAGATCACTCGCTCCACCGACATCGGCTACCTGCCGCAGGACCCGAAGGAAGGCGATCTCGATGTGATCGCCAAAGACCGGGTGCTGTCGGCGCGCGGGCTCGACGTCCTGCTGCGCGACATGGAGAAGGCCCAGGTCGAAATGGCCGAGGTCGCCGACGATGCCGCGCGCGACAAGGCGATTCGCCGATACGGCCGCCTCGAAGACCAGTTCTCCTCGCTCGGTGGCTACGTCGCCGAAAGCGAGGCGGCGCGCATCTGCAACAGCCTCGGTCTGCCCGACCGTGTCCTCGACCAGCAGCTGCGCACCCTCTCCGGCGGTCAGCGGCGCCGCATCGAGCTGGCCCGCATCCTGTTCTCCGCGTCCGACGGCTCGGGTGGGCGCTCGGACCGCATCCTGCTGCTCGACGAGCCGACCAACCACCTCGACGCCGACTCCATCACCTGGCTGCGCGGGTTCCTGCAGAACCACGACGGCGGACTGATCGTGATCAGCCACGACGTGGAACTGCTCGGCGACGTGGTCAACAAGGTGTGGTTCCTCGACGCCGTGCGTGGTGAGCCCGACGTCTACAACATGGGCTGGAAGAAGTACCTCGACGCCCGCGCCACCGACGAGCAGCGCCGCGTCCGCGAACGCGCCAACGCCGAGAAGAAGGCGGGCGCGCTGCGTCAGCAGGCCGCCAAGCTCGGCGCGAAGGCCACCAAAGCCGCTGCGGCACACCAGATGGTGCGTCGCGCCGAACGGTTGATCAACGAGCTCGACGACGTGCGCGTGAGCGACAAGGTCGCCCGCATCCGGTTCCCCGAGCCCGCGGCTTGCAGCAAGACGCCGCTGATGGTGAAAGACCTGACCAAGCTCTACGGTTCGCTCGAGATCTTCACCGGCGTGAACTTCGCCGTCGACAAGGGCAGCCGCGTGGTGGTGCTCGGGCTCAACGGTGCCGGTAAGACGACCATGCTGAAACTGCTCGCCGGTGTCGAGACGCCGACCGCGGGTGGCGTCGAGCAGGGGCGCGGGCTCAAGGTCGGCTACTTCGCCCAGGAGCACGACACCCTCGACGATCAGGCCTCGGTGTGGGAGAACATCCGCCACGCCTCCCCGGACGCGGGGGAGCAGGAGCTGCGCAGCCTGCTCGGTGCGTTCATGTTCACCGGGCCGCAGCTCGACCAGCCCGCGGGCACGCTGTCCGGCGGTGAGAAGACGCGTCTGGCGCTGGCCGGGCTGGTGTCCTCGGCGGCGAACGTGCTGCTGCTCGACGAGCCGACCAACAACCTCGACCCGGTCTCGCGCGAGCAGGTACTCGAGGCGCTGCGCACCTACGCGGGCGCCGTGGTGCTGGTGACGCACGATCCGGGCGCGGCCGAGGCGCTCAACCCGGAGCGGGTCATTCTGCTTCCCGACGGCACCGAGGACCACTGGTCCGCCGAGTACGCGGAGCTCATCGACCTCGCCTGATCTGTCAGGGCGCGGAGGCGGTAGCGCAGCGTCACCACGCGGCGCCCCGGAGTCAGGCGAAGGTCAGACACCGCCCAGGGGCCGGTGTGTCGTGCGTGAAACGCGGTGTCGGGGAGGAACTCGCCGGTATCGCGTGAGTTTGATCACTGTTTTCGTTGATCACCGAGTGCGGAGTGTCTAGCCTGGAAGGAGTGCTCGGCGACTCGGAGGAAGCCATGAGCGACAGTGCCAGACAGGCCGCTAGGTCGGCCAAGGGTAAATCGACGATCGGCAAGGCAGCGCTGGGCAAGGGCACCCGGGTAACGGGCAAGTCCCGCGACCGGCTGCAGTCCCAGTTGAAGAAGCAGTACGAGGCGGGCGCGTCCATTCGCACCCTGGCCAGATCCACCGGCCGCTCGTACGGCTTCATCCACAATGTGCTGGTCGAGTCACATGTCGAACTGCGTGGGCGCGGCGGCGCCAACCGGCGCAAGAATCCGGCCGACTGAGCCGCGCGTCGTCGACGCCGGCCGCTACCAGCCTGCGACGGCTCCGTCCCCGCGGACCAGCAGATTCGCCAGGCTGGCGAACAGCGGCAGCCCCGTCTTGATCTCGAGGTAGGCGAACTGCCCCTGCGGGTTCACCTCGAGGAAGTAGTACTCGCCATCGCTGCCGAGGCGCAGGTCGACGACACCGAAGCTGAGTCCGAGCGCGCCCATCAGGGTCGCGAGGGACTTGCTGACCGACGCCGGTAGCCGATCGGGCGCGAAGGCGACCGAGGTGTCGAGGCGCGAGTCGATGCGGCCGACCCCCGCCTGGGAGTCGATGCGCACACTCCACTCGACACCGTCGACCCACACCACCCGCAGATCGCAGCTGGCTTCCACGTAGTCCTGGAATGTCGTCGGCGTCGAGCGGATCGAGTCGAGTCTGCTCAGCTCGGGCCCGGTGATGATCCTGGTCTCCGAGAACTCACCACGGCCGGTGCCGGTGCGTTTGTAAACCACTGGACCACAGCGGGATTCGACGAAACTGCGCGCCTCGTCCGGGTCGTTGGTGATCAGCGTCTCCGGGATCGTGAAACCCGCACGCTGCGCGGTTTCGAGCTGCACGATCTTGCGCGTCGCGGTGCGTTCGGCGGCCGGATCGTTGACCCAGTACGCCGGGATCGACCACAGCATGCCCTGCAGGAATCCGTCGCACTCGGCCTGGCGGAACTCGTCGTCGGCGGCGCGCACGCCGTGCGGCACCCGGCACGGGTGCGGCCTGCGCCACCACACCGCGCGCACGTCGTCGAGACCGTGGACATGAGAGAGCGCGCGGTTGGTGCCCGCCTTGTCGAGCCGGAAACTCCCTGTCTCGGAAGGGAAGTCGCGCAGGTCGAGTCGAATCGGGTCGAGCCCGTGGTGTTCTCGCAGGGTCGACGCCAGCGCATCGGCGTGCAGGTCGTCGGTTTCGGAGACGATGAGCACGGCGTCGGTAGCGCCTTCCATAACTTCTGTGCCGTTTCAGTCGAGGCTGTCGCAGTTGATGCCGTCGTGGAAGGTGAACGTCGCCCCGGTGACACCACCCCGTTCGGCGATGCGCAGTTTCGTGGCCCAGCCGCGGGTGGCCCGGGCCAGCTGCTCGTCGCCCAGCGCCTCCGACGGTTCCGGCGCGAGGGTGATCGGCCGGTCGACCAGCTCGACGCGCATGCGCCGGGTGAAGTCGGCGGTGGCGCCGGGGCGGATGTCGACCCGTACCTGACGTTCACCCGCGCCCGCGCGGTCTTCGGTGAGTCGCACGATGTCGTTGCGGTCGAAAGTCCAGGTGCCACCGTCCACGCGCACCGAGATGTCGCGATCGGACTCGGCCACCAGCAATCCGCGCAAGGCGGGGCCCCGATCCCGGGACAACGCGGTTGCGGGGAGGTGGATGGCGTCGGTCATGGGCACTCACTCCGATCTTCTCGTCTGCTCGCGATTTGCCAGAACCCCAAAAGGTGCTTCGGATCATAGCGTGAACGCGTGGCCCGCCGAGCGGGTTCGCAAGATTTGCGGAGCGCCGGGCAAACCGCCGAGCGGCGCGTGATCGCCTTGCGGGGAAAGAATTTCGGACAACTCGGATGCGCCAACTGTGTTCTCATGGGCAATCCGGCAGCAAACGCAGATGACAACGGCGCGGCAGGCGTCCCCGGGTCTGTGCCGGATGTTGCCTGCCGCGCCGTGTGTGGTCTCTAGAGGCCGAGCAGTTCGGGATTCTCGGCGAGCTCGCGGAAGTGCTGGGCCGGGTCGGCGACGAGTCGTCGGGCCGTCAGATCCATCGCGCCGGCCACGACGGTGATCTCCGCGGCGACGGTACCGTCGAGCTTGATGATCTGGTGATGGAACCGGAAGACCTTCTCGCCTTCCCGCCAGTCGAAGGCGCAGGTCACAGTGACCTCGTCACCGCCGCGCAGCTCACGCTTGTACTTGATGGTCGACTCGAGCACCACCGCGCCGACGCCGCTGGCGATGAACTTGTCCTGCGGGATGCCTGCCGCGCGCAGCAGCTCCCATCGAGCGTGCTCGCCGTACTGGTGGTAGACGGCGTGATTGAGATGGCCCTGGGTGTCGAGCTCGTAGCCGCGGACGAGGACCGGTACGGAGAACGTCATACGGCGTAGAACCGGCTGCTCCGGTCGTGTTGTTCCCGATCCGGATGCAATCTCGGCCACAGTAGCAGGGCTGGTGCATGACGGGTCAGGCTCGATGGGCGTTGCGTTCGGCCCACCAGGCGGGCGCGTCGACGAAGTGATTGTCGAATTCCTCTTGGGCGGCGACGAATTCGTCATGGGTCGCGTCGCCGTGGATGAGGCGGTCGAGCAGGCGGAAGTACTCGAAGCGCTGGACGCCGGGCATCAGGGCGATGAGGATGCGCGCGCCGCTGTCGGGGGTGGCGCCGAAGGCGTGCGGCATCTGTCGTGGGACGACCAGTGAGCCGCCCGCGCCGACGGTGAGGATGCGATCGCCCGCCATGACCTGGAGTTCGCCGTCGGCGACGTAGAACAGCTCGTCGGAGCGGGTGTGGAAATGCGGTGCGGCGCCGTCGGCACCCTGCACCATGGTGACCTCGAGCGTACTGACCGCGCCGTCGCTGGCATTCGCGTCGGTGAGCAGGCGCATCCGCACGTTCTCGGTGCCGAGGGTCTCGGCGTCCTCGGGCAGGCAGAGGGCGATGTCGCGGGCGTTCGTCATGTCTTTTCCATTCGCTGGTTGATAATTCGCTACCGAACTATATCTCAGCGAATAGAATCGTGTCCATGGATGAACGCGAACCGGATGTCGTCGACGCGATCACGGCGCAGTGGCAGCGGGAGCGACCCGATCTGGAGCTCGAGGCGATGGCGGTCTTCGGCAGGCTCGGCAGGCTGATGAACATCGCCACGGCGCGGATCGAAAGTGTGTTCACCACACACGGTTTGCAACGCGGTGAGTTCGATGTGCTTGCGGCACTGCGCCGTTCGGGGACGCCCTTCGAACTCAACCCGTCGGTGCTCGCCGATACCCTGATGCTCTCGCGCGCGGGGATGACCGGCCGGATCGACCGGCTCGAAGCGGCGGGCCTGGTTCGCCGCATCGCCGATCGCGAGGATCGGCGCGCCGTGCGCGTGGCGCTCACCGAGGAGGGGCGCGCACTCGTCGACACGGTGGTCGTGGCGCACACCGAGAACGAGACCGCGATGCTGTCGGTGCTCGAGCCCGCGGATCGTGCCGCCCTGGACCGGATCTCGCGAGCGTTGCTCAGTGGGTGGGCGACCTGACCCGCCGATCCCTGTCGGTGAAATGACCGCCGATGAGGATCCCACCGCGCGCAATCGGTGAAAAGTTCGGCGGCCATGGAGGCGGGAATCGAACCCGCGACATCCGTCCTGTGGAGTCGGCGTTCTACCTGCTGAACTACTCCATGGCCGACTCGAGCGTAGCTCAGGATTCTCGGTGTCGTCGTGATGGTTCCGTGAGATCGATTACAGCGGAACAGAGTTCGCTTGGAACGATGACATTTGCCATCGGATTCCGTAGACATCGGCATCTACTCGGCACACGGGTCGGGCTGTGATTCTCAGTCGAGAGACCGACGACTACGAGAATGGAACGCCATGCACAAGCTTGTCCGGCTCCGACTTGTCACTATCGCGCTCACCGCTACCGCCGTGGTGGTCGCGGCCGGGTGCGGGAGCGATGTGGGATCAGTCTCGGCGCCGACGACCGCTGTCGCGGTCAAGCCGACGATCGTGCTGGTGCACGGATCGTTCTCCGACAGTTCCAGCTGGGATATGGTCGCCGGATTGCTGCGCGGCAAGGGCTATCAGGTGGTCCAACCGGAGAATCCGCTTCGCGGTCCGAGTTCGGACGCGGCCGCTGTCACGTCGGCGATTGCGAAGATCGCCGGGCCCGTGGTGCTGGTCGGGCACTCCTACGGCGGTGCGGTGATCAGCAATATCCACCGGCCCGATGTCAAAGCCGCGGTGTTCATCGCCGGTTTCGCGCCGATGAAGGGGGAAGCCGTACAGGAACTCTCGGATCCCGCGAAGTACCCGGGCAGCAGGATCGGTCCGGCATTGCTGATCCAGCCCACCGACGCCGGGGCGGAGGTGACGCTGAAATCCGAACAGTACGGTGCTGTGTTCGCGCACGATGTCGATGCCGAGGTCGCGTCGAGCCTCGCCGCGCGCCAACGTCCTACGGCGGCAGCCGCGCAGGCCGAGCCGAGTGGGGAGCCGTCGTGGGCGTCGGTCCCGTCGTGGTATCTGGTCTCGACCGAAGATCAGATCCTGCCGCCCGCGTCCCAACGATTCCAGGCCGAGCGTGCGAAAGCTCGGGTCAGCGAGGTGAAGTCGTCGCACGCCTCCCCGGTGTCGCATCCCAGCGAGGTGGTGGCGACGATCACGGCCGCTTCCGACTGAGTGGTGGCAGCGCGAACCCGGCGGCATATCGGCGGTCGGGTTCGTCGGCCGGGCGATGTCACAGCCAGCCCGCGTTGCGTGCGATGCGGATCGCATCGATGCGGTTGCGCCCACCGATCTTGGTGATCGCGTTCGACAGATAGTTGCGCACGGTCGCGGGCGACAGGAACAACGTCGTCGCGATCTCGTCGGTGCTGATCCCCGTCTCGGCCGCTCGGATGACCTCGGCTTCGCGGGCGGTCAGCGGACTTGCGCCGGTCTCCAATGCCGCGGCGACCAGGTCGGTGTCGATCACCCGCTCACCTGCGACGACCTTGCGGATACTGTCGGCAAGCGTCTGCGCAGGCGCGTCTTTGACGACGAATCCGCGCACGTGCGCCTGCAACGCGCGTAGCAGGTAGCCCGGTTGGCTCAGTCCGGTCAGGATCAGCACCTGGGTTTCGGGCAGTTGTTCGTTGATGAGCGCGGCGACGCTGAGGCCGTCGAGACCGGGCATGTCGATGTCGAGCACGGCGATATCCGGTCGGGTGCGGGTGATCTCGTCGATGACGTGGTTGCCACTGTCGAGTTCGGCGACCACCTCTATGTCCTCCTCGCGGGTCAGTAGGGCGACCAGCGCACCCCGGATCATGTGCATGTCCTCGGCGACGAGCACGCGAATCATGGTGTCCCCCCTGGGAGTTCGATACGCAGACGGAAACTGCCGTCACTGCCACACCGCGCGGACACGGTTCCAGACAGAGCGGAGGTGCGCTCCGCGAGTCCGGACAGCCCGTGTCCGGTGCCTTTCGTGCGGTGCGCGCCGTCGTTGACGATTTCGAGGAAATACATTCCCTCGCGCCGACCTGCCACGATCGAGCAGGTGCGTGCGGTGCTGTGGCGCAACACGTTGGTGACGCCTTCGCGAGTGGCCCACGCGAACGTGTTGTCGACTTCGGGTGTCAGCGCAGGCAGGTCGAGTCGGTGGTGGGTGTCGATTCCGGCGGCCGACAGTAGCGCGCGGGCACCGACGACTTCCGTGTGCAGCGAGATGGTGTGTTCACCGAGGGTGACCCGCCGCATCGCCTGGAGAGTGTCGCGGGTGAGCTCACCGATGCCGTGTATCTCCGACTGCGCCGCGTCCGGATCATTCGGCAGCAAGGCGGTGGCCAGGTCACCTTTGAGCGATACCGCCGAAAGGCTTTGTCCGAGTAAGTCGTGCAGGTCCCGAGACACTCGCAGCCGTTCTCGGTCGGCTGCTCGTTCGGCGAGCAAGGAGCGTGTGCGGTCGAGTTGGTGCACCGCGCGGACCAGGTGAGTCACACCGACGAGGCAACCTGCGAGCGCGGTGAACACAACCACGACTTCGATGGCCGGGACAAGATGTCGGGAGTCGACACCGGTGACCGCAGTGCCGACAGCAGTGACGACTATCGGTGCTGTGACGAGCAGGCCACGCGGCACGCCACGCAACAGCAGCGCGGCGGAGGCGACGAAGTACACCTGGCTGATGCCCCACGCCGTCGGCGACCAGATCATCGGGAGATAGACGAGCGCCGCCGATAGCGCGAACGTCGCAGGCCACCCGCGCGGACGGCGGTCGTCGGTACTCACCTGATGGTCCGTGCCGTCGCTGCCCAAGCTGTGGGACGGGCCGACCATGCTGAACGCGTGGTACAGGTGGACGGCAACGAGCCCGGCCGCGAGCGCCCACCACAGGACTGCGGGTCCCACCTGCTCGGTTCCTGCGAAAGTCGCCCGCGTCGGCGGGAGAAGGCCGGTCGCACAGGTCGCACCGATGAGCAGCGATCGTGCGGTTCGCGGCGTCGCGAGCCAGGGGCCGACCAGCGGGTGCGCGACCTCAGTCATGTCGAACCAGCGATGCGGGAACAGTTTTCGGTTCGACGGTTTGCGGTGGCGGTCCGGGCGAAGCTGGTGGAATCGGCGGCGTCGATGGACGCGGCGGAGTTGCCGTCGCTCGACACGCCGACGGTGCAGCTGAGCAGCCAATGGGCGTCGACCTGATGCACGGCGATCAGTACGGGGCCGGTCGGGCCATCGCGGAGCAGCCCGGCGAGCACGCGGCGTAGCTCGGCCCGCAGGGGGTCTCGGTAGGGCGTCGGCGGTCCGGCCGCGGGCAGGTCGATGCGGGCGTCGATACCTGCCGCCGTCAGCAGTGCTGCGGCGGAGATGATCTCGCGGCGGAAGTCGGGCTCCTGGAAGCTGTGGATCAATCCTCGCGCCTCTGACAGACCACTCCGTGCGGTGGCGACGAGCGTACCGAGTTCCGTGCGCGCTGCCGCCGCGTCGCCGTGGGTAGTGAATTCCGCTGCCCGATCACATGATTCGGCGATCGATTCCAGCGCTGTCTCGACAGTTCGGGTGATCGCTGCGTCGATGCGCAGCCGCTCCTTCGCGACGGCCTGCTCGGCGAGCACCGCCGCCGCACCGCGCAATCGACGCAGCGCGACGACCATCCACACCAGGGTGTAGACCGCGACCACCTGCATGCCGGTGGTCACCGCCAACCAGATCGTCTCCGGCGCCGACGCTCCGAGCAGGGTGGCGAGCGGTGCGACAGCGGCGACCAGCGCCAGCGCGATCGGCATCGCGAGCGCTGGTCGAAGTGTCAGTGCGATGACCACGGCGACGAGATGCACGCTGTTCAACCACCCGGCGCCCACCAGCGGTGACGCGCCCATGACCAGCGTGGCCAGGACCACGGACGTGCGGTGTCCGGCGGGTGGAATCGCGTCGCGGACGGCGCATGCGATGTGCCGCAGATAGATCGGCAGGCACACCGCCAGCAGCGCCGCGGTCACGGCCACCGTGGTCCGGGAATCGGTGGTGGTGATGGTCGCGAGCAGCGTCAGCGCGCCGAGTGCTGCCGCGGCGACAACCGTTCCCGCCGCAGCGACATCCACGGCATCGCGTGGCACCCGCACCGACCGGTCACGCGGCACATCGCGCGCAGCACCGGGCCACGGTGTCTTCGCCCCGGACGCATGCTCGAGCACGACCGCCACCACCCCTGAGTGTTGCGTGAATCAGGACCACCCCGGAGACCAATGTAGGCCACATCCACCACCCACGCAGGGACCGGTGGACGCCGCTCACAACAGGCGGGTGTGGCGTCTCAGGATTCCTTGCGCCGCACCGAGGCCTCGACGAGATCCAGTACGGCGGAAAGGTTTTCGTTGGTGTGGCCCGAGGCGATGCGGGCGATGAGACCATCGAGAACCAGGTCGAGGTAGCCGAGCAGGACGTCGGTGGGGACGTCGTCGCGCAGGGCGCCCGCGGCCTTGCGCCGCTCCAGGCGGGCGAGCGTCGCGGCGGTCAGTTCGGCCGAGCGCTGGGTCCAGCCCGCGCGGAATTCGGGGTCGGTGCGGACTCGGCGGGCGATCTCGAGGCGGGTGCCGAGCCAGTTGAATTCCTCGGGGCGGGCGAGCATATCGCGCATCACCTGGACGATGCCCTGGTTGGCGGCGACCTCGGCCATGCGTTCGGCGTCGTCCTTGGCCAGGGCGAAGAAGAGGGCGTCCTTGTCGCGGAAATGGTGGAAGATCGCGCCGCGGGACAGGCCGATGGCCTCTTCCAGGCGGCGCACGGTGGCGCCGTCGTAGCCGTATTCGGCGAAGCAGCGTCGTGCACCGTCGAGGATCTGGCTGCGGCGGGCGGCGAGGTGGTCGTCGCTGACCTTGGGCATGATTCCTCCAGCTAGCGGATACACGGACCCCCGCCCCGGCGAACCGAGACGGGGGCTGTCGCATTATTCACGGGCAAATGAATGCCCTTATGGCGCAACACCTTACGATGCTGCGCCACCGGGTCGAACAATCAGCCGCGGATCATGTTGCGCAGCACGTACTGCAGGATGCCGCCGTTGCGGTAGTAGTCGGCCTCACCGGGGGTGTCGATGCGGACGACCGCGTCGAACTCGGTGACCTTGCCGTCTTCCGCGGTGGCGGTGACCTTGACGGTCTTGGGGGTGACACCCTCGTTGAGGGCGGTGATCCCCGCGATGTCGAAGGTCTCGGTGCCGGTCAGGCCCAGCGACGCGGCGGACTGCCCGGCCGGGAACTGCAGCGGCACAACGCCCATGCCGATGAGGTTGGAGCGGTGGATGCGCTCGAACGACTCGGTGATGACGGCCTTCACGCCCAGCAGGCTGGTGCCCTTGGCAGCCCAGTCACGCGAGGAGCCCGAACCGTATTCCTTGCCACCGAGCACGACCAGCGGGATGCCCGCGGCCTGGTAGTTCTGCGAGGCGTCGTAGATGAACGCCTGCGGGCCACCGTCCTGGGTGAAGTCGCGGGTGTAACCACCCGAGACGTCATCGAGCAGCTGGTTGCGCAGCCGGATGTTGGCGAAGGTGCCACGGATCATGACCTCGTGGTTACCGCGACGCGAGCCCAGCGAGTTGTAGTCCTTGCGGGCCACACCGTTGGCGTCGAGGTACTGCGCGGCGGGGGTGCCGGGCTTGATCGGGCCTGCCGGGGAGATGTGGTCGGTGGTCACCGAGTCGCCGAGCAGCGCCAGCACGCGAGCGCCGGAGATGTCGGTGACGGGGGAGGGATCCATCGACATGCCGTCGAAGTACGGCGCCTTGCGCACGTAGGTCGACTTCTCGTCCCACGCGAAGGTGTCACCCTCCGGGGTGGCCAGACCCTGCCAGCGCTTGTCACCGTCGAAGACGGTGGCGTAGGAGTTGCGGAACATGTCCTGGCTGATCGACGCCTTGATGGTGTCGTCGATCTCCTGGGCCGAGGGCCAGATGTCCTTCAGGAAGACATCGTTGCCGTCGGTGTCCTGGCCGAGCGCGTCGGTCTCGAAGTCGAAGTCCATCGTGCCCGCGAGCGCGTAGGCGATGACCAGCGGCGGGGAGGCCAGGTAGTTCATCTTCACGTCGGGGGAGATGCGACCCTCGAAGTTGCGGTTACCCGAGAGCACCGCGGTGACCGAGAGGTCGTTGTCGTTGATCGCGGCCGAGATCGCCTCGGGCAGCGGACCGGTGTTACCGATGCAGGTGGTGCAGCCGTAGCCACCGACGAAGAAGCCAAGCTTCTCCAGGTAGGGCCACAGACCGGCCTTCTCGTAGTAGTCGGTGACGACCTGCGAACCCGGCGCCATGTTGGTCTTCACCCACGGCTTGGTCGCGAGACCCTTCTCCACCGCGTTGCGGGCGAGCAGGGCGGCGCCCAGCATGACCGACGGGTTGGAGGTGTTGGTGCAGGAGGTGATACCCGCGACCACGACAGCGCCGTGATCGAGCACGAACTTGTTGCCGTCTTCGCCGACGACCTCGACCGGCTTGGACGGACGACCGTTGGCACCCGAGGCGGCCGAGTGGGCCGGGGTGTAGGTGTCGTCGGCGGCGTTGGCCGACACGGCGACCGAGTCCGACGCGGGGAAGGACTCCTCGCCCGCCTCGTCCAGCGCGGTGAGCTCACCCTCGCCGACGTAGTTGACGATGTCGGAGCGGAACGCGTTCTTGGACTCGCTGAGCAGGATGCGGTCCTGCGGGCGCTTCGGACCGGCGATGGACGGCACGACGGTGCCGAGGTCCAGCTCCAGGTACTCCGAGTACGCGGGCTCCTTGTCGGCGTCGTGCCACATGCCCTGTTCCTTGGCGTACGCCTCGACGAGCGCGAGCTGCTCGTCGGTGCGGCCGGTCAGGCGCAGGTAGTTGATGGTCTCCTCGTCGATCGGGAAGATCGCCGCGGTGGAACCGAACTCGGGGCTCATGTTGCCCAGGGTGGCGCGGTTGGCCAGCGGCACCTCGGACACACCGGCACCGTAGAACTCGACGAACTTGCCGACGACGCCGTGCTTGCGCAGCATGTCGGTGACGGTGAGCACCACGTCGGTGGCGGTCACGCCGGGCACGATCTCACCGGTCAGCTTGAAGCCGACGACGCGCGGGATCAGCATGGAGACCGGCTGGCCGAGCATCGCGGCCTCGGCCTCGATGCCACCAACGCCCCAGCCCAGCACACCGAGGCCGTTGACCATGGTGGTGTGCGAGTCGGTGCCGACACAGGTGTCGGGGTAGGCCTGGCCGTTGCGGACCATGACGGTGGGGGCCAGGTACTCGATGTTGACCTGGTGGACGATGCCCATGCCAGGGGGGACGACCTTGAAGTCGTCGAAGGCGCCCTGGCCCCAGCGCAGGAACTGGTAACGCTCGCCGTTGCGCTCGTACTCGAGGTCGACGTTGCGCTCCAGCGCGTCGGCGCGGCCGAAGACGTCCAGGATCACCGAGTGGTCGATGACCATGTCGGCGGGGGAGAGCGGGTTCACCTTGCTCGGGTCGCCGCCGAGGGTGGTGACGGCCTCACGCATGGTGGCGAGGTCGACGATGCAGGGCACGCCGGTGAAGTCCTGCATGATCACGCGCGCGGGGGTGAACTGGATCTCGACGCTCGGCTGTGCCGAGGGGTCCCAGTTCGCGATCTCGCGGATGTGGTCGGCGGTGATGTTCGCGCCGTCCTCGGTGCGCAGCAGGTTCTCTGCCAGCACCTTCAGGGCGTAGGGCAGCTTCTCGGTGCCGGGAACAGCCGAGAGACGGAAGATCTCGTAGGAGTTGCTTCCGACCTCGAGCGTGCCTTTGGCGCCGAAGGTATCAATCTTCGTCACGTCAGCTCCACTCATGTGTGAGGGTGTGCCGCCGGCGGGGCTGTGCCGGCGACTCGCGTCTTCGGAGGGGGTATCCGGCGCCGTGAGACGCCGGTTTCCTCGCCGTACGAGCCTAACAGTACGCTTGTCCTATGAAATACGCGGGGGCCGTCGGTGGTGCCGTGTAGGCGTGGTCGAGCGCTACGTCGCGTACTGTGCCTGACGAGCGAAGTCGGGGAAGACGCAGTGACGCTCACCTTGGCAGTGTTGGACGCCCGTCGCGACACCGGCGATCGTGGCTCGACAGACCGGATGGAACATGACCACTTTTGCGCCGATGGCGGCCGAACTGCCGCCGAACACCGTGCTGAGCAGCGTCGCGTCCGACCTCGCCGACAATCACGTCGCGGCCCCCAAGGGTCAGGATCAGGAGAAACTGGCGGCGATCGTCGCACAGGCGCGATCCGAGGGGATCCCGCTCAGTGTCGTCATCGTTCCCGGTAATCCCGGCCACGACTCGAGCCTACGTGATCTGGCCACCGAGGTCGGTGACAGCACGCACGGCACCGTCGCGGTGTTCAGCGACGACTGGATCGGTACCTACAGCGACAGCATCAGCCGGGTTCGGCTCGAGTGGGCCGAGGACTCGGCCAAGTACAAGGGCAACCACCCCGAAGAGGCCGTGCAGGCCTTCGTCAACCGGCTCGAGCAGCCGGAGGGCGTCTCCTGGGGCGTCATCACCGCGGTGTTGATGACCCTGATGGTGCTGGTGATCGCCGGGCTGTACCTGGTCAAGGTCCGCCGCGGTCCCGATGCGGAGGAACCGGCCGCCGCCGCGTCGCCGCGCATCGATGCGAGTTCCACCAACTAACTGGTTTCACTCCAGTCACATTTCCAGACCAGTGGTCTGTTCTTTCGGGTAGAAAACTGTCCTGCGTCAGGCAAATTCTGAGCAATCGATGAATTGTTGCCGCGTGCCGCTGTGGCAGATGTTTCCTTTGGGAACTATGTGTCGTACGGTTGCGGTGATCGCGATCGTGAATGCAGTGGTACAGGGGGCATTGGTCGACTCTTGTGGTCGGTGTTTCGGCTGATGTGCCGGTGGCGTATGTCGAGTCGAGATACTCGGAGGTGCCGTGCGCGGTACGGGCAGGCAGGACGAACCAGGTCTATTACGGATAGCGATCGGTTTGCTGGCGGTGCTGGTTGTACTCGGCGTCGCGGGACCGGTCGCGGCGGTACCACCCCCGCCACCCAATCCGTCCGACGGCGAGATCGCGGGCGCGGGCGCACAGGTCGACGCGCGGGTGAGCGAGATCGGCGTGCTGATCAATCGCGTCGCCGCGGCCGATCAGCAGTTGCGCGAACTCGACGACGAGCTCGCGGGCAAACGCGAAGCGGTCAACCGGGCGCTCGTCGACCTGCAGACCGCACGCGACGCCGCCGACGCGGCCGCGGCCGCCGTCACCGACAGCCAGACCCAACTGGCCGACGCGGGCGTGAAAGTCGTTGCGGCACGCCAGGATTTCGATCAGGTCGCCACTCAGGCCTACGTGCGCCCCGTCAACAGCTCGGTCATCACCTACCTCGCCTCGTCGACCCCCGATGCCGCGATGGACCGCGCGCAGGTGCTCGGCATGGTGTCGAGGAACCAGCGGCAGATCCTCGACGATCTGCGCCGCGCCCAGGTCGCCCAGGCCAACCAGAATTCCGCCGCCCGCCAAGCCAAGGTCGACGCCGATACCGCCGCTGCGGGCGCGCAACGCCAGCGCGACGCCGCCCAGACCGCGGTGAACATCGCGAAATCCGAGTTCGACACCCAGGCCGTGGCCCGCGACAACCTGCGCCGCGACCGCAGCGCCGCGCAGTCCGCCCTCGACGTCGCCCGCTCGACCGTCGCCGGACTCCAGAGCCAGCGCGAGATCTTCCTGAGCTGGGACGAGCAGCGCGAAGCCGAGGTGCTGGCCCTGCTGGCCGCGGCCAACGCCGCCGCCTCGCGCGCCGCTGCCGACAAAGCCGCCCGCGACCGCGCCGCCCAGCTCAACGAGGGCAAGCGCCCGCACACCGACCTCGAGTCGACCCCGGCGTCCCCGCGCAGAACCAAGCCGCGCCCCTCGCAGCCACAGGTCACCGGTTCGGCCGCGGTCGAAACGGTGGTCGACCGCGCGATGTCGCAACTCGGCGTCACCTACGCCTGGGGTGGCGGCGACGAGGACGGGCCGACCCTCGGCATCCGCGACGGCGGCACCGGCGACGCCCACGGCGACTTCGAGAAGGTCGGCTTCGACTGCTCGGGCCTGATGCTCTACGCCTTCGCCGGTATCGGCGTCTCGCTGCCGCACTACAGCGGCTACCAGTACAACGCGGGCACCCGGGTGAACGTCGAGGATCGCGAACGCGGCGACATGCTCTTCTGGGGCCCCGGTGGCAGCGAACACGTGGCGATGTATCTGGGCAACGGCAAGATGATCGAGGCCCCTGAATCCGGGGATGTCGTGAAGATTTCCCCGGTCCGCGAAGACGGCATCATGCCGTACGCGGTCCGCATCGTCACCGGCTGAGAGCGTATCGCCGCTGGTGGGGGGCGAAATCGGTGCGATGGGCGCCACACTCGCCGCCGCGGGTGAGTGCCGTCACGCACATGACGAATCCCCGTCTAGTACTGGCCGGTTGCGGCGCACCGGGCGATTCAATGGAATAGTTGGTGCCGCACGCACAGGACCAAAGCGAAAGCGGGGATGTTGGTGACTTCGACGGAAGGTGTGAGCGGGCCGAAGCTGGCGAAGGACGCCGGTACGGCTGCGCCGAGCACCCTGGAGCGTGACGTCCAGACTCTCGAGAAGGCGATCTACGAGGTCAAGCGGGTTATCGTCGGTCAGGATCGGCTCGTCGAGCGTTTGCTCGTCGCCGTGCTGGCACGCGGACACGTATTGCTCGAAGGTGTGCCCGGCGTCGCGAAGACTCTTGCGGTGGAAACCTTCGCGAAGGTCATCGGCGGCTCGTTCTCCCGGGTGCAGTTCACCCCGGACCTGGTGCCCACCGACCTCATCGGTACCCGCATCTACCGGCAGGGCCGCGAGGAATTCGACACCGAGCTCGGCCCGGTCGTCGCGAACTTCGTGCTCGCCGACGAGATCAACCGCGCACCGGCCAAGGTGCAGTCGGCACTGCTCGAGGTGATGGCCGAGCGCAAACTGTCGATCGGCGGCAAGACCTACCCGATGCCCGATCCGTTCCTGGTCATGGCGACCCAGAACCCGATCGAGAGCGAAGGCGTGTACCCGCTGCCAGAGGCGCAGCGCGACCGCTTCCTGTTCAAGGTCCTCGTCGACTACCCCTCGGTCGAGGAAGAGCGCGAGATCATCTACCGGATGGGTGTGAGCGCGCCCGAGCCGAATCAGATTCTCGAGCCCGAGGACATCATCCGCCTGCAGAAGGTGGCCGCCAACGTCTTCGTGCACCACGCGCTCGTCGACTACGTGGTCCGCGTGATCACCGCGACCCGCACGCCCGGCGAATTCGGCATGGACGATGTGGCGAGCTGGATCTCCTACGGCGCTTCCCCGCGTGCGAGCCTCGGCATCATCGCCGCGGCGCGCTCGGTCGCGCTGATCCGTGGCCGTGACTACGTGGTGCCCCAGGACGTCGTCGAGGTGATCCCGGACGTGCTCCGGCACCGTCTGGTGCTGTCCTATGACGCACTGGCCGACGAGGTTTCGCCCGAGGACGTCATCAAGCGGGTGCTGCAGACCGTCGGTCTGCCGCAGGTCGCTCCGCAGGCCGTCAACGGTCAGGCCGCCCCGCAGCCGGTGCCGCAGCCGCCCGCCCAGCAACAGCCTGTGCCGCAGCCGGTGAACGGGCAGCAGTCCCAGCCCGCCGGCTCCGTCGCGCCCCAGTGAGTGCGCCGGAACCCGTTGTCCGCGTGCCCATGTCGTCTCACGCTCCGCCGTCGTTCCGTGCCGGTGAACTGACCGACCCGAAACTGGCCGCCGCGCTCAAGACCCTGGAATTGACCGTGCGGCGCCGTCTCGACGGCGTGCTGCACGGTGACCACCAGGGCCTGATCCCCGGTCCGGGTTCGGAACCGGGGGAGGCGCGGCTGTATCAGCCGGGTGACGATGTGCGGCAGATGGATTGGTCGGTCACCGCCCGCACCACCCATCCGCACGTGCGGCAGATGATCGCCGACCGCGAGCTCGAGACCTGGCTCGTCGTCGACCTGTCGTCCAGCCTGGACTTCGGCACCGGCCGGGTGCACAAGCGCGATCTCGCGATCGCGGCGGCCGCGGCGATCACCCACCTCACCTCGGGCGGCGGCAACCGGATCGGCGCCGTCGTGGCGACCGGTCAGGATCTGGTGCGCATCCCCGCCCGCAGCGGGCGCATGCACGCCCAGACCCTGCTGCGCGGTATCGCGACCACCCCGCACGCCCGCGACGGTGTGCGCGGTGATCTCAAGGCCGGGATCGAATCGCTGCGCCGTCCGCAACGCAAACGCGGTCTGGCCGTGGTGATCAGCGATTTCCTCGGCGACGTCGACTGGCAGCGTTCCCTGCGCGCGATCTCCGCGCGCCACGACCTGCTCGCGGTGGAGGTGCTCGACCCGCTCGACATCGCGCTGCCCGACGGCGGCGACGTGGTGCTGCACGATCCCGAATCGGGGCGCACCCGCGAGTTCAGCGTCACCCCCACGCTGCGTGCCGATTTCGCGGCCGCGGCCGGAGCCCAGCGTGAGCAGGTGGCGCAGGCGCTGCGCAGCTGCGGTGCGCCGGTGCTCACCCTGCAGACCGATCGGGACTGGATCGCCGACGTGGTCCGGTTCGTGTCCACCCGGCGCCACAGCCTCGGCGCCCCGAGCGGGCGGGTGCCTCGCCAGTGAGTATTTCGCATTTCACGGCCGTCGTCTGGCTCGGTTTCCTCGCGGTCGTCGCCCTGCTCGTGCTCGGCTATGTGCTGGTGCAGCGCGCCAGGCACAAGCGGATGCTGCAGTTCGGCAACATGGCCATCCTGGAGCGCGTCGCCCCGTCGCGACCGAGCCCGATGCGCCACGCGCCGATCGCGTTGATCCTGGCCGGACTTGTCCTGCTCACCATCGCCGCGGCCGGTCCGACCGCCGTGCAGAAGGTGCCGCGTAACCGCGCGACCGTTGTTCTGGTGATGGATGTTTCGCTGTCGATGGAGGCCACCGACGTGCCGCCGAACCGGCTGCAGGTCGCGCAGAAGGCCGGTAAGGAATTCGTCGAAGGCCTGACCCCCGGCATCAACCTCGGTTTCGTCACGTTCGCGGGCACGGCCTCGGTGATGGTGTCGCCGACGACCAACCGCGAAGCGGTCAAGCACTCGATCGACAACATCAAGCTGGCCGAGCGCACCGCCACCGGCGAGGGCATCCTCACCGCCCTGCAGTCGATCGACACCCTGGCCGCCGTGCTCGGTGGCGCCGAGACGCCCCCGCCCGCGCGGGTGGTGCTGATGTCGGACGGCAAGCAGACCGTGCCCGACGACAAGGACGTCGACAACCCGCGGCACGGTTTCACCGCCGCACGCCTGGCCAAGAACAAGGGCATCCCGGTCTCGACGATCTCCTTCGGCACCGAATGGGGCACGGTCGAGATCCCGGACTCCGACGGCAAGGGTTCGCAGCGGGTGAAGGTGCCCGTGGACAACGACTCGTTGCGCGAGATCGCCGAGCTGTCCGGCGGTGATTTCTACACCGCCTCGTCGCTGGCCGAACTCACCGCGGTCTACGACACCCTCGAGGAACAGATCGGCTACGAGACCACGCGTGGCGATGCGAGCAGGCCCTGGCTGTTGCTCGGCATGCTGGCCATCGCGGCGGGAGTCGTGGTCAGTTTGCTCTATCGTCAACGCCTGCCCTAGCTCCCACCGCCCCGCCTTGTGAGCTGTCGCAACGGCGCGACCCTGACGCGGGGCGCACGAATCGGAACAGATAGGTTGGACCCTATGTCGAACGTCACATCCCGGTCGGTCCTGGTCACCGGCGGTAACCGCGGTATCGGTCTCGCCGTCGCGCAGCGTCTGCTGGCCGACGGCCACAAGGTCGCCGTCACCCATCGTGGATCGGGGGTGCCCGAGGGTCTGTTCGGTGTGAAATGCGATGTCACCGACAGTGAGTCGGTCGATCGTGCGTTCACCGAGGTCGAGGAGCACCAGGGTGCGGTCGAGGTGCTGGTCGCCAATGCGGGCATCACCGACGACACCCTGCTGATGCGCATGACCGAGGATCAGTTCGAGCGGGTCATCGACGCCAACCTCACCGGTGCGTTCCGCTGTGCCAAGCGTGCCAACCGGGCCATGCTGAAGGGTCGCTGGGGCCGGATGATCTTCCTCGGTTCCGTGGTCGGCATGGCCGGCCAGGCCGGTCAGCTCAACTACGCCGCGTCCAAGGCCGGCGTCATCGGTATGGCGCGGTCGCTCACTCGGGAGCTCGGCTCGCGTTCGATCACTTCCAACGTGGTCGCCCCGGGCTTCATCGAGACCGACATGACCGCGGATCTGCCTGAAGATCTGAAGACCATGGCGAAGAAGTACATTCCGCTGCAGCGTCTCGGCCAGCCGGAAGACATCGCCGCTGTGGTCAGCTTCCTCGCCTCCGAGGACTCCCGCTACGTCTCCGGCGCCGTCATTCCGGTCGACGGCGGCATGGGCATGGGTCACTGATCCGCAACCGGCACTGCTGTCCACGTCGACGGCCGCCATTGCATGGGTCACTGATCCACCGACAACTCAACTGATTTCAGGAGAACCGAAAACTCATGGGCGGACTGCTCGAAGGCAAGACCATCCTGGTCACCGGCATCATCACCGACTCGTCGATCGCGTTCCACGCGGCCGCGATCGCGCAGGAGCAGGGCGCGAGGGTGATCATCACCGGTATCCCCGACCGCCTGCGGCTCATCGACCGCATCGCCAAGCGGCTGCCGCAGGAAGTGCCGCCTGCCATCGGCCTCGACGTGACCAACGAAGAGGACCTGGCCGCGCTCACCGAGAAGCTGCGTGAGCTCGCGCCCGAGGGCATCGACGGCGCGCTGCACTCCATCGCGTTCGCGCCGCGTTCGATCATGGGACCCGGCGCGCTGCCGTTCCTCGAGGGCCCCGGCCCCGATGTCGCCAAGTCGTTCGAGATCTCCGCGTGGAGCTACGCCTCGCTCGCTCGCGCCGTGCTCCCCGTCATGAACGAGGGCGGTTCGCTGGTCGGCATGGACTTCGATCCGCGCGTGGCCATGCCGTACTACAACTGGATGGGCGTGTCCAAGGCCGCGCTGGAGTCGGTGAACCGCTACGTGGCGCGTGAGGTGGGTGCGGCCAAGAAGGTGCGCTCCAACCTGATCGCCGCGGGCCCGATCAAGACCCTGGCCGCCAAGGCCATCGCAGGCACCGCCACCGACGATGCCAAGCAGCTCGTGCAGCTCGACCAGTACTGGGACGGTGCGTCGCCGATCGGCTGGGACGGCAACGATCCGCGCGCGGTCGGCAAGTCGATCGTGGCACTGCTCTCGGATTGGCTGCCCGCCACCACCGGCTCGATCATCTACGTCGACGGCGGCGCCAGCCACAACATGTGGTTCCCGGAGAACATGTCCCTGAGCTGATGCCGGACGCCCTGCTGCTGCTGTCCTTCGGTGGCCCCGAAGGTCCCGAGGACGTGATCCCCTTCCTGGAGAACGTCACTCGGGGCCGCGGGGTACCCCCCGAACGGCTCGCCGAGGTCGCGCAGCACTACCTGCATTTCGGCGGGATCTCGCCGATCAACGCGTTGAATCAGCAGATCATCGCCGCGGTCGAGGCCGACCTGGCCGATGCCGGGCTGAACCTGCCGGTCTACTTCGGCAATCGCAACTGGCACCCGATGGTGGAGGACACGGTCGCGCGGATGACCGCCGACGGCGTGCGCTCGGCACTGGTCTTCCCCACCTCCGCGTGGGGCGGGTATTCCGGTTGCCGTCAGTACGACGAGGACATCACCCGTGCCCGCGCCGCGGTCGGTGACGGCGCCCCCGAACTGGTGAAATTGCGCCAGTACTTCGATCATCCGCTGCTGATCGAGTCCTTCGCCGACGCGATCACCGCTGCGGTGCAACAGATTCCGGCCGATCGCCGCGCCGGTGTGCGTCTGGTGTTCACCGCGCATTCCATCCCTGTCTCCGCCGACGTGACCGCGGGCCCGCCTGCCGACGGCGGGCGCCTCTACAGTCGCCAGGTCGCCGAAGCCGCCCGATTGTGTGCCGCGGCAACCGGGTTCGCCGATCATGACGTGGTGTGGCAGTCGCGCTCGGGCCCACCGCAGGTGCCGTGGCTCGAACCCGACATCGTCGACCACCTGGATGTGCTGCACGGCAAGGGAATCGACGCCGTGGTGGTGTGCCCGGTCGGTTTCGTCTCCGATCACCTCGAGGTGATCTGGGACCTCGACAACGAAGCATCGACCCGCGCCGCCGAACTCGGCATGGCGTTCGCCCGCGCGGGGACCCCCGGCACCGACCCACGGTTCTCCCGGATGGTCGTCGAACTGATCGCCGAACAGGTACGTGGCGGTCCGGTGCGTGAACTCGGCGAAGTCCCCGGTTACGGCTGCACCGTCGACGGTGCCCTGTGCGCTCCGGGTTGCTGCGAACTGCCCGCGCGCCCGGTCCGGCGCTGAACACAACCGGATAACCATTCATCGGTAAGCCCCGGTTCGAGGAGTAGCCTTTCCACAGTTGCGCTCGACTGATCGGAGGATTTCCGATGATCTCGACACCGCCGCGCCGCGCCGCCGGGTTCGCCCTGGTACTGACCGCCGCCGCGCTCGGCCTGACCGGGTGCGGCAAGGACTCCGGCTACCAGACCCAGCCCCCGCAGCCCACCGAGCCCACGATTTCGCAAGCCTCGGTACAGGAACTGTGCGGCATCCTCGACGGACAGAAGGGCACGTGGAAGGCGCTGGGCCCGAGGGTGGCGCGGGTGGCGTTCACCGGCGCGATGAGGTTGTGGACAGTGAACGACACCGTCGCCAATGCCGCCATTTCCTACAATCGCCGCGTCGTCGACACTGTCACCATCCGCACCTGCCCGCGGGTCCGCGACGCCACGCTCGAGTCGCTGGATGTCCCCGACCTGAAGGCCGCCCTCGGCGGATTCTGAACTGGCACTTCCCACTTCGGGTCGGCTCTGCGTTAGCATCGCCGCGGACCTTCGCCCGAAGGTCCGGTGACGCTACGGGGAGGGCCCGATGAACTATGCCGATATGACAGCGACCGCACTATCCCGGGGAGGTGGTCTGCTCACCGGCGATCGCGGACTCGCGGGCGACGAGGAGGCGGTGCTGGCCCGTCGTGGGGGCGGCAGCAGCGTGAGCGTCGGTGGCGGTTTCCCGGACTGGGTCTGGTATCTGATCATCGCCGTGATCGTGCTCATCGTGGTGATCGTGCTGATCCGCAAGTTCGGCGGTTCCTCGAATCAGGCTGCGCCACATCAGATGCCGCCATACCAGATGCCGCCGCAGCAGATGGCGCCCCAGCAGATGGCGCCCCAGCCGTATCCGGCTCAGTATCAGCAGCCGTACCCGCAGCAGCATCCGTCCGGCCCCGGTTATCCGCAGGCCCAGTACGCGCCGCAGTATCCACAGGGTCAGTACCCCCAGCCCTATCCGCAGCAGCAGCCGATGCCGTACCCGCAGCAGGCGCCGTACCCGTACCCGCAGCAGCCGCAGTACCAGCAGCCCTATCGTCGCTGACGAATCGGCACCGTCGGATCCGGCGTGCGCCGCGGCGCTGCGCGGCGCCTCGAAGTCGGCAGGTCTAGCCGTCGCGGCGGGCGGCGGCGTGGACCGCGACGAGGCGGGCCTCGCGGATCGTGTTCCACAGCGGGCGCAGCAGGGATTCGTGCGCGCCGATCGCGGTGGCCGAGGTGGGTGACGACGCCGGTTCGTGCTGGGCGACGGTGAGGATCGCGGCCACGTGATCGGCGGTATCGAGAATTCGCTTGGCGCGCAACGGGATCGAGTCGGGGTAGGCGTGGCGCGAGTAGGCCGCGAGCTGCGCCTCGATCTGCTCGCGCGGATCGTCGTCACCGTTGCCGACCGAGGTGGTGTGCAGCTGCATGAGGGCGTCGGCGGCGTCGCGGACCGATTCGCGCATCGTGTACTCGGCCTCACCGAGCGACATATCGTGACCCGCGATGCGGGGGAGGTCGACGCCGTAGACGGTCCACTGCAGGGTCTCGTCGTCGTCCCACTGTGGGATCAGGCCGGTGCCCGGCTCACCGGGAACACCGAGCAGCAGGCCTTCCTCGGCGTCGATCGCGTCGGCCGCGAAGGCGGTGCCGACCGGCAGCCCACGCACGTCACCCGGCGCGGGCAGGACCAGGCGCAACTGCGCTCCGGCCGGGGCCATCGCCTCGCGGATCACCTTGAGCAGTGGCATGGCACCGGAGCCCGCCTCGCCGCGTGAGGTCCACGGCAGATCCGTGCGCCCGCCGGTGACCGGGTCGCCCGCCGCGATGGTGTGGCGCGGCGCCCAGGCGTGCAGTGCCTCCAGCACGTCGTCGGGCGCGCTGGTACCGGCCAGCCAGGAGCCGGCCCACAGCGTCAGCGTGGCACTGGGAGAGCACATAATCATCGAGCATAAAGGTTCGCCGACGATCGCGTGCGCGCACTGCGGCCGCCGATGGTGTCTACGCGGACCGTTGTTTTCGGTGCGAGGACCCACCTGACCTGCTGTGCGGTCACTGCGGCTCGGTGACGAAGTCGATGAGCCGTTCGACGGCGCCGATGAGCGGGGATTCCAGATCCCGGAACGAGCCGACCGCATCGTAGACACGGCGCCAGCCCTGCTGTGGGGTTCCCCAGCCGAGGCGTGCGCAGATTCCGGTCTTCCAGTCCTCGCCGCGCGGCACCGTCGGCCAGGCGTCGATGCCGAGCGCGGCCGGGCGCACCGCCTGCCACACGTCGATGTACGGATGGCCGGTCACCAGCACATGCGGTCCGAGGCCGGTGGTCAGGTGCGTCTCCTTCGAGCCGGTCACCAGGTGGTCGACGAGCACCCCCACCCGCGCGCCCGGACCGGGTTCGAACTCGGTGAGCCGGGCACCGAGATTGTCGAGGCCCTCCAGATGCTCGACGACCACGCCCTCCACCCGCAGGTCGTGGCCCCATACCCGTTCGACCAGCGCCGCGTCGTGCACGCCTTCCACCCAGATCCGGCTGGTCCGCGCGACTCTTGCGCGCAAGCCCTCGACGCGGGTGGAGCCCGACGCCGACCGGGTCTGCTGTTTCGGCGCGGCGGCGGTGGTGCGGGTCAGCGTCACCGGTTTCCCGTCGATCAGGAAGGCCGCTTCCCGCATCGCGAACAACCGCACCACACCGCGCGCGTCCTCGAGTTTCACGAACTCGCCGTCGTAGCTGCGGTCGAAACCGACTACGGCACCGCAGAATCCGCTCGCCGCGTCCTCCACCACCAGGTCGCGCTCGGCACTCACCGTCGGCACCGGCTTCTTCTTGGTCCGATCGTGTCCGGAATAGATATCGCCGTAGCTGTCTCGTGCACTCACGCCCCGAAACTACCGCGCACGGAACCCACTTCGCCGCAGCGCCGCACCGGACCCACTGATCACGCGAGGCCGCCCGCAAACGGGTCATCAGGGCTACGCTGGCAGTGTGGCCGCAATAGTCTGGCTGATCGCGGGCATCGTTCTCGCGGCGGCGGAAATGCTCACCGGGGATCTCATGCTGCTCACGCTGGGCGTAGCCGCACTCGGCACCGCGGGCGTCAGCGCCGCTACCGGCCTACCGGTGTGGGGCGACGCGTTGGTGTTCGCCGCGATGGCCGCTGTGCTGTTCCTCGGGGTGCGCCCGCTGCTGCGGCGCAAGTTCGGTACCCCGCCGCCCACGCCGACGAATGCCGATGCGCTGCCGGGCAAGTCGGCGCTGGTGCTCGAGCAGGTGGCCGAGTATTCGGGTCAGGTCAAGCTCGGTGGCGAAGTCTGGACGGCGCGTCCGCTCGACCCGAGCGAAGTGTACGAAGCCGGTGTGACTGTCTATGTGATGAAGATCGATGGCGCGACCGCTGTCGTCTGGAAGGGTCCCTAGAACATGGTTGCCTTGATCGTGGCCGCAGTCCTCGTCCTGTTGGTCGTGGTGGTGGTTTTCAAATCGATCGCGCTCGTCCCGCAGGCCGAGGCGGCGGTGATCGAACGGCTCGGGCGTTACTCGCGCACCGTGTCCGGTCAGCTGACGTTCCTCGTCCCGTTCGCCGATCGCGTCCGCGCGAAAGTGGATCTGCGTGAGCGGGTCGTGTCGTTCCCGCCGCAGCCGGTGATCACGCAGGACAACCTCACCCTGCAGATCGACTCGGTGGTGTATTTCCAGGTCACCAGCCCGCAGGCCGCCGTCTACGAGATCAGCAACTACATCGCCGCGGTCGAGCAGCTCACCGTCACCACCTTGCGCAACGTGGTCGGTGGCATGACCCTGGAAGAGACGCTGACCTCGCGCGATCAAATCAACAACCAGCTGCGCGGTGTGCTCGACGAGGCCACCGGCCGCTGGGGCCTTCGCGTGGCCCGGGTGGAGCTCAAGTCCATCGATCCGCCGCCGTCGATCCAGGAATCGATGGAGAAGCAGATGAAGGCCGATCGCGAGAAGCGCGCGACCATCCTCACCGCCGAAGGCAACCGCGAAGCGCAGATCAAGACCGCCGAGGGCGCCAAGCAGGCGGCGATCCTGACCGCCGAGGGCGGCAAGCAGTCCTCGATCCTGTCGGCCGAGGGCGAACGCCAGAGCCGCATCCTGCGCGCACAGGGTGAACGCGCCGCCTCCTACCTGCAGGCCCAAGGTCAGGCGAAGGCCATCGAGAAGGTGTTCGCCGCCATCAAGAACGGCAAGCCGACTCCGGAACTGCTTGCCTACCAGTACATGCAGACCCTGCCGATGGTGGCCAAGGGCGACGCGAACAAGGTGTGGCTGGTCCCCAGCGATTTCGGTAAGGCCCTGGAAGGCTTCGCCCAGAACTTCGCCACCAAGGGCGAGGACGGCGTCTTCCGCTACGAGCCGTCCACCGACGAAGCTCCGGTGAAGATCGAAGACGACGCCGACGTCGCCGACTGGTTCGAAACCGCCTCCGACCCGAAGATCGCCGAGGCCGTCCGCGCGGCGGAAGCCACCGCGCGCACCCCGGTCGAAGGTTTCGATACACCGGTGGCGCGCCCGAAGACCTCGGTGGCCAAGGCCGCCGACCCGGAGCTGCCGACCCCACCCCCGATCGCCCCGCAGGAACAGCAGGCGCCTCGCCCCGACGACCCGTACGGTCGCCCCTGGCAGCCGCCCCATCACGGCTGATCTCGCCGATCCGACCAGTGAACGGCCCCGACGCGAAGGCTGCGTCGGGGCCGTTCTGTTCTCCTCCGAACCTCGAAAATATCGGTCCGCCAAGAGATTCGGCGCGGTCGCGTTGCGTGCCCCGCAGGTATCTTCGTTCGATGAGGAGCTCGACAGTGCGGCGATTGCGTGGGTTTCGCCGTCCGTTCGCGATAGTGATCGCGATCGTGGTGGCGGTTGCGGTCGCGGGCTCGCTGCCACGGTGGTGGTGTGGTCGCGATGCCGACGAGTGGTATCGAGGTGATCCGGGACGGGCACGCGGTCTCGCCGAGGAAGTGGTGGCTTTCGAAGCCGACGACGATCGGTGGCGTGCCACCGGCGGGCGGGATCGGTTGGTCGGGATGTGGGGGCTGCTCGCGCACCAGATGACCGCGCTGGGATTGGCGCAGGTGGTGCTGGAGCATCCCGAGTGGCGCGAACGGTACGCGCCGGTCGTCACCCGTGCGGCGACCAAGAGTCTGCTGCCCCAGTTGCGCGCCGAATTCACCTCTGCTTGGCAGGACAGGGACGGATTGGCCGATCTCGACAGTGCGGACGGACACGCCTACCTCTCCTACCCCGCGCTCGCGCTCGGCATGGCGCGCTTGGTCGATCCCGCGTTCCCCGCCGACCTCGCGGTCCAGCACGATGCGCTGATCGCCGCCTTCGAGCGGCGGCTACTCGCCTCGCCGACCGGGCTGCTCGACACCTTTCCCGGCCGGGCCTACCCGACCGATGTGGCGGCGGTCGCGGCGGCGATAGCGGTCCACGGTCGGGCCACCGGCGCCGACCACACGGCGGTGATCGCGCACTGGGCACAGCGGGTACGCGCGGTGCAGATCGATCCTGGCACCGGGCTGGTGATCCAACGGATGGGTGTCGACGGGCAGGCCCAGGACGCTCCGCGCGCATCGGGAACCGGATTGGCTGCCTACTTCGCCGGTTTCGCCGACCGGGCGCTCGCCGAGGAATTGGCGGCGGCGCTGTTCCGCCAAGAGCGCGGTGTTCTCGGCTTCGGTGCGATCGAGGAGTACGGCGACGGCTACGACGGCATCGGCGACATGGACAATGGCCCCCTGATCCTCGGAATATCGGTGTCGGCCACCGGTTTCGCGCTCGCCCCGGCCCGCGCCTTCGGTCACCGCGACAGGTTCACACGCCTGTTCCGCACCACGGAGCTCTTCGGTCTGTCGCTACGCAGCGGGACTCGCTTGCGTTTCGCCACCGGTGGCGTGATCGGCAACGCCCTGCTGCTCGCCTTCCTCACCTCCGGCCCGGAACTGGCCCGATGAGCACAGCCCGGCTGTTCGCTGTCTGGCGCCTTGTCCGTGTGCCGACAATCCTTATCGCGGTCTATTTCTCCCTGCGATGGGTTCTGGCGATCCTATCGGCCCGACAGGGGTTCGGTTCGCCCGACGGCGTCGGTCTCGGCTTCTCGATTGTCGCGGCAGTGACGGTGTCACTGCGCATTGTGTTGCTGGTCATGGTGCCGGCTGTGCTGGCGTACCACCTCGTGCTGTGGGCGACTGCGCGCATGTCGCGGCGAGACGGTTCGCGTGCCCCGGCGGCTCATCGGACAACCAGGGCTTCGTGAAAAGCGGTGGTTGTAGTTCAGTGGGGGAGCGGGAGGAGTTCGACGAGGGAGCCTCGGCCGGTGCCGGGCGGGAGGATGGCAAGGGCTTGGCAGGCGATGAGGCCGGCCAGGTGGGGGGTGTGGGCGGGGCCGGTGCTGCGCCAGACGCCGCCGGGGTGTTGCTGGACGCCGACGATGCGGGTGGCTTCGCCTTCCATGACGCCCGCGTCGGACAGGCGGCCCCACATCGTGGGTCCGGGGGAGCGCAGGGTGAGCGCGTCGACGATGGCCGGACCGATGGCCAACAGGGCCGCGACGGCGGCGAAGGGGTTGCCGGGTAGGCCGAGGAGCACGCGGCCGTCGGGGAGCTGGGCGACGAGGGTGGAGCCGCCGGGGCGGATCGCCACCCGTTCGACGATGATGCGGGCGCCGAGGTCGGCGAGCAGGGTGCGCAGGTGGTCGGCAGCGCCGCGGCCGGTGGCGCCGACCATCACGACCAGGTCGGCGTGGGATTTCAGAGTGAGCCAGGAGCGCAGCAGGTCACGACTGTCGGCGAGGTGCCACAGGCCGGTGCTCTCGATATCGCAGCAGCGCAGGAACTCCGGCAGCACGGGGCCGAGGGAGTCGCGAGTTTCGCCGGGGCCGAGCGGGCCGACGGCGCGGATCTCGTCGCCGGTCATCACCACATCGGCCCGCAGAGGTCCACGCACGGTGACGGTTTCGGCCTCGGCGCTGAGCGCCGCGGAAGCCAGTGCCGCCGAGACACGGGCACCGGCGCGAGCCAATTCTGTTCCACTGCTCCAGTGTTCGCCTTGGCGACGGGTGTCGTCGCGCACCGGTGCGCCGGGCGCTCGCATCACGACCGGCTTGCCGGACACGGTCGTGGTCACGATGTGTTCGTCGCGCAGGGTCGCCGTGGTGCCCAGCGGGGTCGCGGCGCCGGTCGCGATCCGCACCGCCTCGCCGGGGGCCAGGACCACCGAGCAGCCACGTCCGGCGTAGCTGACCTGCTGGTGCAGCCGCCACCACGGTCCAGGACCCGCGACCGCGTAGCCGTCCATGGCGGCGCTGTCCACCCGCGGCAGGGGAGTGCCCGCGGCGAGGGCCAGGGCGAGGGTCGCCCCGACCGCCTCGGCCACGGGTCGCTCCCGCACCGCGATCGGTTCGAGATCGGCGGCTATCTGCGCGCGCACCCGACCCAGCCCACACTGCACTGCCGGAACTACGCCCACCCGTGCGCTCGTCACCACGTCTCGCCTTCCGAGGAACCGTCACCGACACTGCGACTCATGGTGCGCACCACCGATTGCCTGCGATTTTCTGGGCAGTTGCCTCGCGATGACGTTGTGCTCACGCAAGCGCACGCCGCACGGTGCGTAGTTCGGCGTCACGTACGTGCCCGCCGCTCGCGTGCGGGACGGGCTCCGGCCGCTCAGACGCTGGTGCGCCGCATCGACCCGCGTGTTCGGGCGTCGGACCGCCGCCGTTTCCTCGGCACCGGTGGTATCCGGGTCACGCTTCGGTGAGGGCGTTCGCGAGTTCGGCGGCGCGGTCGGCGATTGCGGTGCCCAGGTCGGCGGTGGTGGCGGTGCCGCCGAGGTCCGGTGTGCGGACCGTCCCCGCGGCGAGCACATCGCAGACCGCCCGGTCGACGGCGGCCGCAGCGGCGTGCTCGCCGAGGTGGGACAGCAGCATGGCGCCGGCGAGGATCTGGGCCACCGGGTCGGCGATGCCCATGCCCGCGATGTCGGGTGCGCTGCCGTGCACGGCCTCGAACATCGACGGTGCGTCCGCCGCCGGGTTGATGTTGCCCGAGGGGGCTAGCCCTAGTCCGCCGGTGACGGCGGCGGCGAGGTCGGAGAGGATGTCACCGAACAGGTTCGAGCCGACGATCACGTCGAGGCGGTCGGGGTGCAGCACGATTTCCGCGGCCAGCGCGTCGACGTGCATCTGCCGCGTCTGCACCGACGGATATTCGGCCGAGACGCGCTCGAAAACACTGTCCCAGTAGGGCATCGAGTGGATCAGGCCGTTCGATTTGGTCGCCGAGCAGAGCTTTCCCGAGCGTTCGGCGGCGCGGTCGAAGGCGTAGCGGATGATCCGTTCGCAGCCGGTGCGGGTGAACACCGATTCCTGCAGGACGAATTCGTCCGGCCTGCCCGGGTTGTGGATGCCGCCGATCTCGGAATACTCGCCCTCGGAGTTCTCGCGGACGATCAGGATGTCGAGGTCGTCGGCGGTGCGGTCGCGCAGTGCCGATTCCGTGCCGGGCAGTAGCCGCACCGGCCGCAGGTTGACGTACTGGGCGAAGGCGCGCCGCAGCGGAATCAGCAAGCCCCACAGCGAAATATGGTCGGGCACCCCGGGGAATCCGACGGCGCCCAGCAGGATCGCGTCGAATTCCGCGAGCTGCGCCGGCCCGTCGGCCGGCATCATCGCACCGGTCCGCAGGTAGTTCTCACACGACCAGTCGAACTCGGTCCAGCTGATTCCCGGCAGGACCCGGTCGAGCACCTTCACCGCCTCGATGGTCACGTCGACGCCGATTCCGTCGCCTGGAATGGTCGCGATCCGGTATGTGCGCACGCTGTCTCCCTAAACCTTGACGCCGATGTATTTGGTCTCGAGGAATTCGTCGATCCCGGTGAACCCGCCCTCGCGCCCGAGCCCCGATTCCTTCACCCCGCCGAACGGTGCGGCCGGATTGGAGACCACGCCCTGGTTCAGGCCGACCATCCCCGTTTCGAGAGCTTCGCAGACGCGCAGCCCCCGTCGCAGGTTCTCGGTGAACACGTACGCGACCAGCCCGTAGGGGGTGTCGTTGGCGCGCGTGATCGCTTCGTCCTCGGTGTCGAAGGTGCCGATCGCGGCGACGGGCCCGAAGATCTCGGTCCGGCACAACTCGGCGTCGTCCGGGACGCCGGTGAGCACGGTCGCCGGGTAGAACGTGCCGGGACCGTCGATCGCCGTGCCACCGAGCAGCACCTCGGCACCGCGTCGGCGTGCGTCCGCCACCAGGTACTCGACCTTGGCGACGGCGTCGGCGTCGATGAGCGGCCCGACAACGACGCCGGGCTCGGTGCCACGGCCCATCGGCAGAGCCGCCATCCGCGCGGCCAGTCGTGCGGCGAACTCCTCCGCGATGCCGCGCTGCACGAGAATTCGGTTCGCGGCCGTACAAGCCTGGCCGATATTGCGCATTTTGGCGGCCAGTGCACCCTCGACCGCTTCGTCGAGATCGGCATCGTCGAACACCAGCAGCGGTGCGTTGCCGCCCAGTTCCATGGAGGTGCGCATGACCGTGCGGGCGCACTGTTCCAGCAGGAGCTTCCCGATGGCGGTCGACCCGGTGAAGGAGAGTTTGCGCGAGCGTGGATCGGCGATGAGTGGTCCCATCAGCGCGCCGGGGTCGGCGGTGGTGACGACATTGACCACCCCGGCCGGCACCCCCGCATCGGCCAGGATCGCCGCGAGCGCCAGCATCGAAAGAGGCGTCTGCTCGGCGGGTTTCACGACGCAGGTGCAGCCTGCGGCCAGGGCCGGCGCGATCTTGCGGGCACCCATCGCCATCGGGAAGTTCCACGGCGTGATGAGCAGGCTCGGCCCCACCGGCTGTTTCGTCACCAGAAACCGGGAACCGCCCGTCGGCGCGGGCATGTACCCGCCGTCGAGGCGAACGGCCTCCTCGGCGAACCAGCGGAAGAACTCCGCGGCGTAGGCGATTTCGCCGCGCGCCTCCGTCAGTGGTTTGCCCATCTCCAGAGTCATGATCAGGGCGAGGCGTTCGGTGTCGGCGAGCAGTGCGTGGTGCGCGCGCATCAGGATGTCGCTGCGGGTGCGTGCCGGGGTGTTCGCCCAGTCCGCCTGTGCCCCGGCCGCGGCGGTGAGTGCGTCGAGTCCGTCGGCCGCGGTCGCATCGGCGACCGCGCACAGCTCCGCGCCGGTCGCGGGGTCGAGGACGGGCAGGGTAGCAGGGGAGTCGTGCCAACGGCCGCCGATGAACAACCCTTTCGGGACGCTGTCGATCGCGGCGCGTTCGGCTGCGCTCAGGTTTTCGAGCAGCTGCGCGCTGCCCCCGGACTCGTCCATACGGTGTCCTCACTCCCGACGCGGTGGATCAACCATTGCTGTGACCCCTGCCGCCATGTTATGCATATTGTCAACAATCCGACAATAGACAATCTGGGGAGTCTTTGATGACCGAGCTGTCTCCCGTCCTGAAGCAGGCCACGCCCGTCCATGTCGACCACGGCGCAGGCTGCTACCTCTACGACACCGACGGTCGCCGCTACCTGGATTTCACCGCCGGGATCGGCGTCACCAGCACCGGGCACTGCCATCCCACCGTGGTCGCGGCCGCGCAAGCCCAGGTCGCCAGCCTGATCCACGGCCAGTACACGACGGTGCTGCACCGGCCGCTGCTGGAACTCACCGAGCGGCTCGGCACCGTCCTGCCCGAGGGCTTGGACGCGCTGTTCTTCGCCAACTCCGGCAGCGAAGCGGTCGAGGCGGCGCTGCGCCTGGTCCGCCAAGCCACCGGGCGGCCGAACGTGATCGTCTTCCACGGCGGTTTTCACGGCCGTACTGTCGCCGCCGCGACCATGACCACCTCGGGGACCCGGTTCTCGGCCGGGTTCAGCCCGCTGATGTCGGGTGTGCACGTGGCCCCGTTCCCGACCGCGTTCCGCTACGGCTGGAGCGAGGAGGAAGCCACCGACTTCGCGCTGCGTGAGCTCGACTACCTGCTCGCCACCCTCACCTCGCCCGCGGAAACCGCGGCGTTCATCGTCGAACCGGTGCTGGGCGAAGGCGGCTATATACCCGGCAACACCCGGTTCTTCCACGGTCTGCGCGAGCGCGCCGACCGGCACGGGATCTTGCTGGTCTTCGACGAGATCCAAACCGGCTTCGGCCGGACCGGAAAGTTCTTCGGCCACCAGCACTTCGACGTTCGCCCCGACGTGATCACCATCGCCAAGGGCCTGGCCAGCGGCTTCCCGCTGTCGGGCATCGCGGCGTCGCGGGAGTTGATGGCGAAGGCCTGGCCGGGGTCACAGGGCGGGACATACGGCGGCAATGCCGTGGCCTGTGCCGCCGCCGTCGCGACTCTCGAGGTGATCGAGGCCGAGGGGCTCGTCGACAACGCCGCCGTTCGCGGCACGCAGCTGCTCGCCGGTGTCCGGGCGCTCGCCACCAAGGCGATCGGTGATGTTCGCGGGCTCGGCCTGCTCGTCGGCGCCGAATTCACCACGGCGACAGGTGAACCCGACACCGAGACCGCGTCCGCCGCGCAGAAGTCGGCCGTCGACAAAGGATTGCTGCTGCTCACCTGCGGTGCGCACATGAACGTCGTGCGCATGATCCCGCCGCTGATCGTCACCGACACCCAGGTGAAGGACGCCCTGGGTATCTGGTCGGAGGTTCTCGCCGAGCTGTAGTCCGCACCGACCACGCTCTGCTCGCACCGCACAGGAAGCAGGACCCGATGGCCCGCTACATGAGCATCACCCTCACCAAAGCCGGCGTCACCTGCCGCGCCCGCCTCCTCGACGACGAAGCTCCGCTCACGTGCGCCGCCGTCTGGGATGCGCTCCCGCAGGAGGGCGACGCCTTCCACGCCAAATACGCCCGCAACGAGGTCTACGCCCTGGTGCCACGCATCACCGCGGCACCGCATCGCGAAAACCCCACCGTCACACCGATTCCCGGCGACGTCTGCCTCTTCGATTTCGAGCCGTGGGAAATCGGCAACCCCGCCTACGGCTACGAACCAGGCTCGGCCGCCCACCACGCCCAGGGCGCGACCGACGTGGCCCTGTTCTACGGCCGCAACAATTTGCTGATCAACGGCGACCTGGGCTGGGTTCCCGGCAGCGTCTTCGCCACCATCGAGGATGGGCTCGCGGACTTGGCGGCTGCCTGCAACGGGCTGTGGTTGCGCGGTGTCGAGGGCGAGACGTTGGCCTTCGCCCGCGCATGAGCAGGCACTACGGCAAGACTTTCGCTTGCCGCCGTATCTGTTCGGCGCCGCCGAACAGATACGGCGGCGCCGAAATGGTCTATCTACTTCAGTAGTTCAGCACGAACTCGGCGTGCCTGGCGACCGCGAGAATCAAGTCGTCGGAATGACGTGGTCCGACGATCTGTAAGCCCACCGGCATTCCGGCGCGAGTTCTGCCGACCGGGATGCTGATGGCGGGCTGCTGGGTCATGTTGAACGGGTAGGTGAACGGGGTCCAGTCGGGCCAGCCGCTCAGCCCGCTGCCCGGCGGCACATCGTGTCCGGCTTCGAACGCGGTGATCGGCATGGTCGGGGTGATCAGGACGTCGTAGGCCATATGGAAGTTGCCCATCGTGATGCCGACCTCGGCGGCGACGTGGCGGGCGTCGAGATAGTCGATGGCACTGACGGATTCGCCGCGCGCCCACACCTCGCCCAAACCGGCATCCACCTTCTCGCGCGACCCGGCGGGGAACTTCGCCAGCATGGTCGCCGCACCCGCGGCCCACAGCGTTTCGAAAGCCGCACGCGGATCGGCGAATCCGGGATCGACCGCATCGATGGTCAGATCGGCCTCGGCCAATCGCGCCACCGCACTCTCGACGATCTGGGCGACCTCGGGGTCCACCTGCGCGTACCCGAGCGTGGCGGAGTAGCCGACCGACAGCCCGCGCACATCGCGCTGTATCTGACTGCGGAAGGTCGTGAAGGTGGGCGCCAACGCGGTCGGGTCGCGCGGATCGGGCAGCGAGAGGATGTCCATCAGCAGCGCCGCGTCCTCCACGGTGCGCGTCATCGGTCCGGCGTGCGCGAGCGGGCCGAACGGGCTGGCCGGGTAGAGCGGAATCCGCCCGTGCGTGGGTTTGAAACCGACGATCCCGCAGAACGAGGCCGGAATCCGGATGCTGCCACCCCCGTCGGTGCCGACCGAGACCGGCGTCATCCCACCCGCTACCGCCGCCGCGCTGCCCCCGGACGACCCGCCTGCCGTCGTGGCCGGATCGGCGGGATTGCGGGTGACCCCGGTGAGTGGACTGTCGGTGACCCCCTTCCAGGCGATCTCCGGCGTGGTCGTCTTACCGACGAACACCAGCCCGTCCTCGCGCAGCCGAGCGGCGACCGGACTGTCCACCAGCCACGGTCCGCCCGCGTCGACACAGGTGGAACCGCGCAGGGTCGGCCACCCCTCGGTGAGAAAGATGTCCTTGATGGAAATCGGCACACCGTCGAGCAGCCCGCGCGGATTGCCCGATTGCCAGCGCGCCTCGGAATCCTTGGCCTGCACCAGCGCCCGATCCGGATCCACCAGGCAGAACGCGTTGAGCGCGCCGTCGCGGGCGGCGATGGCATCCAGACAGGCCTGCGCGGCCTCGACGGGGGAGAGCTGGCCGACCGCGTAGGCCGAAACCAGCTGAACCGCCGTCATCACGGTGGGATCGGTGGGGAGATCGGGCTGCGTCATGGCGGGCTCCTTCAGCCGGGCACGTACCCGAGCGTCTTGTCGACAACGTTGTTCAGCGGCAGACCGGCTGCCCACCTGCCGAAGTTGTCGGTGAATGCGCGGACGATCTCGGTGCGCCAGCCGTGGAAATCGCCCGAATTATGTGGCGTGAGCACCACATTCGGCAGATCCCACAGCGGATGACCGGCAGGTAGCGGCTCCGGGTCGACCACGTCCAGTGCGGCCGCGGCGATCGAACCGTTGCCGAGCGCGGCGACGAGATCGTCGGTAACCACTAGTTCCCCGCGCCCGACATTGACAAACCTGGCATGCGGTTTCATCGCCGCGAACGCGGCGGCATCGAACATGTGCGTGGTCTGCGCGGTGAGCGGCGCGATCGCGATCACGTAGTCGGCGCCGGGCAATTCGGCATGCAGATCGTCGCTGATGGTGTCGAAATCCGGGTCGCCGGTGCGCGCACGGCGCCCGACCCCACGCACTGTCATTCCCGCGGCGCGCAGCAGTCGCGCGATGGTGCGGCCGATCGAGCCGGTCCCGACGATCAGCGCGGTGGCGCCGGCGACGCGTTCGGATTCCCGGTGCCGCCACTCGTGCCGCTGCTGGAGCCGGATCGACCCCGGCAGGTCCTTGGCGAACGAAATGATCTGTCCGAGAACATATTCGGCGATGGCCGCGTCGAAGACATTGCGGGTATTGGTGACCACCACATCAGATGCTCGCAGTTCCGGGAACATCACCGGATCCACGCCGACGCCACCCATGTGCAGCCAGCGCAAGCGGTCGGCGCTGTGCCACGCACCGGGTACGGCGCGAGACTGGAAGTCGTAGACGAACAGCACATCGGCGCCGCTTAGCGCATCGGCGAGCCCGTCGGCCTCGGTGTAGCGCACGTCGGCGCGTTCGGCAACGGGGGCCATGAGGTCCGATTCGGGCACACTGTCACGATGTAGGACGGTGACAATCGGCCCGTTTTCCACATTGACACCGTACGATCAGATCGTATGATTGTCAACAATCCGATCGTGTTCGGAGGTCTGCCCGGCTGAGCGCGAGAGGGGCCGCAGTGGAGTTCAGCTTCCCGGACATCGACGGGCCGGTTGCCCAACGAGGCATCGGCGTGATCGCGCCGTTCGACCTCGCCCTCGAACGGGAACTGTGGCGGTGGGCGCCCCTGGAGGTGAGTCTGCATCTGGCCCGCACCCCCTATGAACCGGTGCCGGTGTCGCTGGCCATGGCCGAACTGGTGTCCAACCCGCTGCACCTCACCGCGGCCACTCACGACGTCCTGCACGTGGAGCCGGAAGTCGTCGCGTACCTGTGTACTTCGGGCAGCTTCATCAACGGACTCGCCTACGAACGATCCCTGCGGGAAACCATCTGCCTGGCGGGCGCACCCGACGCGGTGACCACCTCCGGCGCCCTGGTGGAAGCGATCAAGCACCTCAACATCACCCGGATGTCGGTGATCACGCCCTACGACGAGGTCCTCACCGGCAAGCTGCACGACTTCCTCGACGAAGCGGGATGCGCCACGATCAAGTCCGATCACCTCGGGCTCGGCGGCGGTATCTGGAAGGTCAACTACCGCACCATCGCCGAACGGATTCTCGGCGCCGACGACCCACGCTCGGAAGCGATCTTCGTCAGCTGCACCAACCTGCCGACCTACGACGTGATCGAGCCACTCGAACAGGCACTCGGCAAACCGGTCCTCACCGCCAATCAACTGACCATGTGGGCCTGCCTGGGTCGTATGAAACTGCCCATGATGGGCCCAGGAAAGTGGCTCGTCGATGTCTTCTGAGCCAATGCTGACGCGACATTCTGCCCAGGAAAGTGGCTCGTCGATGTCTTCTGAGCCAATGCTGACGCGACATTCTGCCCAGGAAAGTGGCTCGTCGATGTCTTCTGAACGGAGCGAGATGCATATGCCGACAATCGGATTCATCTATCCCGATCACGCCGCCGAGGACGACTACCCGCGCGCCGCGGCCCTGCTCGACGCCGCGATGCCGGTGGCTCACATCTACGGCACCGATCTGCACGCGATCGCCGAACTGCTCGACCTGGGCAGCCCCGAGAAGTTGCGTCACGGTGCGTCGTTGCTGGCACCCGAGGAACCCGCCGCCGTTGTCTGGGCGTGCACCTCGGGCAGTTTCGTCTATGGGCCCGAGGGCGCTCGCGGTCAGGTCGAGAGCCTTGCCGAGGCGGCCGGTGTGCCCGCCTCCAGTACGAGTTTCGCGTTCGTCGAAGCGGCGCGTGCGCTCGGTGTGCGGCGGGTGGCCGTCGTCGCGAGTTACCCCGAGGAGGTGGCGCGGTTGTTCGTCGACTTCCTCGCCGACGCGGGCATCGAGGTGGTGTCGATGTCGAGTGCCGGCATCGACACCGCCGCCGAGGTCGGCACCCTCGACCCCGACCAGGTCCTGACTCTGGCCGTCACCAACGACCACCCCGACGCCCAGGCACTGCTCATCCCGGATACCGCCATGCATACTCTCGAGGTGCTCCCGAAACTCGAAGCCGCGCTCGGTAAGCCGGTGCTCACGGCGAACCAGGTCACCATCTGGGAAGGTTTGCGGCTGGCCGGGGTCACCGCCTTCGCCCCTGAACTCGGCGCGTTGTTCGCGGAGGAGAGTCGGCATGTCGATCATTGATTTCGAGCCGGTCAACCAGCAGTCCACCGCGGAGATGATCGCCGGCCGACTGCGCGAGGCGATCATGCGCGGTGCGCTCGCCCCCGGCGCCCAGCTCGGTGAAGCCGATCTGGCAACCAGTTTCGGCGTCTCCCGCGGACCCGTGCGCGAGGCCATGCAACGCCTCGTCCAGGAGGGCCTGCTGTTCAGCATCCGCAACCGCGGCATCTTCGTCATCGAACTCACCACCGACGACGTCGTCGACATCTATCGCGCCCGCACCGCCCTGGAAGGCGGCGCACTCGATCTCATCCTCGACGGCCGCCGCGATATCGCCTACGCCGCACTGCAACCCAGCGTCACCGCCATGCGGCTCACCGCCGAAGCGGGCGACGCTCCCGGGGTCTCCGACGCCGACCAGGCCTTCCACGAAGCCCTCGTCACCGCCGCCGACAGTCCCCGCCTCGTCCGGGCCGCCCGCACCCTGCTCATCGAAACCCGCATGTGCCTCGGCGCGCTCCAAACCACCTACCCCGACCTCCGCGAACAAGCCCGCGAACACGTCGAACTGCACGAAGCGATCGGCACCGGCTCGCCCGAGCGGGCACGCGCCCTACTCGTGGAACACATGGACGACGCCGTGCGTCGCCTGCGTGCGCGCTAGTTTCAGGTCAGCGGCACTGCCTTCCACCAGTCGAGCAACTGTGTGGTCGATGGGCAGGGCGGGGCAGAATGGGCTCGTAAGGACACTCCGATTCCCCCAGGAGCTCTTGTGGACAGCGAACAGCGAATACGCGCACAGGCTTTCGTCGACCTGCACCGCGCGGGTTGTTTCCTGCTTCCGAATGCCTGGGACGCCGGCAGCGCCCGGATTCTCGAATCAGTGGGATTTCCGGCGATCGCCACCACCAGCGCGGGCGTCGCGTTCTCCTTCGGTCGCCCCGATCACGATTTCTTCACCGAGCACGGCGAGCACGGTCGCGTCGATCGTTCGACGATGATGCGTCGGATCAACGAGATCACCGCCGCCGTGCGGGTACCGGTCAGCGCCGACCTCGAGGAGGGGTACGGCCCCGACGCCCAGGAAGTGGCGACCACGATCTCGCTCGCCATCGACGCCGGTGCGGCGGGCGGCAATATCGAGGACTTCACCGGCGACCGAACCACCCCACTGTTCGACGAGGTGCACGCGGTGGACCGGGTCCGCGCGGCGCGCGCGGCGGTGGCTGCCAGCGGTGAACCGTTCGTGCTCGTCGGTCGCACCGACGCTCTGCTCGTGGACGCGGGTCTCGACGAAGCGATTCGCCGTGCCAACTCCTACCTCGCCGCGGGCGCGGACTGTGCCTTCGTGCCCGGGGCCGCCGACGCCACCACGATCGCCGCCCTCGTCGACGCGCTCGACGGACCACTCAATGTCGTCATGGGACTGACCGGTGGCGCCTTGTCGATGGCCGAACTGGCCGACCTCGGCGTCCGCCGGGTCACCGTAGGCGGCAGCATCGCGCGCCTGCTCTACCGCCACCTGCTCGACGCGGCCAACGAGCTCGCCGAGCACGGCACCTTCACCTACGGCAACACCCAACTCACCCAATCGGCTCTCAACGCCCACTTCACCGATCGCACCTGAGACCCGATCCGTGCCGGCGCCTGCTGATCTCGATCAGGAGGTGGGCCGGGCACCTCTCAGGTCGAGGAGCATGCCGAGGTAGCCCAGTTCCTGGCTTTGGGATTGGGCCATCGCGCGGGCGGCCTGTTTTACCGGGCCCGAGGTGAGGAGCGTGTCGGCGGCGCGGGCCATCGTGACGCCGCCCGCGTGGTGGCGGTACATCAGTTGCAGGAAGAGGATTTCGGCGTCGGCCGCGCGGGCCGCGGCGAGGGTGTCGAGGTCGGCCGTGGTGGCCATGCCGGGCATCGTTGCCGAGGCAGTGGTCGAGTGCTGGTGGGTTCGGGCCATCCAGGTCATCGGCACAGCCGCGGTGGGTGCGGCGCGGGCGAGTTGGGTCCAGCCGAGCAGCGTGCCGATCTCCACCCGCTGGGTGTCGGCGATCTGGTCGGCCAGTCTGCGCACGGTGGGGTCGGCGGCCGGGTCGAGGCGTTCGGTGAGGATCAGCGCCTGTTGGTGATGGGCGGTCATGTCCTGGACGAAGCCGAGCTCCGTCGCGGTGAGAATCGGAGCGGGCGTGGCTGTTTCGGTGACGAAGAGCGGTCGCAGTGCGGCACCGAGCGCCAGCAGGAAAAGGGTGGCGGCGCCCGCGAACGCCAGGCGGATCACCCGGTTCACGGTCACGACCCGACCGTGGACTGCTGATTCGCGGGCGGTGTGTACACCTCGTTGTCGAGTTGCAACACCATGAACCCATTGTCGGAGCAGGTGACATACAGCTGATCGCCACGCCACTCCGGCGGCGAAAGGCACCAGTCCGTGGACAGGTCACCGAACGCGATATCGCCTGCTCGGGCGGTCAGCACCTGCGCCGGATCGAACAGCCCCTCGGCCATCGCCCGCAGCGCGGCCGGGGCGCTCATCAGTGGGATCCCGATGATCGAGGCCAGCGCGTGGGGCGAGTTCCAGATCTCGAGGTTACGGCCGGTCTTGGCAGGCGGGTTGAAGTAGGCGATCTCGCGGATGTCGCCGGGATCGCGGACGTCGAACACCCGGATACCGGAGGAGATCCAGCCGCAGGCCAGCGCGGTCGGGTTGTCGGGACGGTCGGCGGTGCAGTAGTGCGATTCGTAGGAGAACGCCGAACCGCCCATCGAGGAACCGATACCGGAGTCGATATTGGCGGGCAGGTTGATCTCGAGTTTGATCTTGGCGGTGATGCGGGGCGCGCTGTCGTCGGAGACGTCGATGAGTTTCACCCCACCGGCACCGCCCTCGTCGACGGTGAACAGATGGGGCACGCCGTCATAGGTCACGGGCACGCTGTGCTGGGTGGCCCACCCGTCGGTCCAGAAGGTGCGGCCGAGATGCGGCACGTGCGGATTCGGGTCGCGTCGTTGCACCGCGCTCACATCGAGCACGGTGAAGCCGCCCAGCGCGGAGATGTAGAGCCGGTTCCCGTCGGGACTCACGCCGAGCCCGTGTGCCTCGATCCCCGTCACTCCCTGCCAGATCACCCGGGGATTCGCCGGATCGGTGAGATCGATCGCGCTGAGAAATCCGGGCACAAGGCCCGACGCCCAATACGTGCGACCATCGGGCGAGAAGCCGCCTTCGTGCGTCGTGATCGGCAGTGGCATCAGCAGATTCGTGCCGGTCCCCGGATTGAGCAGGCGCGGATGCGCGCAATCGGAGACGTCGTAAACCGACAGGTATCCGGCGCCCATGCCCACCGGCACGCCCGTCCCGACCAGCAGTTTGCGAGTCGTGTTGACCTTCAACGTCTCCCAGGTCCCGGCCAGCATGGCGGGCTCGGCGAGCGTCGCGGTCAGCCGCGGCGCGGTGGGATCGGAGACATCGAGGACCTGTACGCCGGGGTGCTCGCTGAGCATGTTCCCGGGGAAGAAGGTGCCGACGTAGGCGCAGTGCTCGAAACTGGTGGAGGTGATGCCCGCTCCCCGCCCGGCGTAGCCCCCGATCATGGATATATTGCAGCGATAACCCTGGGTGCTGCGCCCACTGTCTCGGTCAATCGCCGGTACATCACCCTGCAACCCGGTCTCCGGCAGCGATCCGGGCCCGCAGTCGGCGCGCGGCACCGCCGTTCGGCCCACCTCGAGAAATTCGTGCACCGCACCGGTCAGGTCCGCACCGAAATCCGCGGACGCTCCCGACGGCAGGCCGAGCGCCACGAGTGCGGTGATCGCGGCAGCTGCCACATACCGGATCAGAGAATGTCGCCGGTCAGGGGGCTGTGGTGCGGTTGCCCCTGGTTCGACCGGCCGGGTCGTGGCCTCGGCGCTGGATGGTGTGTCGGTGCGCGGTTTCGGTGGCATCGTTGCCCTCCCCAATCAATGCTGCTGACAACACAACTGGCTCAGACAGTTGTGCCGTGTCACGAATGGTAGGCCGGATGAATGGTTGCGGAAGGGTGTTTCGGGGAACAGGGTGTTGGGCGGGCTCGTGCTTACCTCGGGCGGCCGCCCATACGCTGTACGGTTGCTCTGTACGGCCAGCGTCTGTCAAGGCGGGGAGTTTCCGCGATCGGAGAGGACTCGGATCCATGTCGAACGATGTCGTAGGAAGGTCCGGGGGCACACCGCCGCCCCGGGAAGTGGTAGCCGGTAGGTCGCCAGGCAAATCCAGGCTGGATCTGCTCATCTTCTGCGCCACCGCGATCGGTGCACTCGCCTTCGTCGCCTGGGGTGTCTTCGACGACGAAAGCCTCGCCTCCGCCGCGAGCACCGCTCAGAAATGGGTCATCACCAATACCGGCTGGTTGTTCGTGCTCACCGCGACAGCGTTCGTGATCTTCGTGATCTGGCTGGCGATCAGCCGCTACGGCCGGATCCCGCTCGGCGACGACGACGAGAAACCCGAATTCCGCACCGTGTCATGGATCGCGATGATGTTCAGCGCGGGCATGGGCATCGGCCTGATGTTCTGGGGTGTGGCGGAACCGCTGTCGCACTTCGTGAATCCGCCGCCGCACACCGCCGAGCCCGGTTCCCCGGCAGCCGCCGAGGTCGCCATGGCCACCACGCTGTTCCACTGGACCCTGCACCCGTGGGCGATCTACGCCGTCGCGGGTCTGGCCATCGCCTACGGCACATTCCGAAAAGGCCGCTCGCAGTTGATCTCCGCGGTGTTCCGGCCGCTGCTCGGTCACCACGCGGACGGTATCGGCGGCCGTGTCATCGACATGATGGCGATCTTCGCCACCCTGTTCGGCTCGGCCGCCTCCCTCGGCCTCGGCGCGTTGCAGATCGGCGCCGGCATGGAATTCAACGGCTGGATCGACAGCATCGGCAAGATCGGCCTGGTCGCGATCATCGCGGGCCTGTGCGTGGCCTTCGTTCTGTCGGCGGTCTCGGGTGTCGCGCGCGGCATCCAGTGGCTGTCCAACATCAATATGGTGCTTGCCCTGGCGATCGCGGCATTCGTGTTCATCGCGGGGCCGACGTTGTTCATCCTCAATATGCTGCCGACCTCGCTCGGCGACTACATCGAGAGCCTGCCGACGATGGCTTCGCGCACCGGCGCCGGTGACGACGCGATGCAGACGTGGCTGTCGAGCTGGACGATCTTCTACTGGGCCTGGTGGATCTCGTGGACGCCGTTCGTCGGCATGTTCATCGCGCGGATCAGCCGCGGCCGCACCATCCGCCAATTCGTCACGGGCGTGCTGCTGGTGCCGAGCGTGGTGAGCCTGCTGTGGTTCGCGATCTTCGGCGGCGCTGGCATCGCCGAACAGACAAAAGACGGTGCGCTCACCGAACCCGACGGCTCGGTGGACTCCAACTTCGCCCTGTTCCACCTGCTCGACCAGTACCCGATCACGTCGGTGACCACGGTCGTGGTGATGATCCTCGTCGCCATCTTCTTCGTCTCCGGCGCCGACGCGGCCTCCATCGTGATGGGCACGCTGTCCGAGCGCGGCAACATCGAACCGTCGAAGTGGGTTGTCATCTTCTGGGGCGCGGCGACCGGCGCCGTCGCCGCGATCATGCTGGTGATCGCCGATTCCGACAATCTCGGCGGTGCTCTGACCGGCCTCCAGGCGTTGACCACAGTGGTGTCACTGCCGTTCCTGGTGGTGATGGTGGCGATGTGTGTGTCGCTGTACAAGGACCTGCGTGACGACCCGCTGATCGTGCGCATGGATCGTGGCATCGAACTGGTCGAGGTCGCTGTCGACCAGGGCACCGAAATACATGACGGCGACTTCTCTCTCGTCACGGAAGCGTCGCCGGACACGCCCGAGAACCCCCGCGTCGATACCGACAAACGCGGCTAGTCCGCGGCGTCGATCCTGGCCTGCGCCGACGACAACTCGGCGCAGGCCAGGCGCAGGCGATCCCGCAGTGCGTCCGCGGATTCGGCGATCGCCGCCTGGGCGCGAACGTAATCCGCTCGCCCAGTGGGTGTTTCGATGCGCACCGGCTCGTAGCCGAAGCCGGACAGATCGTAGGGACTGGCTCGCATATCGAGTTCGCGTGCGGTGCAGGCGAGTTCGAAGCAGTCGAGCAGCAGGTCCGAGGAGATCAGGGGGGCGAGTTTGAAACCCCATTTATAAAGATCCATATTCGCGTGCAGACACCCGGGCTGTTCGCGCGCCACTTGGTCTGCGCGAGTGAGCGGTTCGACATTGCGCCCCACCGCCTCCGGTGTGAAGAACCGGAACGCGTCGAAGTGCGTGCACCGCAACGACATCGACTCCACCACCGCGTCGGTGCCCGCGTGCCCCAAGCGCAGCGGAACCTGCTGGTGGCGGACGTCGTCGGTGCGATAGACCATCGCCCATTCGTGCAGCCCGAAACACGACAACTGCGCCGGGCGCCGCGCGGTGGCGGTGAGCAGTCCGGACACGAACTCGATCGTGTCGCGCCGTTTGGCCAGATAGGCCGGGTCGGCGGTGAACACGTTCTGCTCGCCGGGAAGCTCGTGATACCCCCGAGCACCCCGATAGTCGCCCGCGTCACGCAGTGCGACCCCGAACCCCGGATGCCATCGGCGCAGCTGCGAAGGCTTGTTGCCGTAGTAGGTGAACAAGAAATCCACGACCGGATGGGTGGTTCCCGCCGCCCGCCGCTCGAGATACGGCCCGACCAGCCGATCGAGCCGGTCACGGTGCGCGCGCGCGGCGGCCTGCCACTCCGTGACCGGCGATATGTGCAGGTCAGTGGGGTGGTCGAGGTGGTCGGGGGTGCTCACGTAGCCATTGTCCCGTACCGGTGAGGAACCTCTGAACCGGGCTGAATCGGGGGTTCGGTGGGTGCCATCCCAGGGGGGTGGTGAGGGCCGAGATTAGACTTGTGACACGCTTTCGACACGAGTTGACGCAAAGGCTCGACACGAGTTCACGCCAAACCCGGGGCCGAGCAGTCCGGTGTAGTCGGCAACCTCGCTGGGACTCTCGATGTAGTGACGAGTAGCGGTGGTGCCGTCCACGCGGACGCGTTAGTCCACGGCCAGCACACACGGGAATAAACGCTCATCAGCGTGAGCAATTGTTCAGTTGACACGCCCAGCCAGCGAGACACCCACGCAAGTGGCGCCAGGGGCTTGAATGTGACGAATTACATAGTCATTCTTGCGGGCGGTAGATCCTCATCTACGATCAGAACCATGAGCAGCCCAGGGGGAGAAGGGCAGTCTCTGACTGTGCTCCCCGACAAAGTTCGAGATGTCGGCAAGTACGTCTATGGCCTGGCAGACACCTTGCGACAAGCCCTTGATACCGCAACCCGCGAGGTTGACGCTTGCGCGGGCGCCACCTGGACCGGCGACTACGCAGACGCCTTCGCATCAGGATGGGCCGAAACCCGAACCGGCGGACTGGAAATCATCGCCGCGCTGACCGATATGGCCGAGAAGTTGGGTGTCACAGCGGACACCTACAGTCAACGTGACGAAACGAACGCGGCCGCCCTCGGCACGTTCAGTCTCGATTTGTAGGCCTGGATGGGATCCGAATTCAAGGTCGACCTCGACGACATCGAACAGGTCATCGCCAAACTCGGCGGGCTCGCCGGCTTCATAGCAGAACACCTCGACGAGATAGATGACCAAGTCGCTGGGTTGGTCGGCACCGGTTGGGAGAGCGTCGCGGCCGACGCTTATCAGGGAGCTCACCAACGATGGTCGCTCGGCGCCCGTGATTTTGTCGATGGTATTCGTGATATGAGCACCGCCGCCAAGGCAGCACACTCCAGATACACGAATGCGATAGACATAAATTATCGTATGCTGCAAGGCGGATGACACGATGTATGTCGACTGGGTCACCTATTATGATGCTGCGAAAAAGTGCCACGATCTGGCGAATGACCTTCGCGCTGCGGACAAGTCTGTCCACGATGCGGTCAAGGGAAAAGGCGCCGGAATGGCTGGCGACGCGCCCGGATGCACCGAATGGGCGCAAGCCTACGACGGTGTTGCACGCTCCACGTTGCAGGCCTGCACCAACCTGTCGGACGCACTCACTAATTTTGGAAACATCCTGTACGCGTCCGGCTACAACTATGGGACCAGTAACAACAGCAACCCGGCACCGCCGCGTCCGAATATAACCGCGATGACGGAATACAAGGTCGAACTGCCATCGGCTACAACCGCGATTGCTAGCATGGGCGTTCGTAACGACGGCGACGGCGAATTCTTCGACAAACTCCTCGACGAGATTACCGCGGAATTCAAAAAGCTACCAAACGCTGATATCGATGCACTCGCTGAGGTATCAACTGTATGGTCTACTTTTTCGGCCAGCGAAGCGTTGTCTGGGGCGAAGGCCCGGCTCGAAACGATTTCGCAGATGTTCGACAATATGGACCGCGTAGAGAACCGCGCGCTGATCCAGCAACATCTGAACACGATCAGCACTTCCGCTGAAACTATTGTCCTGGCAGGTCAGAATATCGCGGCTCCGATCTCGGAGTTCAACACCGGAATACACGAGACCAACACCGCGATCAACCATGAGTTCACAATGCTCGCCGCCGAGATTGCGGTCACCATCGGCGTCGCGGCCGTTGGCTTCCTATTCACCATGGGCGGCTCCGGCGCCTTGGCCGTTGTTCGTATCGGTGTGGTTATCGCGAACGCCATGAGCGGCATCCGCAAAGCCCTGAACGCGCAGAAACTGCTGAAGATCCTCGGCTTCAGCGGGGCGTTCGGTGGCGCGGTCGCAGCCATCACCGCCTTCGAAAAGGTACCCGACACGAGCAAGGTCGCACTCGCGCTCGTGGAGATCATCGCGATGAAGGTCCTGTTGGATGAGGGCGCCGAAGAGGCTGAGGAAGTCTTGGATGTCGTGACCGACGAAGCAGGCGAACTGATCGGGGCAGAATCTGCTGAAGGTGTCCAGATCGTCACCGCGGCAGCACTGGAGCAGGCGCGGCAGGAACTTACCGAGAAACTCGGACAACCCGACGTGAAGCAGACTCCGAAGGGAGATATCGAGGTATGGACGATTCCAGGCAACCCGCCATCGACCGTCACCTACCGCCCATTCAGTCGATCCGGCGGTGCGACTCTAGATTTCAATAGTGTTCCAGGTGTTCCAATCAAACGCTGGCATATATAATCGGCAGTGTATTCAACCATAGTCGACACGAAGGGTGGTACCGGGCAAGGTGGAGTACCTTGGAATGCAATTCGTTAATTTCCGCGACTACGATTTCGGCGCTGGTGGGAATCATAAATTTCAATGGGCTGATGTGAGAACGTTCAAGATCGCCCAAGGCGATACTGCAAACGATGCAATCATATCGAATGTAATCGACACGGTCGAATATCGAGATGACTATGTTGGAGGGGGAATCGACCCCGATGGAATCCGCCACGGCCCCTACTGGATTTCGAGTATCTCACCGTCATCGTTTGACGAAATTGGCGCAACCTCTGCGACGGATATATTTTACAAGTGGCTGCTAAACTGCGGAACTATTCCACCTTCGCTGACGAACGAGCTTGAGCAGTCGGTGGTTAACGCTATCGCACGAAGCGAATCAGTCTACGTCCTCAAGAAATTGGACGAGACAGCGATAAACGACTACGGAAATCTCCACATGGAGTTCCATGAACTTATCGCCATCGACAGGACGTCCGACAAGGTTGCGCTTATCGTGCTTACTGACGACTAATGGCTGCGATTCATAAATTGTTTGGCGTAATAGTATGAGAGACGTTGCAGTGAGACTTTTCTTCCTGCCGCAGCAGCAGCTTGACGCTCGCGGTCCTGAAGAACACCGGTCGCCTTCACGAGCCGCGTGGTCTTGTCGGGACAACAACGCAGCTTCCGCAAGATATTCCACACCTTGAGCTGGGCGAACGCGTGTTGTGCGGCCGCGTAGCTGCGCGTGGGCCCGATTGTCCAGCTCTGTGACGCAGGTTTCCGGCGAAGGTACTCCGAAAAGGGTCCGCATTCCCGTTGTGGGACCCGACGGCTATTTAGTCGATGACCCTGCGGACCGCTACGTCGGAGTACGGGCGGCCGGGATTATTTGGTGGAGGCGTACCCAAGCAGGTGGCGAGTGGCCAGAGACTTTCTTCTTTGCGAGCTGATCTTGTCCGCAAGGCGGCAAGGGCCCGTTCTGCCGTGCTCGGTGCGGGGCTGGTAGCGAGGGCAGCCCGTCCGGGCCAGCCCGGATTCGGCCATCGGGGGCATGCCCTGCTGATGTGATTCGGGTAGGTCTGCGCTGGTAGCGTATGCGGGTGACCTCGATTGACGTGACTTCTCCCGGGGCCGCCATATCGGAGATCGGATCACATTTGCCTCGGGCTCGCTCCGAGCCGATCGCACGCCCTCCGCAATGCCGGCGTGGATGAGCGACAGCCACGCACTCATGGTCGCGATATCGTAGTTCCATGTGTACCTACGCTTTTGTGCACTACAAGCTGCACTACGTATGTGTGGCGTGCCGGGTGTCGTTCAAGCGGCACCCGACGAATACTGGTGCAGCGCACGACTGCCCGCGATGCGGTACGCAGATGCAGTGTGCGGGGCATGATTTCGCGGCGCCTCGTCGCCGTGATAGCCGTGCTTGGTCGGTAGTTGGCGCCGTACTCGGCGCTGGACTGCGCTACGAGGGCTTCGAACCGTGTGGCTGTGGTCGGCAACCAAAATTCCGACCGCGGACCCGGGCACAACTGCGCGCCCGACGTGCGTTCGCTGCACATACCGGTGTTGGGCTCGGTGAAGCCCTAGCTCTCCGGGACGTGTGACGTGTTGACTGAGCTCAGGTTTGGTCGAACTGGCCGGTTCGACAGCGGAAGGAACTTGACTTCTGACACGCGATCTACACGGGTTGAGAAGGAAACGGTGGGAAATGTTGAGCAGTGTTGGGATGAGAGGAAGCCGCATACCTGCTGGTAACGGGCATTATTGGGGCGTAATGAGTCGTTACCGGGGGTGCTCCAACTCTAGTAGGTAAACAAGAAATCCACGACCGGATGGGTGGTGCCCGCCGCCCGCCGCTCGAGATACGGCCCGACCAGCCGATCGAGCCGGTCACGGTGTGCGCGCGCAGCGGCCCGCCACTCGACCGCAGGGATTACCCGCAGGTCGAGAGCGTGGACGAGGTCGCCGTGCGTGCTCACCGGGCCATTATCCCGCACCGGTCCGCAGCGGCTGATCCCACCGGCGGTCGCTGGCGAGCTATGAGTTGCCATAGGCTCCGAAGGGTGGGTACCGGACGCGTGCGCCCTGCCCGCTATCGGACGCTCTGTCGAAGTACTCGGCCCGCCAGGTCGTGCCTCGGGTGGATAGGTGACTCGGTGTGATCGTGGGACAGGGGCGGCCATCACAACTTGTCGCCGATGGTTCTCGTGCCATCGGGTTGGCCCCGGTCGGCGCCGGGCTGGGTGTGCGGTTCGACGGGCTGTGGTCGTGGCTGTGCTGGGTACACGCCGACGGGCTCACCGTCGCGCGGACTTCGCAAGGGCCGCCGCGGCCGTCGGCGCTCGCCGCGCGCGGCGGTCTGCCCGTCGAGTTGACGCGGGATGCGGCCGTATCAGGGGAGGTGCTCGGGCTGACGACATCGGGGATCTGGCAGTTCGGATCTCCGGAATCACGACTGGTGCGGGTGATCCGTCCCGAGCCTGATCGCCCGGTCACCGTTGGGCCAGGGGCGACGGTCCTGGTCGTCGGATACCCGGCCGAATCCCTGTCTCCTGAGCGCATCGCGTGGTACCGGTCGGCGATCGATGCCGGTGACCGGCCGGTGGTGTCCGTCCTCGACGCTTCGCGCCCTGATCGCGACAACGAGCTGGCTTTCGTTCTCGACGGGCACCACGCCCTTGCCGCTTACCTCGCGGCCGGGCAAGAGCCGGTGCTGCGATGGCTGTCGTGCGAGCCGATCGCCGCCGAGGCATGGTGCTGGCATCCGTCCGGTCGGCCGGAGACCGGTTGCTACTGCGATGACGGCGATTGGTCGGACTGCGTGTGGGCCGACCCGCTCGCTATCGGGTCGGCGGACTTGACGGAGGCACTGCGTGCGCAGCCACGCACGGAACTCCTGGCTCGCCCGATCTTCGCCGCACTCGCGGCCCGCGAGAACCTGAGCAGCCATGAAGTCGGCGAGCTGGTGGAAGTGTCCGACGGGATGGGCCTGATCGAGGTACTGGGCTCACGAGAGGCGCGATGCGGTCTGCTTCGGCTGCATGGGCGGTCTACGATCGGTGCGGCAATCGTCAACCGCGGCACGCTTTTCCAGTTGTTCGCTCGGTTTTCTCCCGAGGTCCGTCCCGCCGGTATCGAGGCGCTCGGAGACTGGCTGGCGGCACCGGAACTGGACCATGATTACGGCGGGTCACCGTATCCGACGCGCGTGCTGCTCGACCGATTGGATCCGGTGCTGCGGTTGCTCACTCCGGGCTGCTACGAGGTCGCGATCCGGACCTCCCGGACATTGAGCGCCAACGATGTCGACCTCCCCGCAGATCCGTTGTGGCCGTGGCCGCCCGGGACGGTGCAGACCGTCTACGGCGCCAACGGCTCGACGCTGATTCCCACCGGCACCTGGCCGCCGCCCGACGCCGAGCGCGTCGCCTGGTATCGCGACGTGATGGCAGCAGGCGGCAAGCCGTTGGCGGTCGTGCTCGCACCCGGTCCAGCAGGATCGGGCACGGGCACCGTCACGCGGTTTCTCCTGGACGGACACCATAAGGTCGCTGCAGGCGCCACCGCGTTCATCGAGATCGCGCCGGTACACGCCTCTCTCGTGGACGAGGAATTCCGAGCCGTTCTCGCTGACCCCGGCTACTCTCTCCGTCCCGGGGACGTCTGAGAAGCTTTGCCACAGTGCGGATTCGACGATGTCATTTCACCTGAGCGCCCCGCGACACCACGCCAGGTGCGCTGACGGGAGCGGCGAGTGATCCGGCGAGCATGTCGATGATCTCTCCCCATGCCTGCGCATCCCCGGCCCGCGCGTCGCCCGCCTCCGCCGCACGTTCGTGATCGGCCAGGAGCGCGAAAAGCATGGTGGTCAACGCCCGCAACCGCCGCACCCGCAAACGCGGTGGCAAGGTGGTGAGTTCTCGGTCGAGGCCCTGCATGATGACGCGCACCGAAGTGCGTCCCGCACTGCCGAGATTGGCCGCATCGGAGACCGCCGGATGGGGGTGGATCTGCTCGAGAAATCGCGCGTAATGCCGAATCCCGTGTCGTTCGGCGAGTTCGAACATCGGCACCACGAGGGCTTCGAGTAGCCCGTGCAGGCCCGGCGGCCGACCCGAACCCGCTTGTTCGGCGAGCAATTCCAGCCGCCGCACCTCCAGCGTCGCCAGCCGGAACTCGACCACCGCTTCGATGAGCCCGTCGCGGGATCCGAAGTGATACTGGATCGCCGAATTGTTCCGCTGACCTGCGGCAGCGGCGATATCGCGCAGCGGCACCGACCGTCCGTGCTCCGCGATCAGACGCTCTGCCGCGACGATGATGCGTTCGCGCGCTGCTGTTGCTGCCACAGTCCGAACTGTAGCCGTTCACCAGCAGAAATGAGAACTACTCCTTGACAGTTAAGCGAAACAGCTTAAAACTGCTGTGTGACCGCAGACACATGCGGCCATCTGAGAGAGGAGCTTGCGCCATGATCCTGGATGCCTTCCGGCTCGACGGTCGCGTTGCCATCGTCACCGGAGCGGGCCGCGGCATCGGCGCGGCCACCGCGCTCGCACTGGCCGAGGCCGGTGCCGACGTCGCTATCGCCGCCCGCACTTCCGAGCAGCTCGATGAGGTCGCCGGGAAGATCCGCGCGCTGGGCCGCCGCGCTGTCACCGTACCGGCCGACCTCTCCGACCTGGCCGCGGTGAAAGCCTTCGCCGACACCGCTGCCGCCGAACTCGGCGGCATCGACATCGTGGTCAACAATGTCGGCGGCACCATGCCCAATACCTTCATGACCACCTCTCCCGAGTTCCTGGAGGAGGCTTTCCGCTTCAATGTGTCCACCGCGCACGCCCTCACCCAGGCCGCGGTACCGCACCTGCTGAAGTCGGACGGCGCATCGGTGGTCAACATCTCCTCGATGTTGGGCCGAACCGCCGGCCGTGGCTTCCTCGCCTACGGCACCGCCAAAGCCGCTCTCGCGCACTGGACCCGGCTGGCCGCCACCGACCTGTCCCCGCGCATCCGCGTCAATGCCATCGCGGTCGGCTCGGTCCTCACCTCCGCACTGGAGATCGTCGCGGGGCAACCGGAGATCAAGGCCACCATGGAAGGCGCGACGCCGCTGGGCCGACTCGGCGAACCATGGGAAATCGCGGCTGCCATCGTCTACCTCAGTTCAAGCGCGGGCGGCTATATCACCGGAAAGATCATCGAAGTAGACGGCGGCATCGAAAGCCCCAATTTCGAACTCGGCCTGCCCGACCTGTGATCCACTCCCGCACAAAGGATCTGACATGACCTACCGCGTAATCCAATGGAGTACCGGAAATGTCGGTGCGCGAGCACTGCGTTCCATCATCGCCCGGCCGGAACTGGAACTCGTCGGAGTCTGGGTATCGAGCTCGGCCAAAGCGGGGAAGGACGCGGGCGAGCTCGCTGGGCTGTCGGTCGAAACCGGTATCACCGCCACCACCGATGCCGATGCGCTGCTGGCCTTGAAGCCCGACTGCATCGTGCACACCGCTATGGCCGACGACCGGCTCATGGAATCGGTCGAAGACCTGAAACGGTTCCTGCGCGCGGGCATCAATGTGGTCTCCAGCAGCCCCGTCTTCCTGCAGTACCCCTACGGAACCATCCCTGACGATGCGATCGCCCCGATCATCGCGGCCATGGAGGAAGGTGGCGCGTCCCTGTGGGTCAACGGCATCGATCCGGGCTGGGCCAACGACTGGCTTCCGCTGCTGCTCTCCAGCGGCTCCGAGCGGATCGACCGCATCATCTGCTCGGAGATCATGGACTACTCCACCTACGACAATCCCAAGGTCGTCTTCGACATCATGGGTTTCGGCAGCGACCTCGACGCCCTGCCCATGCTCCTACAACCCGGCATCCTCACCCTGGCCTGGGGCAGCGTCATCCGACAGCTCGCCGCTGCTCTCGACATCGAACTCGACTCCGTCACACAACATTTCGAACGACGACCGGCTACCGGCGAACTCACCGTGGGCAACCGCACCATCGCGCAGGGCACCGCCGCCGCGCTGCGCTTCCAGGTCCACGGCATCCGCGACGGCCGTGAGGTTCTCACGCTCGAGCACGTCACCCGCCTGCACCCCGACCTGGCCCCCGAGTGGCCACAGCCGACCGGAAAGGGTTGCTACCGAGTCGAAATCCAGGGCGAACCGGACTACCAGCTGGACCTCCAGCTCTCCAGTAACGGCGATCACGCGCTCGCCGGCGTGGTCGGCACCGCCGCCCGTCTGGTCAGCGCCGTCGCCGCCGTGGTCGAAGCCCGGCCCGGCCTGCTGACCGCGACCGACCTGCCCCTCACCACCGGGCGCGGACTGATGTAGCCGGGAACCGAGGCTCGAACCGCCGGGTCGTCGCCTGCCGAATCTAGAACACGTTATAGTTTGACTAGAACACGTTACAGTCGACGGCGACGATGCGGTCGGCCTCTGCTCGGAAGGTGAGACAAGTGCGGGCCTGGGACGATGTAGCCGATGTCGTGGTCGTCGGATACGGCGGTGCGGGGGTGGCCGCGGCGCTGGCCGCGCGGGAATCCGGCGCCGAGGTCTTGGCTGTTGATCGGTATCTGGGTGGCGGTGCCACGGCGCTGTCGGGTGGCATCGTGTACGCGGGCGGTGGCACGTGGGTGCAACGCGACGCGGGCATCGATGACGACGTCGACAATATGCTCGCGTATCTGGAGGCCGAGGTCGGTGACGCCGTGAGCGCCTCGACGCTGCGCCGATTCTGCGAGGAATCCCCGGCGATGATCGACTGGCTGACCGAGCACGGCGTGCCCTTCCAGCCCTCGGTGTGCCCGTACAAGACGTCCTACCCGACCGACGACTACTACCTGTACTACTCGGGCAGCGAAAACTCCGGTGGCTACCGGGATTTCGCGAAACCGCGCCAACGCGGTCACCGCACTCACGGTCCCGGTGTCTCGGGCAAGGCGCTGTTCGGGCCGCTGGCGAAGTCGGCGGCCGGGCACGGCGTTCGCGTCCGGACCGGCACCAGGGCGACTCGGCTCGTGGTCGAGGACGGGCGTGTGACCGGCATCGAGGTGGTCACGATCGACAGCGCGCCCGCGGCGGTGCGCCGTCGATTCGCCGCCCTCGCCCGGATCTCGGCGAAACCTGGTGTGTATCACCAGGGTTTGCGCCGGGCGGTGGAAGCGCTGCTGGCCCGGATCGAGCGCAAACACGGACGGCCGGTCAGGATCCAGGCGAAATCCGGGGTCGTGCTCACCACGGGTGGGTTCATCGCGAACGGGGAGATGGTCGCTCGGCACGCCCCCGCGTATCCGTGGTCGCAGGGCCTGCCGCTGGGCAGCGCGGGTGACGACGGCAGCGGCATCACCATGGCGCTCGACATCGGTGCGGCGAGCGGCAAGATGGACGCACTCTCCACGTGGCGTTTCATCGCTCCGCCCAGCGCGTTCTTCGGCGCTGTCGCGGTGAATGCCCTCGGCAGGCGCATGATCGACGAGTCCCGCTATGGTGCGGCTCTCGGCGCGGCCATCGCCGCCAGTCCGGGTCACCGCGCATGGCTGCTCGTCGACTCCGAACTCGAGGCCGAGGCCCGCAGGCAGATCGGCACACAGTCGGTGTGGTTCCAGCGCATGCAGACCGAGCGTTTGCTCCGGATCGGGCGCGTTTCCGGTAGCACCGTCGAAGAGGTTGCGGCCCGTGCCGGGATCGACCAGTCCGCGCTGCGGGAAACCGTGGACGCGCACAACCGGGCCATCGAACTCGACCGCCCCGATCCGCTGGGTAAGCCCGACGACATCCGCCGCCCAGTTCGCACCGGACCGTTCGCCCTGCTGGACATCTCGTTCAAGGCTCGGGTCAGCTACCCCATGCCGATGCTCACCCTCGGTGGTCTGCTGGTGGACGAGGACACCGGGGCTGTGCGCGCCGAGAGCGGGGGAGTCGTTCCGGGGCTCTTCGCCGCCGGGCGTGCGGCGGTCGGCGTCTGTTCGAACTCCTACATCAGTGGACTGTCGCTGGCCGACTGCATCTTCTCCGGGCGGCGGGCGGGCACGTATAGCGCCCAGCCGCTCCTGCACAAGGGGTAGGAACTGCGTCGGCCCGACCGGTTGGTCTCAGCGGTGGGGAAGTGGAAGCGGCCCAGCTCGTTTGATCCAGTCGGCGACGACCTCGGTGTGCACCCGATTCACCCCGGGTAGTGCGCCGATGCTGTCGGCGAGATAGTTGTGTAGCGCTTCGGCGTCGGTGAGTTCGAGGATCGCCAAAACGGTGCCTTCGCCTGTCGTGGTGGCGGCGAAGGCGACCTCGGCGTGGGTGCCGAGGGCTTCGGTGACGGTCCGCAAGGACGCGGGACGAACATCGAGCCGACAGATCACGTCGATGCTGCGGCCGTACAGCTTGGGATCAACTTCGACTTCGAACATCAAAACGCCGTGGGCGGTGAGCTCGGTGATCCGGCGGCGCACGGTCGATTCCGCAATGCCCGACGCTCGAGCGAGTCGCGCGACGCTCATCCTCCCGTCGGTGGCCAGCAGCGCCAGCAGGCGCTGGTCATCGCGGGTGTGCAGGGGTGTGGGCTGTGCGGGGTGATGGGGCTCGCGCAGCGCGTGCTGTTCCTCCGGGGTGAGGGCTTGGAGCCGACCCGGCCACCCGCCGACACCTGCGACAGGGGCGAGCAGCCGTTGGGCCGTCACGGCGCCGACGTGCGGCATTCGCCGGAGCTGGGCGAGCATGTCGAAGTCGGTCGACGTGGTCCGCAGGATGCAGAACAGTCCGCCGGTGCCTGCCAGCGAGGCGATCCAGGAGGTATCCGCGCGGGCGGCCAGCGTGCGGGCGACCGCGTCGACCGAGGCCGGTGCCGGGGTGAGCTGGATGATCCAGTCCGCCCGGTCCGGCCGGTCGTGGCGGGAGATACCGACGACGCGCAGGATCAGCTGCGAACGCAACCGGTGATAGCGGCGGGAGACACCACGCTCCGACATTCCGAGTACGGCGCCGATACGGGCGAACGAAGCGCGGGGACCGAGTTGCAGCGCGTGCAGCACCCGCCGGTCATCGGCATCGAGGCTGACTGATTCCACCACAAGCGGTCACTCTAGCGGCCGTATCAACCATCAAGGTGCCACATGAACGACGATCTTCCGCGCACTGAGCACAGTGGGTTCGTGGCCCACCGACGGGTCGCCCGGCGCCGCCGGACTGCTCGATTCCGAGGAGAAGAACCCGTGCTGACAGTTCTGCCCATCCGTTACGTTGCCGACGTGGCGGTCTCGCGCCGCTTCTACGAAGGCCTCGGGCTCACCTATCGCGCCGACAGCAGCGTCGCCGTCTGGGCACAGCTCGACGCGGCCGCGGGCGCGGTCGGTGTCCACGATGCCGCTGTCTCGAAGGGCCGGGCGCCCGGGACGGTCGAGCTCGGCTTCTCCACCGACGAGCCACTGGAGGACGTCGCCGCGCGGCTGGCGGCCGGCGGCTACGACTACACCCTCGTCGAGGAGGACTTCGGTCGCAGCATCCGGGTCACCGATCCCGACGGCGTCGTGATCCAGATCCAGGAGATCGACCCCGAGACCGTTCGCCGCTCGCAAGCCCTGCTCTGAAACCGAATCGCCCGTGTGGCCCGGTGCCATCGTGCGGCACCGGGCACGGCACTCGTTCGGCGATGCGGTGGGAGGGGCGCTAGGTCCGTGGGGTCCAGACGCCGGTGGCCGCCGCGGCTTCGGCGAACTCGCTGAAATCGCGCGGTGCACGGCCGAGCGCGCGCTGCACACCGTCGGCGGTCGCGGTGTTGCGGCCGTCGAGGATGGTGCCGAAGAGGTAGACGAGCAGGGTCGACATCTCCTCGGGCAGCTGGTATTCGCCCAGTGCCGCAACGAATTCCGAGTGTGAGATCGGGATGAAGGCGATCTCCCGGCCGGTGGCGGTCGCGATCTCGCCCACCGCGTCGGCGAAGGACAGCGCCCGTGCACCGGTGACCTCGTAGATCTCGCCGGCATGACGAGGATCGGTGAGCGCGGCGACGGCAACCTCGGCGATGTCGTCGGCGTGCGCGAACGGTTCCGGTACGTCACCGTTGGGCAGGGCGACCGCGCCCGCCAGCACGTCGTCGAGGAATGCGCCCTCGCTGAAGTTCTGCGCGAAGAAGCTGCACCGCACGACTGTCCAGTTCAGGCCCGAACCCTCCACGATCAGTTCGCATTCGCGCGCCTCCGGCTCGCCGCGACCCGACACCAGCACGACCGATCGCACGCCGGCCGACCGTGCGGCCGCGCTGAACGCGCGAATGGTGTCCGCTGCCCCGGGAACAGCGAGATCCGGCTGGTAGGACAGGTAGATCGAGTCGACACCGGCCAGGACCGGCGCCCAGGTGGACCGTTCGGTCCAGTCGAACGGGATCGTCGCGGCGCGCGAGCCGAGGCGGACCGGGTGCCCAGCGGCCTCGAGCAGTGCCGCGACGCGGCTGCCGGTTTTGCCTGTGGCGCCGGTGACGAGGAAAAGCTGCTGGTGGGAAGCGTTTTTTGTCATGACACAAGTACATCGGCCGGACGCCGAGGGCAACATAGTCGTGTCGCTCGCGAGCATGCGCCGTCGTCTACGTGTGAAAACCTCCGCCTTGAATTTGCCGAGGACGACACAGCGGCGGTTGCGAAGCCCGCAACCGCCGCTGTGTGTGATGTCGAGCTGGAACTCAGTCGGCGATGCGGTGGGTTCCGTCGCGGACGGTGCCGACGAACTCTTCGATCAGATCCTCCAGCGCGACCACACCGACGGTGTTGCCGCGGCTGTCGACCACCCGGCCCAGATGGCTGCTGGTGCGGCGCAATCGGGCCAGCGCTTCGTACAGCGGAGTCCCGGTGCTCACGGTGGGCAGCGGGCGGATGTCGGTGCGGGGGATGACGGTGTCCGGGCCCGCGTTGTCGTCGGCGACCTCGTCGAGGACGTCCTTGATGTGCAGGTAGCCCACCAGGGAGCCGTCGGAGGCGCGGACCGGGTAGCGGGAGAACCCGGTCTCGGAGACCGCGGCCTCCACCTCTCCGAGGGTGGTTCCGCTGCCGATCAGCGGCACCGATCTGGCCTGGGCCAACGGCACCATCACATCGCCGACGACCTGGTCGGAGGTGCCGAGGGCCTGGGTGAGCCTGCGGTGTTCCTCCTCGTCGAGGAGTCCCTCGGAGCGGGACTCGCCGATCATCTCGGCCAGCTCCACCGTCGATACGGTGGCGTCGAGTTCGTCCTTCGGCTCGATCCGGAACATCCGCAGCGTCATGTTCGCGGCGAGGTTGTACAGCGCGATCAGCGGCCGGGCGATCCGCAACCACATCAGGTGGATCGGCACCAGCAGCAGCGCCGAGCGTTCCGGACCGGCCAGGGCGATGTTCTTCGGCACCATCTCGCCGAGCAGGATGTGCAGGATCACCACGATGGTCAGCGCGAGCGCGAAACCCACCGGGTGCAGCAATTGATCCGGCAGACCGAGCAATTCGAACGGGCGCTCGATCAGGTGCGCGATCGCGGGCTCGCCGACACGGCCGAGCAGGATCGAGCAGATGGTGATGCCGAGCTGGGCCGCGGCCAGCATCATCGACAGGTTCTCGCCTGCTTCGATCACCGTCTGCGCCTTCTTCTTCCCCTGTGCGACAAGGGCTTCGAGGCGGTCACGGCGGGCCGAGATGAGCGCGAACTCGGCGGCGACGAAGAACGCGTTGCCCGCAAGGAGCACGACGGTCAGGAAGATTCCGAACAGGTCACCCATGAGTGTGCTCCCGTGCCGAGAGGTTGGCCGCGTCGACGGGGATCAACCGCACCCGGTCGATGCGCCGTCCGTCCATGCGTTCCACCCTGGCGACCCAGCCGCCACCGGAACCGCGGGATGCGGGCAGCACCACTTCGTCGGCGGTCACCGGGATGCGGCCGAGCTGGGTCAGTACCAGCCCGCCGAGGGTTTCGTACTCGCCCTCTGGCGCGTCGTAGCCCGTCGCGCGCGACACCTCGTCGATGCGCATCAGACCCGAGCAGTCCCAGCCGTCGGAGACCCGGCGCACATCGCGTTCCTCCTCGTCGTGCTCGTCGCGCACGTCGCCGAGGATCTCCTCGATCAGGTCCTCCATGGTCACCATGCCCGCGGTGCCGCCGTATTCGTCGACAACCAGTGCCACCTGCATGCCGTCGGCGCGCACTCGCTCCAGGACCTCGTCGCCGTCCAGGCTGGCGGGCACGATCGGCACCGCGACGGCCAGCTCGCTGAGCGGGATCTGCTTGCGCAACTCGCCCGGATGGGTGAACGCCTGCTTGACGTGCACCACACCGAGAGTGTTGTCGAGGTCGCCGTCGATCACCGGGAACCGGGAGTAGCCGGTGCGCGCCGAGGCGGCGATGAGGTCGGCGATGGTGTCGTCGCGGTCCAGCGATTCGACCTTCACCCGCGGTGTCATCAGATCCTCGGCACTGCGTTCGCCGAATTCCAGCGAGCGGTCCATCACCAGCGCGGTGCGCTGATCCATCGCGCCACGCATGGCGGAGGTGCGTACCAGCGAACCGAGTTCCTGGGGCGAGCGGGCCGAGCGCAGTTCCTCGGCGGGTTCGATGCCCAGCCTGCGGACCACCCAGTTGGCGGAACCGTTGAGAAAACGGATGAGCCATTTGAACAGGGCCGAGAACCCGACCATCGGGCCCGCGGTGAGCCGGGCCACCATCATCGGCTCGGCGATGGCGATGTTCTTCGGTACCAGCTCGCCGTAGATCATCGACAGCGATGTGGCGATGATCAGGGCCAGCGCCAATGCGATGCCGTGCGAGGCACTTTCGCTCAAACCGATGCCGCTCAGCAGCGGATCGAGCAGGCGGGCGAGCACGGGTTCGGCGATGAAGCCGGTGATCAGGGTCGTGATGGTGATACCGAGCTGGGCGCCGGAGAGCTGGAACGACAGGGTGTGATGGGCCTGTTTCACCAGCCGTGACCGGGTGTCACCCTCGCGGGCGGCCGCTTCGACGGTGCTGCGTTCCAGTGCGGTGAGGGAGAACTCGGCGGCGACGAACAGTGCCGTTCCGAGGGTGAGAGCGATGAAGCCGAGCAGGCTGAGCACGGTCAGAACGATGGACATCCTCAGCACCACCCGAGTGGTGCGGCAGGGAAACCGGGAGATCGAACAGACGCTGCGGAAAGGAGGACGCCGGGTTTGTCACCCGGCTCCGTAGAGGAGCCCTCCTGTGTGGCGCCCTTGGACGCGGGTGACAACTGGATCCTTTCGAGGCGGGGGTAGAGCATGTGCCGTGGTCGGCAACCCCATAGTAATCCGTGCCCACCCATGAGGTGTCGGCGGCGGGCGCCGGACACGGCAACGGCGGCCGATCGAAGGATTCGATCGGCCGCCGTGTGCGGGGTTCACCAGCCGCTTGGCAGTGGCCTGCCTTCGGCGAAGCCCGCGGCGGACTGCACGCCGAGCACGGCCTTGTCGTGGAATTCCGGCAGTGAGCGAGCACCGGCGTAGGTGCACGAGCTGCGCACACCCGAGCAGATGTGGTCGATGAGGTCCTCGACGCCGGGGCGCTCGGGGTCCAGACGCATCCGGGAGCTGGAGATACCCTCTTCGAACAGCGCCTTGCGGGCGCGGTCGAAGCTGCTGTCGGCGGCGGTGCGGGCGGCGACGGCGCGCTTGGACGCCATGCCGAAGCTCTCCTTGTACTTGTTGCCGTCGCGGTCGATGCGCAGGTCGCCGGGGGACTCGTAGGTGCCGGCGAACCAGGAGCCGATCATCACGTTCGAGGCACCGGCGGCCAGTGCGAGGGCCACGTCGCGGGGGTGCCGAACGCCACCGTCGGCCCAGACGTGCACGCCGAGTTCCTTTGCCGCGGCGGCACATTCGGCCACCGCAGAGAACTGTGGGCGACCGACGCCGGTCATCATGCGGGTGGTGCACATGGCGCCGGGGCCGACACCGACCTTGATGATGGTCGCGCCCGCCGCGGCCAGATCGCGGGTGCCTTCGGCGGAGACCACGTTGCCGGCGACCAGGGGCAGGCCGAGCCCGAGATCGGCGACGGTGCGCAATGATTCGAGCATTTTGGTCTGGTGGCCGTGCGCGGTGTCGAGGACGAGCACGTCGGCGCCCGCCTCGGCCAGTGCCTTCGCCTTGGCGGCGACGTCACCGTTGATGCCAACGGCGGCGGCGACGCGCAGCTTGCCGCCGCCGTCGACCGCGGGGGTGTAGATGCCGGCGCGGACGGTGCCGGTGCGGGTCATCACGCCCGCGAGGGTGCCGTCGGTGTTGGTGAGCACCGCGAGCTGGGCGTGGTCTTCGGCGAGGCGGTCGAAGATGTCGCGCGGGGACGCCTCGACGGGCACCTGGACGAAGTCGGTGAACGCCACCTCGCGCAGGCGCGCGAACCGGTCGACATCAGCGCAGGCGGCCTCGGTGACCACACCGACCGGCTTGCCGCCCTCGACGACCACGACCGCACCGTGCGCGCGCTTGTGCATCAGCGCCATGGCATCGGACACCGAACGATCCGGGTCGAGGGTGACCGGGGTATCGGCGGTGAGCGAGCGGCTCTTGACGAACGCGATGGTGTCGGCGGCGGCCGGGATCGGCAGATCCTGGGGGAGCACCACGATGCCGCCGCGGCGAGCGACGGTCTCGGCCATCCGCTTGCCCGCGACCGCGGTCATGTTCGCGACCACGAGGGGGATGGTGGTGCCGGACCCGTCGACGCTGGCCAGGTCCACATCGAACCGGGACGCGACATCGGTCCGGTTCGGGACCAGGAAGAGGTCGTCGTAGGTCAGGTCGTACGGCGGCTGGGGTCCCGGAAGAAATCGCACTTGATTGATAGTAGCCCTGTGAGCACCGCAGCGTGGGAATCCCGGCAGCGGGTCAGCGCGCCGGCTCGTCGGTGACCGCTCTGGTGTGGCACAGCGCCACCGTCGCCGCGCACATCACCAGGACGCAGGCGCCCACGACGACCAGGCCGAAACCGTCGGTGCGCAAGTGCTCGTCGAGGGCGGTGAGACCGAGGAACGCGGCGGCCATGGGTTCGGCGATGGTGGCCGCGGGCAGCGAGGCAGACAGGGGTCCGGCCTGGAACGCGCGCTGTTGCAGGTACACGCCGAGCAGTCCGGCGGCCACCAGCGTCCAGGTCTGCCACCCGCCGAGCACCGCGCCGATCCCGTCGCCGAAGAGGGTGACCACGCGATCGGTGAGTGCCGCGGCCATCCCGAACAGGGCACCACCGGCGAGACCGAGTGCGAGCGCCTGTCCCGATCGGCTGGCGATCAGCAGTCCGGTGACGGTCGCGGCCACGATGACCCCGAGCAGAATCGCCAAGGGCACCAACCACTCCCGGAAGGGCGCTGTGTCCTCGCCCGCTGTCGGATCGCCCACGATCAGGAACAGCGCGAGCGCCGCGACGAGGACCAGTGCGGTCGTGGCGGCACGTGCGGTGATCCGTTTCCCGTTCAGCCGCGCGGACAGCGGCAGCGCGAAGACCAAGGCGCTCACCAGAATCGGTTGCACCACCAGCACCGCGCCGAAGGCAAGCGCGAGAACCTGCATCGCGTAACCACCGACATCGCCGACGATCCCGGACCACCAGCGTGGGCTGCGGAGCAGGCCGCCCAGCAGGGACGCGCCTTCGGGCACGGCCGCGGCCGCGCGCTGCTGTGCCACGGCACCCAGCGCGATCAACATGGCCGCGATCAGCGCGCACACGATGGTGGCGATCTCATGGTTCGTCACGGGCTCAGTGTGCGGGATCCGGGCCTTGTCGGCGCTGATCTGGGGACGGGAAGTCGCCGTGTTCGGGAACCCGGAAAAAGACGCGGGGGGGGGGGGGGGGCGGGGGGGGGGGGGGCGCCGAAGAAGAGTTGTGGGGGGGGGGGGGGGGGGGGGCGGCGGGGGGGGCGCGCGGCCGGCGGGCGCGCGGGCGCCCTGTGCCCCCCCCCCACCACGCCCCGCGCCCGCACACCCGCCCCCCCCCCCCCCCGCCATAACTCAGTTTGCCGTGCGGTTGCGGTGGACCGCGGGAGACGCCGGACGCGCGGCGCGACGACGAGAATTCGTCGGCGTGTCGCCACTGCGGGCGTGTCCACCGGCCCCCGCGGGCTTACGAGTACGCGACTCGTGCGCCGGACGCTCGCGGCGCGGAGCCCCACCACGTCCAGCCTCGGCGGCAGGTGCGCCACCGGTGCGCGGACGACGGGTACGCCCGCTACCGGCCGCCGACCTGGCCGGCTGCGCGGGTGCCACGGGGGCGGCCAGTGCGATGCCGCTGGGCTTGCGGGCACCGGTGATCTCCACCAGGTTCCGGTCGCCGGGGCGCACGTCGACACCGTCGGTCCGCACGCCCGCCTTGCGGGTCATCGCGGCGACGTCCTTGCGCTCCTCGTCGGTGACGAGCGTGACCACGACACCGTCCTCACCGGCGCGCGCGGTGCGGCCCGCGCGGTGCAGGTAGGCCTTGTGCTCGGCGGGCGGGTCGAAGTGCACGACCAGCGAGACGCCGTCGATGTGGATGCCGCGCGCGGCGACGTCGGTGGTGACCAGCACCGGAACAGACCCGTCGGCGAAGGCCGCCAGGGTGCGCACGCGGTTGTTCTGGGCCTTGCCGCCGTGCAGCGAGCCCGCGTCGACACCGGCGCCGCGCAGCTGCTTGGCCAGGCGGTCGGCCCCGTGCTTGGTGCGCACGAACATGATGGTCAGGCCCTCACGCGCGGCGATCTCGGTGGCAACGGTGCGCTTGATGTTCTTGTCGCGCACGTAGAGCAGGTGGTGGGTCATGGTGCTGACCGACGCCTCGGCGGGCGCGGTCGAGTGGGTCACCGGGGCGTTCATGTAGCGCTTGACGAGCTTGTCCACGTCACCGTCGAGGGTGGCCGAGAACAGCAGGCGCTGACCTTGCTTCGGGGTGCGGTCGAGCAGGCGGGTGACCTGGGGCAGGAAGCCCATGTCGGCCATGTGGTCGGCCTCGTCGAGCGCGGTGATCGTCACATCCGACAGGTCGGCGTTGCGCTGCTTGATCAGGTCGTCGAGACGGCCGGGGGTCGCGATGAGCAGGTCGACGCCGCGCGCGAGGCGATCGGCCTGGCGCTTGATCGGCGCTCCACCGACGACGGAGGCCACGCGCAGGCCCAGCGAGCGGGCTGCCTCTTCGAGGGCCTTCTCGATCTGGGTCGCGAGTTCGCGGGTCGGCACCAGCACGAGGCCGCGCGGGCGGCCCGGCTTGGAGGGGGAGCCCTGGGCCAGACGGGTCAGCATCGGCAGGCCGAAGGCCAGGGTCTTGCCCGAGCCGGTCGGGCCGCGACCGAGCACGTCGCGCCCGGCGAGGGCGTCGCCGATCGTGGCGGCCTGGATGGGGAAGGGCTTGTCGATGCCCGCGTTGCGCAGGGTCTGCACCAGTTCGACCGGAAGGCCTAGTTCGGCGAAGGTCGGTTCATTGGGCACGGCAGAGTTGGTCAAGGTGGCCTTTCGTTGGGCTGCGAATCGCGCCGAACGATGATCGGCGCCGATTACCCGAATACGCGCCTCGGCGTGGACGGGGTGCGGCCCAGCAGGAAGGACCGGTCTCCCAGGATAGGCGTGTTCCGCCGCTGTTGGGTAAACAGGCTGGTCAGGCGAGCGGTTGTGGCAATGTCTGTTTCGCCGCGAATCAGCGAGCGGCTTCGCGGTCGCCACGCGGGAAACGTGGAGCAGCGGTGGCGGGGGATCGCCAGGTCAGCCGTGGAAGAGCCGGTTGAGTTCCTGCAGCCACGGCACCGCGACGGCCAGCGTCGGCACGACCAGAATCGCGGCCGAGCCGAGGTAGGCGGCGGTGGCGACTCTCACGTCTCCGGTGCTGCTCGCGAGCCGCTGGATGCGGATCAGCGTGCTCGGTCCGCCCGCGGCGAGCGCGCCCTGCGGTGCGGTGGATTTGGCGCAGGCGATCAGGGCGCGGGCGAGGGGCTTCGGGCCGGTGACCTTCACGGCGGAGTCGTCGGCGAGCAGTTCGATCAGCAGTTTCACCTGGCCGAGCGCGGCCTTGCTGCGGACCACCCGGGGAAAGGCCTCGTGGACGGCGGTGAACGCCTCGAGCACCAGATCGTGGCGTGCGCGCAGATGCGAGCGTTCGTGGCTCACGATGGCGGTGACCTCGGAGTCGTCGAGGCTGGTCAGCGTGCCTTCGCTGATCACGACCCGCTGCCGTAGGCCCGGCAGGCAGTAGGCGATGGGTTCGGTCGCGGCCAGCACCCGGATATCGGCGGCGCGGCGCACCGGGCCGCTCTGATCGAGCAGGTCGACCAGCATGCGATGGCGGGAACGGCGGCGCCGGGTGTGCACGCCGACGCGCACGATGGAGAACATCAACCGGGCGCCGACCATCAAGGTCAGCGCGAAGACCAGCACATACACCGTCCACAGCGGCAGACCGAGCGCGTCGATCTCCTTGGTGGGCGAGGTGGTCGGCCTACCGTCGGGGCCGGGGACCAGCAGCAAGCTGGCGATGGCCAGCCCGGATCCGAAGGCGCTGAGCACGGCGGCCAGCGCGATCGCCTGCCACAACACCAGGGCCGCGCGCGGGCTGCGGTGCACCCAGGTAGCGCGACTGAGCAGCGCTGGTACCGGCCCTGCGAGAAGCAAGGCGAGACCAGCAAAGACTGCCGCGGTTGCGTTCATCGACTCTGCTCACTGCGTTGTGGGGCAAGGGGCACTCACCCCATTGTGAGAGCCGCCAGGGAGTCTAGCCGCTGTTTTCGTCGGATTCGAGCTTGGCGAGCGCCTCGCGCAGTGCATCGGCTTCGTCCTTGCCGACCTGCTCCACGAAGTGCACCAGCGCCGCGGCGCGGCTACCTGCGGCGTCGGCCTGTTGCAAGGCGTCGACCATCAGGCTCGCGACCAGTTCGTCGCGGCTGTGAACCGGTGCGTATCGATGCGCGCGATCGTCGCGTCGCTGTACGACCAGATCCTTTTTCGCCAGTCGCTGGAGCACCGTCATCACCGTGGTGTACGCGAGCTCGCGCCGCGCGGCCAGCGCTTCGTGGACCTGCCGCACCGTTAGTGGCTCATCGGCCGACCACAACTGGTCCATGACCGCTTTTTCGAGTTCGCCAAGACCTGCCATCCCACCGATTTTACGGCCTCAACGACAAACATGCGTACTACAGATTGTCGTAACGGGGTGTTTGCTGTGTGTCATTCGTCATAGTCGACCGCGCCGCGCACATGCCGGGTCCCGATCGGGACGATCATCGGCCGCCCCGAGACCGGATCCGTGAGCACCGTGGCCTCGAGCCCGAACACCTCGGCCAGCAGTTCGGCAGTGACGATGTCGGCCGGTTTGCCCCGCGCGACGATCTTGCCCGCGCGCATCACCACGAGCTCGTCGCTGTAGCGGATGGCGAGGTTGAGATCGTGCAGCACCATCACCACCGTGCGCCCGTACTCGGCGTGCAGCCGGTCGACGAGGTCGAGGACCTCGAGCGAGTGCGCGAGATCGAGATAGGTGGTCGGCTCGTCCAGGAGCAGGATGTCGGTGCCCTGGGCCAGCGCCATCGAGATCCAGGCACGCTGACGCTGGCCGCCGGAGAGTTCGTCGAGGGTGCGGTCGGCCAGGTCGGCGATGCCGGTCTGGGCCAGCGCGGCGGCGACCTCGGTCTCGTCGTCGGCCGACCACTGCCGCAACCAGGACTGATGCGGATGACGTCCGCGCGCGACCAGGTCGGCGACGGTGAGCCCTTCGGGCGCGACCGGGGTCTGCGGCAGCATCCCGACCACCCTGGCCACGTCCTTGGTCTTCATCGACGAGATGGCCTTGCCGTCGAGCACCACCTGGCCCGCCCGTGGGCGCAGCAGCCTGCCGAGTGACTTCAGCAGGGTCGACTTGCCGCAGCCGTTGGGGCCGATGACGGTGGTGACCACGCCGGGGGCGATGTCGAGGCTGAGCTCGTCGACGATCACCCGCTCGCCGTAGCCGAGGGAGACGGCGTCGGCCGCGAGGCGGTGGGCGGGGCTGGTCATGAGAGCGTGGCCTTCCGGTTCATGCGGACGAGCAGGTAGAGCAGGAATGGTCCACCGAGCGCCGCTGTGACGATACCGACCGGCAGATCGACGGGAAGCAGTGCGCGAGAGATGATGTCGGCGCCCGCCACCAGCGCCGCGCCCGTCAGTGCCGACGCGATCAGCGGTTCGCCCGGGGTCCGCAGCGCCATCCGGGCGATCTGCGGCGCGGCGAGCGCGACGAATCCGACCGGCCCGACGGCCGCGGTCGCCACCGAGGCCGCCACCACCGACGCCCCGATGAGCAGCGCCTGCTGTGACTGGATTCGCACACCGAGCACCCTGGTCGACTCTTCGCCCAGACGCAGCGCGGCCAGCGTCCGCGCGGAGACCAGCGACACGACGGTCACGACCGTCAGCGCGAGCACGGCGGGGACGACCCGAGACATGTCCGCCGAGTTCAGCGACCCGTTCAGCCAGATCTGGGCCCGCGCGGCGTCGGTGAGGGTGGCCCGGGTGAGCAGCCAGCTGATCACCGACATGAGCACCGCGTTCACGCCGATGCCGATGAGGACCAGACGGAATCCGGTGACACCACGGTCGCCGCCGCGTCCTCGGCCCCAGGCCAGGAGATAGATGACAACGGCGGTGAGCAGCCCACCGGCGAGCGCGGCGAACGGAGCGCCGACGGTCGCGATCAACCCGGTCGTCGTGCCACCGCTGCCGACCAGCACCGCGACCGCTCCCACGCTGGCGCCGGTGGTGATGCCGAGGACATCCGGCCCGGCCAGGGGATTGTGCAGGATCGATTGCATCAGCGCGCCGGAGAGCCCGAGCGCGGCGCCGACCACCACTGCTGTGAGCGCTCGCGGCAGCCGCGATTCGATGATGATGAAGCGCTGGGAGCGGGACCCGCCGCCGCCGAGCACATCGAGGACGCGTCCGAGGGGGATATGGGTGTCGCCGACGGCGATGTCGAGGCAGAACAGCACGAACACCGCCACAGCCAGCGCCAGCACGACACCGAGCATCACCGGGCGCAGCACCAGCGATACCGGCCCGATCCGCAGGGCGGGACGCACCTTCCGCAGCCCGACGACCGCCGCACCCGCACTCGTCGATTCCGTGTCGATCTGATCGGTGCTCACCTGTTCGACGTCGGTGTTCGACTCGATCTTGCTCACAGCGACACCAACTTCTTACGACGTACCAACGCGATGAAGAACGGCGCGCCGACCGCGGCCAACATCACCCCGACCTGGAGTTCACCGGGCCGGGCGACCACCCGTCCGGCGACGTCGGCGACGAGCAGCAGCAACCCGCCGAGCAGTCCGGAGTAGGGGATCAGCCACTTGTTGTCCGGTCCGGTGATGGTCCGCGCCATGTGCGGAACCACCAGCCCCAGAAACGCGATCGGCCCGATCGCCGCGGTCGCCCCGCCGCTGAGCAGCACCACCGCGAACAGGCCGAAGGCCCGTGCCCGGGTGACGTCGACGCCGAGTCCGCGGGCGACATCGTCACCGAGGCTCAGCAGATTCAGGCTGGGTGCCGCGGCCATGGCCATGCCGATGCCGACCACCAGAAATGGCAGGACCTCCCAGAACACTTCCGCTTCGCGCCCGGCCACATTGCCGACCACCCAGAACCGATAGGTATCGAGCGCCGCGTTGTCGAGCACGATGATCGCGTTCGTCATCGCCTGGAGGAAGGCGGTGACCGCCGCGCCTGCCAGGATCAGGCTCAGCGGACTCGCCTTACCCCCGCCGATCGAGGACACCCCGAACACGATCACCCCCGCGATCGCCGACCCGGCGAAGGCGAACCAGATGTACTGCGCGGGCGCGGTGAAACCGAAAAGGAAGATGCTCAGCGCCGCCAGGAAGCCCGCGCCCGCATTCAGTCCTAACAATCCGGCATCAGCGAGCGGATTCCGGGTATACCCCTGGATGAGCGCGCCCGCGACGCCCAGCGCCATCCCGGCGATCAGGGCCAATGCGGTGCGCGGCAGACGAAGCTCACGCACGATTTCCTCGGCGGTGGAGCGGGCCGGGCATCGGAACGGGCCGCCGTCGCAGCCGAGGGCGTGCGAGACGGCGTCGAACACCGTGGTGGGTGCGAGCGAGCGGGTGCCGATGGCAATGCTCGCCACCACCGCCACGGTGAGCAAGACAACGAGCAGCAGAAGCCCGGTCAGACGACGACGTCTGACGGTGCCAGGGTGGATCACGGCGACGAACTTCTCCTGCCTTGAAACCGGACACGACTTGTGAAGTCTGGTAAGCCTAACCTATGTTCCGAGACATCATCGTCACGGGAACCAACGTTCGAGGAGGTTCGATGTCCGAGCCCGTCACCACCGCCATTTCCCGCACCACCGCCGCGTTCGACCGCGCCTGTGCCAGGTTGCAATCGCTGCAACCGGAGCATCCGCGCGTGTATGCCGTCGCGGCGATGAGCGGGCAGGGCAAACGGCGATGGTGGCATGTGCCCAACGGGCTGTCCGAGGGCCGCGTCGAGCTGATGTACCGACGCCATGCCGCGGAAATGATCAACGACGAGATCGCCGCCGAAGTGGTCGCCACCGCGCTCATCCACGCCGTAGCGGGCCGGGTCACCGCGCTGTTCGTGATGGACGCGCAGGCCTGGGATCCCGGCCGTGACAACCTGTGGATCCACCACGACAACGACGGCGGCATCGACTGGGCGGGGCTGACCGACACCACAATTCGCGTCGTCGACTCCGATCCCGAACCCGGCGCTGTCGCCTTCCCCTGCGAAGCCGCCATGGCGGTCTGGCTCGCCCAACGCTGCGCCTCCTCGCTGATCCCGTTGCAATCGGTCCTCACCCGGTGCTCGGGCCTGCCCGCTCGCCGTTTCTGGACCCTCGTCGGTGAATCCATCATCGGTGCGGCGACCTACGTCCCCGACCTGGCGCGCGCCGACATCGCCGCGGGCGCGCGCCGCGGCCAGCTCCTGCTCGGTGCCTTCGAGGAACGCGGCCTGCCGGTCCGCCGCAGCAGCTGCCTGCAACGCTAGCCAGGACGTCGATGCTCAGGCGCCGGTAGGTGCCGGATTTTCGAGACTGTGCAAGGCGGCGGCGAGTTCGCGGAACGACGCGAGGATCAGCTCGTCGTAGTGGTCGGGGTCCGGCATCATCGCGGCGTTCGTCGTGATCGCGATGACGATCTCGTCACCCTGCGAAGTGATCAGGTGACGCAGGCCGTCGCCGTCGAGAATCGGCAGCGAGCCGACCGCTCGGCGAACCGGCCTGCCACAGAAGACCAGGCTGTCGGTCACCGGCGGCACGTTGCTGATCGTGGTGTTACAGAACGGCACCGTCGCCGAGTCGTCGAAACGCCGTTGCGCCCTTGCCCATCCGGCGGCGCGCAGCAGCAGGGCAGGTGCCGTCTCCACCCGCAGTTCGGTGCGTTGCACCACCGGATCGGCGGTGCGCTGTTTGGCACGGCCCGCGGACTGCTTTATCGCGGTGAGCCGCTGGATCGGGTCGCCGATATCGGTGTGCAGGTCCACGATCATCTGGCTGAGCTGATTCGCCGAATCCCATTCGGCGACACCGCGCATCGACATCGGCACCATCGCGGCCAGCGAGCCCTCGGGCACCTCGTCGTGCTCGGCGAGATAGGTGGCCAGCGCGCCGGAAATCGTGGTCAGCATCAGGTCGTTGATCGTGACCCGCTGTGTCGCCGCGGCTTTCGCGGCGAGCACCTCCGACATCGGGATCGGCACCAGGTGAAAGGTCAGCGCCGCGTCGATGTCGCGGTTGAACCTGGTCGCGGGGCGTAGCGGGGCGGGATCGTGGACCGTGCCCGCGTCGACCAGCGCCCGCAGTTCGTCCCGGGCCATCCGCGCGCGCCGCAGACCGGCGCCGAAGCGCACCGGTGCGCTCATGAGCGCACCGGCCGTGCGCACAGCGGTGGTCAGCGGCCGTGCCCTGTCCAGCTGGACCGCGGGCGCGGAGCCCGTTCCGAACAGGTGCTGCTCGAGCGCTCTGGTCGCGACACCGTCGCCGACGCTGTGGTGGAACTTCAGCACCACGATCGTGGTCGTGCCCGGCATCCCCGGTACGCCCTCGACACGATCCAGCACGTGCAGCTCCCACGGCGGTCGCGTCAAATCCATTCGGGCCGAAGTGATCTCGGCTATCCGTGTGCGGGCGTCTGCCCAGGTGCCTGACCCGTCCAGGGTGATGTGGTCGCGCACGGACAGCGTGTGGTCGGGCTCCCAGTACGGCAGATCGAGGTCCATCGGTACGTGCCGCAAGCGCCGGTGGAACAGTTGCGCGTGCCCGATGCTCGCCCGCGCCCAGTCCGCCACCTGCGCGATCGTCAACGGTTCGTGCCGCGGCGCCGACGAGTCCGCGAAGTAGACCGCGACGATGTTCGACAGGTGCCGGTCGGTCTCGTCGTAGACGAACACCGCGTCGCGTGGGCTCAGCCGCTGGGTGCCCACCCGGAGTTCGTCGCTCATATGCCAAGGGCTGTCGCCATCATCGGCCAGGAGGCGTGTAGGTCGTCCTCCCAGTAGCCCCAGGAATGGGTGCCGGTCGGGCGGATGTTGTAGGTGATATTCGTGCGGCCGAGCTCTCGGGTCCGCTGCGCCAAACTCGCCGTGCAATACGCCGTCGCGGCTTCGATGCCACCGCCGACGAGCATTTGATTCGTCAGAATCGACGTCGGATTCTTTCCGTTGATATGCACGCGCGGATTCGACAGCGTGTCGTGCGGCCCCGGCAATCCGGTGCCCGCGGAAATATAGATCGGGATATTCGGCAAACGATGAGCTTGTACGTAGGGATCGTGCTCGCGCCACGCGGCGTCGGACTCCGGACCCCACATGTTCTCGGTGTTCCCGCCGCCCATCCGCACGACGAGGGAGACGAAGGCGCGGCCGATCGGATCGCTGGTCATCGCGCAGCCGCTGTACGCGGAGACGCTGCGGTACAGCTCAGGCGCCTGGATCGCGAGATCGAGGACCGAGGTTCCCGCCATCGAGATGCCGGCCAGCGAGTTGACGCCGTTCGTGGCGAAGGCCGCGTCGATCACGGGCGGCAGTTCCTGGGTGAGGAACGTCGTCCACATGTTGTTGCCGTTGTTCTCGAGGTTCTTCGCCAGGCCGGGGTCCGGTCGCTGCCAGTCGGTGTAGTAACTGAACGCGCCTTCCATGGGGATGACGACGTTGACATGCTTGTCGGCGAAGAACCCGCCGGCATCGGTCTGACCTGGCCAGTTGGCCGAATCCTCGCCGCCGCCCGCGCCGTTGAGCAGATACAGCGTCGGTGCCGGGACCGAGGTGTCGGCCGGTCGAAGTACCCGCAGCGCGATCGTGCGATCCATGGCGGGGGAGTAGACGCTGATATCGGCGACCTGGGCGGACTGCGTCCGGCTCACCAGGCGCGCGCCGGGCGCGGCCGATGCCTGCGCGCCGCCGACGAAGACGGGCGTCGCGGCGACTGCCATGACACAGACGGCCGACATGACGGCGCGGAGCATTTCGTTCTTCATGGTGTTGCGAGCCTGCTGACTTCTCGGGCGGGAACGGGGGCCGACCACAGTGTGGCCGACCCCCGAACCGCGCTGACTACGTTCGCTGGGATTACTTGCCTGGGGTGGGGGTGCCACCGCTCACGCTGATCAGCGCCTGAGGCGGGTGGCTAGACGCCGCCGGGGGGTGTGCCACCGCTCAGGCTGATCAGCGCGTCGACGAAGGGCAGGGCGCCGTTTCCGAGGCTGGCCATACCTGTCGCGAACAATTCGTAAAGGGATCCCACGTGTTACTCCTGAAGATGGGGAAATTCGACATCTGGGCTGAATCGACGGTGTCGACCGGTGTCAGGTCACGGGAAGAACGCTTCCACCGAGCCAAGGAAAGTCCCGAGCAGGAGGTCGCCCGAGTTCGCGGACGCCATTCCGCCCAGGATGCCGAGCAGCAGCTCGTCGAATGAGCCCATGATGTATCTCCTTTCGCTGTTGTCCAGCCCCCGGAACTGGGGTGGTAGCCCCGGTTCGGGTGATTGTCACAATCGGTAGCTGATGTGATGCCGGTAACGTAGCGCCGTCTCCGAAGTGTGGCAACCCGATGTTTCACTCATCCTGATTCGTTCATTTTTTTCTTTCCCGATGGAAGCAGCTGAACGGTTGCCGCGATGTTCGTCTCGGACTACGTGTGACCTGTAGTTACCGCGACTGTCTGGCCGAAGCGGGTCGCGCTCGACTGGCTTAGTGTTGCTGGGTGATGCGCCGTTGCTCTTACTCCTAGTAGGTGTTGTGGCGTCGGCAATCCTCTTTATTTCCGGTGTATACCCGTGAATCATTATGTGCATCAGCTATCAAAATGCGGCGTTGACACCACCCTGTGTAGTCGGTTGGATTGGGGGGGGGGCGGACCGTGAACGGCCCGCCCCCGATTGTCTTGCCGCGTATTACTTACCCGGTGTCGGCGTACCGCCGCTGACCGTGATCAGTGCTTGAATGAAAGGCAGAACGGCCTCGCTCAAGCTTCCTGCGCCGGTCTGCATCAATTCGTAGAGCGATCCCATGTTTGTTCTCCTCGGGTGAGCTGAAAATCGAACCCGTTCTCGAGTTCGGTTGTGTTCGTCGGGTGACGCGGTTTACGGGAAGAAGGCCTCGACCGAGCCGAGGAAGACGGCGAGAAGCCCGTCGCCCTCTACCATGGAACCCAGTCCCGCAATTGCGGCCATCATTATCTCCGTCAGCGAACCCATGGTGAATCTCCTTGCATGATTGGTAAGCATCCCGCCGGAAAATGGGGTTACCGTCGGCCGGGATGTGGATCACAATCAGATATCTGCTGTTGTGATGTGGGTAACGTAGCTCCGCTTATTTTCTTCGGCAAGGAAATCGTCTGATTCGCGCAATTCGGACAGGGATCCTTCCCGATGGAAGGGTTGACGGATGTTGGTATCTGTCACGAAGGATCGCGCCGTGACCTGTACAGACGTCCAATCCCGTCAGCGGGACGGCGAACGGTCACGTTCGCCGCCGAATCTGTCAATCCCCCTGGAGTAGGCCGCGCCAGATGCGGGCCGGAATTCCGCTGACCAGATCCCGGCGTCGCAGCACCTGGATCCGCCACGGGTCGAGGCGAAGCACCTGGAAGGCGGGGTCGTCGGGTCCCTGCCAGAACTGCCCGGGGTCGTAGCCCGCGCCGGGCGGGCTGCCGTGCCGGTACAGGTCCCACACGTGTGCGCGCTCGCCGGGATCATCGGTCCATTCGGCGACCGTATCGACGGCGACGGTGTTCTGCGCCGGGCTCCAGTAGGAGAACGTCACGTGCGGATTTCCCGCGATATGGGCGGCCTTTACCGGAGTGCGGTAGGTACCGAGCCAGCCGACCGGGTCGTCGGTATCGGTTTCCCAGACCGGAATCAGGACGCGCGAGCGCGGTCGGCCCTCGGCGTCGACGGTGGTCATGGTCGCGTAGTTGATGGCGCCGACGATGGCGTCGAAGTCGGGTTTGATATCGGCGAACGTGCGGACGTGGGCGCGCGTGCGGTTACTCACTGCTGCTCCTCGACGCGTTCGAGCACGACAACCGGAATCGGCCGCGCGGCCAGTCGGGCGTAGTGCCGGTAGACGGGTGCCTGCGCGAGCATCAACTGCCAGAGTCGTTGATACTCCGCGCCTTCTGTAGCCCGGGCCCGCACACGGAACCGATCGGCCTCGACCTGGACATCTGCCTCGGGTGTGGCGAGCAGATTCCGGTACCACTGCGGGAGTTCGGTACGGCCGGGCACCGATCCGGAGGCCACCAGTACGAGGCGGTCGCCGTCGCGGCCGAAGAACAGTCCGGTGCGCCTGCGTACTCCGGTCCGCCGGCCGATGGTGGTGAGAACGAGGTTGGTGGTGCCGCCTTCGAGGAAGCCGTCACGCCCGTCGGTGGCGAGGTAGCGGCGGACGTGGTCGGTCACCGAGGGATCGGGGCTGTCGGTCACGGTGTGAGTCATGGGTTCACCGTGCACCGGTGGACTTCGGACGGACTCAGGATGGACTTCGGGCGTGCTCCGTCTGCAGCGTGTGGGGGTCGGTGGTCCGGCCCGCGTCGAGTTCGGTGGTGAGCCGGTCGGCGCCGATGTCGGCCACGATGCGTGCCTCGATCCGGTCGACATCCCCGCGTTCGGCCTCGGGCAGCGGAGCGCCGGTGGACCGGCGGAGGGTGTCGGCGGCGCCGAGTAGCCGAGCCGCGTACGCGGAATACCCTGCGAGCGAACGCGCGCCGGCGAGACCTTCCAGCGCGAGTGCGTGGGCGCGGGGATCGCCGGTGCGCAGGGCGGAGTCGAGTCCGCGCAGGTGCTGGTGTTCGGCTTCGTCGGCGTCACCGGCGAGTTCGGCGGTGAAGCCCAGTTCGGCGAGGATCAGGGCGGCGCCGAAATGCGATCCGGACCGCAGATGCCAGTCCAGCCAGGTGCCGAGGTACTCGCGGGCCGCGACCAGGTCGCCGCGGCGCCGGGCGACCAGGCCGAGCCCGAGTACCGCGGATTCCTCGCCGACCAGGTGTCCCTGATCGACCGCCACCCGACGGGCCCGCTCGTGGAGTTCGGCGCTGCGGTCGAGCTCACCGCGCAGCAAGGCGATCCGGCCGAGCGAGGTGAGCCGCTCGCCGACTTCGGTCCATAGCCCGAGTTCTTCGGCGGTGGCCAGCGCGCTGCGGTGACAGTCGCGGGCGGCATCGAGGTCGCCGGTCACTTCGGCATGGCTGCCGAGCAGGAAGCCCGCGAGGGCCTGGCCCCAGCGATCACCTACCCGCGCGAACAGATCCCGGCTGCGTTCGGCGTGCTCGCACAGGCCTGCCAGGTCGCCGCGGGCGAACGCGTCCCGCGCCAGTGATACCGAGGCCGCCGCGATACCCCAGTCGTCGGCGTTGTCGGCGAAGGCATTTCGTAGGTCGGCCGCGTCGTCCATCCCCTGCTGGGCGGCGAATCCGGAGTACACGTGCGCGAGGTACCAGCGGGCACGCAGTTCCGCCGGTGTGGGTCGCTCGGTCACGGCGGGCAGTGTGTCGACGGTGCGGCCGACACCGACTTCGAGCGCGCCGCGCCACAGCAGCGCCACCCGGCGCGCGGCGGCATCGGTCTCGCCGGGCACCGCGAGGGCGATGCCGAGGGACCGGATGCCCTCGGCGAGGCGTCCCCGCATCACCCAGTACCAGGCGAGCGCGTTGACCAATCGCAGCGCGTCCGCGGATCTGCCCGCGGCACGGGCGGTTTCGAGTGCCCGGCGCAGATCGGCGGATTCGGCGTCCAGCCGAGACAGCCAGCGGCGCTGGTCACCGGTACGAAGGTGCTGGTCGGCGCGTTCGGCGAACGCGAGGTAGTAGGCGAGATGCCGCAGCCGCGTGCCGGATTCCTCGCCGCTGTCGCGCAGCCGGTCGGCACCGTAGGCGGCGATCGATTTCAGCAGGCGATAGCGCGGGCGGACATCGGCGGCGGGTGTGATGATCAGGGAACGATCGACCAGGCGGGCCAGCAACTCCGCGACGTCGGGACCCGCGATAGCGCCACCCGCGCAGACCGCCTCGGCCGATTCCAGTGTGCCGCCGTCGGCATGGGCCGAAAGTCGGCGCAGCACAGCACGTTCGGGTTCATCGAGGAGTTCCCAACTCCAATCGATCACCGCGCGCAGGGTGCGCTGCCGATCCGGTGCGTCCCGATAGCCGGACGACAGCAGCGTGAAACGGTCCTCGATCCGTTCGGCGAGGGTGTGGACGCCGAGCGCGCGGACCCGGGTCGCCGCCAGTTCCAGGGCCAGCGGCAGGCCGTCGAGACGGGTGACGATGGTCGCGATCGCGGCGGCATTGTCGACGGTGACGGTGAAGCCGGGTGCGCTCGAGCGCGCACGTTCGACGAAAAGCTGTGCGGCTGGGGAAATGTCGGCCGCTCCGGTATCGCTCGTGGCGGGCACGGCCAACGGTGCCACGTGCCAGATGAATTCGCCCGCGATGTTCAGCGGCACCTGACTGGTGACCAGTACTCGCAGGTCGGGGGCGGCGGCCAGCAGCCGCGACACGAGCGTGGCGGCGGCCTCGGCCACGTGCTCACCGTTGTCGAGCACGAGCAGCAATTGCTTGCCGCGCACCGCGTCGGCCAGATGAGCGAGCTGAGTTCCGTTGTCGGGTACCGGGAACGGGCTCGATCCCGCGGAGTCGTCACGGACATCGAAGGCTGCCGTCACGACCTCGGTGAGTGTCGTCAACGCGCTGTCCGGGTCGGCACCGAGGCACAGCCCGGCGAGCTCGACGAACAACACGCCCTCACGCGCGGAATGCCCGGCCGCGGTGGCCACTGCGAGGCGGGTCTTGCCGACTCCGCCCGGGCCGGTGAGGGTCACCAGCCGTTCGGCGTGGATCAGCGCATCGATCGCGGCGAGGTCGTCTTCGCGCCCGATGAGCGAGGTCGCGGGCACGGGCAGCGCGGGGCGTGGTGTCACGGGCGCGGTGGGTGCGGGCCGAACCGGCGCGCCGAGGGCCGGATCCTGTTCCAGCACAGCACGATGCAGGGCGGCGAGCTCGGGACTCGGGTCGAGACCGAGTTCCTCGGCGAGGTGTTCGCGCAGGCGCCGATAAGAATCAAGGGCCTCGCCGTGTCGCCCCGACCGGTACAGCGCCAGCATGTGGGCCGCGCGCAGCCGCTCGCGCAGCGGATGTAGCGCGGTGAGCTCGCCGAGTTCGCCGGCGACCCGATCGTGTTCGCCGAGGGTGATCCGGGCCTGCGCGAGTTCCTCGACGGCCGTGAGTCGCTGTTCCTCGAGGCGCAGCACCGGAATCCGCGCGAAGTCGTGATCGGCGAGGTCGGCCAGTACCTCGCCGCGCCACAGCGCTAGTGCTTCCGCGAGAAGTGTTGCCCGAGTGTCAGTCTCGTCGGTCGCGCGCGCCTGATGGAGCAGCTGCTGGAACACCTGGGAGTCCACCGCGCCCGCGGCGACTTCGAGGACATAGCCGGGGGAGCGCGACACCAGCAACTCCCGCCCGCCGGCTTCGGCGTCGCCGAGAACCCGGCGCAATTGCGAGGCCCGGGTCTGCAACGAACCCGCCGGGTTGGTGGGCAACGCCGTACCCCACAGATCTTCGACGAGCCGGTCGGCGGGCACGATCCGGCCCGGTTCGACCAAGAGCGCGCCGAGCAGAACGCGCACCTTGAGTTCTGGAACCCGGACGGCCTGTCCATCGTCGGTCCAGACCGCCAACGGACCGAGCACTCCGAAACGCATTCACCCACCCTAAACGGCCCGGGTGCGGGTGCGTCGATACCCCGGCGGCGGCAGCTCGAGGTCGTCTGGAGTCGACCCGAAGGGTTCCCGAAGTGCGGCCCGGCACTGTCGGTCCCAGTTCGAATCGTCCTCGAAGGGAAACCCTGATGTCCGAGTTCACCGATATCCCCGAGCGGGCAGGTACCCGCCAATGGCTGGGACTTGCGGTACTGCTCCTGCCGACGGTGCTGCTGTTCCTCAGCATGACCGTGCTGTTCCTGGCCACCCCCTACATCGCGGCGGACCTGTCGCCCAGCAGCGGCCAGCTGTTGTGGATCAACGACATCTACGGGTTCGTGATGGCGGGGTTCCTTGTCACCATGGGCACCCTCGGTGACCGGCTCGGCCGTCGCAGGCTGCTGCTGGCCGGTGCCGCGGTGTTCGGCATCGCCTCGGTCCTTGCCGCGTTCGCGCCCGGCCCCGACCTGCTGATCGGGGCGCGTGCGCTGATGGGTCTCGGCGCGGCCGCCGTCATGCCCGCCACGCTGTCGCTGATCACGACGATGTTCCGCGACGACCGCCAGCGCGCCACCGCCATCGGTCTGTGGGCGGCATCGGTGTCGGCCGGTGTGGCGCTGGGCCCACTGCTCGGCGGGCTCCTGCTCGACTCGCTGTGGTGGGGTGCGTCCATGCTGATCGGCGTGCCGGTGATGGCGCTCGTCGTGCTCGCGGTGCCGGTGCTGATTCCGGAATACCGTGCGCCCCAGGCGGGTCGGCTCGACCCGATCAGCGTCGCGCTGTCGCTGGCCGCGCTGCTGCCGTTCGTCTACGGCGTGAAGAAGCTGGCCGAGACCGGGTTCACCGCCGAGTCGGTGCTCACCCTGCTCGTCGGTGTGGGGTTCGCGGTGGTCTTCGTTCGCAGGCAGCTGCGACTGTCCGACCCGTTGCTCGACGTGCGCCTGTTCGCGAACCGGACGTTCAGCGGCTCGCTCGGCGTGTACATGCTCGCCGCGATCGCGCTGGGCGGGGTGTACCTGCTGTTCACCCAGTACCTGCAGTTGGTCGCCGCCCAGTCGCCGCTGCAGGCCGGACTGTGGATCCTGCCTGCCGCGATCGCGCTGGTCATCGTTTCGACGGTGACCCCGGCCATCGCCCGCCGTGTCCGTCCGGCGTATGTGATCGCCGGGGGCTTGGCGCTGTCGACCGTCGGCTATCTGGCGCTCACCCAGGTCGAGAGCGTGGCGGGGTTGCCGCTGCTCATCGTCGGCTTCTACATCCTGTACCCGGGCATCGCCCCGGCCATGGCGTTGATCCCCGGCCTGGTCATCGGTGCGGCACCCGCGGAGAAGGCGGGCGCGGCGTCGGCGGTGGACAGCACTGCCAGCGATCTGGGTGTGGCACTGGGCGTCGCCCTGCTCGGCAGTATGGGAGCGGCGGTCTACCGGGCAGGAATGTCGGGCGAAGCGGGCGCCGCCGCGGAAACCCTGCCCGGCGCGCTGAGTTCGGCCGAGTCCCTGCCCGCCGAGGTCGCCGAGTCCGTCGTGGCCGCCGGCCGCGAGGCGTTCACCAACGGCCTCAACGCCGCGGCCTGGGCCGCCGCTGTGCTCTCCGCGGTGGGTGCGGTGCTGGCGGTCGCGCTGCTGCGCCGGATCCCGGCCGGTGCGACGTCCGTTCCGGAAACTGAGGAGACAACAGAGGTCTCGGCGGCAGTGGGTGACACCGAGCGAACCACCGCCGCTGTCTGACCGGCGCGGGATCCCGCCGATCGAAGCGATCCGCAGCACCCGTTCGCCGGTGCTGCGGATCGCAATGCGTTGCACTATATGAGCTTCGATATCTTTGCACCGCACGTAATGGATTTGCACCGCACGTCATGGAGTTGCGGGCCGATGCCATCGCATGGCTACGGTCGGCTACCTCGATCATCGGGGGAGGTGCGGCCGGTGACCACCATCAGCAGTTCTGCCGCTGTGCCGGTGATCGGCGTGCCGCTTCCCGCGGTCCAGGAGGCGTCGGTGGTGGTCAGGGAGTATCCGGCCAGACGCTTTCGCGCGTGGAACGGTGCGCCCATCGTCCACACGCGGTCCAGCGAAAGTCGCGCTGCCGTCGGCGGCATGACCCGGTCGATACCGAGCGGGACGGCGATGTCCTGCCCGTGAACCAGCAGATCCATCAGCCGGTCGATGGGTGTGGTGCCGATCGGGATGGCTCTGGAGTCGATCGTGGCGCGCAGTTGGGCGAGCAATTCGGTGGTCGGTGTTCGGTCGGCGTGCCGGACGGCGGTGTCGTGAACGAGACGGTCGGTGTTGCCGCGAGCGCGAATCAGGTTCACCAGCAGGGCGGTGATCGTGACGCGGGTGGCCAGCACGAGGTGGGCCACCACGTCGCGAACTCGCCATCCCGCGCACAGCGTCGCGGCATCCCACGCCGATTCGGGCAGGTCGTGCAGCAATTCGATCAGGGTGGCGCGCTCCTGGGCCACTGCCTGCCAGATCGTGTCGTTCATCGTGTCGTGTGCGGTCATCGTCGAGTCTCCTTCACGTGGGTGTCCTCGGTACCGTAGGAGTTCCACCGAGGTGGAGGTGCCAGCGAAAGTGACCCACATCACGTATCTGACGATCGGCGAGCTCGCCGCCCGAACCGGTGTCGCGGTGCGAACGGTCCGGTTCTACTGCGATGCGGGCCTCCTTGCTGCCGCGCGCTCGCCGACCGGGCACCGAGTGTTCGAACCAGGCGCGGTCGATCGACTCCTGCTGTTGCGCCGGTTGCGTTCCTTCGGCATCGGACTCACGGCGATCGAGGACGTGCTGGACGGCACCCGATCGATCGCGGAGGTGATCGCGGCCGAACGGGTAGCCGTCGACGACGAGCTCGACGCGCTGAACCGTCGTCGGGCGCTGCTGCGCGCTGTCGAATCGGCGGCCCCCGACATCCACGACGAGCACCTGAATCTGCTTGCCGCCGTGATCGATCCGCGAGCCGCCCACGATGTGCTGGTCGCGTTCTGGCGCCGACAACTCGCCCCGCTACCGACCTCGGCCATCGACGGCTTCCTCAGCATGAACGTCCCCGAACTGACCGCCGACGCCCACCCCGAACACCTCATCGCCTACGCGGAACTGATTGCCGCCGTCTCGAACCCGGACATCGCGACCGCCATGTACGACACCCTCCGCCACCGCAGCACCCCCGGCATCCGCGATGAACGCCGCCTGCTGTTCGACGTCGCCGATGCCTGCGTCGCGGCAGCACCCCTCGTGGCCGCAGGCCACCCACCCCACCCCGGCGCCGAACTCGACCACTACGTCGACGTCCACGCCACCGCCCGCGGCCGCCGCGACACCGCGGCCTTCCGCCGCCAGCTCCTCACCGACGCCGCGGGCGCGGACCACCGAGTCCGCCGATACTGGCACCTGACAACAACATTCACCGGCGCGGCCGTCACCTCCGGCGCCGCCCAACTCTGGCTCTTCGACGCCTTGACCACCTCGGTGACGCGAAAAGGGGAGACCGATGACCGGCCTCCCCTTTCTCGAATCAGGACTCAGGGAACAACTTCGACGATGTCGCCCGGTTCCAGCCACTCGTAGTGCGCCTTCGCGCCCTCCGGGGTCAGTCGGATGCAGCCGTGGGACTGCTCCTCGGTGGGTCCGATGTGATAGGCGATGTCGCCGTTGAAGAACACCGCGTATTCCATGGGTGCGTTGTGCAAGGTGCTCCAGTGGAACGGTTTCTTGAACGCCACCTTGAACACTCCGGGGGGCGTTTCGTAGCCGGGACGGCCGTGTGACATCGGGCTGGGCCCGAAGGTGACGTTGCCGTTGTCCATCAACCACGCGTTATTGGTCGACAGCTGCAGGCACGCACGCGCTTTCTCGCTGCACGGGGCCACCACGGGCTCCGGCGGCGGGGCGGGAATGATGGCGGGCACGCCGGGCACATCGGGCCCGCCCGGCCACAGCGGTTCGGCCTGGACGGGTGCTGCGACCGCGGCCCCGACCATCGCCGCGCACATCGCCGCCTGCACGGCCCACCGGGGAATACGACTACTACTCACGAAATCTTGCCTCTCTCGCCGCGCCCACCCCTGGTCGTCGTACGCCCAGAACATGAGCTTTCACCATCGACACAAGCCTCGGAAACATAGAGGTACAGCGATCATGGAGTATTGCGATCGTGTTGAGCAAGCCACGGGCAACGCTACCGGCGCGTCACGTGCCGAAGCATCGCCGCGGCTGGATCTAGGCCGCCGCGGCGCGGTCCGCCCGGAACACCCGGGCGGCCAACGGCGGCAACACCATCAGCCGGGTGAGCTGGTTACGCAGCCAGATCCGGGTATTCGTGGCGGGCACGAGCATGGCGCTGCCCGGACCGACCGAACGCTGGCGAGCCCGGACAATCGGCCGCAAGCTGCTTTCGTAGCGCGCGAAGGCCGCTTCGTGAGCACCCGCGGCGAGTCCGGTGGCGAGTAGGTGTGCGCCCTCGACGGCCAGTGCGGCGCCCGCGCCGGAGAAGGCGGTGGGGCAGTAGGCGGCGTCGCCGACCAGTCCGATTCGTCCGCGCGACCAGGCCGGCATGCGGATCTGGGTCATCGCGTCGAGGTAGAAGGTCGGGTCGGCGGTGGCCGCGTCGAGGAGGGCGGGGATTTCCCATCCGGCGCCGGCGAATTGTTCGCGCAGCAGGTCGACTTGCGATTGCCGGTCGCGCGGGAACTCGAACTCGCGCGAGGTGCGGAAGGCGAAGAATGCCTGTGCCGCGGTGTGATTGCCGGATCGGTACACCCCGGCGACCCGGCCCGGGGTGTTGTGCAGGGTCACCGTCCGCTGCGCGCCGAAGGCCACGTCGACGGTGGCGCTCGCGAAACCGAGCCCGAGTGGATGCGCAGCGTCCTTCTCTGGCAGCACCGCGAGATTGCGCACGCGCGAATGCAATCCGTCGGCGCCGATCACGAGATCGAACTCCGCACTGGTGCCACCGGCGAAGCCGACCTGGACCACGTCGCCGTCCTGGGTGATCGTGTCGACGGAATCGCCGAAGCGGTAGTCGACGTCGTCGGCGGTGGTGTCGTAGAGGACGCGGGCGAGGTCGCCGCGCATCACCTCGAGGTCGCCGGGCTCGCTGAATGTGCTGGTCGGCATGGTGGCGACTCGTTGTCCATCGGTATCGACGAACGTGAGCGCCCGAATATCGGTGGCGCGCTCACGCAGCGCGGGCAGCACCCCCATGGATTCGGCGATGCCGATCGACGCGCCGCGCAGATCGACGCCGTTGCCGCCCGCGCGCAGGGTCGGAGCTTGTTCGACGACGGTGGGACGGAAACCGTGCCGGGCGAGCCAGTAGGCGAGAGTAGGGCCGGCGATGCTGGCGCCGGAGATGAGAATGCGGGGATTGGTCGACATGACGACTCCTCAGTGACTGACCGGTGGTCAGTCGCCACGTTAGGCGCCTGACCGTTGGTCAGTCAAGGGATAGAATGCGCCGATGAGTGATGACGCAGCGGTCGGAACCAGGGAGCGCATCCTTGCCGTCGCGATGGACCTGTTCAGCGCGCACGGCTACCACCGCACGACGGTGCGGGCGATCGCCGACCAGCTCGATATCTCCAAAGCTGGTGTCCTCTACCATTTTCCGAGCAAGTACGACATCCTCGCCGGGCTGGCCGAGCCGCTGCTCGTCGCGCTGGCCGACGCCATGGCCGCCGCGGCCGACCCGGATCCGCGGGTCGCCCGCAGGCAGGCCCTCGAAGGCATTCTCGACGTGTACATCGAGCATCGGTATCTGCTGCGCCTCAATGTCAACGACCTCGCGCTCGCCGCGTCGGGCAGCATCTTCGAGCGGTTCCGTGACTTGATTCTGGCGGCGAACGTCCTGGTCGCGGGCCCGAATCCGACGTTGTCCGATCGTGTGCGCGCCGTGCAGGCATTAGGCGTGCTCAGTGACCCGGTGGTGTTGTTCGCGGACGAGTCACCGGACGCCCTGCGTGCGGAGGTGCTGGCCGGGGTGAACCTGCTGTACCCCGATGAGCGGAATGCTGTTGCCGTGCAACGTGGTCGACCCGCGCTGCTCGACGAGGAGGGCGTCGCCGCGGCGCGCAGGATGAGCCGGGTCGAGCAGCGCAGCGCCACGGAGATCGCCACCGCCCTCGGCATCTCGCGAGCAACGGCCTACCGGTACCTCAAGGAGTAATTATGAGACGATTTATGAGACATTAATGAGACGAAACCGCAAACACTTGACCACTTAGGTAAGCCTGACCTACTCTGAACTCGGCGTACGGATGAGCCGGTGGTCCCGAGGGCTGCGGTCGACTCCGCCATCCTGCCGCGGGGGGGGGGGGGCCCGCGGGGGTGGGGGACCACCCGGGCCCCGCCGGGTGGGCGATATCGACGTGCTCGCCCCTGGTGAGCGTGAACTCGTGCTGCGCGAGGGCCATTCGCCCGGCATCACGG
>NZ_JBHXNJ010000016.1:0-8634 GCF_042719655.1 Nocardia sp. NPDC058518
GCGGCGCGGCGCGCTGCGTGGGGGGGCGTCCGCTGGGGCGCGCTCGGGCAGCGTGCCCCCCGTCCTAACCAACCACCGCGCCACCCCCCCCCCCCCGGCCCCCAGGGGCCGCGAACTCGAGCGCGCCAGCGCTCCAATAGACACAGCTGCTGTGAGCAGATCTGCTGGGGGCAGCAACGGCGGCGAATCATGCTGGGCGCGAGGCACCGTGGACCTATGGCACACGACGACAAGACTCCGATGTTCAGCTGGCGGGCCCGTGAGCAACTGTTCGGGCGGCGGATCCTCGTCCTCGACGGTCCACTCGACGACGACAACGGCACCCTGCTCATCACCCAGCTACTCACCCTCGCCGCGCAGAGCCCAGAGGCCGGGATCTCACTGTGGATCCACTCCCCCGGCGGTTCGGTGCCCTCGATGCTCGCGATCCGCGATGTGATGCGGCTCGTGCCCTGCGAGGTCTCCACCCTGGCCCTCGGATTGGCATGCAGCGCCGGACAATTCCTGCTTTCCTCCGGAACCCCGGGTAAGCGGTACGCGCTGCCGCACGCCCGCGTCCTCATGCACCAGGGATCGGCGGGAATCGGCGGCAGTGCGGTGGAGGTGGAAGTGCAGGCCGACGATCTGCGCCACACCGTCGACACCGTGCTCGGTCTGATCGCCGCCGACACCGGACAACCCTTCGACCGCATCTACGAGGACTCACTGCACGACCGCTGGTTCACCGCACCCCAGGCACTCGAGTACGGGTTCATCGACCACATCGTCGAATCGTTCGACCAGGTCGTTCCGAACCGGCACCGCATCGGGATCACCGCATGAGAGCCGTTGCCGCACAAGCGGTTTCGAGGACGTTCATCACCATCCGGAAGGCCATCTCATGACCTACACGATTCCCAACGTCGTCTCCCAGCATCGTGGCGGTGGTGAGCGGATCACCGACATCTACTCGCACCTGCTCAGCGAACGCATCGTCTACCTGGGCACCCCCATCGACTCCGGGGTCGCCAACGCGCTCATCGCCCAGCTCCTGCACCTGGAATCCGACAGCCCCGGCCAGGCGATCAGCCTCTACATCAACTGCGAGGGCGGCGACCTGTCCGCCATGCTCGCCGTCTACGACACCATGCGATTCATCAAGGCACCGGTGCACACCACCTGTGTCGGCCAGGCGATCGCCGTCGGCGCCGTCCTGCTCGCGGGCGGCGCACCAGGCCATCGGGCGATGCTCCCGCACACCCGAATCGTGTTGCACCAACCCGCGACTCGTGGCCAGGGCACCATCCCCGACCTCATCCTGCAGGCCGACGAGATCGTCCGGATGCGCGCGGCGATCGAGGCGATCCTGTCCAAGCACACCGGTCAGACTCCGGAAACCCTGCGCCGCGATACCGACCGCGACCGGGTGTTCACGGCCGAGACCGCGCTCGAATACGGGCTCGTCGACCAGGTTCTGCACGAACGCGAGTGATCGGGCGCGGTCTTCGGGAATCACTGCTTTTCGATGCGGTCCAGGTAAGCACGGCGGACGTTGTCGTCGACGCGGGTGATGGCGGCGTCGTCGTTGGCGACCTTGCGGAAGGCCCGCATCACCGGCTCCGGCACCAGGCCGGACGCGTTCGCCATCAGGCCGACATACCCGGGCACCGCGGTCTCGGCCGCCCGGGTCTTGACCGTGCGGACCACGGCGGCGGCGATGTCCTCGGGGTCGACGGCGGGCAGGATGCCGTAGTCGATGCCGGAGCTGAGTTCGGTGCGCACCGCGGACGGGAGGACCGCGCTCACACTGACTCCGGTGGCGTCCATTTCCAGCCTGGTTGCGGCGGTCAGGCCGACCACCGCGTACTTGCTGGCGTTGTACACTGCCAGTCCCTTGATCGGGAACTTGCCCGCCAGCGAGGCCACATTCACCACGTGGCCGTAGCCGCGCTCGACCATGGCGGGCAGGGCAAGGCGCATGCCGTGGATGACGCCGTAGACGTTGACGTCCATCGTGAGCTGGTCGATGCGGTCGGACTGGTCGAGGAACGGGCCGTTCGGCATCACGCCCGCGTTGTTCACCAGCACGTCCAGTGGACCGCGCCACCGGGCAGCCGCCTCGAGAAACGCTGCGTAGGAAGCCTTGTCGGTGACGTCGAGCGCGTGGCCCATCGCGTGGTCGCCGAGCTCGGCGGCGGCCTGCACGGCCAGCGCTTCGTCGAGGTCACCGAGCGCGACGTACGCGCCTGCCTCGACGAACGCCTTGGCCGTGGCGAGTCCGATGCCGCGGGCGGCGCCGGTGATCGCGATGGTGGCGCCGTCGAGGTCGATCCGTGGATAGCTCATGTGGTGGCCTCTCGTCGGTGGTGTGCGCGGGCGCTCATGCGAGCACCGTCGCGTCGTCGGTGATGGTGAAGTCGGTCGGGTCGAACGTGCTGACGCGGGTGCGGAGCTCACCGGTGGACCAGGGCCAGCTGAAACTGTTGCGGCCGTTGGCATCCATGTAGTAGCTGTGGCAACCGCCCGCGTTGTAGACGGTGCCTGCCAGCGCGGCTTGCACCTGGTCGACGTAGCGCGCCTGTACCTCGGGACGCACGTCCAGCACCGCCCAGCCTTCGCGCCGGGCACTCTCGATCGCCGAGACGAGGAAGGCGACCTGGGCTTCGAGGATGGCGAACGCCGAGGAGTGGCCGGTGCCGAGGCTGGGCCCGAGCACGGTGAACGCGTTGGGGAAACCGGTGGTGACGGTGCCGAGGTAGGCCTCGGGCGAGCCCTTCCAGTGCTCGGCCATGGTGCGGCCGTCGGCGCCGCGGACGATGTCGGCCAGCGGGGTGTCGAGGATGTGGAACCCCGTACCGAGGATGACGGCGTCGACCTCGGCGGTGGTGCCGTCGGCGCCGACCACGGTGTTGCCACGGAATTCGGTGACCCCGGTGGCGTGCACGTCGACGTTGCTCTTGGTCAGCGACTGGAGATAGCTGTTGGAGAACAGGATTCGCTTGCAGCCGAGCAGATAGTCCGGGGTCAGCTTCGCCCGCAGTGCCGGATCACGCACCACGGCACGCAGATACGCCGAGCCGACGGCCTGCACGGTCTGCATCAGCGGCCGTGGATGCCGGAACGCGACCCCGAGACCTTCCATCAGCGCGTACTCGGTCGATCGCAATGCCTTGTGCGCGAACGGGAATCGTCGCATCACCTTCTTCTCGAAGCCGGGCACGCGGTGATCGAGCTTCGGCAGCACCCACTGCGCCGTGCGCTGGAACAGGTGCAGTTCGGCGACATCGGGCTGGATCGCGGGGACGAACTGCACCGCGGACGCACCGGACCCGACCACCGCGACCCGCTTGCCACGCAGGTCGTAGTCGTGATTCCAGCGCGCGGAGTGGAAGACCTCACCGGGGAACTCGTCCAGACCCGGAATCTCGGGCAGGCGCGGTTCGTTCCACGGACCCGCGGCCGACACGACGAAGCGGGCACTCAGCGGGCCTTCGCTGGTGTCGAGCCGCCACAGTTGCGCGGCATCGTCGAACCGCGAACCGACCACCTCCACCCCGAACCGGGTGTGCTCGGCCAGCCCGTGCTCGCGCGCCACCCGGTCGACATAGTCGAGGATCTCGGGCTGGGGCGCGAACAGCCGCGACCACTCGCTGTTCGGCGCGAAGGAGAACGAGTACAGGCCGGACGGGACGTCGCACGCGCAGCCGGGATAGGTGTTGGCCCGCCAAGTACCACCGAAGGTGTCGGCCTTCTCGACGATCACCACATCCTCGACCCCGGCCTCGATCAACTTGATCGCGGCGCAGATGCCGGAAACACCCGCTCCGATCACAACAACCTCGTGCTGGCGGCTCATACGACTTCTCCTTCGAACGACAAGAGTGGTGCGCCGACCCCGGCGCGGAAGATCAACCGAAACCCCGGCGCGCGGGAACCCGGCGCCGATCGCAGCGGCATCATTCGCCTCGGCCCGCGAGGTCGTCAGCGCGCAGTGCGTGGGCGACTCGGGCAGGCAGGCCGCGGCGGGCAGCGGCGATGGTGGCAGGGCGGCGGGCCGAATCCATGAAGTTCGGCCCCATGGCGGCGAGTTCTTCGGGGCCAGGTTCGACGCGGATCACGCGGGTGCCCGCGGCGCGCAGCAGTGCCACTTCGCGGTCGAGGCCGCGGGTCATCTGCGTGCGCAGCAGACGTTCGATCCGGTTCAGGCCGGTGGCCGGTGCCCCGCCCTCGGACGTCATCGGGGCGATGATCACCACCTCGTCGAGTTCCAGTGGCACCAGCAGATCGGCCGATACCGACGACACCGAACCACCGTCGACGTAGTCCTTCCCGTCGATCCGCACGGGCGGGAACCACCCGGGGATGGCCCAGGACGCGGCGATCGCGTCGCCGAGATCGACCTGCGCCGCACCAGCCGCGACCGATTCTCCGGCCGTCGCGATGTGCGTGCGCGCTCCGTTCGCTCCGAAGGCGACTCGCTCACCCGTTGCCGCGTCGGCGCCGACCACCCAGGTCGCGGGGTGGCTCACCCAGCCGCTCGGGGCGGCCAGCGCATGACCGAACGAACGCAACCAGTCGGCGTCGCCGCGGCCGCGCGGAAGGAGCCCGGCCAGGGCGGTGTAGGGCGCACGGGCGCGCACACCGGCGCCGACCAGGCCGAGGCCGGGGAATCCGGGCCTTGGCAGCGGGGGGAATTTGCCGGGGTCGACGGCGACATGACCGGCCAGGATCGGGTCGGCGCCCGGGGCCGCGTCGAGGGCGGCGAGCAGGTCGGCGGGGGTGCGCCCGGAGCCGAGCGTCGCCACGAGTTCGGCGCCCGCGGAGGTGCCGATCAGGACATCGGCGGTGCGGGTGTCCCAGTTCATCGCGCGTTCGACGGCGTCGAGGGCTACGGCGGTCCAGGCGAAGCCGAGCAGGCCACCGCAGCCGATCGCTAAGCCACGTCGTGTTGTCATATTTCGAATACTAACGGTATTTGAATTCCAGCGGTAGCCCATTTTGCTAAACTCCCGCACATGGCCAGGATGACGCGCAAGGAGTCGCACGCGCTCACGCGTGAACGATTGGTCGAGACCGCCAAACGACTGTTCATGGCCGACGGCTACAACGTGACCCCGCTGGAGAAGGTGGCCACCGAGGCCGGATTCTCCAAGGGCGCGGTGTACTCCAACTTCGCGACCAAGCACGAACTGGGCCTGGCCGTGCTCGACGTGGTGCACGTGGAGCGCGCGCAGTCCCTCGTGGACGCGATGATGCCGCACGACACCATGGCGGCGCGGATCGAAGGTTTCGCGCGATGGGCCGACGAGAACATCGGTGATGTCGGCTGGACCGCGCTGGAAGTCGAGTTCGCGACGAGCACCCGGCACATGCCCGAGATCCGCACCGAACTCGCCGAGCGCCGACGCACCCTGACAACGATGCTCGCCACAGTCATCCAGACGCAGTCCGACCAGCTCGGCCTCGAGCTCTCGATGTCCGCGGAAGATGCCGCGCTGCAACTACTCTCGCTCGGTATCGGCCTCGGCGTGCAACGCGCGATCGACCCCGAACTCCCCGTCAGCGCGATCGTCGATCTACTCCGCAGCCAGATCGCCGCCGCGCGAACAACCGCGACAATGGACAGTTGATCACCAGGACGTCACGCAAGGCCTGTTGATCTTGATCGGCCGATGCCGGGTCAGGCGGCGAGCAGGACCGCGTTCGGGGCCAGGGCGATGGGGGCGGAGTGGGAGGGGGCGATCTGGCGTTGTCCGCCGAGCACCACCGCACGCGTCGGCACCAGCGCGTGCCTGCGCATGGATTCGGCTACCTGGGCTACGAGATCGCCCAGCGAGGTGCCGAGGGCGCCGGCCAGGGCTGCGATCATCTCGCTCGACGGCTCTTTGCGGCCGCGCTCGACTTCGGAGAGGTACTGCGGCGAGATGCCCGCGCGACCTGCCGTGTCGACGAGGGTGGAGCGCTGTTCCAGGCGCAGCGCGCGCAGGCGTTCGCCCAGCGCCTCACGCCAGAGTGGTTCCGGCCGCGACTGCTGTTCGCCGCGTCCGCCTGGAATCACCCGCAACCCGTTGTGCTCGCCCATACTCCGAGCGTAGGGATGCCGGGACCGAAACACCCGGCTCTTCTGCTCTCGGCGTAACCACCACCCCAAGGGGCCCGCCCTGATCTGGACTGAGCGGAGGGTGCGACGAAGGAGTACCCGGAGGGAGGGAAGATCAGGGGCCCGAAGGGCCCCGCCTCGAGCGCGCCAGCGCTCCAATAATTCAGCGTTTGATGCCGAAGCGGGTGTCGGCCCAGCCGAGGGCGTCGGCGAAGGAGGCGGAGACGATTTCGCTGTGGTCGACGTCGTCGTATTTGCGGTAGTCGACCGACTCGCCGCGCCCCTGCTGTTCGGCGACCATCGCATCGGTCGCGTTCTGCGGGACGGTGAGGTCGGAACGGCCCTGGAGAACAAGGACCGGAACGGTGAATCGGAGGCCGCTCGGGTCGTTGTCGTCGAGGACTCGCAGCAGCCCCGAGACGTCACCGTCGGAGGTGAAGACGTCCTTGGCCGACAAGCCGCCCCACTTGCTCTTGTCGCGCAGTCCGCCGGTGCATTCGGAGTCGGCGACCGGCAGCAGGGATTGCGCACGGCCGGTGAGGAATCGGGCGGGGTCCACATCGGTCACGGTCTGGGCGCCGCGAACCAACAGCGGCAGGTACACCGACACATCGCCGGTACCGAGTTTGCCCAGCGGATTCGACGCCGCCCACTTCGCCATGCGGACCTGTTCGCCCAGGTGCGAGGCGGGTGCCAGCGCGATGGCGCCGAGCAACGGCGAATTCGGCGTCCAGCCCTTGGCGTCGACGGCGGCGAACAGGGCCGCGTGACCACCTTGCGAATGCCCCATCGCCACCCAGCGTGATCCGACCGACTTGTCGATTTCCCTTGCCGCCGTGGCGATATCGGCCATCGCACGCTGTTCGGTCTCGCCGATCATGTATCCGTGACCGCCCGGCGTCCCCAAGCCCTGGTAGTCGGTTCTGGCGACCGCGTACCCCTTGGCCACCCAGCGAGCCTGTTCGTCTCCGCTCGGCGAGGAACCTTCGGAGCGCGAGGCCGCGCAGACATCGGCGACCCCGGTGCTACCCGGCCCCCAGGAAATGAGCGGCCAACCCCCTGCGGGCGCAACACCTTCGGGTACCGCGAGCGTTCCCGACACCGCGACGGGCTTCTCCTGCGCGTCCAGCGACCGGTACAGCGTCAGGTAGTTGCGGGCACCGGGCACAACCTGCGCGCCGGTGAGCGGCTGGGAGCGGATCACCGAACCACGCTGTCCCGGAATCGACTCCGCGCTGGGGTTGTAGAACACGGAAAGAGGTGCGGCCGCGGCGAATTCGACCGGTCGGCTGTCCTGCGCGCAGGCCGACGCCGTCAGCGCCAGGCACGCCGCCGCGAGCATCCGAGTGATACGTGCGTGCAAGTTTCCCCCCGATATGCCGACGGCCGACGATGTGGCCGATAGACCGCCGACCAGGTTACTCGATGCCGCCCGGACGGCTGGGCACCCCCGATACCCAGCCGTCCACCGGACTCAGCGCACGACCCGGCCGAGGAAGTCGCGGATCAGCGCGGCGATCTCGGGTCCGTGCGTCTCCAGCGCGAAGTGACCCGCGTCGAGCAGATGCAGTTCGGCGTCGGGCAGGTCGCGCAGGTAGGCGCGGGCACCGTCGGCGCCGAAGATCTCGTCGTGCTCACCCCAGGCGATGAGTGTCGGCGGCCGGTGCTCGGCGAAGTACTTCTGGAAGCCGGGGTAACCGTCGAGGTTGTTCTTGTAGTCGAAGAACAGCTGCAGCTGGATCTCCTTGTTGCCGGGACGGTCCAGGTAGGCCTGGTCGAGGGTCCACGTATCCGGGCTGACCAGCGCGCGCCGGTCGGCCGGAACACCGTGTGTGTACTGCCATTTCGTGGCGTCGAGCTCGAGCAGCTTGCGCACTTCGGGCTCATGGGTGACGCGGTCGGTCGCGTGCGCGAACAGCACCTCCCAGAACGGGGTGAAACCCTCCATATAGGCGTTGCCGCTCTGGGTGATGATGGCGCTGACCCGCCCTGGGTCGCGCGCGGCGATCCGCAGACCGATGGGGGCGCCGTAGTCCTGGATGTAGAGCGCGAAGCGTTCGATGCCGAGGGTGTCGAGCAGTTCGCGGGTGAGCTCGGTGAGTTTGTCGAAGGTGTAGTCGAATTCGTCGACCGACGGCATGGACGACTGGCCGAAGCCCAGGTGATCGGGGGCGATCACGTGATAGTCGTCGGCGAGCGCAGGGATGAGGTTGCGGAACATCACCGAGCTGGACGGGAAGCCGTGCAGCAGAAGCAGAGTCGGCTTGTCCGGGTCGCCCGCCTCGCGATAGAAGAGGGACTGCCCCTGGATCTCGACGGTGTGGTGGCTGATCTGGTTGATCATGGCACTTCCTAACTCTCTAAATGACTTTTAGAGGTTAGAACTCGACAGGCGGCGGCCGTATTCCTTCGTCACGAAAGTCCGCAAACACCAACGGCGGGGTGTCCACGGGGTGGGGAAGCCCGCCCGGGGAGTACAAGCGATGGGGCCCAGCCGGGGGGCCCCACCCGCGGGGGGGGGTGATCACAGCGGCGCGAGGTGGGGGGGGCCCCCC
>NZ_JBHXNJ010000016.1:8644-14562 GCF_042719655.1 Nocardia sp. NPDC058518
AATTATATTTTTATTTATCTCCCGGCCGGGGTCCGTCTAATTAACTCCTCCACAAACCCCCAAACCCACCCCCGGCGCTAACACATGCGCGAGCGCCCCCCGTCCGGAAGAGAACGAGCTAGCGGCCGATCGCGGCGGCCATCACGCGGGTGGCCGAGATCAGGCCGTCGATCAGGTTGCCCTGACGGAACGAGGCCAGGGCGGCGGTGACGCCGAGCTGGCAGATGCGGTCATTGGCGCGCTCGGCCACGTCGGCACCGGAGCGGACCTCGATCGCGCCCTGGTTCGGGGACACGGCGATGAGCACCGAATCGGCCGACTCCGGGGTGTTCGGCAGGATCGCGTCGGCACCGGCCGCCGGATCGGAACCGAGATCGCCGAGGTAGATGTTGAAGCGGATCTTGGTGGCGCGGGTCGCCTCGGTGAGCGCGTTGTCGAGGCAGATGCGCTCGTGATCGGTGAACGGCACCTCGTCGAACACGGTGCCGGGCTCGTGCACGCCGGACACCCGACCGCTGCTGGTCAGGGCGAACCCGTGCGGGAGGTCGGCCTCGACCACCGCGGGCCAATTAGAACTTGCCACTTGCCCGGCCTCCGATCAGCTCCGCATGCGCGGTTTCGAGAGCCGCATGACCATGCGGCTCGGCGGTGTGGTGCCCCGCCGCGGCGGTCACCTCATCGGTAGCACTCCACAGCACCGGCCGGTGGGTCCACTTCTGCCCGAGTGCGAAGTGGGCCGGCTTCTCACCGGGGAATGGCTTACCGAGATAGGACAAACCCGCGATCGCGAAGTAGATCGCGGCCGGGATGCCGACGAAGATCAGCACTGTCTCGAGAATGCTCACGCACCAACGGTAGACGATGCTGTGTAGTAGTTCATCCTCCGGCCATGGGTTGCCGCACCGCGTGTCCGGCCGCGGCTACACCAACCAGGCCGCCGCGTTCGGGGGCAACCGATCGTCGGCGACCGGTGCGCTCGACAGCAGCACCTCCCCCGGCGGCAGCTGGATCGGGCTGTCGGAGGCGTTGAGCACGCAGGTCAGCCCGCCCGGACGACGGAAGGCGAGACAGCCGTCGGGACTGCCGTACCACTCGATCCGCTGGCCGGCGAACTCCGGCCGGGTGGCGCGCAGGTCGATCGCCAGGCGGTACAGCGACAGCGTCGAGTGCAAGGTTTCCAGTTGCGCTTCGACGGTGCGGTCGGCCCAGTCGACGGGGATCGGCAGCCACGGCTTGCCCTCGGTGAAGCCGAACGGCGTGGCCGGACCCTCCCACGGCATCGGGACCCGGCAACCGTCGCGACCGCGTTCCTTATGGCCGGTGCGCTCCCACACCGGGTCCTGCAAGACGTCGTCGGGCAGGTCGTCGACATTGGGCAGGCCCAGTTCGGCGCCGTTGTAGACGAACACCGCACCGGGCAGGGCGAGTTCGACCATGACCATCGCCCGCGCCCGCGCGACACCGGTCTTGCCGCCGCCGTAGCGGGTCACCTCGCGTTCGATGTCGTGGTTGGACAGCGTCCAGGTGGGTGGGGCGCCCGCGTCGGCCACGGCCTCCAGGGAGTGGGTGATCGCGTCGTGGACGGCCTGCGCCGTGAAGGGAGTCTCGGCGAGGCGGAAGTTGAATGCCAGGTGCAACTCGTCGGGGCGGACGTATTCGCCGAAGCGGACGTTGTCGTCGACCCAGACCTCGCCGATCGACACCGCGTGCGGGTAGTCGTCGAGCACCGTGCGGATGCGGCGGTGGATGGCGTGCACGCCGGGGTTGTTGAAGCGGGGATCGTCGTCGTCGTGCACCAGCATCTTGGTTTCGACTTTCGCCATGTCGGGCAGGCCTTCGGGCTTGGCCATGCCGTGCGCGACATCGAGGCGGAAACCGTCGACGCCACGGTCGAGCCAGAAGCGCAGGGTCTTCTCGAAATCGTCGGCGACCTCGGGGTTGTCCCAGTTCAGGTCGGGTTGTTCGGGCGCGAAGATGTGCAGGTACCACTGCCCGGGGGTGCCGTCGGGCTCGGTGATCCTGGTCCAGGCGGGGCCGCCGAAGATGCTCGGCCAGTTGTTGGGCGGCTCGTCGCCGTTCTCGCCGCGACCGTCGCGAAAGATGTAGCGGGCGCGTTCGGGACTGCCCGGCGCCGCATCCAGCGCCTCGGCGAACCACGCGTGTTCGACGCTGGTGTGGTTGGGCACCAGATCCATCGTCACTTTGATCTCGCGATCGTGCGCTTCGGCGATCAACTCGTCCAGCGCCCCCAGCCCGCCGAAGAGCGGGTCGATATCGCGCGGGTCGGACACGTCGTACCCGCCGTCGGCCTGCGGTGACCGCATCACCGGACAGATCCACAGCGCGTCGACGCCCAATAGCTCCAGGTACCCCATCTTCTCGCGTACACCGCCCAGATCACCGACACCGTCACCATCGGAGTCAGCGAACGAACGCGGATAGACCTGATAGAACACGGCGGTTTTCCACCACGGAGCGGTGCTTGCTTCCCCCGGCACCGGCGAGGCAGGTGTCTGTGTCACATCCGCAATATTGCCAAAGTTCGCCCGCAATATTCATGGGGGGCCGAGACTTTCTGCGAATCCGGCAAATCACCAGCGTTCGCCACGCCACAGAGAAACATCGTGGTAAAGGAGGGCAACGTCGCGAAACCAGGCTGCTATCTGCCCGCCATCAGCGAACACCGGGCACCCGTAAGCTCGGGCAGGGCGTCTATGGGGCGTTCTGGAGGGAAGCTGCGGGAATGCGGTGTACGCCTGGGTCAGCTCGGGGCGTTCTGGAGGGAAGCTGCGGCCATTTGGAAGTAGTCCAGCAGTGCCTTGCGGTGTTCGTCGTCGAGGATCGACGGTTCGATCTCGCCGACGGCGATCCGCATGCACCGCATCCACGCGTCGCGCTCGAGCGGGCCGATGACGAACGGGTTGTGGCGCATGCGCAGGCGCGGGTGCCCGCGCTCGTCGGAGTAGGTGCGTGGACCACCCCAGTACTGTTCGAGGAACATCCGGAACCGGCGCTCGGCTGGGCCGAGGTCCTCCTCCGGGTACAGCGGACGCAGGATCTCGTCGGCCGCGACCTCGCGATAGAACACCGACACCAGACGACGAAACGTCTCGGCGCCGCCCACGGCTTCGTAGAAGGAGGTCGTTGTCTGCTCACCGGTGCTCACGGGTTCCATTGTGCCCCGTTCACCAGGGTCACGAACGCGCCGCCCTTCAACCACAGTTCATCCGGAAGTTTGAAAAATAGCCGTGCAATACCGCCGGAACCATGGTCAACTGGGGGCAGTATCGGCCCCAGATACCACATGATCCTGCCAATCATGAAATTGAGGTCAAGAGGATGAAGCAGCGACCGAGCGCCCGTTCACACGAGGCGCGCACGCATCGACAACTCCAGCCCGCCGACGTCCACAACCGTGGCTCGGGGGCTATTCCGCTGCACATCTTGTCCGATCACCATCCGGGCGCACACGGTCTTCACGACCTGCCGCATCTCCCCGCGCCACTGCATCTCGCCGGAGACCACGACGCCGCCGCTTGGCGCAAACGCCGGGTTCTCCTCCTCAACGCCACCTACGAGCCGCTCACCGCGCTGTCCGCGCGTCGCGCTGTCGTGCTGCTGATCTGCGCCAAAGCAGACGCCGTCCACGACAATCCCGAGGGCCCGGTCCTGCATTCGGCAGGCTCCCAGGTTGCGATTCCGTCCGTCATCCGCCTGCGCACCTATGTGCGGGTGCCCTACCGCGCCCGCGTGCCGATGACCCGCGCCGCGCTCATGCATCGCGACCACTACCGATGCGGGTACTGCGGCGGCAAGGCCGAGACCATCGACCACGTGATCCCCCGCAGTCGCGGCGGCGAGCACTCGTGGGAGAACTGCGTCGCCAGCTGCGCCCCCTGCAATCACCGCAAGGCCGACAAGATGCTGGCCGACCTGGGCTGGCACCTGCGCCACCCGCTGGTCTCCCCCAAAGGCCCGCACTGGCGGCTGCTGTCCACCACCGCCGATCTGGATCCGATCTGGTTGCAGTACCTCGGCGAAGGAGCCGCCTGACACACCGCTCTCGATCGGTTCAGGCGCTCTCGATGACCATCGTCGCCCAGGTTCCCGGTTCGAGGGCCTCGAAGATATGCGGGAGATCACCCAGGTAGCGGATGTAGTCGCCGGGGCGCATCTCGACGGGCTCGTCGGCCGGACCCACCATGGCGTGGCCCACTGCGAGCACGACGTGTTCCACGACGCCGGGCGTATGCGGTTCCGAGCGCCGGATATGGCCCGGTTCGGCCGCGATGCGGTAGACGTCGCAGCGGGTGTGCGACTGGCCTGCTGCGAGCAATGTCACCCGGTAGTCGGCGTCGGCTGCCGGGACCGGCGATCCCTCGTCGGCGCGGATCACCTGAACGTTGGACCGAGGCGGGTCGAGTAGCCGGGAGAACGGCATTTCCAGGGCTACGCACAGCGCCCACAGGGTTTCCAGGCTGGGGTTTCCAGTGCCCGATTCCAGTTGCGACAGTGTGGATTTCGCGACACCCGCCCGATTGGCGACCTCGGTCAGCGACAGGCCGGCGCGGGCGCGCTCGCGGCGCAGCGCCGCGGCGATCACCGCCTGGGGCGGTCCGACGACAGGGTCCTGCCGGTCCATCTACGCCTCCTGGGTGCTGGCGATACCGCGTTGACTTTACCCACCCGATGCGTTCAATATAAACAACATGCGTTCGATCTGGCGAACACTCGACCGGGGAACCGTGGCTGCCGTAGCCGCGGCGTGCTTTGCCGTCGGCCTGTTCGGTGTGTCCTACGGTGCGTCGACGATCGCGGCCGGGTTTCCCATGTGGATGCCGATCGTGATGGCGGTGACGGTGCTGGCGGGCGGGTCGGAGCTACTGTTCTTCGGGATCGTCGCGGCCGGCGGTAGTCCGCTGGCCGCGGTGGTGGCCGGGCTGCTGCTCAACGCGCGGCACCTGCCGTACGGGTTGTCGGCGCCGGAGGTGTTCGGGCGCGGCTGGAAGCGGGTGCTCGGCATCCACGTCCTCAACGACGAGTCGGTGGCCTTCGCCGCGGCGCCGGGCAATCAGGAACGCAAACGCGCCGCGTACTGGGCCTGCGGGATCGGGGTCGCGCTGTGCTGGCCGCTGGGGGCGACCCTCGGTGCGGCGCTGGGTTCGCTGGTGCCGGATACGTCGGCGCTCGGACTGGACGCGGTGTTCCCGGTGATCCTCTTGGCGTTGATCCTGCCCGCGCTGCGCGATCGGGCGACAGCGCGGCCGGTGCTGGTCGGCGCGGGACTGGCCGTGGCCGTCGCGCCGTTCGTACCGGCGGGGCTGCCGGTACTGATCGCGCTCATCGGGCTGGTCTTCGCATTGCGTCCGCCCGCGCCGATCACGGAGCCGGTGGCGTCATGAGGACACCAGCGGTCGGCGCGGTGGTCGCATGAACGCGCCATACCTGCTGCCCGCCATGCTGGCGCTGGCCGTGGGAACGTACGCACTGCGCTGGACCGGGCCCGCGATGCGCCATCGACTGCGGCTGTCCCCCAGAGCAATTCACCTCCTCGACACCGGCGCCCTCATCCTGCTCGCGGCCCTGGTCGCGACAGCCACACTGCCGACCGGCTCCGGTCACCTCGGCATCGCCCTGCCAGCAGGCGTCGGCGTCGGCGGAGTCCTCGCGTGGCGGCGCGCTCCCCTGCTGGTGACTGTGCTGGCAGCAGCCACAACAACCGCACTGCTACGCCTCGTCGGCGTGCACTGACCCACACCACAGCCCTACCGCACTACCAGCCCCACCTTTCACTCCAAGACCGCCATGACCGCACTCCCAACCCCCACCCGCGACCCCTAGGGAGCGGCGGCCACGAAGTGGCCGGGGGGGCGCGGCCGGCCGGCGGGGCGGGGCCGGCGATGGAGCGCGAGTAGGAG
>NZ_JBHXNJ010000016.1:14572-50283 GCF_042719655.1 Nocardia sp. NPDC058518
AACAACCCCCTACACCCCCGGCCCCCCTCCCCCCCCCACCCCACCCCCCCACCCCCCCCCTTTTGGGCGGCACGGCCACTACGTGGCCGGTCCGCGGCCGGGTCGCCGGTTAGCGCTCGAAAGCGCTGAGCCGAAGGCTCTAGTCTCGAGCGCTAACCGGCGGCCCCTCAGGGCCGCGGACACGCGCGCGCCAGCGCGCCGATAAACACAGCCAAACCTGCCTGGGACTACCAGAGCTGAGACCAGATACACCCAACTCAACTGGGCGACAACGAAATTCCACCACCCAGTCGACGAGCCACCGATCCGTACCGAGCATCCAACCGCAACCACGTCCGGGTAGCCCGCACACGAACCAGTTCCGAAGGCTGGATCCGACGTGACTCGGTCTTCTCCCCCGCATGCGGGATGAAATCCATCGCGGTGAGGGCGAAGACGACACGCATCGGTACCTGGACCTCGATATCGCCGGGGCCCGTGACCGTGAGCACCGACTGGTCGAGGAGGGAAGCGGGCGGCCCTTTGGGACCGCCGTGTTCGCGGGCCACATCCGCGCCGCGTTCGGCCAGTTCGACCAGGGTGCGCGCGGGGACGTCGTCGACGTGCGTGAAGCCGTCGGTCGGCGGGAGGGCGCCACGCCAGGCGGAGTCCATCGAGTAGCCGAGGTCGATCGGGTGGCCGGTACTCAGACCCGCGAGGACCGCGTCCGCACCGACGGTGACATCGTCGACGCCGAGTTCAGCGGTGATCGTGCGCACCGCGAGTGTCTCGAAACCCGTTGCCACCCAAGCTGACACGAGGCTGGATCCCCGCCGCCGCAACCGGACGACAGCGGCTGGGTCGAGGCGGATGGCGCGGGTGAGGAAGGTGGCCAGGTTCTCGCGTTCGGCCGGGTCGGGCGTGTGGAGCACCCGCTGTTCGGAGCTCACGAAATCAGGCCCGCCACAGCGCCAGGTAGTCGCGTTCGGACTCGCTGAGCCTGCGCAGCCGCTGGGTGTCGATGTCGAACGCGGCGAGCTGGGTGGTCGCGATGACCGCGGGCGGCGAATCGGGGGCCGCGCCGCTGGCACGCACCTCGTAGCCGATGGTGAAATCGACCGCCCGCAATTGCTTGACCCACATGGCGATGTCGAGCGGGGTGTCCTCGTGACGCAACTGCCCGCGGTACTTCACATGCAGGTCGACCAGCACACAACCCTGCCGCCCCATCGAAGCCGTCGGCTTGTCGTCGTCGAACAGCCACGGAATGCGCGCCTCTTCCAGCAGTGTCACCATCCGAGCGTGGTTGACGTGCTGGAACACGTCCATATCCGACCAGCGGATCTCGACCTTCGCGTGAAAACGCTGCGGCAACACCAGCTCCGGTGCGGGCGTGGCGGTGTTGCCGTTCGGCGAACTCGTCACCGTGGTACCTCCGATTGGGCGCCCACCCCGCTCACCATGCTCCGCACCTGTCGCGCGGCAACCGACAGTGTGGCGAGGTCGTGGGTCCCGGACTCGAACAATTCCGACAGTGCCGCGCGCGCACGGCCCAGCCGGGACTGGTTCTTCGACTCCCAGTATGCAATTTTCTCGTCGGAGGTTTCCTCCGGGTCACCCCCGGACAGCACATCGAGGGTGAGCGAGCGCAACGAACCGTACATGTCGTCGCGCAGGGCGAGCCGCGCCAACGCGTGCCAGCGGTCGCCGCGTTCGAGGTGGCTCACCGCCTCGAGCAGCCAGTCGATCTTGAGGTGCTCGTTGAGCGCGTAGTACAGGGCGCCCACCTCGGCACCGTCGCGATCGGTGATATCGGCGATATCGACGATGTCGAGCAGCGGGAACAGCCCGAGCAGCCCGAACACCTCGGTGGCCAGGTCGGTCGGCGCGCCGCGGGCGATCAGCTCGGCCGCGCCCTGGGTGAGCGAGTCGACGTGGTGCCCGCGCAACCAGCCCGGCACCTGCGGCGCCAGCTCCTGCACCCGGCGGTGATAGCGGTTGATCTCGGCACCGACCGCGATCGGCTGCGGCCGGTTCGTCAGCAGCCAGCGCGACGCACGATCCAGCGTTCGCTTGGATTCCAGTTCCAGCAGGTCACAGACCCCGGTCGGAGCGTCGGCACTGCGGATGCGCGACCACACGTCGTGCAGCTGGAAGATCTCGGTGGCCGCCGCGAACGCGCGCACCGAGTCGGAGGTGGTGGCGCCGACCTCTTCGTTTAGCCGATGGGCGTAGGTGATGCCGCCGTAGTCGACGACCTCGTTGACGATCATCGTGGTGATGATCTCGCGGCGCAGCCGGTGCTTCTTGATCGCCGCGCCGAACTGTTCCCGCAGCGGGGTCGGGAAGTACAGCGGCAGCTTGCTCGCGAAATGGGTGCTGTCGGGCAGGTCGGTATCGAGCAGGTCGGCCTTGAGCCCGAGCTTCACGTGGGCGAGCAGGTTGGCCAGTTCGGGCGAGGCGAGGCCGGCGCCCTCCTCGCCGCGGCGAACCAGTTCGGCTGTCGACGGCAGCGCTTCGAGCTCCCGATCGAGGCCGCGTCGCTGTTCGAGATCGGCGATGACGCGGCCGTGCACGTTGAGCATCCGGGGCGCGTCGGTGCGGGCGATGCCGATCAACGCGTTCTGATCGACGTTGTCCTGCAACACCATTCGGGCGACCTCATCGGTCATCGAGGCCAGCAGCGGATTGCGGTCGGCGGAGGCGAGGCCACCGGCGCTGACCACACCGTCGAGCAGGACCTTGATATTGACCTCGTGGTCGGAGCAGTCGACGCCCGCCGAGTTGTCCAGGGCATCGGTGTTCATCTTGCCGCCGTTGCGGCAGAACTCGATCCGGCCGAGCGCGGTGGCGCCCAGGTTGCCGCCCTCACCGATCACCTTGACCCGCAACTGATTTCCGTCGACGCGCACCGCGTCGTTGGACTTGTCGCCCACCTCGGCATTGGATTCGGTGCTGGCCTTCACATAGGTGCCGATGCCGCCGTTCCACAGCAATTGCACCGGCGCGAGCAGGATCGCGCGCACCAGCTCCGGCGGTGAGAGCGTCTGCACCGCGTCGGGCAGGCCGAGCGCTGCCCGTGCCTGGGGCGAGATCGGCACCGACTTCACGGTCCGCTCGAACACGCCGCCGCCCTCGCTGATCAGGCTCCGGTCGTAGTCGGCCCACGAGGATCGCGGCAGCGCGAACAACCGCTCACGTTCGGCGAACGAACTCGCGGCGTCGGGGTTCGGGTCGAGGAAGATGTGCCGGTGGTCGAACGCGGCGACCAGCCGGATGTGGGGCGAGAGCAGCATGCCGTTGCCGAATACGTCACCGCTCATGTCGCCGACGCCGACAACGGTGAATTCGTGGCTCTGGGTGTCGATGTCCATCTCACGGAAGTGGCGTTTGACCGCTTCCCACGCGCCCTTGGCGGTGATGCCCATCGCCTTGTGGTCGTAGCCCGCCGAGCCACCGGAGGCGAAGGCGTCGCCGAGCCAGAAGCCGTAGCGCATGGCCACATCGTTGGCGATATCGGAGAAGCTGGCGGTGCCCTTGTCGGCGGCGACCACCAGGTAGGTGTCGTCGCCATCGCGGCGCACGACCCGATCGGGCGGCAGCACCGCGCCGGTGGCCAGGTCGACATTGTCGGTGACGTCGAGCAACCCGGAGATGAAGGTGCGGTAGCAGGCGACGCCCTCGGCGATACTCGCCTGGCGGTCGACGGCCGCGTCACCGACCGGAGCGGGCGGACGCTTCACCACGAAACCACCCTTGGCGCCGACCGGCACGATCACCGCGTTCTTCACCGCCTGTGCCTTGACCAGCCCCAGGATCTCGGTGCGGAAGTCTTCGAGCCGGTCCGACCAGCGCAGACCGCCGCGCGCTACCGAGCCGAACCGCAGGTGCACGCCTTCCACCCGCGGCGAGTACACGAAGATCTCGAATTGCGGTCGTGGCTTGGGCAATTCGGCGATCTCGCGCGGCTCCACCTTCAGTGCCAGGTAGTCGCGCGGGCGGCCGTCGGCGTCGAGGACGTAGTTGTTGGTTCGCAGCGTGGCCTTGATCAGGCCCAGCATGGCGCGCAGGATGCGGTCGGCATCCATGCTGACCACCTCGTCGATCCCGGCCCGCACCCGGGCCTCGAGCTCGACGGCGGCCTCGGCGGAGACGGTGGCCGGATCGAATCGGGCGGCGAACAGGTCGACGAAATCGCGCGCGACCTCGGGATGAGCCAGCAGCACACGCGCGATATTGACCTGGGAGTACGGGAATCCCGCCTGCTGCAAGTACTTCGCGTACGCACGCAGGATCGCGACCGACCGCCACGGCAGGCCCGCACGCAGCACGAGTTCGTTGAGGCCGTCGGCTTCGGCGCGGTCGTACCAGACGGCTTCGAAGGCATCGGTGAATCGGGTACGCAACGCGTCGATGTCGCCAGGCGCTTCGAGTAGCGCGGCGTCGATGTCGCCGCCGAGCGCGTTGCGAAGCAGTTCGGGACGGGCCTGCAGGCCGAAATCGTAGATCCAGCGCTCGGTGCCGCCCTCGTGTTCGAGCTGGTAGGGCCGTTCGTCGACCACCTCGACGCCCAGGCTCTGCAGTACGGGAAGCACCTGGCTCAGCGACACACCGGAACCGGCGATGTAGAGGCTGAACCGCCACGAACCGGGCTCCGCTTCGGGCCTGCGGTACAGGTACTGGTCGATACCGCCCTCGGTGAGCTGCTCGAGGCGCACGATGTCGGCCAGCGCGCGAGCGGGGGTGAAGTCCTCCTTGTAGCTCTCGGGCAGCGCGTCCGAATACCGTTTCACCACAGCGGGATCGAGCACCGTGGAGGAGGCGACCGCGTCACCGATCCGGTCGTCCCAGGTGTGGCTGGCGGCGTTGAGCAGGCTCTGCAGGCGCAGCCGGTTTTCCTCGGAGGTGTCGGGGGCCGCTTCGCCGGTGGCCTCGCCGGGCAGCATCACCGTGAAATACACACTGGCGAGCTCGCTTTCGCTCACCCGCGCCGAATAGTCGATATCCACGCCGCCGAGTTCGGCGACCAGGATCTCCTGCATCTCCAAGCGCACCGCGGTGGTGTAGCGATCGCGCGGCAGATACACCATGCAGGCCACGAAGCGGCCGTAGTCGTCGCAGCGCAGGAAGAGCCGGACCTGCCTGCGCAATCCGACGCCGAGCACCGCGACGGCGGTGCGGCGCATGGTCTCGGTGTCGGCGGAGAACAGTTCGGTGCGCGGGAAGGACTCGATCACCTCCAGCATCGCCTGCCCGGAGAAGGAGTCCTTGTCGAACCCCGCACCCTCGATCGCGGTGCGCACCCGGCGGTTGATCACCGGGATGTCGAGGACGTTCTCGTGCACCGCGCTCACGGTGAACACCCCGATGAACAGGTGCACCCCCACCTCCGTGCCCGCCTCGTCGACATCGGCGACACCGACGAAGTACGGGTACACCGAGCGGTGCACGGTCGCGCGCACCAAGCCCTGGGTGAGCAGCAGCAGTGGGCGGTCCTCACCGTTGATGGGCACCTGGAAGTCGGTACCGACATCGGGGCGGAGTACGCCAAGGCTGGCGCCGGGCACCGCCGTGGACACCGTGTGGCCGCCTTCGACGCCGCGCCGGTAGCGGGCATAACCGAGCAGGGTGAAGTTTCCCGCGGCGAGCCAGCGCAGCAGCTGGGCGCAATCGGCCACATCGACGCCGGGGAACGGCGTGGAGCCCGCGGCGGCGGCGCGGTCGAGCTCATCGGCGAGCGAGCTCTGCACCGCGGCCATGGCCTCGGTGTCGTCGATCACCTGGCGGACGTCGTCGATCACCTCGGGCATGGTGCGTTCGATATGGTCGAGCTGCGCCCGGCTCGTCGATGGGTGCAACTGCAGGTGCATCCACGATTCGGCCAGCCCGGTCGCGCCGTGGCCGTCCACCTCGTGCGGCGCGGCGCCGATGAGGTGTCCGTTCTCGTCGCGGGTGACTTCGAAGATCGGATGGATCACCTCGGAGACACTCACCTGCATCCGGCCCAGTGCGGCGGTGACCGACTCCACCAGCAGCGGCATGTCGTCGGTGACGACCTGCACCGCCGCGCCCATCCCGGTCCCGTCGTCGGGATGGTGCACCCGCACTGTGGCCTTGCCGGGGCGGCGAACAGTGGCCAATTCCATGTGGTGGCGGAAGATCTGGGTGATACCGGGGATCGGGAAGTCCACGTCACCGGCATCGACGTGTCGGAAATACGCCTCCTCGAGAGTCGCGAGATCGCCGCGCAAGCTCTGCGGCATTCCCGCGGCCCACGCCGCGCTCGAGATTTCCGACGAGACCGTCATCGTTTAGCCCACTCCCATGGATTGTGGTTCGCTTCGATTTCGCAACTCAGGTGACGCGTTTTCGAGACTAGCTCCGGGTACTCGAACACGCTGAGGGAATTCGGGCTTGCCGCGCCGGTAACTTGCGGAATGCTGGGTGAACGCCAGGGGGCACCGATCGACCCAATGCCGACGGCCCGGCAGAGCGACCGTTCACAGATCGTTCCACCGGGCCGTCGTGCGGGCCGCGCGTATCAGTCGCGCGTCAGCTTGCGGTGCGTAACACGGTGCGGGCGAGCGGCTTCGGCGCCGAGACGCTCGATCTTGTTCGCCTCGTACGCTTCGAAGTTGCCCTCGAACCAGTACCACTTGGCGTCGTTGTCGTTGTCGCCCTCCCACGCCAGGATGTGGGTGCAGGTGCGATCGAGGAACCACCGGTCGTGGGAGATCACGACGGCGCAGCCGGGGAACTGGTCGAGCGCGTTCTCGAGCGAACCGAGGGTTTCGACGTCGAGGTCGTTGGTCGGTTCGTCGAGCAGGATCAGGTTGCCGCCCTCCTTGAGGGTCAACGCCAAGTTCAGGCGGTTGCGCTCACCACCGGAGAGCACACCGGCCGGCTTCTGCTGATCCGGTCCCTTGAAGCCGAACGCGCTGACGTAGGCGCGCGAGGGCATCTCCTGGTTGCCGACCTGGATGAAGTCCAGGCCTTCGGAGACGACCTGCCAGACGTTCTTCTTCGGGTCGATGCCTCCGCGGTTCTGGTCGACATAGCTCAGCTTGACCGTCTCGCCGACCTTCACCTCACCGCTGTCGGGCGATTCGAGACCGACGATGGTCTTGAACAGCGTGGTCTTACCGACACCGTTGGGGCCGATGACGCCGACAATGCCGTTGCGCGGCAGCGTGAACGACAGATCCTTGATGAGCTGACGATCGCCGAAGCCCTTGTCCAGGTGCGACACGTTGACCACGATGTCACCCAGTCGCGGACCCGCGGGGATCTGAATCTCCTCGAAGTCCAACTTGCGGTGCTGCTCGGCCTCGGCCGCCATCTCCTCGTAGCGACCCAGTCGAGCCTTGTTCTTGGCCTGGCGGGCCTTGGCGCCGGACCGCACCCAGGCCAGTTCGTCCTTGAGGCGCTTCTGCAGCTTCTGGTCCTTCTTGCCCTGGACCTCGAGTCGCTGCGCCTTCTTCTCCAGGTAGGTGGAGTAGTTGCCCTCGTAACCGATGGCGCGGCCACGGTCGAGCTCGAGGATCCACTCGGCGACATTGTCGAGGAAGTACCGGTCGTGGGTGACGGCCAGCACGGCGCCCGGGTAGTCGGCGAGGTGCTTCTCGAGCCAGAGCACGCTCTCGGCGTCGAGGTGGTTGGTCGGTTCGTCGAGCAGCAGCAGGTCTGGCTTGCTCAGCAGCAGCTTGCACAGCGCGACGCGGCGACGCTCACCACCGGAGAGGTTGGTGACCGGCTCGTCCGGCGGCGGGCAGCGCAGCGCGTCCATGGCCTGCTCGAGCTGGGAGTCGACATCCCAGGCATCGGCGTGGTCGAGGAACTCCTGCAGCTTGCCCATTTCGTCCATGAGCTCATCGGAGTAGTCGGTGGCCATCAGTTCAGCGATCTCGTTGAACCGATCCAGCTTGACCTTGACCTCGCCGAGGCCCTCCTCCACGTTGCCGCGGACGGTCTTTTCCTCGTTCAGGTCCGGTTCCTGCATGAGGATGCCGACCGTGGCGCCCGCGCCGAGGAACGCCTCACCGTTGTTCGGCCGGTCCAGTCCCGCCATGATCTTCAGCACGCTGGATTTACCCGCGCCGTTGGGACCCACCACACCGATCTTGGCGCCGGGAAGGAAGTTCAAGTACACGTCGTCGAGGATGACTTTGTCGCCGTGCGCTTTGCGAACCTTGATCATCTGATAAATGAACTCAGCCATACGCGGAAGCCTATCGGTGGGAGAAACGGGGACGGGATGCGGAAGGGTCGAGTGCCGCGGAAACGACCCTCATGCGTCGACCTGCTCGGCACCGTTGGTGCTCGACACCACGTCCGGCGATCGCGCGGCGAGAGGATCCGCCACGGTCGTACAGGCTACGGCAACAGCTTCGGTCGATGCATACCCGGTGGCAGCGTCGTCGGCCTCCGGTAGCGCAGCGCCGCGGGCGTCGGAAATATTCCGCACCGCCGCATGCGGCAGCGACCGCATGCCCTCGGACCGGCGAACAACGCTCGCGTGGCATCGCGCCAGATCCGGCCCGACCGCGACCGCGCGCATCTCCAGATCCCGCCGCTCGGTGCCGTCCTTGCCGCGGTACTCGTGCGAGCGCAGTTGTCCGTAGGCGATAACCGGATCGCCACGGTGCAACGATCGATCCACGCCCGCGACCAGCCTGCGCCAGCAACTGATCGTGAGATACAACGTGCCGTTGTCGGTCCACTCCCCCGTCTTGGCGTCGAATCGGCGCGAATTACTCGCCATCCGGAACGTCAGCATCTGCTCGCCGTTGCTGAGATCGCGCCGTACCGGATGGGTGATGACGGTCCCGACCACCGCCGCGTGTGCCTCGTACATCGTGCTCGCCCCCCGCTCGAATCCACCGTTGTTGCTCTGACCACCCAAGAATGACGTGGCGAACGGAGGCGTGGGAGGCGCCGGGTGAATCTGTGGATGAATCGGGCGGTTGTGGATATCTGCCGTGTCAGAGCACGGGAAGCTCGGTGTTCGCGCCGCACAGGACCACAATCGGGCGTACGCCGGGCTCGGGCTTGTACACGCCGCTCTGCACGGCGGCCAGCGCGGCGGCACCTTCGAGTTCGACCACCACGCGGAACTCACGCCAGAGGTATTCGCGGGCTGCCGCGACCGCGTCGTCGGCGACCGCCAGCGCGGGCATCTGGTGCCGCTGGGCGATATCGAAGGCGATGTCGCCCACCCGGGTCGCGCACAGCAGCTCGGTGGCGCGCGACGGCGCGTCGATGTCGACCGGCATGCCCGCCGCGAGCGCCGCCGAGAGCACCGGGATGTGCTCGGATTCGATACCGACGATCTCCCTGCGCTTGCCCAGCGCCGCGCCGAGGCCCGCGATCAGCCCACCACCACCGACCGCGGCGAGCACCGGTGGCCTGCCGCGCACCTGTTCTTCCAGCTCGAGCCCGATGACACCCGCGCCCGCCACCACGGCAGGCATGTCGTAGACGTGCAGATGGTCGGCCCCGCGCTCGGCGGCCAGGGTGGCGGCCCGGCGTTGCGCCTCGGCGTAACTCGTTCCGTGCCACAGCACTTCGGCACCGTGCGCCCACATCGCGGCCACCTTGGTGTGCGGCGCTGATTCCGGCACGACGATCGTGCATTCCTTGCCCAGCTGCGCGGCGGCCAACGCGACCGCGATGCCCGCGTTGCCCGCCGAGGCGACAACCACATGGTCGGCACCGCTGTCGGTGGTCAACAGGGCATTGAGGGCACCACGCACCGTGAATGTGCCGCCGTGCTGCAGGAATTCCATTTTCAGTGATACCGGCACCGGCCCGTCCGGCCCGTCCACACTCGTGTGGAACACCGGTGTCTTGCGCACCCGCCCGGCCAGCCGTCGCCGCGCCGCCCGCACATCGGTGCGCAGCACCCGCTCCGGTCCGGCTCGCTCGGTCGAATCGCTCGACGGCACACCGAATCCGCTCACCGGCGTACCTCGCCGTCACGGCGCGCCAGTTCGGCGTACATCGCGTTGTAGGCGGTCAGGTCGGCATCGTTGTCGCGCTCGGCGGCCCGGTCGGTGCGTTTGGCCAGCTTGGTGTCGCTGCGCGACCACTGGATCAGCAGGGCGAGCATCACCACTACCAGCGGTACCTCACCGCTGGCCCACGCGAAACTGCCGCCGTTGCGCTGATCGGCGAGCAGGTCGATGCGCCAGCCGAGGTCGAGGGTGCGATAGAACCAGTCACCGAGCACGGTCGTCATGCTCATCAGCGCGATGCCGAAGAACGCGTGGAACGGCAGCGTGCCGAACACCATCGCGAGCTTGGTCAGCGGCGCCACCTCGCGCGGCTTGGGATCGATACCGATCACCACCCAGTAGAACAGGTAGCCGCTGAGCAGGAAGTGCGTGTTCATCATCAGGTGGGCGGCGTGCGAGTCGACATAGGTGTCGAAGATGCCGCCCAGATACAGCGCGTAGAACCCGGCGACGAAGATCAGCGACGCCACCACGGGCTGGGTGAGAAACCGCGAGACCGGGTTGTGCACGGCCGCCAGAATCCACTCGCGCGGGCCCGGCACACCGCCGCGCCCTGCCGGCGGGAGCGCGCGCAATGCCAAGGTCACCGCACCACCGAGGGCGAGCAGGATCGGTCCCAGCATCGACAACGCCATGTGTGCGCCCATGTGCACGCTGAACATCGCCGGTGCGTAGCGCCCGACCCCCGACGACGTGGCAAGCAACAGCACCAGGCAGCCACTGCACCAGGCGATGGTGCGCCCGATCGGCCAGGCATCGCCACGCTTGCGCAGCCGGTGGACACCGAGCAGGTAGAGCGCGGCGAGCACGATCGCCAGAGTTCCGAAGATCAGGTCGAAGCGCCAGTCGAACAGCAGGCGGCTCACCGTGGGCGGCCCGGCGAGGTTGTAGCCCAGTTCCACTTCGACCGGCGTCGGCACCGCGGTCGGCGGCGGTGGCGGCGTGCGGCCGAGGCCGACGGCCAGCCCGATGGTCGCCGCGAAGATCAGCATCTCCACGCCGGCGAAGCGGATGAGCGCACCGCGGTCGCGCGGGTCGGCGGCCAGCGCGGGCAGCGAGGCCCGTCGCTGCAGGTAGCCGATGGCGCCGAGCACCAGCAGCGCGGCGGCTTTCGCGAGCACGAGCCTGCCGTACGTGGTGGTGAAGAGGTCCGACACGGGCACCCGCACCCAGGCGTTGACCACGCCGCTGAGGCCGATCACCACGATCGAGATGGTCGCGGCCACCGAGAACCGCCGGGCGGCGATGTCGGTGTTCGCGCCGCTCCGCATCGCGTGCGCCAGCACCGCGACCAGCCCGCCCACCCAGACCGAGGCCGACACCATGTGCAGGATCAGCGAGTTCGTCGCCACGTCATGGGAGCCGCCGGAGGACGAATGCCCGGTCAGCGCCAGCGGCATCATCGTCACCAACGCGCCGACCAGCAGGACCGGCGTCCAGCCCCAGCGCAGCGCGCACCTGCAGCCGATCGCCACGATCAGCGCGAACAACACCGTTGTCCGCCAGGCGCCCGCCACCTCGACCTGCGTGATCACCGGCCACAACACCTCGGGTCGCCAAATGGCGCTCACCGGCTGACCGGTCGTATCCGACACCGTCAACGGCACCAACAGCGCCGCGCTCGCCGCCCACACCAGCGCGGCGTCCGAGGCCCGCCGCACCGCCCGGTACCCACCGACATCGAGCAGACCGCCGTCACGCGGGGGCAGCAGAAACGCCGCGAACAACAGGGACCCGACGGTCACCGCCGCGGCCAGATCGGCCACCGCACGCAGCGCCGGCAATCCATATGTTGTCAACGCCCCCGGATCGGGTATACCGAGCAAACTGAGCGCGTGCGCCGCCGACAACCCGACCACAATGGCCGCGACTACGGCGGCGATACACCCGGCCACGACGCTGAGCACACCGAACGACGCCGCCGGACCCGTTTCCGCCGGTGGTCCGCCGTCGACGGCTGGTCCACCGGAGGGGTCCTGCGATAACGACATGACAACGAGGGTAGTTCGACGTGCCCGGCCACGACCCGATGGGGCGTCACACCCGAGCCCCCGCTCGACGATCCGGTCGGTCGCTATACTTTTCGAGCTGGACAGCGTGGCCGACTTCGGCCAAGGTGGATGCGACTGCCTCCGTAGCTCAGTTGGATAGAGCAAGGGCCTTCTAATCCCTAGGTCGCAGGTTCGATTCCTGCCGGGGGCGCAAAACGCCTCTGACCTGCAAATATAGTAGGTCAGAGGCGCCCACTCCATCGAGCACAATGCTCCACCAGCTAGGGATTATTGCGCTCAGAATGGGCAGATGACCCAGGATTTCGACGACCTCGAGGAGCTGCTGGAGGACTTCGTCGGCGAGCTCCGACAGACGAACAAGTCCAAGGGCACAATCGACACCTACTGCCGCAACGTCGGGTACTTCCGTGCCTACCTTGCCGCAGAGGGCAGACCCACGAACGTGGACTCGCTGACGAAGGATGCGATCGGCGCGTATATCGGGCACACGCTGGTCCGCCCGAATCAGCGCACCGGCAAGCCCTGACACCGGAGTACGCGGGCAGGCAGTACCGGAGCTTGCAGCAGTTCTGCAAATACCTGTTCCGCGAGGAACTGATCGAAGTCAATCCGTTCGACCGGATGGATCCACCGACCATCCCAGAGAAGCAAGTTCCGGTGCCACCCATCGACGCCATGCGGCGCCTCCTTGCCGCATGCGACGGGCCGGAGTTCGAGGACCGCCGCGATACCCGCGGCGGCGGGCTTCAACGCACGCGCACGAATGATTGGCGACAAGGGCGCACAGCCTGTGCGGCGCACCCTCAGCGTGCAGGAACTCGGCACCATCGACCGGGTGGAATCCCGTCGTCACCAGCTCAGCGCTGTACCCGATGTCATGCAGCCAGGCCGCGGCGACGAGCAGCTCCGGATCGTCGACCGCGTCGGCGACCGTAGCCGCACGCCGCGCCACGCCCTCTACGTGTTGAAGTCGGCGCGGGAGGTCACGCAAGCACGTCCGGGCGACTTCCTCAGCCCAGACGACGAGGTCGTCCGTCATGCTCTCCACGGTATCGACCGGGGCAAGCCCCCAGTGTTTTCGCACTCAGAACCCAGAAAGGCGTGGTCGACGGTTCCTGAATCTCCCGGCTTTCCTGCGGACCGCCTGACCGCCGATACCGCCCGGGATAGGAACGGAACCGGCTGCCAGGCCTACGACTTCCGAGGCTCGAGAGCTGAGCTTACCGAGACTTTCCGGCCACTTGGACCCCGCATACCGGCACTTCGGGCGCATCTCGGCCACAATCGAGCAATGTCTGGAAGGTTGCGCAGGAAGACAACCGCGGCGCAGGCGCGGATCGGAAAGAGCAACAAGGCCATCAGGCGCCGCACGAAGCGGTTCGGGTTGCTACCGGCGGTCGTTTCCGCACTCGGGGCCGGGGTCCTCGTCGCGTTTTTGGCTTACCAGGTCGTACATGGGGTCGCCCAGCCCGACGACCAGGCTAAGGCCGCGCCGATCGATATCGCCAAGGTCGCGCTGGCGATCGTCGCCGGAGTCGGCGGTGTGGTGGCGTTGGTGATCGCCTATCGGCGCCAGCGTGATGCCGAGCAGGGTCGGTTCGTTGAGCGGTTCGGCGCCGCTGCCGCCCAGCTCGGCGCGACCGATGTCGCAGTCCGAATTGCCGGGGTATACGCCATGGCTCGCGCCGCCGACGAAGCCGACGGCCTGCACCGTCAGCAGTGCATCGATGTGCTCTGCGGATATCTGCGCCTGCCCTACGACGCCGTACACGGCACCAGCGGACGAACCAAGTTCGTGGTCAAAGAGCCCCGGATCGAGCATGGGCGGGTTCGCGGAGAGACCGAAGAACACGTCGAGTATCGGCAGAACGACAGCGAGGTCCGCAAGACCATCGTGCGCGTGATTGCCGATCGCCTGCGACCGGAGGCCGAATACAGTTGGTCGGCAAGCGACTTCGACTTCCGCACCGCCCACCTCGAAGACGTCGACCTCAGTCATGCCACATTCGCTGGTGACGCTAGGTTCGACGAGGCGAGGTTCACCGGCGGCGCCTGGTTCGACAAGGCACGGTTCACCGGCGACGCCTGGTTCGACAAGGCGACTTTCACCGGCGACGCCTGGTTCAACGAGGCGACGTTCACCGGCGACGCCTGGTTCAACGAGGCGACGTTCGTCGGCGGCGCCTGGTTCACCGAGGCGACATTCACCGGCGACGCCGGGTTCACCGAGGTGAGGTTCACCGGCGGCGCCTGGTTCAACGAGGCGAGGTTCACCGGCGACGCTTGGTTCAACACGGCGACGTTCACCGGCGGCGCCTGGTTCACCGAGGCGACATTCACCGGCGACGCCGGGTTCAACACGGCGACGTTCACCGGCGACGCCGGGTTCAACGAGGTGATGTTCGCGGGTAAGTCCAGTTTCGTGGCTGCTGACTTCGGCTCGGGGCGCATCGCGTTCATCGAGCCGCGGCAGTGGGGTCCGCCGCCGCCGGAATTCGATTGGGGCGAGGATGGCCGCAGGAAGCCGAGCAATGTCGAACCACAGATCTGGCCGCCCGTCACGGCGGCACCATGACCTCGCCAGGCGGTATGCAACCGCGCCGGTGTCGACCGGGTGTGAGCCGCTCTGGGGCGGTTCGAGTGTGCTTCGCCACTCCGAACTCGCCATTCACCAGCTAGGGATTTTATGATTTCGCTCGCCCGCGACCTGCATAGGGCCAGCTCAGCACAATGTTCGCTGGTCAGGAACTTCTAATCCCTAGGTCGCAGGTTCGATTCCTGCCGGGGCGCACAGCGGCCCTGACCTGTACGAATGTTAGGTCAGGGCCACCACGGGTTCCGAGCACAAGGCTCGACCGGCCAGGAACTTTCGCATCCGCTCCGACGTCACGGAAGCGTCCAGAACACTCTCGTCACCAGGTAGAAGAACACCGCGGCGACCGTCAGAAAGCCCACCGAGCAGGCGAGTCCGACCATGTCGGTGCGGGGATCGCGGTGTGGGCGCGGTCGCATCCAGAATCCCAGGGCGCGGGTGACGACCGGCATCACCACCCAGGTCAACAGGCTGACCGACAGAATGTTCCCGACCAGCAAACTGATCCACAGCTGCGCGCCCGGCCAGATCTCGGCGATCGCCACGGTGAGGATCACGACCGTCGGATACAGCCCTACCAGGACCGACAGTGCCGTCTTCCACGACGCGGGACCGCCTTCCACGCCGGTTTCGCTCGGCGGAAACCACGACCCGTAGGGGTTGGCGATTCGGTGAACCTCGAAGTCCCTGAAGTCCGGCGCTTCCGCGAGCAGCGCCTTGCGCTGGGGCGATTCGAGCCACCGGTCGAGATGCTCGGCCGAGGCGAAGGAATAGATGATCGTCCAGTCGTTCTGCACACCGGGAATCGGCCGATGCAGCCCGGATCCGCGAAAGCCCCGAAATGTCCGCTCGGCCTCGGTCATGCGGTCCTGCCAGGCGATGAATTCCGTCTCACGTTCGGCCGCGACGGGGTGCGAAACGACGACCGTCACTACCTCGTCGTCCGGCTCGTCGACCAGCACATGCTGCGTCGCCGGCCGCTCGAAGAGCCCGTTTCCTCTCGCGAGGAGTTCGTCTCGGGTATCGCTGGCGAGCCAGCGCTTCAGGTCGACGATGTCGTCGAACCGATACACGACCGACCAGTCGGATCGAGCGTCACCCGGTGGTGTCACGTCGGCGCCGAGGAATCCCGGGAAGGTCGCCGCGGCGTCGTTCACCTCCGTCTGCCACCGCCGAAACTCGACCTCGCGACCGGCTAGAGGCTGTTGGGTGACGACCACCGTCGCCGGGGCGGGCCTCGGCGGCACAGCTTTCGAAGCCGACATGTCAGTACGGGTGCTTATCGGGTTTTTCGGCCCAGGTCTTGTACGCTTCGGCGCCCAGATCCCTGCGGAACTGTTCGATTTTCACGGACCGCTCGGGCAGCGGCCTCGTGAAGTCCTCGTATTGATACGCGTCGTCGAAGCCGATTTCGCTGGTGTCGGCCAGATCGCTCGCGAAATGCACGGCGTCGAGACGCGCCCAATAGATTGCGCTCATACACATGGGACACGGTGCGCCGCTGATGAATATCTCCATCCCCATCAACATTTTCGCGCGCTCCGGGACCTTGTCGGCGGATCCCGCCGGTCGCGGGACCAATTCGAGCGTCGCCTCGTTCTGGTGCTCTTTGGAAATGCTCGGAGCCTCACCGTTGAGGACCTGGGTCGCCTTGCGGATGGACTCTATCTCGGCGTGCGCGGTGGCGTCACCAGTGAGTAGCACTCGATTCTGCCCTCGCGCGACGATCACTCCGTCCTTCGCGATGACCGCGCCGAACGGTCCACCCCAATCGTTGTCCACAGACTCTTTCGCCAGCCTGCATGCCTCTTCCATGAGTTGATCCGGTGTCATCGGAAATGCACCTCGCAGTGTGGGTCGGATGTATTGAATCTACTCCGGCCCGACCGCTGCGGAATAGCGTCGGAGTGGCCACGCCATTCGGATGACTCACCCTTTTCGGGTGAGTCGCGCCCGCTGCCGGTATGTGAATCTGAGCATCATTCACAGACCAGGAGAATCCGATGAAACTCAGAACCAGCATCTGCGGGATCGCATCGATCGCGGTGGTTGTGCTGATGACCGCGTCGTGTGGCTCCGACGATGACGCATCCGCCCCGGCAGTCACCTCGACCACCCAGACCGACGCCGTACGCAGCAGTGTCGCCGCGACGGCCTCCTCGGTGGTGAGCACCATGCGCGACACCGCGCAGCAAGCGGTTCAGGACGCGATCAACACGGTCCTGGCCGCCGCACCGATCACCTTCGACGCGGGTAGTTCCGACCTCGGCGCGGGCGCCGTCGCGACCCTCAAAGCGGTAGCGGTCCCGTTGCAGGGCAACGACACGAAGATCCAGATCACGACCTACGCCGAGGATTCGAATGTCGTCACGGCCAAATCGCTGGCCGAGGCACGCGGTGACAACATCGCGGCCGCGCTGGAGGGCGACGGCATCGACAAGTCGCGGATCACGGTGAAGTCCGACGCGAATCCCTCCGACCAGGCGGTCGATGCCGACGAGGCCACGATCACGGTGGTCGACGAATAGCGGGTTGCCCGCACCGTCGCACATACCGCTGTGACCTGCGCCGATGCAGGTCACAGCGGTGCGATGCCGGGATGGGGGACGGAGCCGGGTAATCTTTCGCCCCATGTGGATCATCCTTGCCATCTCCGTGGTCAGCTCGGTCGCCATCGCGATCTTGTTCGCGACGGGCTTCCCCAAGGACTGAGCATGTCCCGATAGCCCTGCGCGCGGCGAGCACCAGCGATCCGGCCCGTTCTCGTCCTGATTCGTGGCGATCGGCCTAGAGTTGACTGATTGTGCGGGGCAATGTGGCGGGGGATGGAGGGCTTGCTTTCGCGGTGCGGCGTCGTCGCAAGCCTGGGGCTGTCCGGGTGTATTGGACGCTGGCGCGGGCGGGATTCAAGCGGCAGGCGCAATACAAGCTGGCGATGTTCGCCGGGCTGTTCACCAACTGCGTGTTCGGGTTCGTTCGTGCGGCCGTGATGGTCGCGGCGGTGCGTTCCGCCGGTGATTTCGGCGGGTACGACGAGGGAACCATCGGCGCTTATGTGTGGTTGTCGCAGGCCCTGCTGGGCGCCACCCAGTTCATGGGACCGCAGATCGACCTCGTCGACCGGATCAAGTCCGGTGACGTGGCGATCGATTTCCTGCGCCCGATCGACGTGCAACTCGGCTACCTGGCCACCGATATGGGTCGCGCCGCCTGCACGATCCTGCCGCGCGGAGTACCGAGCATCGCCATCGGCGCCGCCACGTTCGGCTTGTCGATGCCGAGCTCACCGGTGTCCTATCTACTCGGTCTGATCAGTGTGCTGCTCGCGGTGGCGTTGTCGTTTCTGTGCCTGTTCGCGGTGGCGCTGATCGGGTTCTGGGTGGTCGAGATCCGTGGTATCCGGGTGCTGTACCAGATCGTCGGAACGTTTCTCGCAGGCCTTTTCGTCCCGGTACACATGTTCCCCGACTGGCTGCGTGTCGTCGCCATGTCTACGCCGTTTCCCTCCATCCTGCAGGCCCCGATCGATACGCTGTCAGGGCGGGCCGCTGGGTCGGACGCCCTGATCATCGTTGCGGTACAAGGCTTCTGGGTGCTGGTGATCGGACTGCTCGGCAGGGTGTTGCTGCGAGCGGGACAACGCAGGCTGGAGGTACAGGGTGGCTGAACCGGATTCCGCGCGCATCCTGGCCGGGACCTGGTTCACTCCCTATCTCGCAGTATTGCGTTCGCGTGTGAAAGCCCAGCAGGTGTACCGCCTTTCGTTCGCCACCGAGGTGTTCAGCGCCTTCCTGATCGGCCTGGTCGAGTTCGGCGAGGTGTGGGTGATCTTCCACAATGTCGGCACACTCGGCGGTCTCGATGTCGACGCGGCACTGCTGCTGTTCGGGTTGTCCAACACCTCGTTCGCGCTGTCCCAGGTCGCGGTCGGGCATCTGGATTCGCTGCCGTCGATGATCCGCATGGGCACCCTCGACGCCTATCACCTTCGCCCACAGCCGTTGCTGTTGCAGCTGGTGACCAGTGACATCTCGTTACGAAGACTCGCGCGGGCCGCGGTCGCGGTGATCGTGCTCGGGATCGGGCTGTGGCGCAACGATATCGACTGGGGCATCGCCCCGGTTACCTTGATCGTGATCACCCTGATCAGTGGAATCGCGCTGTTCTGTGGCCTTTTCGTATGCGCGGCCGGACTACAGTTCTTCCTGATCGACGGTGCCGAGCTCACCAACAGCTTCACCTACGGCGGTTCGTTCGCCGCGATGCAGCCGGCCTCGGTGTTCCCGACACCGCTGAAACTGTTGTTCGGGTTCGCGATTCCCGTCGCGTTCACGGCGTACGTGCCGACCATCGCGCTACTCGGACTGCCGGGACCGGCGCTGCTGCCCGCGTGGTCGGCGTGGCTCACGCCACTGGCCGCGGCGTGGGTGTGGCTGCTCGCTTCGGCGGCATGGCGGATCGGTACGAGGCACTACCAGGGAGGAGGGGGATAGATGTTGGACGAGCACGAGAACCAGGAACCGATCATCGACATCGATGACCTCACCCGGCAATTCACCGTCTACCGCAAGAACGGCAGCCGCTGGCGCCGACATCGCGACACCATCACCGCCGTCGACCGGATGAGTTTCCGGATCGAACGCGGCTCCGCGGTCGGCTATATCGGTGCCAACGGCGCGGGCAAGTCGACGACCATCAAGATGCTCACCGGCATCCTCGTGCCGACCACCGGCACCGTGCGCACCTGCGGCCTGGAGCCGGTGCGCCAGCGAAAGGAACTCGCCTCGCGCATCGGCGTCGTGTTCGGGCAGCGTTCGCAACTGTGGTGGGATCTGCCGCTGCACGAATCGTTTTCGATCCTGGCGGCGATCCATCGCCTCGACCCCGACATCGCCGACAAGCGGACACACGAACTGGTGGAGCAGCTGGAAATGGCCGATACCCTCGACACCCCGGTACGCCAGCTCTCGCTCGGTCAGCGCATGCGCGCGGAAGTTGCGGCCGCACTGTTGCATTCGCCCGAGCTGGTGATCCTGGACGAGCCGACGATCGGCCTCGACGTGCTGTCCAAACAGCGATTACGTGAGTTCCTGCGCGCCGAACGCATCGAGCGCGGCACCACGCTGCTGCTCACCACCCACGATATGGGCGATATCGAACGGCTCTGCGATCGGGTGCTCGTCGTCGATTACGGCAGGCTGGTGTACGACGGTTCACTGACCGGGCTCGGGGCCACCGTCGGCGCGCGCCGGGTACTCGTGGTCGACCTGGCCGCTCCCACACCGGATCTCGACGATCTGCCGTGCGGGGCGCAGTTGCTGTCCAGCGAGGCGGGCGGCATGCGCCAGCGCCTGGCGTTCGACGCCGAGAAGACCACCGCGGCGGCTTTACTGGCGGCGGTGTCGGACCGGGCGCAGGTGCGCGATCTGTCGATCGAGGAACCCGATATCGAGGACGTGGTCCGCCGGATCTACGAGTCGACCCGCTGAACTCAGCTCGACCCGTCCGGAGCCCCCGCGTACATGCTCACCTCGCCGCCCTCCCCGAGGAAGGCGTTGACCAGCATGATCCGCTGCCCGCGCAGGTCCTCGTCGTCGGGAGCTCCGGTGGTGATCGATATCTGCGGGATGGATGCCCAGTTCACGACGTAGCGCTCGGGTGGTCCGTCGTCGTCGGACAGGCGCGCGAGCCGGAACACCGACACCGCTCGACGTTCCATGAGGCCGCGCACGACATCGGCGATGCGCTCTGGGGATTCCAGTGCGAACAGGAACCCGAAGGTCAGCTCTGGGGAGGACACGTAGGCGGGCACAATATCGAGGTTAGTGCATTCGGCGCCGAAATGATTGCCAGAAATGTGCCACCACGGTTACCGGGGAGTGCTCATGGGGAGACCCATCCGTAATGGTGGATAACAATTTCCGCCGACCGCCGGGTTTGTACACCATACTATTGCGCGCCACGGCCGGATCGCGCTTTCCTGAAAGGGTCCCGATTTTCCCCGGGCCGTCTTCTCCACCCGCAGCGTCGCGGACATTTGTCGACGTCCGGGCGGGGCTACGCCGGTGCCGGGGAGTGCACCCCCATACATCCTCCTCGGCTCTGGCGTATCCATGCACGAATGCGTTATCAGGGGGGCAACCACCATGCCGATCGATCACGGCCATCGCCTGGATGCCGCGCAACTGCCGACTCCCTCGGCACTGTTGCGGGCTTTTCTGGAAACCGACCACCCCGACCCGATGCGACACCGGGTTCTCGACGCCGCCAGCGGGCTCGCGAGCTGCCACGATCGTCGGCGCCGAGTCCTGGAGCAGGCACGCGACCCCGCCGCGTCGAGTAGCACGGGCGCGGCATGCGGGCGCCTGGTCGACGACATCGACAACGACCGCAACGCGCTGATCGCCCGCATCGACGACTGGGTCGCCGCCCATGTCGAACACCGCGACGGCGCCTCGCTGCACACCGAGACCCTCGGCGCGGTGATCGACCGGATGGCCGCGAAATGGATTGCCGCCCAGCAGGCCATGGCCGGACCGGCGCAAACGACAACGACACCACGGCAGCGGGAGGCTCGCACCCATCTGCAGTGGTGTCGTCTTGCCGAATTGACCGACGGCTACCGGGATCTGATCACCGATGTCACCGAACACCGCAGGCGGTTGCCGGTGTGGTGAACCCTCAGGCCTTGTCGCCCGGCTCGGCGAACAAGGGCGTCGCACCGAGATCGCCGTCGGCCGGAGCGTCGAGGTCGACCGTGTCGGTCTCGACGACCCGCTCCTTCGCGAACTCGGCCTCGGCCCGGTCCTGTGCCGCATCGCGACGAGCAGCAGCCGCGGCTTCTCTCATCTCGATCGCGTCGGTGACGAACTCACCGATCTCCCGGGCAACCTCGGCGACGGTTCCCGTGATCAGGGTGGCGATCTTGCCGACCCGCTGGGCACCGGATGACGTCAGTTCCTGGACCAGATCCTTATTGCTTTCGAATTTGCCGACCATTACACGCCCACTTCGGTTGCCTTCCGATTACGCATAACGATAACACCGGGCTGGGTCGCCCTCTTCACGAAACGATCGGGCACCGAGAGCAGGAAGATCTTGGCCCAGACCGACCCGATCTGCTTGGAGAAACGACCGGTGTTGTAGGGCAGGCCGTACTTCTCGGCCAGCGCCTTCACCTCGGGTGCGATCTCCGGGTACCGGTTTGCCGGGATATCGGGGAACAGGTGGTGTTCGATCTGGTGCGACAGGTTGCCCGACATGATGTGGAACAGCCGCGAGCCCTTGATGTTGGCCGAGCCGAGCATCTGACGCACGTACCACTCACCGCGGGTCTCGACCTCGGTCTCGTCCTTGGAGAACGTCTGTACACCCGACGGGAAGTGACCACAGAAGATGATCGAGTAGGTCCACACATTGCGCACCAAGTTGGCCGCCGCATTGCCGGCCAGTGTGTGCAGGAACAGCGGACCGGTCAGCGCCGGGAACATCACGTAGTCCTTGAGGACCTGCTTGCCCGCCTTCTTGCCCTGCCCCTTGAGCAGCGGCTTGAGGTCGGACCACTTGCGCTTGCCCTTGATGATGTTGTCGGCCTCGAGGTCGTGGAGCATCACGCCCCACTCGAAGAAGGTCATCAGCAGGAACGCGTAGAGCGGGTTACCCAGGTAGTACGGGTTCCACTTCTGCGCGGGGTCGATTCGCAGGATGCCGTAACCGATGTCGCGGTCCATGTCGACGATGTTGGTGTAGGTGTGGTGCATGTAGTTGTGCGAGTGCTTCCACTGGTCGGCGGGGCAGACCGTGTCCCAGTCGAATTCGCGGGAGTTGATGCCGCGCTCACGCATCCAGTCGTACTGGCCGTGCATGACGTTGTGGCCGATCTCCATGTTGTCGAGGATCTTCGACACACCGAGCGCGGCGACACCGGCCAGCCAGAACGGCGGCAGGAAGCCCAGGTACATCAGACCGCGGCCGGCGATCTCGAAGCCACGCTGGGTCTTGATGATGTTGTAGATGTAGTCGCGGTCGCGTTCGCCGAGGTCGTCGACGACGCGGGCACGGATCGCGTCGAGCGCGGCGCCGAGTTCTTCGACCTGCTCCGGGCTCAGGATGACCGGGCCGTCTTTGCCTTCGGTGAGGATCGTCATGGCTGTATCTCCCCTTGTGGTTGGTCGGTGTGATCTAGAGGGCGATGTCGACGTCGCCGACAGGAGCGTTGATGCAGATCTGGATCTGCTTGTCGGGATCGGCGTTGAGTTCACCGGTGCGGAGGTCGCGAGTGCAGCCGGAGAGCTTGGTCGCGGTGCAGGTGAAGCAGATCCCCATCCGGCAGCCGTGCAGCGGCGTGAGGCCCGCGGCTTCGGCTTGCTCGAGCAACGATGCTCCGGTGTTGTCGGCGGCGACGTCGCTGTCGGAGAAGGTGATGGTGCCGGTGGCCTCGGACGGATCGGTCGGGATCGTGGTGAGCGTGAATTCCTCACTGAGCACCCGATCTTCGAGGCCCTCGGCGGCGAAGATCGTCTGCACGGCCCGCATCAGCGGCGGCGGCCCGCAGACGAAGGTCTGCGCGTCGGCGAACCAGGGTGCGACCCGCTCGAGCTCGTCGTAGTCGAAGAATCCACTGCCGGTGGAGGTTTCACCGTCGATCACGGTGCCCGGCTCGACCGGGTACCGGTACTCGATGCGGAAGTTGGCGCGGCGCTGCGCGATCGAGGACATTTCGGCCCGGTGCGGCACCATCTCGGGCTGACGGGCGTAGTGCAGGAAAGTGACCTGCCCGGTGTAACCCTCGGCGTCGAGGGTCCGCAGCATCGACAGTACCGGCGTGATGCCGCTGCCGCCGCTGACCAGCAGCACCTTGTCGGGCCGCTGCTCGGGTAGGTGGAACACACCGGAGGCGGGTGCGAGGTCGACGACCATGCCGGGCTTGGCATTGGCGTGCAGGTAGTTCGACACCAGCCCGCCCGGGTGGGCCTTGACGGTGAGCTGCAGGTAGCGCTCGCCTCGGCTCTCCGGGTCGATCGGCGAGTAGCAGCGGGTGTGGCGCACACCGTCGATCGAGACACCGATCTGCACGTACTGACCGGCGGCGTGGCCGCGCCACTGCCGTGAGGCGCGCAGGGTGAGCGTCACCGAGCCGGGCACCGCGTGCGAGACATGAGTGACCTCGGCGCGCAGCTCCCGAGCCGTGAGCCCGGGGCGGACGAGCTCCAGGTACCGGTCCAGCGGGTGCGGCGTTGTCAACGTCTGCACCAGATCGATCAGTCCCACCATGTCGTGTTGCCCCTTTTTGCGCGGTACGGAGAAGTCCTTCGACGTTCGCTCCGAATTTCAGTGCACGTCTGTACACTCACCAGTGTGCCCGATGACCCCGGGCCACTGTCAACCGGCAATAATGTGAGGCGGACAACATAATGACGAAGGCCGCTATGGTGAACGGATGTATGCTCACCGATGTGACTGAGCAGGCAGGAACCCGCAATGAGCGCAAAGCGCATACCCGCGCGGCTCTCCTCGACGGCACCCTGACCTTGGCCTCGGAGCGCGGATTCGCGGCATTGAGCCTGCGTGAGATCGCCCGTTCGGCCGGCATCGTGCCCACCGCCTTCTACCGCCACTTCGCCTCGCTCGACGACCTCGGCGCGACGATCGTCGACGAGGGCGTCACCGCATTGCGCTTGGCGTTGCGCGAGGTCAGGCGCAAGCCGGACGCCCATCTGGCGGATACGGTCCGCTTCGTGTTCGAGCAGGTACGCGTCAAACGCGCACTGTTCGGTTTCCTCATTCGCGAGCGTCACGGTGGGCCTGCCCCGCTGCGTCAGGCGATCGCGATGGAGATGCAGCTGATCGTGCGCGAGATCGTCGCCGATCTGTCCCGCCTGCGTGCACTGGATTCATGGAGCACCACCGAGCTGGAGATCGCCGCGGATCTGCTCGTCACCACCGTTACCGACGGTATTGCCGCTTTCGTCGCGTCCACCCCCCGTGAGGAATCGGCGATCGTGGAACGCACCGTCATGCAGATGCGGCTGATCGCTTTGGGTATCGCGGGCTGGGTACCCAAAAACGCTGACTGAACTCAGAGTACGGGCGTTCACACAACTCGGCCGCGCCCCAGCGGTGAGGCGTCACATATCGGCGGACACCGTGCGTGACGGCGCGCGCACCGGGAGCAGTACCAGCAGGCCTGCCGCCAGCACGACGAGAAGTCCGGCGATTCCGGCACGGTCGCTGTGGAAAACAGAGACGAACACACCGAACAGAGCAGGTGCCAGGAACGAGACCGCTCGGCCGGTCGTGGTGTACAGGCCGAACAACTGACCTTCCCGTCCCGGCGGTGCGAGCCGCGCCAGGAACGAACGCGCCGACGCCTGCGCGGGACCGACGAACACGGTGAGCGCGAGCCCGAAGATCCAGAACATCGCCGAGCCCGACACCAACAGCAGCGCGACACCACAGGCGAGCATCCCGGCCAGCGACGCCACGATCACCCGCTTGGGCCCGATCCGGTCGTCGAACCGTCCGGCCACCACCGCGGCCGCCCCCGCGACGACATTCGCGGCGATCCCGAACAGCAGCACATCGGCGTCGGCAAACCCGTACACCGTCACCGCGAGCACGCCGCCGAAGGTGAACACCCCCGCCAGACCGTCCCGGAACACCGCGCTGGCCAGCAGGAAATAGACCGTGTGCCGATCCTGACCCCACAGCACCCGCACGTCGCGCCACAACACCCGGTAGGAACCGAGGAAGCCGACCTTCGCCGCGCCGGGGTCGGCGCCGGTGCGCGGCATCTCCGGCACCGCGAACAGCACCGGCAGCGCGAACACGGTGAACCACACCGCCGCGAGCACGATGACGAGCCGGACATTGAGGCCCTGGTCGGTGGGCATCCCGAGCAGACCGCGGGTGTCGCCGTCACCGGCGAGGAATCCCGCGTAGCAGATCAGCAGCAGCACGATGCCACCGAAATAGCCCATCGCCCACCCGAGTCCGGAGACCCGGCCGACCGTGGCCGGGGTCGACACCTGCCGCATCATCGCGTTGTAGGGCACACCGGCGAGCTCGAAGGTGGCCGAGGCGAACGCGAGCAGCGCCAGGCCGAGCCAGAGATCGTGGTAGTCGTCGCGGACGAAGAACATCAGCGACATCGCGCCGACCGTCAGCGCCGTCAAGGTCGCCAATGCCCGTTTACGTGAGCCGACCGCGTCGAAGTACTGCCCGCAGACCGGCGCCGTGAGCGCGACGACCAGCCCCGCCCCCGCCAGCGCCCAACCAAGCCACGCACTCGCCGGTGTCGAACCCGGCAGATCGTCTCCCACCTTGTCGGTGAGATACACCGAGAACACGAAGGTCAGTGTCACGGCCTGGAACGCCGAGGACCCCCAGTCCCACAGTCCCCACGCCAGCACCTGCCCGCGCCCAGCCGCCTCGCCAACGGTTTCGGCCGCGTTCACCTCGGTCATAGGCCGAAGAGTAACGGCGATCAAACCCGTCCGCCGCCCATAACGCGCGCACCGCGTTCGGCCGAAGAGTCACGGCGATCAACCACCCGCGCCGTCTATGTACATCCACGCCATAAATTCATATGAACCTGGTTGCATAGTACCCGGCGTTCCAGATATCCTCGTGCCATGGCACTGGAGCACGCGCTGCTGGTCTCGCTCACCGAGCGGGCCGGGTCGGGTTACGAGCTCGCACGCCGATTCGACAAGTCGATCGGCTACTTCTGGAGTGCTACCCACCAGCAGATATACCGGGTGCTCAAGCGGATGGAGTCCTCCGGCTGGGTCACCGTGGAATCGGTGACCCAGCAGGGCAAGCCCGACAAGAAGGTGTACTCGGTAGCTCCGGCCGGTCGGACTGAGATCGCCCGCTGGCTCGCCGAGCCCACCGACGCCATCCCCGCCCGCGACGAACTGGGCGTGAAGATCCGCGCCGCCGCGTACGGCGACATCGATGCCGTCTGCGACGAGGTGGCGCGCCATCGCGCGCAGCACGCCCAGCGCCTCGACGAGTACCGCCTCAGCGAAAAGAAATTCTTCCCGGCGCCGGACCAGCTCTCCGGCACCGCTCTGCACCAGTATCTGGTGCTTCGCGCGGGCATCCGCGCGGAGTCCGGCTACCTCGAATGGTGCGACGAAGTACTGCAGGCCCTGCGACCGCGAAAAGGTGAAGACCGCCCATGACCGCTTATCCCCATCTGTTCGAGCCACTCGACCTCGGCCACACCACTCTGCGCAACCGCGTGGTCATGGGCTCCATGCACACCGGTCTGGAAGACCGCGCCTGGGACACCAACAAGCTGGCCACCTACTTCGCCGAACGTGCCCGCGGCGGCGTCGGCCTGATCATCACCGGCGGCTACGCACCGAACCGAACCGGCTGGTTGTTGCCGCTCGGCGGCAAGCTCACCAACAAGACCGAGGCGTACCGGCATCGCACGATCACCAAGGCGGTGCACGCCGAGGGCGGCAAGATCGCCATCCAGATCCTGCACGCGGGACGTTATTCGTATATGCCGACCAGTGTTTCGGCTTCGGCGATCAAGTCGGCGATCAATCCGTTCAAGCCGCGGGCGCTGTCGTCGAAGGGTGTCGAGAGCACCATCGACGATTACGCGCGCTGCGCGGGCTTGGCCAAGTTCGCCGGGTACGACGGCTGCGAGATCATGGGCGGTGAGGGCTATTTCCTCAACCAGTTCCTCGCCCCGCGGGTGAACAAGCGCACCGACAAGTGGGGTGGCACACCGGAGAACCGGCGTCGGCTTCCCGTCGAGATCGCCCGGCGCATCCGTGCCGAGGTGGGCCCCGATTTCATCATCGTGTTCCGGTTGTCGATGGCCGAACTGGTCGAGAAGGGGCAGACCTTCGACGAAATCGTCGCCCTGGCACAGGAATTGGAGGCCGTCGGTGTCGATATCCTCAATACCGATATCGGCTGGCACGAGGCACGGGTGCCCACCATCGTCACCTCGGTGCCGCGGGCGGCGTTCGTGGAATTCACCGCGAAGATCGCGCGCAAGGTGAACATCCCGGTCTGTGCGTCGAACCGCATCAATATGCCCGAGATCGCCGAGGAGATCCTGACTCGCGGCGACGCGGCGCTGATCTCGATGGCCCGCCCGCTGCTCGCCGACCCCGAATGGGCCAACAAGGCCATGGGCGACCGCGCCGACGAGATCAATACCTGCATCGCCTGCAATCAGGCCTGCCTCGACCACGCCTTCGGCAACAAGAAGGTGTCGTGCCTGGTCAACCCGAGGGCGGGCAGCGAGACCACCCTCAATCTGCTGCCGACTCGCCGCGCCAAGCGGGTTGCCGTCGTCGGTGCGGGGCCGGCCGGTCTGTCGGCCGCGGTGAGCCTGGCCGAGCGCGGCCATCACGTAGACCTGTTCGAGTCCGACGACAAGATCGGCGGCCAGTTCGACATCGCCCGCCGCATTCCCGGCAAGGAGGAGTTCGACGAGTCGATCCGCTACTTCCGCCGCAAGATCGACCTCACCGGCGTCACCCTGCATCTCGAAAAGCGGGTCAACGCAGAGGAATTGATCGCGGGCAAGTACGACTCGGTGATCCTGGCGACCGGTGTGCGCCCGCGCATCCCCAACATCCCCGGTATCGACCACCCGATGGTGCTGTCCTACGCCGAACTGGTGAAGGAGGAGAAGCCGGTCGGCAAGAAGGTCGCGGTGATCGGCGCGGGCGGTATCGGTTACGACGTGAGCGAATACCTCACTGTCGAAGGACATCCCACGCTCAAGCTCGACGAGTGGAAAGAGGAATGGGGCGTCGATTCCGAGAACGAGCAGGTGCCCGGCCAGCTCCGCAAGCCCAAGCCCTCCCCCGCGGCTCGCGATGTCGTGCTGCTGCAACGCAAGTCGACCCCGTTCGGCAAGGACCTCGGCAAGACCTCCGGCTGGGTGCACCGCGCGGCCCTCAAGGCCAAGGGTGTCGAGCAGGTCGGCGGCGTGAACTACGACCGCATCGACGACGCGGGCCTGCATATCAGCTTCGGTGAGAAGCACGAGAACCCGCGGGTGATCGAGGTCGACAATGTGATCGTCTGTGCCGGACAGGAATCCGTGCGCGAACTCGAAGAACCCCTGCGCGCCGCGGGTGTCGACCTGCACCTCATCGGCGGCGCCGACCTGGCCGCCGAGCTCGACGCCAAGCGTGCGATCGACCAGGGCACCCGCCTGGCCGCGCGCTTGTAACCCCACCCAAGAACCGGTCGTCCGACGCGACGGACGACCGCCGCACCGCCCCGCGCGCCGAACTCGCATCCGGCACGCGGGGCGGTGTTTCGTTGTGGTCGAGCAGCCGACCTGGGGTTGGCAGCTCAGCTGACGAATAGGTCGCGAACCAGGGTGCGCAGGGCGCGGCCCTCTTCGGTTTCGTACCAGTGCAGGTGGCCGAGAAGCCAGTCCTGATAGGCGATTTCGGCGTTGCGTTGGTCGTTGGCGATGGTGAGGAAGTAGTCGATTTCGGAGAGTTCGTAGCCGATGTGGACCAGTGGGAGCAGGTCGGGAAGCAGGTTCTGCTCGGCGGTCGAGGGTCCTCGCACGGATCGATACCCCTGGATCAGCGCGATGATCTGGTCCTCGCGAACATTCGCGGGACCCCCGTCACGCAGCGAAACCCAGTCGATCGCAGTGCGTTCGACAGCAGTAGCGAGGTCGAAGACGGCGGTCGTGCGGTCGGCCAGCCCGAAGTCGATCACCGAGGTCACCTCGTGGTCTTTCCACAGCAGGTTGGTTCCGTGCCAGTCCCCATGCGTCCACAGCGGTGCGACGCCGGTGAGGTCGGCCGACCACCCGGGAACCTCAGCGCGCCAGTCCCTTTCACCGAGGAACCGGGCGACAGCGGGTCGGCGCGCGATATGCCATTCGAAGGCAGTGACCACGTCGCTGTGCAAGGTCGCGAGCAGCGGACGGGCCGGACGGGCCGGCGCATCGAAATCTGCTGCGACGCGGTGCAATCGGGCCAGCATCGCGCCCGCTGCTCGCGCGTCGTCGGTGTCGCGATAGGGCGACCAGGAGAAGTCGGCGCGGTAGCGGTCGTGTCCGGAGCCGACACGATGGACCTCGTAGACGAACCCGTCCGGTGCACCGTCGCCCACGGTGGCACGCACTTCGGGCACCGGAATCCCACGCTCGCGCAGATGCGCCATGAACCGATGTTCCTCGGCCAGCGCCACCCCATCGCGCAATCGCAGCGGCATCCGCTTCACGACGAGCCGCTCGCCACCGTCCAACCGCACACCCACCGTCGACGACAGCGGCCTCGCACCACGCCATTCGATCGCGGAAGGCGCCGACCCACTCCACGTCGCGGCAACAGCGCGAGCGATCTCGTCCTCGGTCAGCGCGGGCCATGTCGGTTCGGCCAACGGGTCATCGCCCATCCCGAACACCCGCTCGTCAGCCACAGCACCGCCCGCCCACACCGCACGGCGCACACCCTTGCCCGGTGCGGGGCTGCGTCGAGTCGGCTGTCATGGCGTCACTCATGGTATTGCCGGGCGCCCGGTTTCCGGCGATCCACCAACGGAGCGCCCTGCCACCCCGTCGACGCGGGCACGGCCTGAGCCGATCCCCTAAGCTCCCCTCGTGAGCTTGCCCTCCCCCACTGCAGACAATCGTGCCGTCGTTACCGGCGCGTCCTCCGGCATCGGCACCGCGCTGGCCGCCGAACTGGCCGGGCGCGGCTATTCGCTGATCCTGGTCGCGCGCCGCGGTGAGATCCTCACCGAACTGGCCCAGCGGCTGACCCTGGCCCATGGCATCACCGCCGAGGTCCGCGCGGTCGACCTGGCCGATCGCACGCAGCGGGCCGGCCTCGTCGACGAGCTCGCGGTCCGCGATATCGCCGTTCTCTGCAACAACGCGGGCATCGCGACCTTCGGCCCGGTCGCCGAGCTCGACTTCGCCTACGAGCGCATGCAGATGGAGCTCAACGCCACCGCCGTGCACGACCTGAGCCTGGCCGTGCTGCCCGGCATGATCGAGCGCAAAGCGGGCGGAATCCTGATCAGCGGTTCGGCCGCGGGCAATATGCCGATCCCGAACAACGCGACCTACGCGGCGTCGAAGGCGTTCGCGAACACCTTCTCGGAGTCGCTGCGCGGCGAGCTCAAGGGCAGCGGCGTGAATGTCACCCTGCTTGCCCCCGGCCCGGTCCGCACCGAAACCCCCGCCCCCGAGGACCAGTCGATCGTCGACAAGATGGTCCCCGACTTCCTCTGGGTGTCCTCCGAATACACCGCCAAGGTCTCCATCGACGCGCTGGCCCGCAACAAGATGCGCATCGTCCCCGGCCTCATCAGCAAGGGCATGAGCGTGGCGGGCAACTACGGCCCCCGCGCGTTGACCGCCCCGGTCGCCGGCGCGTTCTACAAGAAGCTCGGCAGCTGAGCCCTGCCTGACGGGTTGGCGTGTCAGCAACCCGTCAGGAAGGACTCGCAGGTGGTCAAGGACCCGTAAACACCGAGTTCAGCGGTCCGGAAACGGCGTATTTCTTGAGTCGGCCCCGCCATTCCGAACGCGGGGGCGTCCCCAGGAGACCACCGTGACGTTGCTCGACATCTTCCCGTCGTTGCGCGCGACCACCGTGCCGCGGCTCGATCCCGCGGTCTGGCCGGCCGATACCCACTACGACCCCGACGGCCGGATCACCCTCGGCGCGGTGGCGCTCGCCGATATCGCCGATCAGTTCGGCACCCCTGTCCAGGTGGTCGACGAAGCCGAGGTGCGCGAGCGCTGCCGCGCCTACCGCAAGCACTTCCCCGACGCCGAGATCGTCTACGCGGGTACCGCGTTGATGGTCGGCGCGGTGGCGCGCTGGGTCGCCGACGAGGGTCTGTCGGTGCAGGTGGGCTCGTGCGGTGAGTTATCGGTCGCGCTCGCCGCGGGCATCGATCCGCGCCGGATCGTGTTGCACGGCAACGGCAAGACTCTCGACGAACTGAAGTCCGCCGTGCGCGCCGGTGTCGGCCGCATCGTGGTCGGCTCGCTCACCGAGATCACGCTGCTCACTGCCTTGGCGACCCAACCGCAGCAGGTGCTGCTCCGGGTCGCCACCGGGATCGACGTTCCCGGTGGTGACCAGTTCGGCTTCCCGCTCGGCAGTCGTTCGTTCGAGACCGCCGTAGCCCGGATCGCGGGCAGGTGCAATCTGCAGCTCGTGGGCTTGCACTGCCACCTCGGCCCGCAGATCCACAACCCCGACCACTACGGCGAGGCGATCCGCCGGATGATCGGCGAGATGTCCTGGATCGACCACGAATACGGCCTGCTGCTGTCCCACCTCGACATCGGCGGCGGGCACGCGGTGGCCTACCGCAGCGGCGACGCGGAACTGAACCTGCACGACCTCGCCGACATCCTCGACGACGCGCTGGACGCCGGCTGCGCGCGGCACCGTTTCCCCCGCCCCGTGCTCGCCATGGAACCCGGACGGGCGATCGTCGCCAGGGCGGGTGTCACCCTGTATCGGGTGCTGGCCGTCACCGAGACCACCGACGGCGGCACCCGGGTGATCGTCGACGGCGGCGGCTGCGGCCGAAGTGGCGGACACAGCGGCGCGGTCGTCGTCAACCGGCATCCGACCGGCGCGCAGCTCACCGCGTCCATCGCGGGCAAGCACAGCGAATCCGGGCAGCTCATCGCTACCGACGTGCGTCTGCCCGCCGATCTGCGGCCGGGCGAGATACTCGCCGTGCCGTGCACCGGCGCCTACCACCACGGGCTGGCCTCGACCTACAGCACCGTCGGCAGGCCGCCGATCGTCGCCGTCGCCGACGGCCGCGCCACCCAGTTGCTGCGCCGCGAGACAACCGCCGATCTGCTGATGCGCGAAATTCTGGAATAAGCCGGGTTACCGCCGCCACCGGTCTGGTGGCGGCACCCGTCGCGCGCCTACTATCAGATGAGTCGGGGAAAATCAACCAACTCGACCGACGGTGCGTTGAGTCCGGTGACGAGCGCACCGGAAGAGGTAGCCATGAAGACCAACAGAACACGCGAGGTCGGCCTGCGCCGACTGCTCATGAGCTTGGCGGTGGCCGGTATGGCGGCCACTTTTCCGATGACAGTGGCGGCGCCCGCGACCGCACTGCCCGCAGCAGCCCCAGACCAGGTACAGACCAACCGCCCACGGTGCGACGACTGGAACTACCGGAACTACGACTACTGCGACCGCGACCGCGGGCACCGATGTGACAACGACTGGTACGGCCGCAACCAATGGAACGACCGTGACTGGAACCGCTGCGACCGCGGCCGCGGCGGATACAACAACTGGTTCCCCTGGGGCTGGTTCGGCAGCAGCTGACCCGAACCGACCTCCCGCTAGCGCCGCCGGGTGCCGAAGATGCTGCGACTGATCTCGCGGCCGGCGGCACTCGCCGCTGATCGCAGGAAGCTCTTCACCGCCGGATTCCTCATCATCCGCTCGGCCGCCGAGTCCTCTTCCTGCTGCGCCTGCGATCGGCCGGGCGCCTGCGGGGCATCGGGCGCTGGATCGGCGGCGGCCACGCTGGCCAGCAGCATCTCGTAGGCCGATTCCCGGTCGATGCTCTGCCCGTATCTGCCCTGCAGCGCGCTCGACAGCGCCTTGGACTTGATCGCCTCGTCGCCGATGGTGTCCATCAGCGAGCGCGGTGGCGCGATCTTGGTCCAGGCGACCGGTGTCGGTGCGCCGGTTTCGGAGAGCACGGTGACGATCGCCTCGCCGGTACCGAGCGAGGTCAGCGCCTCTTCCAGGTCGTACACCGACGACTTCGGGTACGTGCGGACGGTCTTGGACAGCGCCTTCTGATCGTCGGGGGTGAAGGCGCGCAAGGCGTGCTGCACGCGGGCGCCGAGCTGGGACAGCACCGGATTGGGGATGTCGGTGGGCAGCTGGGTGCAGAAGAACACGCCGACGCCCTTGGACCGGATCAGCTTCACCGTCTGCTCGACCTGCTGCAGAAACGCCTTGGACGCCTCGGCGAACAGCAGATGCGCCTCGTCGAAGATGAACACGAGCTTGGGCTTGTCGATGTCACCCACCTCGGGCAACGTCTGGAACAGATCGGCCAGCACCCACATCAGGAACGTCGAGAACAGTGCGGGCCGCGCCGCCTGCTGGCCGAGCTCGAACAGGGTGATCACGCCGAGCCCGCCCGCGGTGCGCAGCAGATCGGCCGGGTCGAGTTCGGGTTCGCCGAAGAAGGTATCGCCACCTTCGGCTTCCAGATTCACCAGCGACCGCAGGATCACCCCCGCTGTCTGCGAGGACACACCACCGATGCCCTTGAGGTCTTCCTTACCTTCGGGGCTGGTCAGGTGGGTGATAACCGCGCGCAGGTCCTTCAGATCGAGCAGGGCGAGGCCGCGCTGATCGGCCCAGTGGAAGATCAGGCCAAGCGTCGATTCCTGGGTGTCGTTGAGACCGAGCACCTTGCTGAGCAGGATCGGACCGAACGAGGTGATCGTCGCCCGGATCGGCACCCCGATGCCGCCGGTGCCGAGCGAGACGAACTCGGTGGGGAACGCGCCCGGCGCCCAGTCGGTCGCGCCGGTCTCCGCCGCGCGCGCCCGGATCTTCTCGGTGTCGGCGCCCGGCTCGCTCAAGCCCGACAGATCGCCCTTGACGTCGGCCATCACCACGGGAACGCCCGCACGGGAGAGGTGTTCGGCGATGCCCTGCAAGGTCTTGGTCTTGCCGGTACCGGTCGCGCCGGCGACCAGTCCGTGCCGGTTCATCATCCGCAGCGGAATACGCACGCGCGCAACAGGATCGGCCACACCGTCGACCATCACCGTGCCCAGTTCCAAAGCCGGTCCGCTGAAGGCGTAGCCCGCGGCGATCTCGGCAGATGCCGTCGAATCGCCGGATGCCGGTGGCTTCGGGGCGGAGCTCGCCGCCAGAGCTTCCTGCTCGGCGGCCTCCGCGGCGGCCATGGCCTCGGCGGCAACCCGGGCAGCGTCCTCGGCCGCCTTGCGTGCCGCTGCCGCCTTCTCCTGTGGGGTGGTCATTCGCGCGTCCTCCGTCTGCTCACTGGCACGTACGCAAGAAATGCTCGAAACGTCTGCGGGTAATTCCAGGCAAACTGTATCCGTGCCGGTCACCTGGGCGGCGAACATCCACCGATGTCGGCGGCAAACCCGACCCGCCTCGCCCACGCGACACACCTGCCGACCCGGGGCGCGGACCCACCATTAGGGTGGCTCCCGTGTCAGACAAACTCCTGGTCTGGATGGATTGCGAAATGACGGGGCTCCGTCTCGACAGCGACAAGCTGATCGAGATCGCCGCGCTCGTAACCGACAGCGACCTCAACATTCTCGGTGACGGTGTCGACATCGTCATCCACGCCGACGACGCCGCCCTGGCCTGCATGCCACCGGTCGTCGCCACCATGCACGCGAAATCCGGTCTGACCGAAGAGGTTCGGCGTTCCACCGTCACCCTCGAGCAGGCCCAGCAGCAGGTACTCGACTACATCCGCGAGTACGCGCCCACCGCGCGCACGGTGCCGCTGTGCGGTAACTCCATCGGCACCGATCGCGGCTTCATCGCCCGCGACATGCCCGAACTCGACGCGCACCTGCACTACCGGATGGTCGACGTGAGCTCGATCAAGGAACTGTGCCGCCGCTGGTACCCGCGCATCTACTTCGGTCAGCCGGAGAAGGGCCTCGCCCACCGCGCGCTGGCCGACATCAAGGAATCCATCCGCGAACTCGAGTACTACCGTCGCACCGCGTTCGTGCCGCTGCCCGGACCGACCACCACGGAGATCGCCGCCGCCGCGCTGGCTGCCACCGAGGCCGTGGATGTCACCGGTTCAAGCCCTCTACCAGCGGATTAGGGCCTGGCACCAAAGTCACGCTAGTATCGACGGCGCCGGTGATTCACCGGTGATGGTGACCGTAGTTCAGTTGGTAGAGCACCAGGTTGTGATCCTGGATGTCGCGGGTTCGAGTCCCGTCGGTCACCCCGAGAAGATGGGGGGGGGGCGCGGGGCCCGGGGGTGGGGGGGTGTGTGTGGGTGGGCGCGGGGTGAAATTCCCACTTTGTCTGGGGCGTCAGTTTCACCCCCCCCCCGCCCCCCACCGCGCGGTAGCGC